>MKJX01000055.1 GCA_001942415.1 Pseudonocardia sp. CNS-139
TCGCGGCCGCCCACGTCGCCACGACGTGCGCGCCGAGCGACACCCCGCCGGCCGAGCACCCGCCCGCCCGTCGCGAGGGCCTGCTCCAGCGCCGCGTCGAGCGCGGCCCGGTACCCCGCGACGACGTCCCGGCCCGGCCGCGGCGCGACGGCGTCCAGCGCGGCCCCGTGCGCCCGCAGCGGCCCCGCGAACGCGGCCCGGACGAACACCGCGTCCGATCCGGAACCCGGCAGGACGACGGCCCGCAACGGGGGCACAGCGCAGCGCGCCGACCGCTCGGCGCTCGACGGGCGATGTGCCGTATTCGTGTCCGGCACGGGCACGCGGGGACGTTTCCGGAGAGTTACGCTGTTGACCGTACGGGTCCGGGGCTGGGCTCCGAGCAGCTGGGAGAGTGATGGCCGGCACCGATGGCGGTGCGTTCCGCCGCATGTTGCGCAGGCTGACCAGCGACGTCGAGGTGCTCGACGCCGACGATCTGTCCGAGGGCGCCGAGCGTTCCGGCGCCCAGCGCGCCGCCGAGTGTTGCTCCGGGCAGGAGGTGACGATGCTCGGTAGGCTGCGCAGCGTAGAGTTCTGCCCGCAGGATGCGGACGCCTCGCTGCAGGCGGAGCTCTTCGACGGCACCGACGGCGTCACGCTGATCTGGCTGGGTCGGCGGCGCATCCCCGGCATCGAGCCGGGCCGCACGATGCGGGTGCGCGGTCGGCTGGCCGTGCGCGACGGCCGCAAGGTGCTCTACAACCCCTATTACGAGATCTGCCAGGCCAACACCCCGTAGGAGCGATGTGAGCGCTGGTCCGCCGCCCGAGCCCGAGGCCGGCGACGGCGGCGCCAGCCGGACCGGGAGCGCCAGTTCCCCACGCTCATGGAGCAGATGGGGGGCGTGCAGGGGATCGTCGCCTCGACCGTCCCGGTGGTCGTCTTCATCGTCGTCAACGTGCTGGCCGGGCTGCAGCCCGCGCTGGTCGCGGCGATCGCGGCCGGGGTTGTCATCGCGGGCTGGCGCATCTTCCGCAAGCAGCCCGTCCAGCCGGCGATCTCCGGCCTGCTCGGCGTCGGCATCGCGGCGTTCATCGCGTACCGCACCGGCGAGGCGCGCGGCTTCTACCTGCCCGGCCTGCTGTTCAGCGCCGCGGCCGCGCTCGCGTTCCTCGTGTCGGTGCTGGTCCGCTGGCCGCTGGCCGGCGTCATCTGGCACGGCATCAACGGCCACGGGCACGCCTGGCGCAAGGACCCCCGGCTGCTGCGCGCGTACACGTTCGCCAGCCTGCTGTGGACGGTCGTGTTCGGCGCCGGCTCGTCGTGCAGGGCTGGCTCTACAACGTCGACGAGGAGACGTGGCTGGGCGTGGCCCGGCTGCTCATGGGCCTGCCGCTGTTCGCGGTGGCGCTGCTCGGCACGATCTGGGCGGTGCGCCGGGCGCACCGCCTCCGGGTCGCGGAGAGCTAGTGCCCCGTCCGGAAAGGTTCGCCACGGAACTCGACGGCCCAGCCGCCCGCCGCTGGGGGATGGCTGGCCGGCGGAGCCGGCGGGGTGGGCAGGTGGAGCGTTGCCGACCGGGCCGAGTACGCCCGGTACGAGGCCCGGCCGGCGCCTTGCCGGCGAACGCCTGGATCCGCCGATTCCCGCACCAACCTTCCCGGACGGGGCACTAGGAACCTAGGAGCGCGAGAGCGCCGCGTTGATCTCCGCCTCGACGGCCGAGGTCGCGACGAAGAGCATCTCGTCGCCGGCCTCCAGCGCGTCGTCGGGCTGCGGGACGATCACCCGCCCGCCGCGCAGGATCACGACCAGCGCGGCGTCGGACGGCAGCCGCAGCGAGCGGACCGGCTTGCCGGCGAGCGGCGTGTCGGCCGGGAGGGTGACCTCGACGAGGTTGGCCTGGCCCTGCCGGAACGTCAGCAGCCGCACGAGGTCGCCGACCGCGACGGCCTCCTCCACCAGGGCCGCGAGCAGCCGGGGCGTCGAGACGGCGACGTCGACGCCCCAGTTCTCGCCGAAGAGCCACTCGTTGCGGGGGTCGTTCACGCGCGCGACGACCCGGCGCACCGCGAACTCCGTCTTGGCCAGCAGCGACACGACCAGGTTGACCTTGTCGTCGCCGGTGGCGGCGATGACGACGTCGCAGTTCTCCAGCCCGGCCTCCTCCAGCGAGCTGAGCTCGCAGGCGTCGGCGTGCACCCACTCGGCGCGCTCGACGGACTCCGGGTCGATGTTCGCGAGGTCGCGCTCGATGAGCATCACCTGGTGCTTGTTCTCCACCAGCTCCAGCGCGATGGAGCGGCCGACCGCACCCGCACCCGCGATCGCGACGCGCATCGTCCTCAACCTTCCTGGGGCGCCGCCGCGGCGGCGGCCGTGACGTCACTCACCGTGCCGGAGACCGCGGCGACGTACACCGTGTCCTCGGCCTGCACCGCCGTGTCGGCCTTCGGGAGCACCCCGGTGCCGAACCGGACGATGAACGCGACGCGCGACCCGGTGGCCGCCTCCAGCTCGCGGATGGGCCGCCCGACCCACTCCTCGTGCACGGGCAGCGGCAGGATCGCGACGGTGCCGGTCGCTCGCGCCACGCCGACGCCACCCCGTCGGGCAGCAGCATGCGCATCAGCCGGTCGGTGCTCCACGGCACCGTGGCGACGGTCGGGATGCCGAGCCGCTCGTAGACGGCGGCGCGCTTCGCGTCGTAGATGCGGGCGACGACCCGCTCGATGCCGAACGTCTCGCGGGCCACCCGGGCGGAGATGATGTTGGAGTTGTCGCCGCTGGACACCGCCGCGAACGCCTGCGCGCGGCCCACCCCGGCCGCCACGAGGACGTCGCGGTGGTAGCCCTCGCCGACCACCTGCGTGCCTCGGAAGTCCGGGCTCAGCCTGCGGAACGCCTGGGGGTCGCGGTCGATGACGGCCACCTCGTGCCCGAGCCGTTCGAGACCGGCGGCCAGCGACGAGCCGACCCGCCCACATCCCATGATCACGACGTACACCGATCGGCCTCCCACGTCGTGCGCACGCTATCGCGTACGACGTCCCGGCACCGCATAGGCTCTGCTCCGTGCCCAGGCTCGGCGTCGCGCTCAAGCGCGTCCTCGTCGGGCGGCCGCAGCGCAGCGACCGTCTCGCCCACACCCTGCTCCCGAAGCGGATCGCGCTGCCCGTCTTCGCGTCCGACGCGATGTCCTCGGTGGCCTACGCCCCCGAGGAGATCTTCCTGACGCTGTCGGCGGCGGGCGTCGCGTCGTACGCGTTCTCGCCGTGGATCGGGCTCGCCGTCGTGGTCGTGCTGCTGACGGTCGTCACGAGCTACCGGCAGAACGTGCACGCGTACCCGTCGGGCGGCGGTGACTACGAGGTCGCCACGGTGAACCTGGGCCGCCGCGCCGGGCTGACGGTCGCGAGCGCGCTGCTCGTCGACTACACGCTCACGGTCGCCGTCTCCATCTCGGCCGCCGCGGCGAACATCGGGGCGCTGGTCCCGTTCGTCGCCGAGCACAAGGTGGCGTTCGCGGTGGGCGCGATCGTCGTCCTGACGGCGGTCAACCTGCGCGGGGTGCGCGAGTCGGGTGTGGCGTTCGCCATCCCGACCTACGCGTTCATGATCGGCATCGGCACGATGATCATCTGGGGGCTCACCCGGATCCTGATCCTCGGCGACGACGTGCAGGCCGCGAGCGCCGACCTGGAGATGGTCGCCGAGGGCGACGCGTTCACCGGGCTCGCACTCGTGCTGCTGGTGCTGCGCTCGTTCACCCAGGGCTGTGCGGCGCTCACCGGTGTCGAGGCGATCAGCAACGGCGTGCCCGCCTTCCGGAAGCCGAAGTCGCGGAACGCGGCGACCACGCTGCTGCTGCTCGGCGTGATCTCGGTGAGCATGTTCATGGGCCTGATCGCGCTCGCCCAGCTCACCGGGGCGAAGATCGCGGAGTACCCGGCCGTCCAGTTCCCGAGCGCCCCCGACGGCTACGTCCAGCAGACGCTGGTGGCCCAGCTCGCGGACGCCGTGTTCAGCGACTTCCGGCCCGGCTTCTACATCGTGGTCGTGGTGACGGCGCTGATCCTCGTGCTCGCCGCCAACACCGCCTACAACGGCTTCCCGGTGCTCGGGTCGATCCTGTCGCAGGACCGCTACCTGCCCCGGCAGCTGCACACCCGCGGCGACCGGCTGGCGTTCTCCAACGGCATCCTCGCGCTCGCCGCGGTGGCGATCGTGCTGGTCGTGGGCTTCCAGGCGGAGGTGACGCGGCTCGTCGCGCTCTACACCGTCGGCGTGTTCACCTCGTTCACGCTCAGCCAGATCGGGATGCTGCGGCACTGGAACCGGCACCTGCTGACCGAGACCGACCCGGCCGAGCGCCGCCGCATGAAACGCTCGCGGGTGATCAACGGCTTCGGCGCGGCCATGACGGCCAGCGTTCTCGTGGTGGTGCTGATCACGAAGTTCACGCGGGGCGCGTGGATCGCGATCGCCGCGATGGCCCTGTTCTACGTGATGATGATCGCCATCCGGCGGCACTACGACCGGGTGGCGGCCGAGCTGGTCGCCGGCGACACCGACACCGTGCTGCCCTCGCGCAACCACGCGATCGTGCTGGTCTCCACGCTGCACAAGCCGTCCCTGCGGGCGCTCTCCTACGCCAGGGCGACGCGGCCGGACGTGCTGGAGGCCGTCACGGTCAACGTCGACGAGGCCGACACGAAGCGGCTCGTGCGCGACTGGGAACGGCGCAAGATCCCGGTGCCGCTCAAGGTCGTCGAGTCGCCCTACCGCGAGATCACGAAGCCGGTGCTCGACTACGTGAAGCGCATCCGGTCCACCAACCCGCGCGACGTCGTCACGGTGTTCATCCCCGAGTACGTCGTGGGGCACTGGTGGGAGCAGCTGCTGCACAACCAGAGCGCGCTGCGGCTCAAGGGCCGGCTGCTGTTCCAGCCGGGGGTCATGGTCACGAGCGTGCCGTGGCAGCTCCAGTCGTCCGAGCGGGCCGCGGTCCCGCGCCGCCCGGAGACGGCGCCGGGGTCCTACCGGCGCGGGTACGAGTCGGCGCCGCCCGACGACGGCCGGGCGGGGCCGCCGGCCGCCCCGCCGGCCGCCGCCCCGCCGGCCGCCACCTCGTCGTCCGGGCCGCGGACGTGACGGCGGGCGGGGTGTCGGCGGTGGCCCGGACCGGCCTGGACTGGACCGACCGCGTGCTGGAGCTGCAGGTCGGTCCGATCGCCCACGGCGGGCACTGCGTCGCCCGGTCGGAGGGGCGGGTCGTGTTCGTGCGGCACGCGCTGCCCGGCGAGCGGGTGCTCGCGTCGTGGACGAGGACGCCGGCGGCTCGTTCTGCCGCGCCGACGCCGTGACGGTGCTGGAGGCGTCCCCGCACCGGGTGCCGGCGCCGTGCGCGTGGGCCCGCGCGGGCGGCTGCGGCGGGTGCGACCTCCAGCACGCCGATCCGGCCGCGCAGCGCGCGCTGAAGGCGGACGTGCTGGCCGAGCAGCTGCGGCGGCTCGCGGGGATCGAGCGGGCCGTCGTGGTGGAGGAGCTGCCGGGCGGGCCGCTGGGCTGGCGGCACCGGGTGCGCCTGGCCGTGGACGACGAGGGCCGGGCCGGGCTGCGCGCCCACCGCAGCCACGACGTCCTGCCGATCGACGACTGCCCGCTCGCGCCGGCCGGCGTGCTGCCGCCCGTGCTGGGCGGGCACCACGAGCCGGGCACCGAGATCGAGGTCGTCGCCGACGCCACCGGCGCGGTGCACGCGGGCGGCGCCGAGCCGGTGCTCCAGCGGGCGGCCGGGCGCGAGTGGCGGCTCTCGCCGGGCGTCTTCTGGCAGGTCCACCCCGCGCTGCCGGACGTGCTGGCCGGGGTGGTCGACGCTGGGCGGACGCCCCGCGCGGCGGCACCGCGTGGGACCTCTACGGCGGGGTGGGGCTCTTCGCCGCCGTGCTCGCCGGGCAGGTCGGGCCGGACGGCGCGGTCACCGTGGTGGAGTCGTCGCGGCAGGCCGTCGCGGACGGCAGGCGGCGCTCGCGGACCTGCCGCAGCTGCGCTGGCGGGCCGGGCGCGTCGAGAACCTGGTCGGGCGTCTCGGCGACCGTCCGGACGTGGTGGTCGCCGACCCGCCGCGGCGCGGGCTGGGCCGCGACCTCGTGGACGCGCTGTGCGAGCACGCGCCCGGGCGGGTGCTGCACGTGGCGTGCGACCCGGCGGCGCTCGCCCGCGACGTCGCGCTCTTCGCCGGTCGCGGCTACCGGATGACCGAGCTGCGCGCGTTCGACGCCTTCCCGATGACCCACCACTTCGAGTGCGTCGCGCTGCTGGAGCGGGCCTGAGCCCGGCCCGGACGCGCCCGCGCAGCCCGAGCCGGACATCCCGCTCGCGACGTCCCGCTTGGCCTACTCGTGGCAGTGGTCCGCAGCCGGGGGCAGGTCCAGCGCCGGGTTGCCGTCGAAGAACCCGGTGGGCTTGAGCATGAAACCCACCGTGCTGACCGGCATCACCGGCCAGTCCTCCGGCCGCACGACGTGGTGCGCGCCGAACGTGTACCAGACGACGACGTCGCCGCCCTCCAGCGGCCGGTCCGCGGCGCCGTACGCGGGCAGGCCCTGCCCGCCCGGGTGCTGGTTGGGGTAGTCGCCGGCGGCGAACCGCTGGGTCTCGTCGTACGCCGTGACCCACAGCTGGTGCTGCGTGAACCCGGACCGCGGCGCGAACAGCGCGTCGGGGGAGTACATCGGCGGCACGTTCCCCCCGGGCATCAGGGCGTACGCGGTCGGGGCGCCCAGCGCGGACGTCCGGTCGGCGCTCTCGATCTTCCAGTAGCGGGCCCGGGCCGCGTCGGTGTCGCGCTGCGCGCCCGCCTCGCTCGCGAGCACCGTGCGGTGCACCTGCCAGGCGTTGCCGTGCGGGTTGTCCGGGCCGGGCGGGCTCGGCGCCGAGTCGACCTCGACCACCGTGTTGCGCGGCCCGTCCACCGCCATGTCCAGCCGGACGCAGAAGAAGTGCTGGTGGTGCGGCCCGTAGAGGCCGGGCGCGACGAGCGTGCCGTGCGCCGGCACCTCGCCGGGCGCGATCGCCCCCGTCGAGATGACGCCGGTGAGCTTCACCTCGTACTCGATCGTGCCGTCGTTGTAGAGGTACCAGAAGTAGCCGTACTCGTAGTTCCCGACGGTGACGATCGTCGAGACCACCAGCCGCCGCCTGCGGCGCACCTGCACGGCCCCGGTGCGGAAGTCGGTGTGCTTCCAGGCGATCCCGGCGTCCTCCTCGTGCATGCAGACGGCGTTGGGGATCGTCACGGGGTTGCCGTCGTTGTCGTTGACGACCCCGTCGAAGTAGTGGATGTGCCCGACGCAGTCGCAGCCCAGCGTCAGCGGGTTCGCCAGCCAGCCGACGCCGTACTCGCCCTGGTCGAACACGTTCTTGAAGCGGTGGGTCGGGGCCGGGTCGCCGTAGGGGACGTACATCTCGGCGAGCGAGGCGCGGTAGACCACCGGGCGCAGCGTGCCGCGGTCGGCGTAGGCGACCTCGTGCAGCACCAGCCCCTCGCGCGGCGTGAACCCGATCCGCAGGTGCCACTTCTGCCAGGTCACGGCGTGCCCGTCCACCGTGAAGCTCGGGCCCTCGGGCTGGGTGATCTCGATCGGCTTCACGTCGTCGCGGTACGCCGGCACCGCGGGCACGTTGCCGTCCTCGAAGATCCACGGCTCCTCGTAGTTGCCCGGCTGCGGGGGCAGCGCGACGACACCGTGGTCGGCCACCTCCACGACCTCGCCGGCGTCCAGGTCGACGACCACGACGAGCCCCTCGACGGGCCGGGCGTAGCCGTGCTCGCCGGGCGCGGTGCGCACCCACGTCAGCGGGCGGGCGATGCGGCGGGCGGCCGGGTCGTCCTGCGGGCCGGCCAGCTGGAGGCCCACGGGTCGATCATCGTGAGCGCGAAGTCCGCCACGCCGCGCCTGCGCATGGCCTCCTGCCAGCGCGGGTCCGCCTGCACGATGGCCTCGCACGCGGCGAACTCCTCGGCCATGATCGGCGCCTGCACGCCCTCGACCGGCGTCCACGCGACGACGGCGCGGTCGGTCAGCGACACGACGGCCTCGTACGTGGTGCGGTCCGCGCGGTCGTACAGCACGACGTGCGCCTCGCGCGGCGGCGGCGCGGCGTCCGGCGTCCAGCCGAGGACGGCGGCCTTCGGCGGCTCGTGCAGCGTCACGAAGACGAACCGCGCGGTCTCCGCGAGCCCTCGTTCGGCGCGCAGCACCGCGGCGGCCGTGGCCACCTCCTCGGCGGTGAGCGGTTCCAGCGGGTGGGCTGCGGTGGTGACGGTGGGGTGCTCGACGGCGGTCATACGGCGGCTCCCTGCGGCGTCGCGACGGTGGCGGCGGACTCGGTGACCTCGAACTGCCCGATCCGGGCATACCGCTGCGGGGAGCGGCTGCGCAAGACCAGGGCCAGCGCCATTCCCGCGACGAACACGGCGAGCACCACCCAGGGCAGCACGGTGATGTAGACGGCGTCCGCCGCGCCGGCCAGGTCGTAGCGGTTGACGACGAGCAGCACGCACGCGCCCGTCATGGCCGCGAAGCCCAGCACCGGCGCCACGAACGTGGACCACCAGCGGAAGCCGTCGCGGGCCGTCGTGCGGAAGTAGCGGATGATCGCGACCGAGACCAGCGCCTGCACGCCGAGGATGCCCAGCACGCCCAGCAGCGGCGACCAGGTGCCCAGCTTGAGCAGCGCGCCCTCGTTCGTCGGGTCGTAGAGCACGAAGCCGAGGCAGTAGAGCCCGACGACGGCCGTCACCGTCATCGCGGCCGGGAGCGGGCTGTGCCGCTTCGACGTCCGGGCGAGCACGGACGGCAGCACGCCCTCGCGGCCGAGCGCGAAGAGGTAGCGGGCGCTGGTGTTGTAGAACGCCATCGCGCAGGCGAACGAGCCGGTGACGATCAGCACCTCCATCAGCACCGTCGCCCACGACCCGACGTAGCGGTCGGTGAGCGGGTAGAACGCCGAGGCGATCTCGCCCGCGTACTGCGACTGCACGGCCTGCGCCGAGCCGGTCAGGCCCCAGCCGGTGACGAAGACGTAGGAGATCACCACGTAGAACACGCCCAGGCCGATCACCGAGCCGTACGTGGCGGTGCGGGCGATCTTGTGCGGGTCCTTCGTCTCCTCGGCGTAGTTGGGGGCCATCTCGAAGCCGACCCACGACCAGAACGCCGCGAAGAGCGCGATCCCGGCCGCCCCGGCGCCGAACACCTCGACCGCGGCCGAGTTCCCGAAGATGTCGACGGGGTTGAGCGGCGCGAGCGAGAAGCCCTCGGCGCCACCCGCGGCGAACACCCCGACCGCCAGCACGACCAGCACCAGCACCTCGGCGATGAGCAGCACGCCGAGCACCCGGGCGGTCAGCTCGATGTGGAAGATCGCGAAGGCGCTCATCAGCGCCAGCCCGATGATCATGTAGACCCACGCGGGCAGCGCCAGCCCGGTGAAGCTCTCCACGGTCGTGGACGCGAAGTAGCCCATCGTCCCGATCACCGCGGCCGCGAACACCATGTAGCAGAGCGCGATCAGCAGGCCCGCGCCGAGCCCGACCACCCGGCCGAGACCGCGCGTGACGAACGTGTAGAAGCCGCCTGCCGACGTCACGCGGCGGCACATCGCGATGTAGCCGACCGAGAAGATCGTCAGGGCCACGGTGGCGACGGCGAAGGCGGCGGGGGAGGCGTAGCCGGCGCCGAGCGTCGCGACCGGGACGTTGAACATCATCGCGGCGAGCGGCGCAGCCCCCGTCACGATGCAGAAGAGCACCGAGACGAGGCCGAGCGCGTTGCCGGCGAGCCTGCCCGGTTCGACGGGAACCGGGGCGGGCGCGGTGGTGGGGGCGGCGGTCATGAGGACTCCCAGCTGGTCGGGGTCTGGGTGTGACGTGCCTCGGACGAGCGTGAGCAGCGCTCGTGTCCTCCGTGTCACGTGTGGGTGACAGGTGGCGCCCGTCACGGCCACCCCCGCGGTTCCCGCGTCGCGCCCGCCCGCGACGATGTCCGATGTGACAGGTACGCACGTTCCGCCGGCGCGGCGGCCCCACCGCCGGCCCAGTCGATCCAGCAGCGCATCGCCGACGAGCTCGGTGTCCGGCCGCACCAGGTGGTCGCGGCGTCGACCTCCTCGACGGCGGCGCGACCGTCCCGTTCGTCGCCCGGTACCGCAAGGAGGCCACCGGCGCGCTCGACGACGCGCAGCTGCGCACGCTGGAGGAGCGCCTGCGCTACCTGCGCGAGCTGGAGGAACGCCGCACCGTCGTGCTCGACGAGATCCGCAAGCAGGGCAAGCTCGACGAGGCACTGGAAGCGCGGATCCTGGCGGCCGAGTCGAAGGCCCGCCTGGAGGACATCTACCTCCCGTTCAAGCCGAGGCGCCGCACGAAGGCGATGATCGCGCGTGAGGCCGGGCTGGAGCCGCTCGCCGACACGCTGCTCGCCGACCCGTCGCAGGATCGGCCGCTGTCGCCGCCGGGTACGTGAACGAGCAGGTCGCGGACGCGACCGCGGCGCTGGAGGGGGCCCGCGCGATCCTCGTCGAGCGGTTCGCCGAGGACGCCGACCTGATCGGCGGCCTGCGCGAGCGCATGTGGACCCGCGGGTGCCTCGTCACCAAGGTCCGCGAGGGCAAGGAGACCGAGGGCGCCAAGTTCGCCGACTACTTCGACTTCTCCGAGCCGTTCACGAAGCTGCCGAGCCACCGAATCCTCGCCGCGTTCCGCGGGGAGAAGGAGGAGGTGCTCGACGTCGCGCTGGAGCCCGACGCCGAGCCCGCCGAGCCGGGCGTCGTCACCGACTACGAGCGCACGGTCGCGGCCGCGTTCTCGATCGCGGACCGGGGCCGGCCGGCCGACAAGTGGCTGAACGACTGCGTGCGCTGGGCCTGGCGCACCCGCATCCTGCTGCACCTGGGCATCGACATCCGGGTCCGGCTGCGCACGGTGGCCGAGGAGGGCGCGATCGGCGTCTTCGCCTCGAACCTGCGCGACCTGCTGCTCGCCGCGCCGGCCGGGAGCCGCTCGACCATGGGCCTGGACCCGGGCCTGCGCACCGGCGTGAAGGTCGCGGTCGTCGACGCCACCGGCAAGGTCGTCGCCACCGACACGATCTACCCGCACGAGCCGCGCCGCGACTGGAACGGCGCGCTCGTCACCCTGACGAAGCTGGCCGCCGCGCACGACGTCGAGCTCGTCGCGATCGGCAACGGCACGGCGTCGCGGGAGACCGACAAGCTCGCGGGGGAGCTGGTCGCCGCCAACCCGGCGCTCAAGCTCACGAAGGTGATGGTCAGCGAGGCGGGCGCGTCGGTGTACTCGGCGTCGGCGTACGCGTCGGCCGAGCTGCCCGATCTGGACGTCTCGCTGCGCGGCGCCGTCTCGATCGCGCGGCGGCTGCAGGACCCGCTCGCCGAGCTGGTGAAGATCGACCCCAAGTCCATTGGGGTGGGCCAGTACCAGCACGACCTGGCCGAGTCGGCGCTCTCCCGCTCGCTCGACGCCGTGGTCGAGGACTGCGTGAACGCGGTCGGCGTCGACGTCAACACGGCCTCGGTGCCGCTGCTGCGCCGGGTGTCGGGGATCTCCGAGGGCTGGCCGCGCAGATCGTGCTGCACCGCGACGCGAACGGCCCGTTCCGCACCCGGCGCGCGCTCGCCGACGTGCCGCGGCTGGGCCCGAAGGCGTTCGAGCAGTGCGCCGGCTTCCTGCGCATCCGCGGCGGGGACGACCCGCTGGACGTCTCCGGCGTGCACCCCGAGTCCTACCCGGTGGTGCACCGCATCCTGGAGCGGGCCAGGACCGACATCGGCGCGCTGATCGGCAACGCCCAGAAGATCAAGTCACTCAAGCCGCACGAGTTCGTGGACGGGCGGTTCGGGCTGCCGACCGTCACCGACATCCTCGCCGAGCTGGAGAAGCCCGGCCGCGACCCGCGTCCGGCGTTCCGCACGGCGACGTTCGCCGAGGGCGTGCACAAGATCGCCGACCTGCGGGCGGGGATGCTGCTGGAGGGTGTGGTCACGAACGTCGCCGCGTTCGGCGCGTTCGTCGACGTCGGTGTGCACCAGGACGGGCTGGTGCACGTCTCGGCGATGGCGAAGCAGTTCGTCAGCGACCCGCGGGAGGTCGTGAAGTCCGGCGACGTCGTGCGCGTCAAGGTGCTGGACGTCGACGAGGCCCGCAAGCGCATCTCGCTCACGCTGCGGCTCGACGACGAGCCGGCCGCCAAGCCTCAGCGCGGTGGCGACCAGCGCGGTGGCGACCAGCGGGAACCGCGCGAGCAGCGCGGTCCGCGGGACCAGAGGGGCGGCGGCCGCGGCGGCGACCGGCGCGGCGGCCGGCAGGGCGGCGGCGGTGGCGGCCGCGGCGGTTCCGGCGGCGGCGGGCTGGGCAACAGCGCCATGGCCGACGCCCTGCGCCGCGCCGGCCTGACCGGCGACGGCTCCACCGACAAGCGCAAGCGCTAGCAAAGGCCCGCGAGCGCTGAGATAGTGCGCGCGAGTCGCTGGATTCGTGCGGCGCACGAACGTCGCGACTCGCGCGCACTCTTCCGGCGACTCGCGGGGACCGGGGGCCGTTCGGGGGAGGGTGGTGACGACGGGTGGCGGCCCGTGGCGCTCATCGGGTGGAGCGGCGCGGGTGGCCTTGCCGGGCCGGTGGCGGGCCGGGATGGTCTGGGTCACATCCCGTTCGTCCTGCCCCGCCGACCCGCGCAGGAGCTGCGACCATGCCGTCCGAGCCGAGCGACCGTGAGCTGAGCGACGTCCTCCAGGACCTGGCGGCCGACGAGCCGCCGGTGGCGTCGACACCCCCGGGCATCGACAGCGGGTCCGACCCGGGCGGCGTATCGCCGTGGCAGCTCTGGGAGATCTCGACACCCACCGCGTCGTGACCGGCGCCATCGTGTCGGCCGGAGTGCCGGCCGCCCGCTGGCACGGCGCCGGGATGCTGGTGGACCACTACCTCGGGATCACCGGCGCGCCGGGTGAGCACGTCGTGGTCGCCTACACCACCGACTGCCGGGAGTTCGCCGGGTACCTGCTCGTCACGCTGCGCCGCCGCGGCGTGGCCGCACGGGCGGTGGTGATGGGCGCGGTCCGCGACGACGGCGTCGAGGACCGGCTGGCCGCCGCCCTGCCCGACCCGGACGCCTCGGCGACGGGCGGGTTGTGCTGGTCGTCGCGGAGCGCAGCACGATCCTCGCACACCGCCGTCGATCCCGCGGGCTGCTGGGGCGCTACCCGGCGGGCCGGGCCCGCCAGGTGCGCGCCATGAACGCCACCGCCGACCTGCTCACCCACGCCCTCAACCGCACGCCCGCCGAGATCGCGGCGCTCAACGGCGCCGTGCTGCGCCGGCTGATGGGCACGCACCGGATCACGATGACCACGGCCGGCGGCTCCCGGCTCACCGCCGACCTCGACTCCGAGCGCGAGCGGGTCTGGATCAGCAACCGCGGCAGCGGGCCCTCCGGGGAGACCGTGCTCGTCCCGTCAGGCGAGGTCGCGACGCTCCCGGTGCGGATGGACGGCGTGTTCGTCGCGGACGGCGCGTTCAGCGTCAACGCCGCCGTCGACGGCGACACCCGGCTCGCGGCCGCGCCCGTCCGGATGGAGATCCGGGACAGCACGCTGGTCGGGTGGAGCTGCCCCGACCCGGACGTGCGCGCGCTGCTGGAGCAGCTCTTCGCGCTGCCGCACGCCCGGCGAGGTGGGGGAGCTGGGGTTCGGCACCAACAGCGGCATCCCCGGGTTCGTGCGCATGAACTCGTTCGTCAACGAGCGGTACCCCGGCATCCACGTCGGGTTCGGCCAGCACAACCAGGGGACGTTCGCCCCGGCCCGCCGCACGCCGCTGCACCTCGACCTGATCGCGGCGGGCGGGCTGGTGCGGGTGGACGGCGACCCGGAGCCGCTCGACCTGTCCGCCGTCGCGCCGTCGGCGCTGCCGCACCCGGCCGGGCCGCGGGTGTTCGCCGAGGACGCCGAGACGGACTGCTGCGGGCTGCGGCAGGGCGGCCGTGACGTGGCGGTCTACACGCTGGGATGCCCGGTCCCCTGACGCGAGCAGGGGGCCGGTGCTGCGGTGGCGCCGATCACCTGGGACTATGTACGACTGGTGGTGCGTTGGCTCCACCAGAGACCGCATTGGCCAGGTAGTACTCGTGCCGTAGGCCCCGCGGGCTCTCCCCGCGGGAGCGCACCACGCCTCCCGTTCACTGCGACGGAAGACGATTCTTGATCGACAACGAGCACGAGCTCGCCCTGCCCGACTTCGCCGATCTCCCCCTGCGCGCCGAGCTGCAGCACGAGGTCGAGGAGCTGGGCTACACCCGGCCGAGCCCCATCCAGGCCGCGGCCATCGCCCCGCTCGTGGCCGGCCGCGACCTGCTCGGGCAGGCCGCCACCGGCACCGGCAAGACCGCCGCGTTCGCGCTGCCCCTCCTGGAGCGGCTGGCGGACGCGCGGCCGGCGCCGGCCCGCGGCGACGCCCCCTACGGCCTGGTGCTGGCGCCCACCCGGGAGCTGGCCCTGCAGGTCGCCGAGGCCGTCACGCGCTACGGGCGCGGCCTGGGCACGCGAGTCGTCACCGTGTACGGCGGGGCGCCGGTCGGCCAGCAGTGGAAGGCCCTCGACCAGGGCGTGGACGTCGTCGTGGCCACCCCCGGCCGGGCCATCGACCTCCTGAACCGCGGCGCGCTGCGCCTCGACGAGCTCGAGACGATCGTGCTCGACGAGGCCGACGAGATGCTCGACATGGGCTTCGTCGAGGACATCGAGACGCTCATCGAGGCCACCCCCGAGACCCGCCAGGCCGTCCTGTTCTCGGCCACCATGCCGCGCCGCATCGAGGCGCTGGCCCAGAAGTACCTGCGCGACCCCGTCACCGTCCGCATCGAGCGCGAGGCCGTGCCCGAGGGCGAGGCGCCGCGCGTCCGGCAGACCGCCTACCTGGTGCCGCGCAGCCACACCACCGCCGCGCTCGGGCGCGTGCTGGAGGTCGAGCGGCCGCGCGCCGCGATCGTCTTCTGCCGCACCCGCGTCGACGTCGACGCCGTCACCGAGACGCTCACCGCGCGCGGCCTGCGCGCCGAGGCGCTGCACGGCGGCATGGACCAGGAGCACCGCACCCGTGTGGTCGAGCGGCTGCGCAGCGGGCGCACCGAGCTGCTCGTCGCCACCGACGTCGCGGCCCGCGGCCTCGACATCGACCTGCTCACGCACGTGGTCAACCACGACGTGCCGCAGTCGTCCGAGGCGTACGTGCACCGGATCGGCCGGGTCGGCCGGGCCGGGCGCGAGGGCGTCGCGATCACGCTGGTGCCGCCGGCCAAGGTGCACGCGCTGCGCGCCGTCGAGCGGCTCACCGGGCAGCCCGTCGAGTTCGCCGCCGTCCCGACGGCCGCCGACCTCAAGGCCGTCCGGCTGGAGCGCACCGCGTCGGCCCTGCGCGAGCGGCTGCTCGAGGACATGCTCAACGACGACGAGACCGGCACCCCCAACGACGACGACGGCGTGCGCACCATGCTGGCCGGGCTCGCCGCCGACTTCGACGGCCTGGACGTCGCCGCGGCCGCCGTCCGGCTGATGCAGGCCGCGGCCGGCACCCCGGACGACGGCGAGGACATCCCGGTCGTCACCGCACCGCGCACCCGCGAGCCCCGTGAGCCGCGCGGCCGTGGCGGCGCGGGCGGCACCCGCCCGCCGAAGGCCGGCACCACCCGCCTCTTCGTCAACGCGGGGCGGGCCAGCGGCGTGCGTCCGCAGGACATCGTCGGCGCGCTGGCCAACGAGTCGATCCTCACCGGCCGCGACATCGGTGCGATCCAGATCCACGAGCGGCACGCGCTGGTGGAGATCCCCGAGCACGCCGCCGACGAGGTGCTGCGCAGCCTGCGCGGCTCCACCACCCTGAAGGGCCGGCGGGCCAACGTCCGCCGCGACCGCGGGTTCGCCGCCGCCGGCAGCGGCAGCGGGCGCGGCCGCCGCGACTGAGAGCAGGCACGAGAAGGCCCCGTTCAGGAGTCCTGAACGGGGCCTTCGTCGTTCGTACGGCTCAGCCCACGCGGCGCAGCGTCTGGATGTCGGCGCGGGCCTCCAGCAGCTCGCCCACCCCGGCCAGGCCCTTGGCCATGTGCTCGCTGGCCAGGTGCTTGTCGAGGTGGTCCTTGCTGGTCCAGTTCTCGTAGAAGACGAAGACCGACGGGTCCGCGACGCCTGGTGCAGGGCGTAGGTGTGGCAGCCGTCCTCGTTGAGGGTCGGCTCGATGACGGACGTCAGCGTCGCGCGCAGCTCGTCCTCCATGCCCGGCTTGGCACGCATGGTCGCGACGACGGTGAGCAGGTCGCGGTTCTCGTCAGTGGGAATCGACATGACCGGAGTCTCGCTCACCGGAAGGCCGGGTGGGCGCCGCTGTCCACGAGGTGGAACGCGGTCAGACGCTGCAGGTCCCGTCGGCGCACGCGTCGCCGTCCGGCCCGGCCGGGGTGAGCACCTGCACCGGGTGCGACTCGGTCCACGCCCGGTCGAGCACCTGGAGCAGCGCCTCCGGCGGCTGCGCCCCGGACACCCCGTACCTGCGGTCGACCACGTAGAACGGCACGCCGTTGATCCCGTACGCCTGCGCCTGCTGCTCGTCGGCGCGGACGGCGTCGGCGTAGCGGTCGGACGTGAGCACGGCGCGCGCTCGTCCGCGTCGAGCCCGGCCTCGGCGCCGAGCCGCACGAGCGTCTCGACGTCGCCGACGGGCGCGCCCTCCTCGAAGTAGCCGCGGAAGAGCCGCTCCTTCACCGCGACCTGGACGCCGCGCTCGGCGGCGAGGTGGAGCAGGCGGTGCGCGTCGAACGTGTTGCCGCCGCGGGCGCGCTCGAAGTGGAAGTCCCAGCCGTCGCCGGCCGCGCGCTCGGTCATCTGCCGGTGCATCTCCTCGGCCTGCTCGCGCGGCATCCCGTACTTGGCCGCGAGCCGGTCCGACGCGTCGCCGGGGATCTCCCGCGGGGCCGCCGGGTCCAGCTCGAAGCTGTGGTAGCTCACCTCGACGGCGTCGCCGTGCGCGAACCGCGCCAGCGCGCTCTCGAAGCGGTGCTTGCCGATGGCGCACCACGGGCACACGACGTCCGACCAGATCTCCACCTTCATGTGAAGCTCAACCGACGGGTCCGCGCCGATGTTCCGGGCATAGGGTTGCGTGGTGAACGGGCTTCCGGACGACTGGCGGCAGTGGCGTTCGCAGGTCGACCTCACCGACTACGACGAGCGCTGGCGGCGGATGGCCGCGGCCGGGCACAACCCGCACGGCGAGGCCGACCTCGTCACCGCGTACGGGCCGGCGTCCGTGCTCGACGGCGGGTGCGGCACCGGGCGCGTCGCGATCGAGCTGGCCCGGCGCGGGATCGCCGTGCTCGGCGTCGACGCCGACCCGGACATGGTCGCGGCCGCCCGGGAGAAGGCCCCGGAGCTGGAGTGGCTGGTCGCGGACCTCGCCGACCTCGACCGGCCCGAGCGGTTCGACGTGGTGGTGCTGGCCGGGAACGTCGTGCCGTACGTCGCCGCGGACCGGCGGGCGGCCGCCGTGGCGGCCTGCGCCCGGCACCTCCGCCCCCGGCGGCCGGCTGGTCGCGGGCTTCCAGCTGCGGCCCGGCTGGCCGACGCTCGCCGACTACGACGCGTGGTGCACCGCGGCCGCCCTGAGGCCGGAGACCCGCTACGCAACATGGAACCGAAGCCCGTACGACGGCGGCGACTACGCAGTATCGGTCCACCGCACACACCTCCCGGCCTCCGCACACACGTCCTGACATGTGTGCGGAGTACGGGAGGTGTGTGCGGTCGGGGTGCTAGGCGCGGGCGGCCACCGCGGCGTCGAGCGCCGCGCGCATCTCGGGTACCGGGCCGGGGCGGCCGGTCATCAGCTCCACCTGCGCCACGGCCTGGTGCAGCAGCATCTCCAGCCCGCTGACCACGCGGCGCCGCGGGCCTGCGCGGCCTCGGCGAACGGGGTGGGCCACGGCGCGTACACGACGTCGAGCAGCACGGTGCCCGGCCCGGGGGCGGCGAGGTGGTCGGCCGCGCCCTTCGGCAGCGTCGAGATCACCACGTCGGCGCCGGCGGTCGCGGCGTCCGCGCGCGCCGGGTCGGCGAGCGCGTCGCTGACCACCGGCGTGACGCCGAGCCGGCCGGCGGTGGCCCGCAGCTCGCCGGTGCGGGCCAGGTTGCGCACGAGCACCGCGACCTCGCCGATCCCGAGGTCGCGCAGCGCGGCCAGCGCGCCCTGCGCCGTGCCGCCCGCGCCGAGCACGACCGCCCGCCCGCCGCCCGTGACGCCGGCGCCGCGCAGCGCGGCGACGATCCCCGCCACGTCGGTGTTGTCGGCGAACCGCCGCCCCTCGACCAGCACGAGGGTGTTGGCGGCGCCGATCGCGGCGGCCAGCGGCGACACCTCCGACGCGACCTCCAGCGCCACGCGCTTCAGCGGCATCGTCAGCGACAGCCCGGCCCACCCGGGCCCGAGCCCGGCGACGAACGGCGCGAGCCCGGCCTCGTCGCACTCGTGCATGCCGTAGTGCCAGCCGTCGAGGCCGAGCGCGGCGTACGCGGCCGTGTGCAGGGCCGGGGACAGCGAGTGCGCGACGGGCGAGCCGAGAACGGCGGCGTGCATGGCGTCAGTATCGATGCTCACCGACGGTCACCGGCGGTCACCGGCGCAGTGCCTCGACCTGCACCTCGCCGGCCGGGAACCCCGCGGCGTCCGCCTCGATCGCCGCGAGCGAGGCCGCCGCCCGCGAGCACGGGAACCCGTACTTCGCGCGCACCCGCTCGCTCGCGATGCCCAGCGCCTCCCGGCTCGCGGCGCACGAACTCGGGCACCGCGTACGCGGCGCCGGCCGCTAGGTACTCCTCCACCACGAGTGACGGCGAGTAGTAGGTGCGCTGCGACCCGTCCGGCCATCGGACGTCGAAACGTAACTCGGGCACGCGCTCACGGTAACTGCCGTTCCCCCACCCGTGTGGAAGGCTCCGTGCATGGGGGAGACCGTCCTGGTGCTCGGCGGGCGGAGCGAGATCGGGCTGGCGGTGGCGCAGCGGCTCGCGCCCGGCGCCACCGTCGTGCTGGCCGCGCGCCGCGCCGACGACCTCGACGCCGAGGAGAAGCTGCTGCTCGCGGCGGGGGCCGCGGCCGTCGACCGCGTCGAGTTCGACGCCGACGACCTCGCGGCGCAGCGCGCCGTGCTGCTCGACGTCGTCCGCCGCCACCACCGGCTGGACGTCGTCGTGGTGGCGTTCGGCCTGCTCGGCGACCAGCGCCGGGCCGAGCGGGACCCGGACCACGCCGTGCAGATCGTGCACACCGACTACGTCGCGCACGTCGCCGTGCTGACCCATCTGGCGGCGATCGTGCGCACCCAGGGCCACGGCACGCTCGTCGTGTTCTCGTCGGTGGCGGGCGCGCGGGTCCGGCGCGCCAACTACGTGTACGGCTCGGCGAAGGCCGGGCTCGACGGCTTCGCGAGCGGGCTGGCCGACGCCCTGCACGGCAGCGGCGCACGGTTGCTGCTGGTCAGGCCGGGTTTCGTGATCGGCCGGATGACCGAGGGCATGACGCCTGCGCCGTTCTCGTCCACCCCGGACCAGGTCGCCGACGCGACGGTGGAGGGCCTCCGGTCCGGCCGCGGCGAGGTCTGGGTGCCGAGGGTGCTGCGCCCGATCTTCGCGGTGCTCCGGCACGCCCCGCGGGCGCTGTGGCGCCGCATGCCGCGCTGACGCCCGCGTCCCGAGTGGGAACGCGCCGGTAACGCTACGGTCATCTCGGGCTCGGAGTATCGCCATTCGCCCGGAGATCGATCCGGGCGTCGGGGACGAACGTCGGGAGCTGCGGATGGCCGGCCGGTCGCGTGCGCCGCTGGTGGCGGTGGCCGCGTTCGTGCTGCTCGTGGCCCTGTGGGAGCTGGTCAAGCTGGTCGTCCCGGACGAGGGCGTGACGGTCGGCGACACCCGGCTGCTGCCCCGCACCGACGACGCCGCGATGCCGCACGTCTGGACGGTGCTGGCCCGGCTCGGCGAGCCCGAGGTCGCCGGCGCCGGCCGCACGGTCGGCGCGGCCGTCGCGTCCGGGGCGCTCTTCACGCTCGGGCTGGCGCTGGGCGGGCTCGTGCTCGGCGGCGTGCTCGGGGTGCTGCTCGCGCTCGCCATGCAGCGCTCCGGCCTGCTCGAACGGGCCGCGCTCCCGTACGTCGTCGCGTCGCAGACGGTGCCGCTGATCGCGATCGCGCCGCTCGTCGCCGGCTGGGGCGGGCGGATCGCGATCCTGGGCTGGTCGTGGCAGCCGTGGGCGAGCGTCATGGTCATCGCGTCCTACTTGGCGTTCTTCCCGATCGCCGTCGGGATGCTGCGCGGGCTGAGCTCGCCGCCCGCGGCGACGTCGAGCTCTTCCGCACGCTCGCCGCCGGCTGGTGGACAACGCTGGTGCGGCTGCGGCTGCGGGTCCGTGCCGTACCTCGTGCCGGCGGTCCGGCTCGCGCCGCCGCGGCCGTGGTCGGGGCGATCGTCGCGGAGATCTCCACCGGCACCCGCGGCGGGATCGGCCGGCTGATCATCGAGTACGCCCAGTCCGCCACCGGCGACCCGTCCCGCATGTACACCGCGATCCTCGGCGCCGCCGTGCTCGGGCTGGTCGCGGCGGGCGCCGTCGGACTGCTCGACGTGGCCCTGCGCCGCTACCGGGGGCACCTCGCATGACACCCGCCGTCTCCCTCACCGGCGTCGAGAAGCGGTTCGGCGACGTGCACGCGCTCGCCGGCATCGACCTGACCGTCGGCGCGGGCGAGTTCGTCTCGCTCATCGGGCCGTCCGGGTGCGGGAAGTCGACGCTGCTGCGGCTGGTCGCCGACCTGGAGGAGCCCACCGCGGGCGCGGCGCTCGTCGGCGGCAAACCGCCCCGGCAGGCCCGCCTCGACCAGGACTACGGCATCGCGTTCCAGCAGGCCGGGCTCCTGGAGTGGCGCACGGTCACGGAGAACGTCGAGCTGCCGCTGCACGTCCACGGCGTCGCGAAGGCGCAGCGCCGGGCGCGCGCCGCCGAGCTGCTGGAGCTGGTCGGGCTCGCCGAGTTCGCCACGGCCCGCCCGAGCGAACTGTCCGGCGGGATGCAGCAGCGCGTCGCGATCGCCCGGGCGCTCGCGCCCAGCCCCAAGCTGCTGCTCATGGACGAGCCCTTCGGCGCGCTCGACGAGATGACCCGCGAGCGCATGCAGGCCGAGCTGCTGCGGATCGCCCGCGAGACCGGCGCCGCTGTCCTGTTCGTGACCCACTCGATCCCGGAGGCCGTCGTGCTCTCCGACCGGGTGGTCGTCATGTCCCCGCGGCCGGGCCGGATCACCGAGATCGTCGCGGCCGCCGTCCCGGCGCGACGGCGGCCGCCGACCTCGTCCCGGCCGACGTCGAGGACGTCCGCGAGACGGGTGCCTTCTTCGCCGCCATCACGGCCGTGCGCGAGGCGCTGCGGAAGGGGCACGGATGAACCGCGTCGCCCGGGTCTGGCCGCCGGTCGTGTTCGGCGTCGGCCTGCTCCTGCTGTGGGAGCTGGTCGTGACGTTCGGCCGGGTGCCCGCGTTCCTGCTGCCCACCCCGAGCGCGATCGCCGCGCAGGTCGGCGCCCAGTTCGGCGTGATCGTCCCGACCGCGGCCGTGACCGGCGGGAACGCGCTGGCCGGGCTCGTCGCCGGGTTCCTGCTCGGGCTCGTGCTCGCGGTGCTCGCCTCGTCGTCGCGGGTGATCGGGGAGCTGCTGACCCCCGTGGTGCTCGCCGCGAGCGCCGTGCCGATCGTCGCGCTCGCGCCCGTGTTCACCACGATGTTCGGCTCGACCACCGAGATCCCGCGCCGGCTGGTCGTCACCGTCGTCGTCACCGTGCCGGTCTTCGTCGCGACGGCCCGCGGGCTGCGCCAGGTGCAGCCGGTGCACGCCGAGCTGATGACGGCGCTGGCCGCCACCCCGTGGCAGCGGGCCCGGCTCGTGCGGTTGCCGGGCGCGGTGCCCTACGTCATGACCGGGCTGCGGCTCGCGGCGCCCGCCGCCGTGATCGCCGCGATCGTCGCCGAGTACTTCGGCGGCCTGCAGAACGGGCTCGGCAGCCGCATCTCCGCGGCCGCCGCCAACACCGCCTACGCACGCGCGTGGGCGTTCGTCGCCGCCTCGATCGCACTGGGGCTGCTGTTCCACCTCGCCGGGCTGCTCGTCGAGCGGCTGGTGACACGCGGTCGAACCGCCTGACTGACGGAGGTCACTCCCGTGTCCCGACCATCACTACGCACCCTCGCCGTCGCGGCGTCGGCGCTGTTCGCGCTCGCCGCCTGCACCACCACCGGGCCCGCCGACCCGGCGGCCCCGCGGGGGAGGGGCCGCAGCAGGTCCGGCTGCAGCTCCAGTGGTTCACCCAGGGCCAGTTCGCCGGCTACATCGCCGCCGTCGAGCAGGGCTTCTACGCCGAGCGCGGGCTCGACGTGCAGATCCTGGAGGGCGGCGTCGACATCGTCCCGCAGACGGTGCTCGCGCAGGGCCAGGCCGACTACGCGATCGCGTGGGTGCCCAAGGCGCTCGCGTCCCGCGAGCAGGGCGCCGCGATCACCGACGTCGCGCAGGTCTTCCAGCGCTCCGGCACCTACCAGGTGTCGTTCGCGAACAGCGGCATCACCAGCGCCGCCGACCTCGCCGGCCGCCGCGTCGGCAACTGGGGCTTCGGCAACGAGTTCGAGCTGTTCGCCGGCATGACCAGCGCCGGGCTCACCCCGGCCACCGACGTCACGCTCGTGCAGCAGCAGTTCGACATGCAGGCCCTGCTCTCCGGCGAGATCGACGCCGCGCAGGCCATGTCGTACAACGAGTACGCGCAGGTGCTGGAGGCAACCAACCCGGCCACCGGGCAGCTCTACCAGCCGTCCGACTTCTCCGTCATCGACTGGAACGAGGCCGGCACCGCGATGCTGCAGGACGCCGTCTGGGCCAGCAGCGAGCGCCTGTCCGACCCGGCCTACCAGGACCAGACCGTCCGGTTCCTCGCCGGCTCGCTCGAGGGCTGGGCGTACTGCCGCGACAACGTCGAGCAGTGCCGCGACCTCGTCGTCGCCGCCGGGTCGACGCTCGGCGCGAGCCACCAGCTCTGGCAGGTCAACGAGGTGAACAAGCTCATCTGGCCCTCGCCCGACGGGATCGGCGTGGTCGACGAGGCCGCGTGGCAGCAGACCGTCGGCGTCGCCCGCACCGCCGTGAACGCCGACGGCCAGACCGTGCTCACCCAGGACCCCGACCCGGAGGCGTACACCAACACCTACGTCGAACGGGCCCTGGACCAGCTGCGCGCCGAGCGTCGACGTCACCGGGGCCGGCTACGCGCCGATCACCGTGACCCTCAACCCCCGGCGGCTCCTGACGGTGGGGGAGCCCTCCCGACCGCAGTGTGGAGCCATAACGCAGTTCGGGCGGCTCGAAAACTGCGTTGTGGAGCCAGAATGCGGTCGGGTGGGGCTCGTCAGCGGCGCAGGCTCGGGCGCAGGGCGCTTGGCGGGAGGGTGTCCAGGCCCTCGCGGGTGATGCGGTCCGCCAGGGCGTCCGCCCAGGCCCGCAGGCCGGCGACGTCCACCCCGGCCGGCGGCGGGGCGGCCCACCTCCCGATCCGGTCGGCCGCCCGTTCCAGCAGCGCCACGGCGCCGCGGGCGTTGCCGCGCTGCGCGTGCGTGAGCCCCACGGCGAGCTGGGCCAGCCCGCGCCACAGCTCCCGCTCCCCGTCCGGCGCGGCCTTCCACGCCGCCTCCAGCACGTCGTGCGCGGGGAACGGGAGCCCGGCGTCGAACAGCCGCTGCGCCTCCGCCACGGCCTCGTCGGGCGTCAGCACGAGGTCGTCCGGCACCCGTTCGACGCCGGCGGCGCCGTGCGGCAGCGGGCGGCCCGCCGCGTCCCGGGGACGGGCGTTGCGGGCGCGGCCGGCGGCGTCGCGGTCGCGGGCGGAGGTGCTCATCACGCCCACCGTGCCACGCGCGGGGCGATACTCGCCCGATGGATCACCGCGCCGTCGCCGAGGCCCTGCTCGCCGCGCACCCGCTCGTCGACGGGCACAACGACCTGCCGTGGGCGCTGCGCCGGCTGGCCGGTCCCGAGCCCGCCGCGGCGGTCGCGGGCACGGACCTCGCCGCCGGCGTCCCCGCCCTGCAGACCGACCTGCCGCGGCTGCGGGCCGGACGGGTCGGCGTGCAGTTCTGGTCGGTGTACGTGCCGTGCTCGTTCACCGGGCCCGCGGCGACGGCGGCCGTGCTGGAGCAGGTGGAGCTGGTGCACCGGCTCGCCGAGCGCTACCCCGCCGACCTCGGCCTCGCCACCACCGCGGACGCCGCCGAGGCCGCGTTCGCCGCGGGCCGGGTCGGGTCGCTGCTCGGGGCGGAGGGCGGGCACTGCCTCGCCGGCTCGCTCGGCGTGCTCGCGGCACTGCGCCGCCTCGGCGTCCGCTACCTCACGCTGACGCACAACCTCAACACCGAGTGGGCCGACTCCGCCACCGACGAGCCCGTGCACGGCGGGCTCACCGCGTTCGGCCACGACGTCGTGCGCGAGATGAACCGGGTCGGCATGGTCGTCGACCTCTCGCACGTCGCCGCCACCACCATGCGCGCCGCGCTCGCGACGACCGCCGCGCCGGTGCTGTTCACCCACTCGTCCTGCCGCACCGTCACCGACCACCCGCGCAACGTCCCCGACGACGTGCTGGCCGCGCTCCCGGCCAACGGCGGCGTCTGCATGGTGACGTTCGTGCCCCGGTTCGTCTCCGACGCCGTCAACGCCTGGGACGGGCTGCTGCAGGACGCCATGACGGCCGCCGGCGCCGACCACCGCGACCTGCGCGCCCGCGACGGCTTCGCGCGGACCTGGGACGGCCCGCCGTGCCCGCGCGCCACGCTCGCCGACGTCGTCGCGCACGTGGAGCACGCCCGCGAGGTGGCCGGGATCGACCACGTCGGGATCGGCGGCGACTTCGACGGCACCGCCGACCTCCCCGCCGGCCTGGAGGACGTCTCGACCTACCCGGCGCTCTTCGCCGCCCTGCTCGACCGCGGCTGGAGCGCGGACGACTGCGCCAAGCTCGCCGGCCGCAACGCGCTGCGCGTGCTGCGCGCCGCGGACGAGGTGGCCGCCTGAGGGTCACGACTTCGGGCCGACCACCTCGTCCAGCGCCGCGACGGCCGCCCGCCGGGCCACCGAGATCGTGTCCGCCCGCGACTGCCGGTGGGCGATCCCGAGCCGGTCGAGCGACGCGGCGCAGAGGCCGAGGATGTCGGCCGACTTGTTGGAGAAGAAGTAGCGCGGGTACTCGTACCGCTTCCCGCCGGGCCGCGGGGTGGCCCAGTTGGTGATCCGGCAGCCGTCGGAGTGGAACAGGCCGCGCAGTAAGGGCCCGGGGTGGGCGTCGACGACCTCCTGCTGCCACGGCTCCAGCACGATCGGGCGGGTGTGATTCGGCCCGGGGCCGTGCTGGGGGAGGAGGCGGTGCCAGTGCTTGGTGAAGCTCTTCACGGCGACGCATCCGGTGCGCTGCACGGTGGAGACGGATGTGCTCGGCACCACGCCCACGATCGCCTGCCGAACTCCTCCTGCACACCGGGCCAGGAGTCGGCGCAGTAGATCCAGAGGCAGGCGGTGCGTTGGGCGGCCGTGATGTGACCGTCGCCGAGATACGCGCCGAGAAGGTAGCCGTACGAGCCGCCCAGTGGGTTTCCGCCGCAGCGAGGGCAGTCCGCCGATCGCGGGGTCGTCGTGCGGGTGACTCGGCGGTCTCCTCGCCGCCAGTGCGCGACTGTGCGTTCGGGCACTCCCGTGATGCGTGCGATCTCGCGGCTGGACGCTCCTGATCGGCACAGCGCGAGGACCGTGTCGACCGTCGTGCGCGGATGCATGCTCGGAGTGTTCCCGGTCGCACTGACAATCCGTCACGACCGGGTACGAAGAGTGCCCCCGGTGGGATTCGAACCCACACTGGACGGATTTTGAATCCGCGGGCTCTGCCGGTTGGCCTACGGGGGCGGTTGGTCGGGATCCGGCAGGAGTTTACCGGCCCGCCATCACCGGGATCACAGCCGGTCCGTCAACCCCGGCCGCTATTCTGAATCCTTCCGGTTCGTACTCCGGTTGAAGGAGAGCAGCCCTGTGACCCAGCAGGTTTCGGAGCAGAACACCGCCGCCGACGAGGCCGGACCGGCCGTCGGCCTGCGCGTGCTCGTCGTGGAGGACGAGGCGCTCATCCGCCTCGACCTGACGGAGATGCTCACCGAGGAGGGCTACGTCATCGCCGGTGAGGCGGGCGACGGCGAGCAGGCCGTCACCCTCGCCCGCGAGCTGCGGCCCGACCTCGTGATCATGGACGTCAAGATGCCGAAGGTCGACGGGATCGCGGCGGCGGCGTCCATCGTCGAGGAGCGCATCGCCCCGGTGGTCATGCTCACCGCGTTCAGCCAGCGCGATCTCATCGAGCAGGCGCGCGACGCGGGCGCGATGGCGTACCTGGTCAAGCCGTTCGCCCGGCACGAGCTGGTGCCGGCGATCGAGCTGGCCGTCTCCCGGTTCGCCGAGAAGCGCGCGCTGGAGGACGAGGTCGCCACGCTGACCGACCGCCTCGAGACGCGCAAGGTCGTGGACCGCGCCAAGGGTCTGCTGATGACGCGGCAGAACATGTCGGAGCCCGAGGCGTTCCGGTGGATCCAGCGCACGGCGATGGACCGCCGCACCACGATGAAGGCCGTCGCGGAGGCGGTCGTCGACGGGCTCGCCGCACCCAAGTCGTAAACTTCTCGGTTCGCCCGGCGCTGCGCACGGATGCCGATCGCCCTACGTTCCGCAACACCCCAGGTTGCGGTCCGGTAAAGGAGATCGGTCGGAGGGTGACGCCGTACCGACCGGTCGCTAACGTCCGCTCCGCTCTCGGCTGGCGAGAGTGGTCGGGCGTGATCGGGCACCCCCGTGAGACGCAGCACGGAAGGACAGAACGCATGAGTCGGAGGCGGACGATCGCCGTTGCGGCGGTCCTCGCCGGAGCCTTGGCGCTCACGGCCTGCAGTACGAACCGGGAAGAGGCGCCGGCGGGCGGTGGCGCCGCCGGCGGCTGTGACACGAGCCGGGGCACGCTGATCATCGGCATGATCGCGCCCCTCTCCGGCAGTCTGTCGGCGCTCGGCCTGGGCATGAGCAACTCGGCTCAGCTGGCCGTCGACCAGGCGAACGAGGCCTGCACGGTTCCGGGCTACGAGCTCCGCTTCCAGCCCGAGGACGACCAGGGCACGCCGCAGATCGCGGGCCAGGCGGCCACGCTGCTCGCGTCGGACCCCAACGTCGTCGGCGTGGTCGGCACGCTGAACTCCTCGACGTCGCAGACGGTGCAGCCGATCCTCAACCAGCGCGGCATCGTCCAGGTCTCGCCGGCGAACACCAACCCGACGCTGACGCTGGGCGAGGCGGCGGCGACGGCGCCGGCGCGGCCGTTCGACAACTACTTCCGGGTGGCCACCACCGACCTCATCCAGGGCCCGTTCGCGGCGAACTACCTGGTGCAGACGGCCGGCCGGCAGCGCATCGCCGTGATCGACGACGGCAAGACCTACGGCGCGGGCCTCGCGGAGCAGTTCGCGCAGCAGGCCACCCGGCTGGGTGCGCAGGTCGTGGCGCGGGAGCGGGTCGGCGAGCGCGACACCGACTTCTCGGGTGTGATCACCGCGATCCGCGCCCAGAACCCGGACGCGTCTACTACGGCGGTGAGTACCCGGCCGCCGGTCCGCTGTCGGCGCAGCTGGCGGGCGCCGGCCTGAACATCCCGCTGATGGGCGGCGACGGCATCTACTCGGCCGACTTCGTGGAGCTCGGCGGGCGTCAGGGCGACCTGTCGACCAGCGTCGGCGCGCCGGCCGAGCTGCTGCCGAGCGCCACGCAGTTCATCGCGGACTACCAGGCCGCCGGCTACCCGGAGCCCTTCGAGGCGTACGGCGTGCTCACCTACGACGCCACCAACGTCATCATCGAGGCGGTGGCCACGGCGCTGGCGTCGGGCGAGTACACCGAGGACCGGCGGGCCGACATCGTGGCCGCGGTGCAGGCCACGAACATCGAGGGCGCGAGCGGTCCCGTCGCGTTCGACCAGTACGGCGACACCACCAACCGCGTGCTGACCGTCTACGAGGTCGAGGGCGGCGCCTGGGGTCCGGTCGAGGGCTCGACCGGCAGCTTCGAGGGCTGACCGGCCCAACAGAACGAGGCGTACGACGCAGGGGGGCGGGGCGACACCCCGCCCTCCTGCGCACGTGGAGGGACCACCCGCTTGCTGTCCACGCTGTTGTCCCAGATCGTCAACGGCCTGGTGCTGGGAGCCTGATCGGGCTGATCGCGCTCGGCTACACGATGGTCTACGGCATCATCCAACTGATCAACTTCGCGCACGGCGAGATCTTCATGATCGGCTCGTACGGCGCGTTGGCGATGTTCACGTTCCTGCTCCCGACCTTCCTGCAGCAGCAGTCGGACGTTCGCGCTCCGGCGTGCTGCTCGTGGGGGCGGCGGCGGTCGCGTCGGGGTCGCGTATACTCATGGAGCGCTTCGCCTACCGGCCGTTGCGCAACGCCCCACGGCCGGCCCCGCTGATCACCGCCCTCGGTGTCTCGGTGGCGCTGCAGGAGGCGGTGCGCGTCTTCTACCCGGGCGCGACGTCGGCGCTGCCGTTCCCGCGCCTGTTCTTCGAGGGCAGCTACATCGTCCCGATCGGTGACGGCGTGCCGATCCGCTACACCGGTGTGCTGATCATCGTCGTCTCGCTGGTGCTGGCCGTCGTGCTGCAGCAGTTCGTGGACCACTCGCGGCTGGGCCGCGCCATGCGCGCCACCGCGCAGGACCGCGACATCGCGCGGCTGATGGGCATCAACCCGGACCGTGTCATCGTGCTGACGTTCGCGCTCGGCGGTGCGCTCGCCGGTGTCGCGGGCGTGCTCTACGGCGCCGACCTGGGCTTCATCAACATCGACATCGGGTTCCAGAACGGTATCTTCGCGTTCACGGCCGCCGTGCTCGGCGGGATCGGCAGCATCCGCGGCGCGGTGGTCGGCGGCCTGGTGATCGGGTTGGTCAAGGCGCTCGGCGGGCAGTACCTGCCGGGCGGCACGGCCTACGACTACGTGTGGATCTTCGTGGTGCTCATCGTCGTGCTGGTCTTCCGGCCGCAGGGCTTCTTCGGCGAGACGGAGAGGGTCCGGGCATGACGGCGACCACGGGACAGCCGACCGGTCAGGCGGCCGGCCGGGGGCCGCGGCACGCCGCGCCCGCGCAGCCGCGCAAGGGGCTCGCGGCACTGGCCGGGGTCGCCACGCCGCTGCGGGTGGCCGGCGGCGTGCTGACGATCATCGGCACCTACCTGCCGTGGGCCACGTTCGTGCTGAACGAGGGCCCGTACCCGGCGCAGTCCACGCTCGAGTTCTTCACGGTGCCCTTCGGCGTGGTCGAGTTCCGGCTGCACCTGCTGCTCTTCGGCATCGCGGCGATCGCCGTCGCGCTGGCCCCGGTGCCGGGCAGGGGCCGCATCCTGCGCGCCTCGGCTGGGGTGTCGTCGCGGTCGCGGTCGTCAACGGTCTCTGGATCACGGTCGAGGGCGGCGGGCTCGGCGCCATCACGCGTCGGAGGGCTCGGTCGCGTTCGGCTCGGTCGTCGCGCTGATCGGCGGGGCGCTGCTGGTCGTCGGCGCGACGGCGCCGGGCCTGGAACCGGTGCCGGTGTGGACGTGGCGGCTGGGTCGCTGGGTCGAGTGGGCGCTGCTGCTCGTCGTGTTCGCGCTGGTCCTGATGCTGGTGGCGGCCGTGCTGACGAGCGGCGGGCAGGGCAGCGCCGCGAACGTCTACTCGGGCGCGGTGTTCCTGTCGTTCCTCGGCGCGGTCGGCGGGCTGCTCGGTGCGCTGCACGCGTCCGGGCTGCTGACGTGGGTGGCGGCGGTGTCGGAGCGGCACCGGGTCTTCAGCATCGTCGTGCTGCTGGCCTGCGCGCTGCTGCTGCCGTTCACGTCGGCCGGCACCGAGTACTGGATGACGGTCGCGGCCAACATCGGCGTCTACGCGGCCACCGCGATCGGGCTCAACATCGTCGTCGGGCTGGCCGGCCTGCTCGACCTGGGGTACGTCGCGTTCCTCGGGATCGGCGCGTTCGTGGCGGCGAACCTGTCGGGCGCGGCGGCGGCGCAGCTGGACATCTCCGTGCCGTTCCCGCTGGTCATGGTCATCTCGGCGGTGGTGGCGGGGATCTTCGGCGCCATCGTCGGCTCGCCGACGCTGCGGGTGCGCGGCGACTACCTGGCGATCGTGACGCTCGCGTTCGGCGAGATCTTCGTGCGCAGCGCGCAGAACAACATCGGCGGGCTGACCGGCGGCTCCAACGCCATCCCCGGCATCCCGGCGCTGTCGCTCTTCGGGCAGTCGTTCAACGAGCGACTGGACATCGGCGGCCTGCGGCTCGCGCCGGGCGTCCTCTACTACGTGCTGATCGTGCTCATCGTCGCGGCGGTGATGCTGGTCTTCGCGAACCTCAAGAACTCGCGGCTGGGCCGGGCCTGGATCGCGATCCGCGAGGACGAGGACGCGGCCCGCGCGATGGGCGTGCGCACCGGCCCGATCAAGATCCTCGCGTTCCTCATCGGCGCGATGCTGGCCGGGCTCGCGGGCGCGTTCTTCGCGCACAAGACGGCCACCGTGTCGTACGAGAGCTTCCGGTTCCTGGAGTCGGTCACGCTGCTCGCCGCGGTCATCCTCGGCGGCATGGGGACGATCCCGGGCGCGGTGCTCGGCGCGTCGATCCTGTTCGTGCTGCCGGAGAAGCTGCGGGAGTTCTCCGACTACCGGCTGCTGCTCTTCGGCATCGCGCTGGTGCTGATCATGCGGTTCCGGCCGCAGGGCCTGGTGCCGGACGCGCACCGGCGCGCCGAGCTCGCGCCGGAGACGGTCGACGAGCCACCACCGCCGCCGCCGAGTACGGCGGGCGCCGGGGCGAAGGCGGGGCAGGCATGAACGAGTCGGCCACCACTGTCACCGACGCCGTGGCCCCGCAGCGCGGCACGCTGCTCGCGGCGTCGGGCGTCACGATGCAGTTCGGCGGGCTCACGGCGCTGAACGACGTGTCGTTCGGGCTGCGCGAGGGCGAGATCATCGGCCTGATCGGGCCGAACGGGGCGGGCAAGACCACCCTGTTCAACTGCCTGACCGGGCTGTACTCGCCGACGTCGGGCGCGGTCACGCTGAACGGCAGCCCGCTGCCGCAGGACCCCGCGCGGGTCACGGAGCAGGGCGTCGCCCGGACGTTCCAGAACATCCGGCTCTTCCCGAGCATGACGGCCGAGGAGAACGTGCTGGTCGGCCGGCACGTGCGGATGAAGCAGAACCCGCTCTCGTCGCTGCTGCACGGACCGGGCTTCCGGCGCAGCGAGGCCGAGGCCGCCGAGCGCACGGCGAAGCTGCTGGCGTTCGTCGGGCTGACGAGGTTCTCCGACGAGCTGGCCCGCAACCTGCCCTACGGCGACCAGCGCCGGCTGGAGATCGCCAGGGCGCTGGCCACCGACCCGTCCGTGCTGCTGCTGGACGAGCCGACGGCCGGGATGAACGCGCAGGAGACCGAGGCCACCCGGCAGCTGATCTTCGCGATCCGCGACCTGGGGATCTCGGTGGTCGTCATCGAGCACGACACGAAGTTCATCTTCACGCTCTGCGACCGGGTGCTGGTGCTCGTGCAGGGCCAGCTGCTCGTCGAGGGCACGCCGGACGAGGTGCGCGGCGACCCGCGGGTCGTCGAGGCGTACCTCGGCGCGCCGCCGGAGGAGGTCGAGGCCCAGGTCCACGGCGTCGACGTGCACGGGTCCGAAGGTCAGGAGCAGGGATGAGCTTCCTCGAGGTCCGCGACCTCACCGTCGCCTACGGGGCCATCCAGGCCGTGCGGGGCGTGTCGTTCACGGTGGAGCAGGGGCAGATCGTCAGCCTCATCGGCAGCAACGGCGCCGGGAAGACCACAACCCTGCGCACGATCTCCGGGCTGCTGCGCCCGGTGTCGGGCGAGGTGCTGCTCGACGGGGAGGCGCTGCACGCGCTGCCGGCGCACGAGATCCTGGCCCGCGGGGTGGCGCACAGCCCGGAGGGCCGGCGGCTCTTCGCCCGCATGACGGTCGAGGAGAACCTGCGGCTCGGCGCGTACACCCGCCGGGACGAGCACGGCATCGTCGAGGACCTGGACCGGATCTACGCGCTCTTCCCGGTGCTCGGCGAGCGGCGGCGCAACAAGGCGGGCCTGTTCTCCGGCGGCGAGCAGCAGATGCTGGCGATCGGGCGGGCGCTGATGTCGCGGCCGAAGCTGCTGATGCTGGACGAGCCGTCGATGGGCCTGTCGCCGATCATGACGCAGAAGATCCTGGAGACGGTACGCGAGCTGCGCGCCACCGGCACCACGGTGCTGCTCGTCGAGCAGAACGCGCTGGCGGCGCTGGCGCTGTCGGACCGCGCCTACGTGATCGACCTCGGCCGGACGACGCTGTCGGGCTCGGGGGCCGAGCTGCTCGCCGACCCGCGCGTGCAGGAGGCCTACCTGGGCGAGGGCGTCGCGAGCTGACCGCCTGCCGGTCCCGGCGGCGTGTCGCGATGCAGGCAGGTGAGCCTGGCCGTGCACGTCAGCCGGCCGTCCTCGTCGGTGAGGACGATCTCGGTGGTGGAGGTGGTGCGCCCGACGTGGATCGGCCGGGCCACCCCCGTGACCAGCCCGGACGTCGCGGAGCGGTGGTGCGTGCACGACAGCTCCAGGCCCACCGGGAACCGCTCGGGCAGGGCGTGTAGCGCCGACAGCGTGGAGCCGAGGGTCTCGGCGAGCACCGCGTTGGCCCCGCCGTGCAGCAGCCCGAACGGCTGGCGGTTGCCGGCGACCGGGAGCGTCCCGACCACCTCGTCCAGGCTCAGCTTGACGATCTCGATGCCCATCCGCGCGGGGAGCTGCTCGGGAAGGTCGAAGGGCTGCAGGTCGGTGGGGTCGATCGGCACGTCCGGCACCCTATGGCAGACTGCGCGGCACGGCGGCGACCACGCCGGACCTCCTGACCGGGCCCCCACGCGACCCGGCGGTGCGGAGGCGGAGGGGACCTCGTGAGCCTCGGTCGCACGGAGTCAGCCGACCTTGTCCTCCCCAGTCGGCCGGGCGGTGCGCGAGGCGTGGGACCGGGTGCCGCGGACCGGCCGCGGGAAGCCCGGTCATGACCAGTCGCAAGCAGCTCAAGGCACGGGTGCGGGCCCGGATGGCGCGCACCGGCGAGAGCTACTCCACCGCCTACCGGCACGTCGCCGGCGGCACCGGCCCGGCCGCGCCCGTCGAGCACGGGGGCTACCGGCTCACCGGCGGCACGTTCCCCGTCTCGGCCGCGCTGGCGCACGTGCTCGCGCACCACGGCGTGCGGGCCGGCGGCGCCGAGCTGACCGAGCCGCTCGCGTTCGGTGTCACGGGCGGGCCGGGTGCGGGCTACATCCTGTGGGAGTTCGCCCACGACGACAGCCGGCCCGTGGTGCTGGGCTTCGGCGCGCAGTGGCAGTACTTCGACCGGGCGCTGCTCGCCGGGCTCGACCGGCTCGGCGTCCCGGCGGCCGTGCACCGCACCGGCGGGGCCGTCGGCGCGGCGCGTGTGCTGGGCGAGGCGCTGGCCGCGGGACGTCCGGCGGTCGTGTGGCCGGACCGGTACGTGGCCGGCTACCGGCACCTGCCCGCCGCGCTGGACGGGCGGGGCGGGCACGCCGTCATCGTGCACGGGGTGGCCGGCGGCGCTATCTCCTCGACGACCGCGGCCTCGCCCCGCTCACCGTGCCCGTCGCGGACCTGGACGCCGCGCGGGCCCGCGTCGGGTCGTACAAGAACCTGACGGTCGTGCCCGAGCCCGCGGGCGACGTCGCGCCCGCGACGCTGCACGCGGCCGTCGCCACCGGCATCGCGGACTGCGCGCAGCGGCTCGGTGCCGCGTCCACGTCGTTCGCGCTGCCGGCGTGGGCGAAGTGGGCCCGGCTGATGACCGACTCCCGCAACGCGAAGGGCTGGCCGAAGGTCTTCGCCGACGGCCGCGGGCTGGTGGGCGCGCTGGCGTCGATCTGGGAGGGCGCCTCGCCCGCCGGGATGGAGGGCGGGCACCTGCGCGACCTCACGGCCGCCTTCCTCGACGAGGCCGGGCCGGTGCTGGGCGCCGACACCGGCCCGGCCGCGGCGGCGTGGCGGGAGGCGGCGGCCGCCTGGCACGGGCTCGCCGAGCTGGCCCTGCCCGTGGACGTGCCGGAGTTCGCGCGGCTGCGCGAGCTGACCGCGGCCGTGCAGGAGTCCGTGGTCGGGGAGGGCGACGCCGGCCGGGCCGACGCCGCCGAGGCGAGTGCGGCGCTGTGGGCGCTGCGGGCGGAGCTGGACGCCGTCCCGCCGCTCGCGGGGCCCGAGCGCGCCGACCTCTTCGCCGCGATCGGCGCCCAGGTCGCCGCGGTGCACCGGGCCGAGGTGGCGGCGGTCCGGGAGCTGGCCGCCCTGACGGCGTAACCGGCCTCGCAGCCCGTCGCGCCTCCTCGCAGCCCGTCGACGCGCTGCGAGGCGACGCGGCGGGCTGCGAGGTCGTGCCTCAGGGGCGGTGGCAGACGAAGATCGCGGTGCCGGGGAAGAGGGCTCCGCGCAGTGGCGACCACTGCCCCCACACGGTCGTCCGGTTCTCCGGCCACTCCGGCTCCACGAGGTCGTCGAGCACGAGCCCGGCGGCGACGAGGTCGCGGACCCGGTCGCCGACCGTGCGGTGGTGCTCGACGTAGGTGGCGTGGCCGTGCGCGTTCACCTCGACGTACGGGGTGCGGTCGAAGTACGACTGCTGCACGGTGAGCCCGTCCGGGCCGGGGTCGTCGGAGAACATCCAGCGCATCGGGTGGTTCACCGCGAACACCCAGCGCCCGCCGGGCCGCAGGACGCGGGCCACCTCGCGCATCACGCGCTCCGGCTCCGCCACGAACGGGACGGCCCCGAACGCCGAGCACGCGAGGTCGAAGGAGGCGTCGGCGAAGGGCAGCCGCTCCGCGCCGGCCTGCACGAGCGGCACTGGCACGCCGGTGCTGTCGGCGAGCTTCGCGGCGTGCCGCAGCATCGCGCCGGACAGGTCGAGCGCCACCGGGTGCGCGCCCTGGCGGGCCAGCCAGCGCGCGCAGGGGGCCGAGCCGCAGCCCACCTCCAGCACGCGCAGCCCGTGGACGTCGCCGAGCAGCCCGGCCTCGGCCTCGCGCAGCCCCTCGGGGCACCACACGAAGTCGACGTCGCCGATGTCGCGGCCGTGCTCGGCGAGGTAGTCGTCGGCGTCCGCGTCCCACCACAGGCGGGACGCGCGTTCGGACTCGGCCGCGCCGGCCGTGCGGCGCGCCACGCCGACGGTGCCGAGCTGCTCCTCAGCGCTCATCCCAGGAATCATCGGTGCACGTCTTCGTTGAAGATGAGCGCCCGGATTGCTCAGCTGATCGGGTGCCGCGTAGCATGACGTCAGCATTGTGGTCAACGTCGCGGGTCTCTCGTCGCGCGCTTCGCGGGGCCACGTCCTGCATCGTTTTTCATGATCCATGTGTTCGCCACGAACCACGAGCAAGGGTGACAGCACCACGTCACGAGACGTACCTGACCAAGAGCGCACCACCAGCCCATCCACCACCGGAGCACCCCCCTACATGTCCATCGACACCACCGCCGCCCCGACCACTCCGCAGGTCGCAGTAAACGACATCGGGTCGGAGGAGGACTTCCTCGCCGCCATCGACCAGACCATCAAGTACTTCAACGATGGCGACATCGTCGAGGGCACCATCGTCAAGGTCGACCGTGACGAGGTCCTGCTCGACATCGGCTACAAGACCGAGGGGGTCATCCCCTCTCGGGAGCTCTCGATCAAGCACGACGTCGATCCCGCCGAGGTGGTGTCCGTCGGTGAGCATGTCGAGGCGCTCGTCCTCCAGAAGGAGGACAAGGAAGGCCGCCTGATCCTGTCCAAGAAGCGCGCCCAGTACGAGCGCGCCTGGGGCACGATCGAGGCCCTCAAGGAGGCCGACGAGCCGGTCGAGGGCACGGTCATCGAGGTCGTAAAGGGCGGCCTGATCCTCGACATCGGGCTCCGCGGGTTCCTCCCGGCCTCGCTGGTCGAGATGCGCCGCGTCCGCGACCTGCAGCCCTACGTGGGCCGCAAGATCGAGGCCAGATCATCGAGCTGGACAAGAACCGCAACAACGTGGTGCTGTCCCGCCGGGCATGGCTGGAGCAGACGCAGTCCGAGGTCCGCAGCGAGTTCCTCAACCAGCTCGCGCGCGGCCAGGTCCGCAAGGGCGTCGTGTCGTCGGTGGTCAACTTCGGTGCGTTCGTCGACCTCGGTGGGGTCGACGGCCTGGTGCACGTCTCCGAGCTGTCCTGGAAGCACATCGACCACCCGAGCGAGGTCGTCGAGGTGGGCCAGGAGGTCACCGTCGAGGTCCTCGACGTCGACCTCGACCGCGAGCGCGTCTCGCTGTCGCTCAAGGCCACGCAGGAAGACCCGTGGCGGCTCTACGCCCGCACCCACGCGATCGGCCAGATCGTGCCGGGCAAGGTCACGAAGCTGGTGCCGTTCGGCGCGTTCGTCCGCGTCGAGGAGGGCATCGAGGGCCTGGTGCACATCTCCGAGCTGGCCGAGCGCCACGTGGAGATCCCGGAGCAGGTCGTGCAGGTCGGCGACGACTGCATGGTCAAGGTCATCGACATCGACCTCGACCGGCGGCGCATCTCGCTGTCGCTCAAGCAGGCCAACGAGGGCATGACGGTCGACACCGAGTTCGACCCCACCCGCTACGGCATGGCCGCCGAGTACGACGACCAGGGGAACTACATCTACCCCGAGGCTTCGACGTCGACACGGGCGAGTGGCGCGAGGGCTTCGAGGCGCAGCGCGAGGCCTGGGAGAAGGAGTACGCCGAGGCGCACGCCCGCTACGAGCAGCACATGGCGCAGATCCGCAAGACGGCCGAGGCGGACGCCGCCGCGGCCGCCGAGGGCGGCGGCGCCACGAACTACTCGTCGCAGGCGTCCAGCGGCCCGGCCGAGTCGGGCGGCTCGCTCGCCAGCGACGAGCAGCTCGCCGCGCTGCGGGAGAAGCTCTCCGGCGGGGCCTGACCCTTCGGACGGCCGGGTTCGGCCGGATTCGCGAGCACCGGGACGGCCCCGGCGACCCCTTTCGGTCGCCGGGGCCGTCCCCGTTCGGGGGAGTGGGCCGACTCTTCCGTGGGGTCACGGTTCGGCTGCGGTGGGCACCCGTCCGGGCGCGTCGGGTGAGCGCCCCCGAGTCTGGCTCTACCGTGGACGCATGCGCGCGGTCGACGGCGGACGGGGAGCCAGGCGTGCGGGGGCCACATCTCTCACCGGGGTCCTCATCGCGCTCGCGGCCGCGTCTTGCTCGCGGGGTGCGCGGCCGGGCCGGAGCCGACGGCGGTGCCCACGTTCCCGACCCCGGCGGCGCCGAGCAGTGCGGCCGCGGCCGGCGCCGCGGGCGGCCGGGTGATCCCCGACGACTGTGCCCGCATCCTCGCGCCGCGCCCCGGAGGCGCTGCGTGGACTGCCGCTCGGCTCGGTCGCCGGGCGCACCATCCTCGGGGTGCCGCAGCCCGCCGTCTCCCGTACCGAGCGCGTGTCCTGCGACTACACCGGCGGGCCGGCGCGGCGGCCGCTGCTGCGGGCCAACCTCTCCGCCTACGTGGACGCCCCGGCGGCGGCCAACCAGTGGCGGGTCAACGTCGCCGCGGAGTCCGGGGAACGGCGCGAGGTGCCGTTCGGGAGCGCGCAGGCGGTGGTCATGGAGCGGGGCGGGGAGGCCGCGCTGCTGGTCGCGTACGCCAACGTCAACCTCACCCTCGTGCTGCCCGACCAGCCGCTGCCCGGGGGCCGGAGCCGGGCCGACGTCCTCGTCGACCTGGCCCTGCGGATGCTCCCGGCCGTCGCCGCGGTGACCCCGGCGGCGACGCCGCGGGCCGGCACCCCGCCGACCACGGTGCAGCCGGCGGCGGCGGTCTCCGGCACCTTCTCCGGGACCTACTGAGCCGCTGACTCACACGGTCGGGTGGTCGCGTAGCGTGACCCCGTGCTACGGGTGGGGCTGACCGGCGGAATCGGGTCCGGAAAGACGACGGTGGCGCGGCATCTCGTCGCGCGTGGGGCGATCCTCGTCGACTCCGACGAACTGGCCCGTGAGGTGGTCGAACCGGGCACCGACGGCCTCGCCGAGGTCGTGGCGACCTTCGGCGAGGGCGTGCTCGACGGCGACGGCGCGCTGGACCGCGCCGCGCTCGCGTCCGTCGTGTTCGGCGACACGGCCGCCCGCGGCAAGCTGAACGCGATCGTGCACCCGCGGGTGCGGCGCCGCTCCGAGGAGCTGGTCGCCGCCGCGCCGGCCGACGCGGTGGTCGTGCAGGACGTGCCGCTGCTGGTCGAGTCCCGGATGGGGGCCTACTTCCCGCTGGTCGTCGTCGTGCACGTGGACGAGGAGGAACGCGTCCGGCGGCTCGTCGAGCAGCGCGGGATGCGCGAGACCGACGCCCGGGCCCGGATCGCCGCCCAGACCGCCGACGCCGGGCGCCGCGCCGCCGCGGACGTCTGGCTGGACAACAGCGGCAAGCCCGACGACCTGGAGGACGCGGTCGACGACCTCTGGGAGGACCGGATCATTCCGTTCGAGGCCAACCTGCGCGAGCGCCGGGCCGTGCGCGGCGGGCCGCCGCGGCTCGCCGACCCGGACCCGCGCTGGCCGGCCGACGGCTCGCGGCTCGCGGCCCGGGTGGCCGCCGCGGCAGGCGCGCGCGGGCGCGGTGTGGAGCACATCGGGTCGACCTCGATCCCGGGCTTCCCGGCCAAGGACGTGATCGACCTGCAGCTGGGCGTCGACTCGCTGGCCGACGCCGACGCCGTCCGCGACGCGCTGCAGGACGCCGGCTTCCCGTTCGTCCCGGAGATCGACCACGACAACCCGAAGCCGGCCGGCGCGGAGCCGTGGCCCAAGCGGTTCCACGGAACGGCCGATCCCGGTCGTCCGGTCCACCTGCACGTGCGCGAAGTCGGCTCGCCCGGCTGGCGGTACGCGCTGCTCTTCCGGGACTGGCTGCGCGCCGTGCCCGAGGCCCGCGCCGAGTACCTGGAGGTCAAGCGCAAGGCCGAGGCGCGCTACGGCGACGACCCCGACGCGAGCCGGTACGTCGAGGTGAAGGAGCGTGGTTCGACGACGCGATGGCCCGCGCGGACGCATGGGGCGCATCCTTCTCATGGTCACCGTCGTTGCACTGAACGGACCAACTCCTCGGTAACGGACCGCGTTCACTCCCCGATGGAGGGAGGAGAAGCAATCCACGATCGAGTGGAGGACGGTCACACGGCGGAGCAGGAGGGGTCCCAGGTGGGCGCACCGGTGGAGCAGCGGGAGGACGTCGAGGACGTCCTCGGCGGCGCACCGGCCGACGCGCTGCCCGACTCCGCCGACGCCGAGACCGCGCTCGCCGCCGCAGCCGACCCCGACTCCGTGGGCACGCAGGTGGTGCCGGAGGCCCGCCGTCCCGAGCCGGCGCTGCTGCGCGTCGACCTGCGCGCGGACTTCGGGGCCCACCTGGAGGCCAACTACCAGCGGCTCGTCGCCCAGCTCTACGCGATCACGCTCGACGCGGGCGAGGCCCACGACGCCGTGCAGGACGCGTACTCGCGGGCCTGGCGCAACTGGGACACGATCGGCGGCTCGCCGGACCCGAGCGCGTGGGTGCGCCGCGTCGCCGTCCGGTCGACGGCGCGCAGCTGGCGCCGCACGCTCGCGCGGTTCGGCATCGCGCGGCCCCGCCCGGTCTCCGACGGTGTCGACCCGCGCACGGGGGCGCTGCTCGCCGCGCTCGGACGGCTCTCGCCCGGCGAGCGCCGGGCCGTGGTGCTGCACCACATGGCCGGCGCGTCGCTCGGGGGAGATCGCCGCGCTGGAGCAGACGTCCGTGGGGATCGTGCAGGCCCGGTTGGCCCGCGCGCGCGGCGTCGTCACCGAGGGGATGGCCGACGTGCTGCCGGCCGTGCTCGGCGCCGCGGTCGGCGAGTACGAGGGCGAGTACGTGCCGGGGGGACGGGGGACGAGGGGTACGACCCCGCCGCCTACGGGGACGAGTACGGGGACGGGTACGGGAGCGGCGGATATCCGGCCGCTCCTAATGGGGCGGCCGATCGTTATGGGGTCGACCGGTACGGGTCCGGGGGCTACGACGCGGCGCCCTACGGATCCGGGGGATACGCGGGCTACGGCTACGAGCCGGAGGCCGGCGCGAACGAGGGGGAGCGCCGATGACGGCGAGCGGGTTCGAGCACGAAGGGTTCGACCGGATCACCGACGAGTTCCGGCGGCTGGACGACCAGCTCGCCGCCGCCGTCACGCTGCCCGCGGTCGACGCGGTGATCCGGCGGGCCGGCACGCTCAACCGGGCCAGCACGGCGGCCGCCGCCGCGGTGCTCACCGTGGGCGCGCTGGGCGCCACGACGGCGATCGCGCAGGTCACGATGCCCGTCACGGTCACCGACGCGGCCGGCACCACCACGATCACGCCGGGTGCGGCGCCGAGCGGCGTGACGTCCCCGGACGTCACCGCGCCGGTCGCCGGGCCCGCGCCCGCGCCGGCCGGACAGGCCGCGCCGGAGCCCGCCCCGGCGGAGGCCGAGACGGACGGCCGCGCCAGCCGTCGGCCGCGGCCAACTCGCCGCGCCGCCGCCCGCCGCCCGCCGGTCGCGCCGCCCCCGGTGGCGCCGCCCGCGACCACGCTGCCGCCGACGTCCAACAACGAGGGCGAGCCGGACCCGACCACGCCGCCGCAGCAGACGACGACCCGCCCGGTCCCGCCGCCGCAGACCACGCGGCCGACTCCGCCGCCGCAGCAGACGACCACGCCGCCGCCGGTCACGTCCGACCCGGACCCTACGGACCCGCCGGTGACGGAGGAGCCGCCGCCCGGCACCACCAGCGCGTCCGGCCCGACGACGTCGGACGAGGTCGAGGAGCCGACGCTCACGAGCTCCGCGATCTCCTGACGGCGGCGCGGCTCAGCCCGGCGGGCGCTCCCGCCAGGTGAGCGTGACGCCGAGGCCGCCGAGCCAGGCGTCGAGGTCGTGGCCGTGGGCGGCGATGCCGTCCACGGCCCGGTACGCGGTGTGCATCGCCTCCTCGGCGACGGTCGGCGTGAGCAGCCCGAGCGCCACCGCGGCGACGAACTCGTCCACGTCGATCACGCGCGCGTCCTGCCCGTTGCGGACGACGATGTCGAGGTAGTGGTCGGTGAGCACCCACCGCCCGCCGTCGCGTTCGATCGCGCAGACGTCCAGGTAGAAGTCCTGCTCACGGGCGTGGCCGGGGTTCCACCACCAGTCCGTGACGCAGAGCCCGAGGCCGGGCAGCAGCCATGACTCCACCCAGTGGGCGGTCGGGCGGTTCACCATGGCGCGGCTCATGTAGAGGCCGAACGGGGTCTCGCGGTACTCGTCCACGGGCCGGACGGTGCCCTTGGTGTCGATGTTGACGCGGCGGGGGACGTCGAAGGTCGTGATCTTCGGCGGGTGCACGCCCCGATGTTCCCACCGGAAACTGTCGGAGCGGGCTCGTACCCTGGTCCCGTGGCATTCGCGACGGAGATTCCCGGCAGCGCTGCGGACCGGCACATCCGGCAGGGCATGCCCGTGGCGCACTCGGAGTTCCGGCCGGTCGGGGAGATCCCCCGCGCGGGCGGGCAGTTCGAGGTGGTCAGCGAGTACAAGCCGGCGGGCGACCAGCCGACCGCGATCGAGGACCTGGAGCGGCGCATCCGGGCCGGCGAGCAGGACGTGGTGCTCCTGGGCGCCACCGGCACCGGCAAGTCGGCCACCACCGCGTGGCTGATCGAGCGGCTGCAGCGGCCCACGCTCGTGATGGCGCCCAACAAGACCCTCGCGGCGCAGCTGGCCAACGAGCTGCGCGAGATGCTGCCCCACAACGCGGTCGAGTACTTCGTGTCGTACTACGACTACTACCAGCCCGAGGCGTACATCGCGCAGACCGACACCTACATCGAGAAGGACTCCTCGATCAACGAGGACGTCGAGCGGCTGCGCCACTCCGCCACGATGAACCTGCTCTCCCGTCGCGACGTCGTCGTCGTCGCGTCGGTGTCGTGCATCTACGGCCTGGGCACGCCGCAGTCCTACCTCGACCGGTCGATCAAGCTGGACGTCGGCGGCACCGTCGAGCGCGACGTGCTGCTGCGCGCCCTCGTCGACGTCCAGTACACGCGCAACGACGTCGCGTTCAACCGCGGCACGTTCCGGGTCCGCGGCGACACCGTGGAGATCATCCCGGCCTACGAGGAGCTGGCCGTCCGCATCGAGTTCTTCGGCGACGACATCGAGGCGCTCTACTACCTGCACCCGCTCACCGGCGACGTCATCCGGCAGGTCGAGGACGTGCGGATCTTCCCGGCCACGCACTACGTCGCGGGGCCGGAGCGCATGGAGCGCGCCGTCCACGACATCGAGCGGGAGCTGGAGGAACGGCTCGCCGAGCTGGAGCGCCAGGGCAAGATGCTGGAGGCGCAGCGGCTGCGGATGCGCACCCAGTACGACATCGAGATGATCCGCCAGGTCGGGTTCTGCTCGGGCATCGAGAACTACTCGCGCCACATCGACGGGCGCGGCCCCGGCTCCGCGCCGGCCACGCTCATCGACTACTTCCCCGACGACTTCCTGCTCGTCATCGACGAGTCGCACCAGACGGTCCCGCAGATCGGCGGCATGTACGAGGGCGACATGTCCCGCAAGCGCAACCTCGTGGAGTACGGGTTCCGGCTCCCGTCCGCGGTCGACAACCGGCCGCTGACCTGGGAGGAGTTCACCGACCGCATCGGGCAGACGGTCTACCTGTCCGCCACGCCGGGGCCGTACGAGATGTCGCGCACCGGCGGCGAGTTCGTCGAGCAGGTCATCCGCCCCACCGGGCTGGTCGACCCGCACGTCGTCGTGAAGCCCACCAAGGGCCAGATCGACGACCTGGTGCACGAGATCCGGCAGCGCGCCGAGCGCGACGAGCGGGTGCTCGTCACCACGCTCACCAAGAAGATGGCCGAGGACCTCACCGACTACCTGCTGGAGCTGGGCATCCGGGTGCGCTACCTGCACTCCGAGGTCGACACGCTGCGCCGGGTGGAGCTGCTGCGGCAGCTGCGGCTCGGGGAGTTCGACGTGCTCGTCGGCATCAACCTGCTGCGCGAGGGCCTCGACCTGCCGGAGGTCTCGCTGGTCGCGATCCTCGACGCCGACAAGGAGGGCTTCCTGCGGTCGGGCACGTCCCTGATCCAGACGATCGGCCGCGCGGCGCGCAACGTGTCCGGCGAGGTGCACATGTACGCCGACAAGGTCACCGAGTCGATGCAGTACGCCATCGACGAGACGGAGCGCCGGCGCGCGAAGCAGGTCGCCTACAACGAGGCACACGGGCTCGACCCGCAGCCGCTGCGCAAGAAGATCGCCGACATCCTCGACCAGGTGTACCGGGAGGCCGAGGAGGTGCCGGTCGGCGGCTCGGGCCGCAACGCCTCGCGCGGCAAGCGCGCGGCGGGCGAGCCGGGCCGGGTGCCGGCCGCGGCCAGCTCGGGGGTCGTCGCCGGGCGCGACACCGCCAACATGCCGCGCGCCGAGCTGGCCGACCTCGTCCAGCAGCTCACCGACCAGATGCTCGGGGCGGCCCGCGACCTGCAGTTCGAGCTGGCGGCCCGGCTGCGCGACGAGATCGCCGACCTGAAGAAGGAGCTGCGCGGGATGGACGCGGCCGGCATCCGCTGACCAGCCCGCCCTCGCAGCCCGTCGCGCCTGCTCGCAGCCCGCCGACGTGCTCCGAGCAGGCACCGCGTGCTGCGACGGCCGGGTGCCGGGTTACCGTGACGGGTGATCCGAGCGGAGGAGAGGGCAGCAGCGTGACGGTTGTCGGTGCGTCGTCCGCGCGCACACCCGTCGAGAAGCGGCTGCTCGGGCTGCTCCGCTCGCCGCGGCGGGTGCTGCTGGTCACCGGCCCGCTCCTGCTGCTCGCGCTCGCCGGCCTCGTCGTGCACACCGGCGGCCGGCACATCGACCTGGAGGTCTACCGGTTCGGCGTGCAGGCGTGGCTGTCCGGCGGCGACATGTACGGCCCGCTGCCCGAGACGTCCGGGCACATCGCGCTGCCGTTCATCTACCCGCCGTTCGCGGCGCTGCTGATGGTGCCGCTGGCCGTGGTGCCGTGGGGCGTCGCGTGGGTCGGGCTGCTGCTGCTCTCCGCGGCCGCGCTGGGCGGCACCCTCTACCTCGTCGCGCGCCGGGCCTGGCCGTCCGGCGGGCGGGCCGGGGCGCTGTCGGTGGCGTCCCTCGCGCTGCCGCTCGCGCTGTTCGTCTGGCCGGGGCGGGCGATCGACTTCGACGTGCCGGCCGACGGCCCGTCGATCGGGCTGGAGCCGGTGCTCCAGACGATCGAGTTCGGGCAGATCAACCTGCTGCTCATGGCGCTGGTCGCGGCCGACTGCCTGGTCGCGCGGCCGCGCTGGCCGCGCGGGCTGCTGGTCGGGATCGCGGCCGCGGTCAAGCTGACGCCCGCCGCGTTCGTGCTGTACTTCCTGCTGCGCAGGGACTACCGGGCCGCCGCGGTCGCGGCCGTCACCGGGGTCGCGGCGACACTCGTCGGGTTCGCGGTGCGCCCGCGCAGTCGATGCGGTTCTGGGCCGACCCGGCCGGCGGCGTGAGCGGCTCGCCGTTCTTCACCAACCAGACGTTCCAGGCGGTGCTCGTGCGGGCCGGGGTCGACGGCCACGGCGCGCACGGTGCTGTGGGTGCTGCTCGCGCTGGGCCTGCTCGCGCTGGCGGCGCCGGCGATCCGGCGGGCGCCCGCGCCGATCGCGCTGGTCGCCACGGCCGGGGTCGCGCTGCTCGTCTCGCCGACGTCGTGGTCGCACCACTGGGTGTGGGTGGCGCCCGCGCTGCTGGCGATGGCGGCCACGGCGTGGCGGCTGCGGTCGCGCGTGTGGGCGGTCGTCACGGTGGCGACCGCGGTGGTGTTCGTGGTCGCGCCGCACCAGTGGGTGCAGCCGCGTGCGGGCGACCAGGAGCTGACCTGGTCCCCGCTCCAGCAGATCGTCGGCAGCACGTACGTCTGGTTCACCGTGCTGCTCTACGTGCTGCTGTGGCTCGCGTGGCGGTCCCGGCCCGCCCGGGAGCCGGCGTCGTGACGCCCGCGGAGCTCGTCGCGTACTGCCTCGCCAAGCCGGGCGCCACGCCGGACCAGCCGTGGGAGGAGCACCTCGTCGCCAAGGTCGGCGGCAAGATCTTCGCGTTCCTCGGCGAGGGCACGCTCGGCGTCAAGTGCGGGCCGACCGCGGAGGAGGCCGCCGAGATCCGCGACCGCTACCCCGACCACGCCTCCGTCATGGCCTACATCGGGCGGCACGGCTGGAACACCGTGGTGGTCGACGGCACCATCCCCGACGACGAGCTGCGGGAGCTGGTGGACGAGTCGTACGCGGCGGTCGTCGCGAAGCTGCCGAAGCGGCTGCGCCCGCCGATCTCGGGCTGAGCTGCGACCCTCACCCTGGGGCAGACTGCTGACCATGGCGATCCCCGTCCAGGTCACCGTCGACGCTCATGATCCCCGCACCCTCGCGTCGTTCTGGGCGGTCGCGCTCGGGTACGTGCTGGAGCCGCCGCTGCCGGGCTACCTGATCCGCAGCGGGAACGCCGCGGAGGCCCGCGAGCAGTACACGGCGATCGTCGACCCGACGGGGGTCGGTCCGCGGGTGCTGTTCCAGCGGGTGCCCGAGTCGAAGTCGGTGAAGAACCGCGTGCACCTGGACGTCAACGCCAGTGCCGGGGCGGTCGACCCGCGGGCGGCGGTGCGCCGGCTCGCCGAACGGCTGGTCGCCGCGGGCGCGAGCCTGCTGCACGAGCGGGACGAGGCGGCCGGCTGGTGGCTCGTGATGGCCGACCCCGAGGGCAACGAGTTCTGCATCCAGTGAGAGCTATCCGCGTGCCGTGATCGCGTCCGCCTCCGCCCGCAGGGCCCTGAGCACGGTCTGGACGGCCGGGCGCTCGGCCGTGCTCGTCCGCAGCACGGCCTCGACGAGCCGGGCCGCGCGCACCCCGGCGAGCGGCCGGCGGGCCAGCCGGTCGCCCTGGTCGCCGGTGGAGTAGCGGGGGAGCAGCGCGATGCCGTGCCCGGTCGCGACGAGCTCGGCGGTGACCGAGAAGTCGTTGATCCGCTGGACCACGCGCGGGGTGTGGCCGGTGCGGACGGCGAGCGTGCGCAGCACGTCGTCGACGGGCCAGCCGACCTCCACGCTGATCCACGGCTCGCCGGTCAGCTCGTCCAGCCCGAGCCGGGGGCGGGCGGCGAGCGGGTGCCCCGGCGGGAGCACGACGTCGAGCGGCTCGCGCAGCAGCGGCACGACGAGCCAGCGGTCGGTGGCCGGCGGCGGTGCGGTCTCGTCGCGGTGGCTCACCACCACGTCGAAGTCGGCGGCGAGGGCCGCGACGTCGGCCGGCGTGAGGTCGACGTCGCGGCACACCGGCCGGACCTCGGGCACGGCCGCGAGCCGGCGCAGCAGGCCGGGCAGCAGCATCCGCGCCCCGGACGGGAAGAGCGCGATGCGCACCGGCCCGCCCGGCGTGGTGCGCAGCCGTTCGACGGCGGCGTCCGCCCGGGCCAGCGCCGTGAGCACGGCCTCGGCCTCCGCGACCAGTGCCCGTCCGGCGGCGGTGAGGCGCAGGCCGCGGCCGGCGGGCTCGGTGAGCGTCAGCCCGACCTCCTGCGCGAGCGCCTTGAGCTGCTGGGACACCGCGGACGGGGTGAAGGACAGCGCGGCCGCGACCGCCGTGACCGAGCCGCGGTCGGCCAGCTCACGCAGCAGCCGCAGGCGCTGGACGTCCATGTAGCGAGTCTAAAGAGAGCCTTCAGATCTATTCGATGGTCTTCTGAGTCGCGGGCGGCGAGGCTGGAGCCGTGAGCGTCCGCGACCGCCTGCTGGCCGGCTTCGTCGCCGTGCTGTGGGGCGGCAACTTCCTGGCCATCCACGTCGGGCTGGAGCACTTCCCGCCGCTGTTCCTGGCCGCGCTGCGGTTCGCGGTGCTCGCGCTGCCGGCGCTGCTGCTCGTCCCGCGGCCGCAGGTGCCGCTGCCGCTGGCTGCTGGGCTACGGGATCGGGTTCGGCACCGTGCAGTTCGTGTTCCTGTTCGTCGCGATGGACGTCGGGATGCCGACGGGGCTCGCGTCGCTCGTGCTGCAGGCCTCCGCGCCGTTCACGGTGCTGCTGGGCGTGCTGTTGCTGCGCGAGCGGCTCACGCGGCGGCAGGCCGTCGGGATCGCGCTGGCAGTGCTCGGGCTGGCCGCGATCGCCGCGGCCCGCGCGCAGTCGGCGGCGCTGCTGCCGGTGCTGCTCACCCTGGTCGGGGCGCTGGGCTGGGCGTTCGGCAACCTCGCGAGCCGGCTCGCGGCGCCGCCGAACCCGCTGCACTTCACGCTGTGGATGTCGGTGGTGCCGCCGCTGCCGCTGCTCGCGATGTCGCTGGTCTGGGAGGGCCCGACGCCGGTTGGGACGCGCTGCGGGCGGCCGTCACGCCGGCGGGGCTGCCGGGTGTGCTCGCGCTCGTCTACCTCGTGGTGCTCGCGACCCTCGTCGGCTCCGGGATCTGGACGGGCCTCATGCGCCGGCACCGGCCGGGGTGGTGGCGCCGTACTCTCTGCTGGTGCCGGTCGTCGGAATGGGGCTGGCCGCCGCGGTGCTGGGGGAGCGGCCCAGCCCGCTGGAGATCGGCGCCGCGGTGGTGATCATCGGCGGCGTGCTGCTCGGCACGCCGCGCGCGACCACGGTGCGCGACCAGCCGGTTCACTCGGTCGAGTGGAACCGGCGGGCTCCGGATTCCGTCTAAGCCACAAGGAACGAGGCGGGCGGGCAGCGACGCGATCGATGGGAGGGCGCGGCGACCGCCTGGGATCACCGGAGTGCCGGTCACGGACCCGCGTGCATGTAGCAGGCCCAGGCCGAGGGGGTGAGGGGCTGCTCGGCCCGCACTTCGCGCACGGCCAGGTGCAGGGCCGCCGCGGGTCCGTCCCCGGCGTGAAGGCGCTGGTAGAAGTCGTTCGCGAGCCGCGCGGCGGTGGCGTCCCCGGCGGGCCACAGGGTGCCCACCACGTGCCGGTAGCCGGCGAGCTGGAACGCCGACGCGATGTGGATCGACTCGTCGGCGAGCCGCTCGGCGCCGCGGGCGGTGGAGCACGCCGCGAGGAACGCGAGCTCGGCGTCGCGGAGCCGGAGCCGGCCGACGTCGCGCACGGCCAGCGGCCCGTCGTGCAGCACGAGGTGGCTCTCGGACGGCTGCTGCGGGTCGCTCACGGCGTGGCACGCGAAGTGCGCCCATCCGCACCGGGCGAGCGCGGCCAGCACGGCGTCGCGGCCGGCGCCGGCGTCGGTGAGCCGGACGGTGCGGGCGTCGCCGAGACCGGCCGCCTCGGCGACCGCCGCCGGGAGCGGTGGCAGGTCCGGGGTCTCGGCCATGCGGACGGTCAGCAGCGCCGGGTCCGGGACGGCGGGGCGGGAGCGGGCGTGCTGCAGCGCGCGCAGCGTCGGCGTGTACGACGAGACGACCCGGTCGATCACGGACCGCCCGGGCTGGTCGTGGTGCCCGGCCGCGTGCAGCGGCAGGAAGTTGAGCAGGCCCGTCGGCGACCACCAGATGCGCGGCCAGGGCGCCCCGTCGGCATGGGCCTCTGTGTGCCCGAGCGCGTCGAGCACGGGTTCGGCGACGGCGTCCCACAACCAGCCCAGCACCATCCGCACCATGCCCTGCGTGTGCATGCGGACGGGGAGGTCGTCGACCGCGTTCATGAAGTCGGTCGCCGTCGTGAACGCGCCTGCCATGTGCCAGAGCATCGTCGAGGTGAGCCCCGGCAGCCGTACCGCACGCACGCCGGCCGCGGTGACGACCAGCGCGTCGCAGCGGAGGTCGCTGACGTTGACGACGACCACCGCGCCGTCGTCCGTGCTCGGGAGCAGGTCCTCGACCGGTGGCGGCGCCCCGAAGCCGGCGAACCCGGGCAGCGCCCGCACCCGGGCCATCGTGGCGTCCCACTCGCGGACGAGCGCGTGCCGGTCGAGCACGGAGTCCAGGTCCGCGTCCGGGTTCGGGTCGGCGGCCGGCCGGTCGTCCTTGGCGTCCAGCAGGTGGGTCAGCCCGTCGACCTCCGCGGCGAGGCCGGGTGCGGCGGCCCGCAGGTCCGTCAGCTCCGTGCGGGTGTCGAGCGCGTACGACAGCAGGACGCCCCGGCCCTGTTCGAGCAGCGTCAGCGCGCCCTCGGGATCGCCGACCCGCAGGGCCCACGCGGCGGCGTCGAGGTGCACGCCGTCGAGGTGGGCGAGCTGGTACTCGGCGTCGACGCGGCTCAGGTTCCGCCCGGCCACGCGGGGGAGCAGCCGTACCGCCTCCGCGTAGGCCGTGGCCGTCTCGTCGTCCTCGTGGAGCCCGGCCACCGCCTCGCCCCACGCCTTGCAGGCCGCCAGCCGGAGCGACGGCGGTGCCGCCGGCATGCGGGCGGCCGCCCGGTACGCGTCGGCCACGCGGCGGGTGCGGCGCTGGGTCGGCAGCCCGGCCGTCGCGTAGGCGTTCGCCTGCACGATCAGCCGACGGGCGCGGGCCGGATGGTCCTCGGGCGTGGCGGCGAGCGCGCGGCGGGCCATCCGCACGGCCTCGCGGACGGCCCCGCGCTCCCCGGTGGCGGCGAGCAGGTTCAAGGCGGACGCGAGGTTGCTCTGCAACAGCGGCAGCTCCGGATGGCCGGGCGGCGCGAGCTCGACCGCCCGGCGTCCCACCGCGATCACCTCGTCGAGCACCGCCCGGCGTTCCAGGGCGAACGCCTCGTCCATCACCGCGCGGTCCCTCTGGTGGGCGTGGCGCAGGCCCAGCGCGTGGGCCAGGTTCGCCAGCCGGGTGGGCAGTGCCGGGTGCCCGGCCGCGGTCGCCGCGACGACGACGCGGCCGATGTCGATCGCCTCGTCGAGGGGCTCCTCGTCGTCGGTGCCACCGTGGAGCGCGGTGAGCTGCACGACGAGGTTGGCCCGGATCCGCGTCGCGTCCGCATGCCCGTCCGGGAGGGCCGCGAGCGCACGCCGGTTCGCGGCGATCGCCTCCCGCACACCGCCGAGGTCGCCGGTGGCCGCGTACCGCGCCCGCAGTGCGGTGGCGAGCGTGCTGAGCCGGGCCGTCGTGGGGCCGCCCGCCCGGGCCGCCGAACGCAGCGCGGTGATCGACTCGTCCAGCTCGCCCGCCCCACCGAACCGGTCGTGATGCTGGTGGAGGACGTTGCCGAGGGCGTCGAGCAGAACGGCCGGCTGCTCGCCGGCGTGTGCGGCGAGGGCGTCGCGCACGAGGGTCAGCCCCTCGTCGAACCGCCCGTCGCGGCCGAGCGTCTGGGCGAGGACCGCGATCCGCTCGTCCTGCTTCTCGCCCGGCGCGCCCAGCTCGACGGCCCGCCGCGACGCGGCGATCGCGTCGGCCAGCCCCGAGCCGGTGCGCTCGTACTGCAGCAAACACGTCACCGCGAGGTTGTGCCAGACCGCGGGCTCGTCGGTGGGCAGCAGCGACCGGAAGCCCGCCTCCGCGCGACGTGCCACGGCCGGGTCGGAGCTCGCCTTCGCGAGGTCCAGCGCGGCGGACGCGGCGAGCGCCGTGGCCCGCGCGCGGACGTCGGCGTCGATGTCGGGGCGGCGCAGCACGCCGTCGCAGATCGTCTCGGCCTCGGCGGACGCGTCCAGGTCGCCTGCGTGTTCCCGCGGACCTGCAGCAGGTACGCCAGGTCCAGCGTGAGCCCCGCCGGGGCCGCGGCGCCTCGGACGGCCAGCAGCCGCCGGTGCACGGCGACCGCCTCGTCGACGACGTCCGGCTCGGGCCGCCACGTGACCCGCTCCCAGAGGAGCCGGGCCAGGTCGGTGAGCCACTTCGGCACGAGGTCCCGGTTCACCGGCACCATCGCCAGCGAGCTGCGCAGCACCGCGGCCGTGGCGTCGAGGCGGGCGAGGTTCCCGGGGTCGTCGAGCGACCCTGCCGGGTCTCCGCCGTGTTCCAGCGCGGCGAGCAGGTGCGGCCGGTCCGTGAGGGTCGCCAGCTCCCGGAGCGCGTCGTCGACGGCGGCGCGGTCGACGGCGGGGTCACCCCGCGCCATCCGGGCCTGGCGGGCGGCCGCGAGGACGCTGAGGCAGGTCGCCCGGTCCGGCGCCGCCGGTCCGCTGCGCGCGGCGAGATCGTCCGCCATGGTCGTGGCCAGCACGAACGTCTCGTCCCCGAGCGGGTTCTCGCCGTCGAGCAGCAGCCGGTTCGTCACGATGCTCACTGCCGAACGTCGCTCCGCGCTTCCCGGCTCGAACTCCGGGGCCGCGGCGCACGCGAACCGCACCGCCTCGTCGACGTTGCCCGCGTTGTCCAGCGCCGTGGCCAGGTGCAACGTGCGGAACGGGTGCAGCGGGTCGGCGGGGTCGCCCGTGTGGTAAGCGGCTCGGGCGGCGGCGACGACCTCGGGCAGGAACACGCGGGCCGTCGCGGCGTGCTCCGGCGGCCGGCCGGCGGCCGCGTTTGACGGCGCCCACGGCCGCGGCGATCGCGTCGTCCCGGTCGTCCGGTCCGGCCCGGGGGAGCACCTGCCGCGCGACCTGCACGGCCTCCTGCAACGGGGCCGGGTCCTCGGTGCGTTCCGCCGTGATGACAAGCGCCCGGCCGAGCACGGTCAGCAGCGGCACCGGCGGCTCGCCCTGCGCCGCGTCGCGCGCCTCGCGGAGCCGGGTGATCGCCTGCGCCAGGTCGGCCGGGTCGGCCCGCGCGTCGTAGCGGCGCAGGAGGGTCTCGCCGAGCAGCCACAGGAGGTCCGCGCGGTGCGCCGCGGGTGCGGCCGCCACCGCCGCTTCGACGATCGGCAGCGCCATGTCGTAGGCGACCGGCCGCTCCAGCCCGGTCCCCAGCGCGATCGTCGCGACCGCGGTGGCGGCGAGCCGCTCGTGCTCCGCCTGTTCGCCGTAGTGCTCGGCGAGGTGCGCGACGAGCTGCGGCGGGAGCGGGCGCGGGTCCACGAAGTAGAGGGGGGTGAGCAGCAGCTCCGCGATCCGGAGCGACGCCTGCGCCGGCTCGCCGAGCAGCGACCACCGGTTCCAGTGCAGCATCCCGGCCACGAACAGGATGCGCATCTCCGGCAGGTCCGGCGCACTTCCGAGCACGTCCAGCAGCGCATCGGCCTCGGCCACGGCGTCGTCCCCGACGGCGGTGGCGTCTCCTGCGTGGGCCGCCGCGGCCCGGGCCGCCACCCGCTGCAGCAGGTCGGACCACCCGTGACCGGAACCGCCGTGATCCACGAGCGCGATCCTGCCAGGATGGGCCGGATGAACGCCGACGATCATCTGGCCGGCTTCTGCCGCACGTTGCCCCGGCTGCGGGACGTCGCGCGCAGCCAGGGCCTCACCGCCGAGCTCGCGACCGTGCTGCGCGAGGTGCGCGACGGCGCCCCGATCGCGCCGCTGCTGCCGCGCCTGGGCATCCCCGCCGACGTGCTGCGGGCGGGCTACCAGGCCGTGCCGCTGCTCACCGGGCGCCCGGCCGGCGAGGTGTACACGTGCCCGTGGGACGCGTGCAGCCGGGTGGTGCCGCGCGAGCCCGGCGGCCCGGTGCCGGACGAGCGGTGCTGGGTGCTCGACGAGCCCCTCCGGCCCGGGCGCGCGTGACGTCGTTCTTCGGCGAGCTGGGCAAGCGGCTCGCCGAGAAGTGGATCTCGCTCCTGCTGCTGCCCAGCCTGCTGCTGGCCGCGACCGCGGCGGTGGCGGTCGCGCTGGGCCAGGGCGCGGCGTTCGACGTGCGGCGGCTCGCCGCGGTGACGGACGGCTGGGCGCGGGCGGTCGGGGCCCTGCCGGTGGCGTCGCAGCTGCTGCTGCTCGGGGTGCTGCTGCTGGCGTGCAGCGCCGCCGGGCTCGCCGTCCGGGCCTCGACCGGGCTCACCCAGCGGTTGTGGCTGGGCGGCTGGGGCCCGCTCGGACGCCCGCTCGCCGGGTGGCTGACGCGCCGCCGGGAGCGGCGCTGGGCGGCGGCGCACGCCGCCTCGCAGCCGGCGCGGCGCAACGCGATCGCACTGGCCCGCCCGTCGCGCCCGACGTGGATGGGCGACCAGCTCGCCGCCGTCGAGGCGCGCCTGCACCACCAGTACGGCGCCGACCTCGACTCGTGGTGGCCGCGGCTGTGGCTCGTGGTCGACGAAGCGACGCGCGGCGAGCTGCGGGCCGCGCGGGCCGCGTTCGACACCGCCGCCATGCAGGCCGGCTGGGCCGGGGGGTACCTGGCGCTCGCCGTGGTCTGGTGGCCGTCGGCGCTGGTCGCGGCCGGGGTGTGGACGGTCGCGTGGCTGCGCGGCCGGGCCGCGGTGCGCACCTACGCCACGCTCGTCGAGGCCGCCGTCGACGTGCACAAGGCCGACCTCGCCCGCAAGGTCGGCCTGCTCGGCGCGGACCAGGCGTTCGACCGCGCGGTCGGGCAGGACGTCACCGGAGTGTTCCGGAAAGGCGCTAGATCCTTGACAGATTTACGGATTACGTCATCTTGTAAGCGTGACGACGCGGGACCGAATCCTGGACGCCGCGCTGGCGTGCTTCGGCCGGCACGGCTTCCGGCACACGTCGGTGGAACGGATCGCGGAGGCGGCGGGCGTCTCCCGGCCGACCGTCTACCAGCACGTCGGCGGCAAGGAGGGCGCGTTCCGGGCGGTCGGCGCGCGGATGCTGGACGCCGCGCTGGCCGATGCGGAGGCCGCGGCCGCCGGTGCCGGCCCGCTCGCCGAGCGCCTGCACGGCGTGCTCGCCGCGAAGTTCCGGCTGGTGGTCGGCAACGCGGACGGGGAGTTCCGCGGCGAGCTGCTCGCGGAGGCCGCCACCGTGGCGGGCGACCTGCTGGCGGCGTTCCACGAGCGGCTGGCCGCGATCCTGACGGGCCTGCTGGCCCCCGTCGCCACCGATCCGCCGGCCCGCGACACGGCGCTGCTGCTGCTCGACGCGATCACCGGCATCGAGCGCAGCGACGCCCCGGCAGCGGTGCTCGCGGTGCGGCTGCGCCAGCTCGTCGACCTCACCATCCGCGGCACGGAGCGGAGCCTTACATGATCTTTCGGACTCTGACCTGGGTGTTCGGCGCCGGGCTCGCGCTGATCGGGGTGGCGAGCTGGGTGAGCCGGGCGCCGTACGGCGTCGCGCTCACCGCCGTGGACGCGCTGGCCGACCTCAACGCCGTGGTCGTCGGCCTGCACCTGGCCGTCGGTGCGGCGGTGCTGGTGTTCGCGTGGTGCCGGCAGCACGTCGCCGGCATGCTCGTCGCGACGCTCGCCGTCACCGGTCTGGCGGCGGTGCGGATCGTCGAGATGGCCGCGGGCGACGCCGCCACGGTGCGGCAGTGGGTGCTGCTCGCGCCCGAGCTGGCCGGCGTGGTCGTCGGCGTGCTGCTGCTCCTGCCGCGGCTCGGCGAGCTGCGCGCCCTGGGCACGAGGTCGGCGTGATCTAGCTGGTGACGTCCTTGCGGCCGAACAGCCAGACGGCGGCCCCGAAGAACACCAGCGCGTAGGCCAGCGCGGAGAACACCCCGCGGGTCATGTCGCCCCAGTCGATCTCCGTGGCGAGCAGCCCGGCCCACGCGTCGGAGTAGTGCGTCGGCAGGTAGTTGCGCAGGTCCTCCAGCGCGGTGATCTGGTCGAGGATCTGCGAGACGATCGACGCCATCACGGCCCCGCCGACCGCCCCGAGCGGCGCGTCGGTGGAGACGGAGAGCAGCGCCGCGAGCCCGGCGACCCAGCTCAGCTGCACCGCCACGTACACGGCGCCGAGCAGCACCCGCCCGCACGCCGGCCAGAACGCCAGCGACTCGCCGGTGGGGCTGACCAGGTCGCCCGCGCCGTACGCGAGCGTGCCGACGACCAGCGCGACGACGGGCAGCAGGAGCAGCGCGGTGGCCGCGAGCCCGCCCGCGACCAGCGCCTTCTGCCGCAGCAGCCGGGCCCGCGGGATCGGCGCGGCGAGCAGGTACCGCAGGCTCGACCAGGACGCCTCCGCGGCGACCGTGTCGCCGAAGAACAGCGCCACGACCACCACCAGCAGGAATGACGCCGAGACGAACAGCGCGAAGACGGCGAAGTTGGGGCCGCTCGTGCGGGCCAGGTCGACGAGGTTGAGCGAGCCGACCGGCGGGCCGCTCGCCGCCAGCTCGAACGCCGTCCAGATCACCAGCGGCAGCAGCGCCATCAGCCCGAACGTGACGAGCGTGCGGCGGCGGCGCAGCTGGCGCACCAGCTCGACGCGCAGCGGAAGCGTGCGCTCGGGGCGGTACGCGGTGGTGCGGGCGGCGATGGCCGGCCGGGCGTCCTCGGTCACGGCGTGCGGTCCTCCCCGACGAGCTGCAGGAACGCGTCCTCCAGGCGGCGGCGCGGCCCGGCGGCGGTGACGTCGAGCCCGGCGTCGACGAGCGCGCGCACGGCGTCGGCCCGGGGCGTGCCGTTCAGCTCGGCGTGCACGGTGCCGGCGACGTCCGGGTCGACCTGCACCGACAGCACGCCGGCCAGCGCGCCGAGCACCGAGGCCGCGCGCTGCGGCTCGTCCACGGCGAACGTGGCCGCGCCGCCGCCCGCGATGACGTCGGCGACCGTCCCGTCCGCGACGACCCGTCCGCGGTGCATGACGACGACGTGCGTGCAGGTCTGCTCGACCTCGGCGAGCAGGTGGCTGGAGACGAGCACCGTGCGCCCGCCCGCGGCGTAGCGGCGCAGCACCGCCCGCATCGCGGAGATCTGCGGCGGGTCGAGCCCGTTGGTCGGCTCGTCGAGCACGAGCAGCTCCGGCAGGCCGAGCATGGCCTGCGCGATGGCGAGCCGCTGCCGCATGCCCTGGCTGTAGGTGCCGACCCGGCGGTGCACGGCCGCGCCGAGCCCGGCGATCTCCAGCGCCTCGTCGGCGTGCGCCTCGGCCGGCGGGCGGCCGGTCGCGGCCCAGTAGAGCCGCAGGTTGTCCGCGCCCGACAGGTGCGGCAGGAACCCGGGACCCTCGACGAACGCGCCGATCCGGGCGAGCACCGGCGCCCCGGGCCCGACCGGCTGCCCGAACGCGGTGATCGTGCCGGCGCTCGGCCGGATGAGGCCCATCAGCATGCGCAGCACGGTGGTCTTGCCGGCGCCGTTCGGGCCGAGCAGGCCCAGCACCGTGCCGCGTTCGACGGCGAACGAGACGTCCCGGACGGCCGTGAACCCGCCCTTGTACGTCTTGGCGAGCCCGCGGATCTCCAGCGGACGGCCGGCGTCGACGGCCGGGACGCCCGGGCGCGGCCGCAGGAACCGGGCGCCCAGCCACGCCAGCAGCGCGACCGCGAGCACCGCGCCGATGCCCACGAGCGGCCAGAACGGCACCGTGTCGGCCGCGACGCTGCCGCCGGGCACCACCGGCACCGTGAGCCCGCCGCCGTCGAGCCCGACCCGCCAGACGGCCGGGTCGGTGCCGCTCGCGTAGCCCTCGTCGGTGGTGGCGACGGAGACGACGAGCCGGTGGCCGGCCTCGACCGGGGCCACCACGCCGGGCAGCGTGACGGTCACGGCGGCCGGGGAGCCGTCCGCCGGCACCGCGACCCGCATCGGCGCGACCGCGCCGCCCAGCAGCGTGCGCAGCCCGTCCGGGGACTCCTCGAACACCCGCGCGAAGAGCACCGCCTCGGCCGGGCCGGGCTGGCCCGGCACCCGCGCGAAGGTGAGCCGGACCTGCGGTGCCCCGGTGACGGTCAGCGGCGACTCCAGCGGCGGCGTCGCGAACCGGGCTGACTGGCCGGGCAGCTCCGCCGTGGCCGCCGCGATGCGCCCGGCCGCCGCGCCGAGCGCGCCGCCGAGCCCCGGGAGGGACGTGATCGCGGCGGGGTTGCCGCCCGCGGGGTGCACGACGACCTGCGGGTCGCCGTCGAGCGCGAGCGGCGCCGTCAGGAGCGCCGCCGTGCCCGGCAGGCCCGGGTAGGCGGTGGCGGTGACCGTGCGGCTGGTGGGGGTGCCGTTGCCGGCCCGGATGCCGCTCGCGACCGTGTACGCGAAACCGGTGCCCGGCTCCGGGCCGGTGCCGGCGAGGTGGAAGTCGAACCACGACCCGATCGCGTCGCGGACGGCCTGGTCGGGCGCGCCGCCGTCGTGCCCGCCGCCGTACCAGAGCACCTTGACGGTCGCGCCCGCCGCCGCGACCTGCCGGGCCGTGGCGTCGGCCTGGTCGAGCCCGAAGAGCGTGTCCTGCTCGCCCTGCACCACGAGCGTGGGCGCGGTGATCCGGTCGGTCACGGTGGCCGGGGACGAGCGCCGCAGCAGCTCCGCCGTCTCCGGCGAGAGCCGCCCGGTGGTGGCCGCCCCGGTGTAGGCGGCGCAGATCTCCGGGGTGAACCGGCCGCAGGTCACGGGGCCGAGCGGGGGTGCGGCGCCCGGGCCGAGGCCGGCCGAGAAGAACACCCCGGCCCAGCCGCTCTTGAACACCCCGTCCGGGGCGAACGCGCCCGCGGCCGGGGTGGCGCCGGGCGGCGGCGTCTCCGCGGCGGCGTTGGGGAAGAGCGCCTGGCCCAGGTCGTTCCACGTGATCACGGGCGCCAGCGCGTCGACCCGCCGGTCGTAGCCGGCGAGCAGCAGCGCGAGCGCCCCGCCGTACGACCCGCCCGTGACGCCGACCCGCGGGTCGCCGGGGGCGTCCAGCCGGACCTCGGGCCGGGCCGCCAGCCAGTCGACGAGCGCGCGGGCGTCGGCGACCTCGTGGTCGGGGGAGTCGAGCGCGATCTGCCCGGTGCTCGCGCCGAAGCCGCGCGCCGACCACGTGAGCACGGCGAACCCGCGCGCGGCGAGGTCGCGCGCGTCGCCGTCGACGTCGGCCTTGCTGCCGCCGAACCCGTGCGCGACGAGCACCGCGGGCGCGGCGTGACGGCCGGCACGTAGAAGCTGGTGTCCAGCTCGACGGGACCGCTCGTGCCGGGCCCGCCGGGCACGGTGACGCGCTGCTCGTGCACCGTGACCGGGCCGGGCGCGGCGGCCCCGGTGAGGAGCAGGGTGCCCACCAGGGCCAGCACGGCGGCGAGCGCGAGGGAGGGCCGGACGGGCACGAGACACGACGTTAGCGGCCGGCCCCGACCGGGCCGGCGGCTCGCCTCAGCACGTTCTCAGCGGCACGACCTCAGCCGGTCAGGCGCCGAGGTCCACGTCGGTGGCGTGCTCGACGCGCGGGGCGCCCGCGAAGTAGGGGGAGATCAGCTCGCGCCAGCGCGCGTAGTTCTCCGACTCCCGGAACCCGACGGTGTGCGCCTCGACGGTGTCCCACTCGATGAGCAGCACGAACCGGCTCGGCGACTCGATGCCGCGGGTGAGCCGCACGCTGCGGAAACCCGGTGTCGCGGAGACGAACGGCACGGCCTTGCGGACGGCGGCGGCGAAGTCCTCCTCTTTCCCGGGGACCACGCGAAGTCGGCGATCTCGAGCACCATGCGGGCATCCTCGCACGCATGGGATCCGGCCCGCCGGGGCACAGGTCAGACATGGAGCACTTCACGATCGCGACAGTTGCCGAGCAGAGCGCCGACTTCCGCCGTGTGCTGTGGACCGGGAAGAACACCCAGCTCGTGATCATGACCATTCCGCCGGGCGGCGAGATCGGCGAGGAGGTCCACGACGGGATCGACCAGATCCTGACGTTCGTCAGCGGCACGGCGGAGGCCCGCGTCGGCGGGGAGAAGAAGCAGGTCGCGGACGGCGACCTGGTGGTCGTCCCGGCCGGGACGACGCACAACTTCGTCAACACCGGCCCGAACCCGCTCGTCCTGTACACGGTGTACGGCCCGCCGGACCACGCCGCAGGCACCGTGCACCGCACGAAGGCCGAGGCCGACGCCGCCGAGGAGCGCGGCGAGGACGAGCCGCCGCGCTAGTTCCTCGGGTCGGCCCGGGCGGCGCGGGCGCGGCGCTTGCCCTCGTGCATCGCGACCACCCGGGCGACGGGGATGGCGTGGCCCTCCTCCAGCAGGTCGGCCGGGAGGGTCTGCGGGGCGGGCATCGCGCCGTTCCACGGGTCGGCGTCGCCGAGCAGCCCGACCGCCGTGCGGACGGTGAAGTCGCGCGGCGTGACGCGGTCCAGGTCGTCCCAGCCGACCGGGAACGACACGGGCACCCCGGGCCGGGCCCGTGGGCTGTACGCGGCCACGACCGTGGCGCCGCCGGCCCGGGTGGAGTCGAGGAAGACCTTCCCGTGCCGGTCCTCCTTGATGTACGCCGTGGTCCCGACGTCCGGGTCGACGCGCTCGGCGCGGGCCGCGAGCGCCCGGGTGGCCGCGGCCGCGTCGACGACGTCCACCTGCTCGTCGAGCGGCACGAAGACGTGCAGGCCCTTGGCGCCGCTGGTCTTGACGACACCCGCGAGCCCGGTGTCGGCGAGCGCCTGCCGCACCAGCCCGGCCGCGCGCACGACGTGCCCGAAGTCGGCGCCTTCCGGCGGGTCGAGGTCCAGGATCAGGTGCGTCTGGTGCGGGCTGCCGGCCCGCATGAGTGCAGGGTGGTACTCGATCGCCCGCTGGTTGCCGAACCACAGCAGCGTGCGGCGGTCGTTGGCGAGCGCGTAGCGCACCTCGCGGTGCGACGCCTCCGCCCACACCGCGGTGGTCGCGACCCACTCCGGCGTGTACCTGGGCACGTTCTTCTGCATGAACGGGTCCTGCCCCGGCCGCACCCGGATCACCGACAGCGGGCGGTCGCGCAGCCCCGGCAGCATCCGTTCGTGCACGGCGTCGAGGTAGTCGACGAGGTCGCGCTTGGTGGCGTCGGCGCCGTCGAAGAGCGGCTGGTCGAGGTTGGTCAGCTCGACCCCGGCCCGCTCCTCGACCGTTCCCCTGCGGCTCACGGCACAGCTCCTCTCACCCGGGCGCCATGTGGTGCAGCTCGACCGGGCCGAGCGTCCCACCGCCGGCGTCGGCCGTCATCCAGGTGAACGTGGGCTGCCGGCGGCGGTCGGTGGGCGAGCCCGGGTTGAGCAGCCGCAGCACCCCGCCGTCCGGGCGGGTGGTCGCGGTGTCCCACGGGATGTGGCTGTGGCCGAAGACGAGCACGTCGGCGTCGGGGTACGCGCCCGCGCAGCGGCGTTCCCGGCCGGCCGCCGCGCCGGTCTCGTGCACCACCGCGAACCGGACGCCGCCCAGCTCGGCCCTGGCCACCTCGGGCAGCCGGGCGCGCAGCGCGGGGCCGTCGTTGTTGCCGTACACGCCGACGAGCCGGCGGGCGCGGCCCGCCAGCGCGTCGAGCAGGTCCGCCGACACCCAGTCGCCCGCGTGCACCACGCGTCCGCGGCGTCGACGGCCGCCCACACCGGTGCGGGCAGGTCCTTCGCCCGCACCGGGACGTGGGTGTCGGAGATCAGCAGCAGCCGCACTCCCTCAGTTCACACCGACCAGGTCGACGACGAAGATCAGCGTCTCGCCCGGCTTGATGGCGCCGCCGGCGCCGCGGTCGCCGTAGCCCAGGTGCGGCGGGATGACGAGCCGGCGGCGGCCGCCGACCTTCATGCCCGCGACACCCTGGTCCCAGCCCGCGATGACGCGGCCGGCGCCGAGCGGGAAGCGGAACGTGGATCCGCGGTTCCACGACGCGTCGAACTCCTCGCCGGTGGAGTGCGCGACCCCGACGTAGTGCACGTCGACCATCTGGCCGGGCGTCGCCTCGGCACCGGATCCGGGCGTGATGTCCTCGATGACGAGATCGGACGGCGCAGGGCCGTCGACGGGCTCGACCTCGGGTCGTTCAAGTGGCACTTCTCATCCTCCTTGCAGTGGGGTGCCAGCGTGCCAGACGCCCACCCGGGAGGTAGACATGGCGGGTGAGCAGCACGGACGCGCGAACGGAGACCTACGTCCCGGATCCGAACCGGTGGCGGGCGCTGTGGGTCACCCTCGTCGCCGGGTTCATGAGCCTGCTCGACGTGAGCATCGTGTCGGTCGCGCTGCCCTCGATCCAGGAGAGCCTCGGCACCGGCCCCGCCGCCGTCCAGTGGGTCGTCTCCGGCTACGCGCTGACGTTCGGGCTCGCGCTCGTCCCGGCCGGGCGGCTCGGCGACGCGCTGGGCCGCCGCCGCATGTTCCTGGCCGCGCTCGCCGGTTTCGTGCTCTTCAGCGCGCTGGCCGGGGCCGCGCCCACCCCGGAGACGCTGGTCGTCGCGCGGCTCGCCCAGGGGTTCGCGGCCGGCGCGCTCGCGCCGCAGAACTCCGGGCTCATCCAGCAGCTCTTCCGCGACGCCGAGCGCGGCCGGGCGTTCGGGTTCTTCGGGGCCGTCGTGGGCATCTCGACGGCCATCGGGCCCGTCGCCGGCGGGCTGATCCTGGCGCTGGCCGGCCAGCCGGACGGCTGGCGGTGGATCTTCTACGTGAACGTGCCCATCGGCGTGGTCGCGCTCGTGCTGGCGGCCCGGCTGATCCCGCGCCGCGCGGCCACCCGCGGGATCGGCAGCATCGACGTGGCCGGGGCGCTGCTGCTCGGCGGCGGCGTGCTCTGCGTGCTGCTGCCGCTGGCCGACGCCGACGCCGGCGGGCTGGCCAGCATGTGGTGGCTCTTCCCGGTCGGCGCCGCGCTGGTCGTGGCGTTCGTGCTGTGGGAGCGGCGGGTGGTGCGGCGCGACGGCGAGCCGCTGCTCGACCCGCGGCTGGTCACCGGCACCCCCGGCTACGCGACGGGCGCGGCCCTGGGCACCGTCTACTTCCTCGGCTTCTCCGGCGTCTGGCTGGTGTTCGCGCTGTTCCTGCAGCTCGGGCTGGGGTACTCGCCGCTGCACTCGGGCCTGTCGGTCACGGCGTTCGCGCTCGGCTCGGCGGTGTCCGCGGTGGTCGGCGGGCGGCTCGTGGAGCGGTTCGGGCGCAGGCTCACCGTGATCGGCCTCGTCGGCGTGCTCGTCGGGCTGGCCGTGACGATCGTGGTGGTGCTGACGGTCCCGCCCGACGCGCTGACCTGGGCCATGGCCCCGTCGCTGCTGGTGGCCGGCATCGGCGGCGGGCTGGTGATCTCGCCGAACATCACGCTGACGCTGCGCGAGGTGCCGGTCCGGATGGCCGGCTCGGCGGGCGGGGCGCTGCAGACCGGGCAGCGGATCGGCGCGGCCGTCGGTACCGCGGCCCTGCCCGGCGTGTTCTACGTGGTGCTGGCCGGTGGGCGGAGCTACCCGGTGGCGGCCGCCGTCGCGCTGGGCGCGGCGACCCTCTCGGTGGCAGCGGCTCTGGTGATCGCCGTGCTCGACGCCCGCAACGAGAAGCGCCGGGCGCACCGGACGTGCTCCGAGGAGGAGAAGCACAGCCACGACCACGCCGCGCACGTCACCTGACGTTCCCGTCCGGTCCTCCTGCGTGGTCGCGGGGCGCGGCGCCGGGCCCGTACCGTGGACGCGTGGACGGGGACACCAGCGCCATCGGCGCTCGCGTGAGGAAGGTCCGCAAGCGGCGCGGGCTGTCGTTGCAGCACGCCGCGGACCTGGCGGGGATCTCGAAGTCGTACCTGTCGATGCTGGAGAACGGTGAGCGGTCGTTCAGCCGCCGAGGGCTGATCGAGGATCTGGCCTACGCGCTGGGGTGCTCGCCGATCGACCTGACCGGGATGCCCGAGGTGGCGCCGGATCGACGGTCGTTGGCTGCGGCGTCGGCGATCCCGGCGTTGACGGTGGCCTTGCACGACTCGACGCTCGACGACGCGCCCGACGTCCCGACCCGTCCGCTGGCGCAGCTCGTGGAGCTGGCGGATATGGCGAACGCTGCGGCCGACCAGGTCCGTTACGACGGGATCGCGGGCAACCGGCTGGGTGACCTGGTCGGCGAGCTGCACGTCTATGCAGCTCGTGGTGCCGGCGACGAGCGGCGTACGGCGCTGGCCGCCCTCGTGGTCGCGTGCAAGATGGCCCGGACGCTCGCCGGCACGATGGGTCACCACGAGCTGGCGCTGACGGCCGCCCGCCGAGGGTGGGATGCGGCCCGCCGGCTGGAGCGCGCCGACATGGCCGCGGTGATGGCGGTCGGGCGGGCCATGACCCTCAACCGGATCGGTGCGCGGCGGCGGGCACTCACGACCGTCGTCGAGGCTCTGGCCGACGTGCCCGACACCGCCGGCCTGACGGCCAGGGACACAACTGCCGCCGAGGCGCGCGGCATGCTGCACCTCATCGCGGCTCATCTCACGCCCGCAACGGGGCTCTGACCGACGTGGAGACCCATCTCGACGAGGCAGAGTCGCTCGCGGGGTTCACCGGCGAGAAGAACTTCATGCTGTGCCACTTCGGCCCGTCGAACGTGGCGGCCTGGAAGCTCGCCAACGCGGTGGAGACCGATCGCGGACCGGAGGCCGCCGAGCGGCTGGCTCCGGTGATCGACCTGTCGACGCTGGGTTCGGCGGACCGGGTCGCGGCGGTGCACTTCGACCTGGCCCGGGCGTACGCGCAGGCCGGTGGCGCGCGGGACACCGAGGCGTTGCGGCATGCGGACCTGGCGGACCGGGCGGCGCCGGTGCGGGTCCGACAGGATCCGTTGACGCGGGAGCTGATCGAGGCGTTGGACCGGCGGGCGAAGCGGCGGCTGTGGGAGCTGGACTCGTTGCGTCATCGCGTCGGCATCGCCTGACGTGTGCAACAACGGAGGTTCACCCGGGGTGAACCCCTTCGGCCGCAGCGACTGGTGATCTCTGTGCTGGACGCGTGCCGCGACACGCGCCGTGGTGGCCCGTACCGTGGGGGTGTGGACGGGGCCACCAGCGTGATCGGCGCTCGCGTGAGGAAGGTCCGCAAGCGGCGCGGGCTGTCGTTGCAGCACGCCGCGGACCTGGCGGGGATCTCGAAGTCGTACCTGTCGATGTTGGAGAACGGCGAGCGGTCGTTCAGCCGTCGCGGGCTGATCGAGGATCTGGCCTACGCGCTGGGGTGCTCGCCGATCGACCTGGCCGGGATGCCGGAGGTGGCGCCGGACCGGCGGTCGTTGGCTGCGGCGTCGGCGATCCCGGCGTTGACGGTGGCGTTGCACGACTCGACCCTCGACGACGCGCCGGAGGTGCCGACCCGTCCGCTGGCGCAGCTGGTGGAGCTGGCGGACACGGCGAACGCGGCCGCCGACGAGGTCCGCTACGAGGGCGTCGCCGGAAGCCGGCTCGGTGACCTGGTCGGCGAGCTGCACGTCTACGTGGCCCGCGGCGCCGGCGACGAGCGCAGGCAGGCGCTCGAAACGCTCGTCACCGCGTGCATCGTCGCGCGCTCGCTCGCTGCGACGATGGGCCACGGCGAGCTGGCGGTCACCGCGACCCGGCGGGGCTGGGACGCGGCGCGCCGGCTGGAGCGGCCCGACCTCGCCGCCCTCATGGCGATGGGGCGGGCGATCAGCCTCAACCGCATCGGCGCCCGCCGGCAGGCGGGCCGGATACTCGACGCCGCACTCGCGGAGGCGCAGGCCGCGCCCGGTCCGACGGCGCAGGACACGTCGACCGCCGAGCCCGCGGGATGCTGCACCTCACCAGCGCGCACCTCGCCGCGCGCAACGGGCAGACCGGCGAGGCGGACACGCACCTCGCGGAGGCCCGTTCGCTCGCGCGGTACACCGGTGAGCGGAACTTCATGCTGTACCACTTCGGCCCGGCGAACGTCGCTGCCTGGGAGCTGGGTGTCGCGGTGGAGACGGACCGCGGGCCGGAGGCCGCCGAGCGGTTGGCTCCGTTGATCGACCTGTCGACGCTGGGTTCGGCGGACCGGGTCGCGGCGGTGCATTTCGACCTGGCCCGGGCGTACGCGCAGGCCGGTGGCGCGCGGGACACGGAGGCGTTGCGGCACGCGGACCTGGCGGACCGGGCGGCGCCGGTTCGGGTTCGGCAGGACCCGTTGACGCGGGAGCTGATCGAGGCGCTGGACCGGCGGGCGAAGCGGCGGCTGTGGGAGCTGGACTCGTTACGTCATCGCGTCGGCATCGCCTGACACATGCGGTAGCGGAGCGTTCACACGGAGTGAACACTCGCGGGCGGCCCGCCCGTACGTTCCCGACGTGCACGAATCACTGACCGCAGCCGAGCGGGTGCGGCGCGTCGTCGACGCCGCCCGATCTTCCGGGGTGGAGCCGGCGCAGCTGAAACGGCTGCGCGCGGCGCGGGGGAGATCGCTGCAGGAGGTCGCCGACGCGGCCGGCATCACCCCGGCGTTCCTCGCCCGCCTGGAGAGCGGCTGCCGGCCGATCCGCAGCCGGCACGTCCTGCACCGGCTCGCGGCGGCGCTGGACGTCACGCTGGCCGAGCTCGCGGGCGGGCCGTCCCCGCTGGACGTGCGGGAGGTGCCGATCGCCTTCGCCGCGCTGACCGTGACCCTCGGCGGCCGGCTCGCCGCCGACCTCGCGGCGTGCCCGGGCCCGGGCCCGGAGGGGCGGTGCCCGTCGTGCCCCGTACCCGACGACCCCGGCGGCGCTCCGGCCGCACCGGGCCGGTGCACGTTCGCCGACCTCGGCGCGGCGCTGCTCGCGCTGGACCCGCTGCTCGGTCGGGCCCCCGGCGGTGAGCGATGACCGGGTGGCCGCTGCCCGGCGTCGACACCACGACGCCGTCCGTGGCCCGCGGCTACGACTACGCGCTCGGCGGCAAGGCCCACTTCCCGGCCGACCGCGCCGCGATGGACGCGCTCGCCGAGCGGTACCCCGGGGTGTTCGACCTGGCCCGCGACAACCGGGCGTTCCTGGTGCGCGGGGTGCGGTACCTCGTCGCGGAGGCCGGGGTGCGGCAGTTCCTCGACATCGGGTCGGGGCTGCCGACCGTGCAGAACGTGCACGAGGTCGCGCACGCGATCGACCCGTCGGTGCGGGTGGTCTACGTCGACCACGACCCGATGGCCGTCGCGCACGCCCGGGCGCTGCTGGCGGACCGGCGCACGACCATCGCGGTCGCGGCGGACGCCGCCGACCCGTGTTCGATCGTCGAGCACCCCGACGTGCGGGCGATGGTCCGCCCGGACCGGCCGGTCGGCGTGCTGATGGCGGGCGTGCTCCATCACCTGTCCGACGAGCAGGACCCGGCCGGCGTGACCGCGGCGTTCCGGGACTGGATGCCGCGCGGCAGCCACCTGCTGGTCTCGAACTTCCTGGACGACGACGCGCGGGCCGGGGGTGTCGGGGCCGTCCTGCGCAGCGCGTTCGGGTCCGGGTTCGTCCGCGAATGGCCGGAGCACCGCGCCTACCTCGACGGCCTCGACCTGGTCGAGCCCGGGCTCGTCTACGCCGCCGACTGGCGCCCGGACCGGCGCAACGTCGGTTCCTCCGGCAGGTGGCACACGGCCCTGTGCGCGGGGATCGGCCGCAAGCCCTGACCACGGCTGTCCCCTGGACCGGGCCGGTCCGCCCACCGCCTCTGCACGAACGGACCCGACGACGCGATGGCGCTGGTCCGGCGGCTGCTCGCGGCGCTGTGCCGCCGCTGGGGCGGCTACCGGCGGCCGGGCCGGCACCGGCTCCGCGGCGGGACCAGGGGGCACGGCCGGGCGTGGACGATGGCGCCCGGCCGGCACCGGCGAGGCTGAGCCGGGCTACCAGCGGACGCCGGGGAACCGCAGCCGCACCGGGCCGGGCACCGGCGGGTAGCCGGCCGGGTGCACCGGGCGGTGGTCGCCGAGCGTCTCCGGGTGCGCCTCCAGCAGCAGCTCCCGCAGCCGCCGGGTGCGCTCCTCGGTGGGCGGGTGGGTGCGCAGCAGCAGCGGGTCGGGCGCCGGCGCTGCGGGACGAGCACCCGTTCCCAGATCCGGCCGGTGGCACCGTCGAGCCGTTCCAGCGCGCGGGCCAGGCCCTCCGGGTCGCCGGTCAGCTCCGCGGCCTCGAAGTCGGCGTCGTACTCGCGGGAACGCGACAGCGCCAGCTGCAGCAGGCTGACCGCGGTCGGGAGCAGGGCGAGGAACGCCAGCACCCAGAACGGCGTGCCGCCCTCGCCCGCCGCGAGCGAGAACGGCAGCGTGAACAGCATGACGAGCACGCCCCCGTAGGCGAGCACGTGCGTGACCCGGCCGATCACGTCCGACAGGTTCATGATCCACAGGTCGCCGGCGCGGACGTGGCTCACCTCGTGCGCGACCACGCCCGCCAGCTCGCGCCCGGGCAGCGCGCGCAGCAGCCCGTCGGTCACCGCGATCGCGGCGTTGCCCCGCCCGCCCACCGCGAACGCGTTGAGCATCGGGCTCGCGACGTAGTACAGCGGCGGTGTCGCGGGCAGCCCGGCGCGGGCGGCGAGCACGTCGGCGAAGCGGTGCAGCTCCGGCAGCACCGCGGGCGGCAGCGGCTGCGCCCGGTACATCGAGAGCACCAGCTGCGGCGACGGGACCGGGCGCAGCAGCAGCACGACCGCCGCGATGCCCAGCGCCCACAGCAGGCCGATGGCGCCGAAGAGGGTCCAGGAGAGCACGGCCAGCACGGCGACCATGCCGCCGAGCAGCAGCACCGCCTGCGCGGCGTTGCGGATCCGGTGCCGGCGCCGGAGGTGCGGTTCGAGCACGCGCCAACCGTACGGTGTGCTACCCCAGCGCGTCCTTGAGGAACTGCACCTGGAGCAGCAGGAGGTTCTCGGCGACGACCTCCTGCGGTGTCATGTGCGTGACGCCCGACAGCGGCAGCACGCTGTGCGGGCGCCCGGCGGCGAGCAGCGCCGAGCTCAGGCGCAGCGTGTGCGCGGCCACCACGTTGTCGTCGGCGAGCCCGTGCACGAGCAGCAGCGGCCGGGTCAGCGCCGGGGCGTCCGCGATCAGGGACGAGCGCAGGTAGGCGTCCGGGTCCTCGTCGGGACGGCCGAGGTAGCGCTCGGTGTAGTGGGTGTCGTAGAGCGCCCAGTCCGTCACCGGCGCCCCGGCCACCGCGGCGTGGAAGACGTCGGGGCGGCGCAGCACCGCGAGCGCGGCGAGGTAGCCGCCGAACGACCAGCCGCGGATGCCCACGCGGCCCAGGTCGAGGTCCGGGTAGCGCTCCGCGACCGCGTGCAGCGCGTCGACCTGGTCCTCCAGCACGACGGCGGCGATGTCGAGGTGCACGGCCCGCTCGAACTCCGGCCCGCGGCCCGGCGTGCCCCGCCCGTCCACGACGACCACGGCGAACCCCTGGTCGGCGAACCACTGGCTGGTCAGGTGCGCCGGGCGGGCGGCGACGACACGCTGTGCGTGCGGCCCGCCGTAGGGGTCCATGAGCACCGGCAGCCTCGTGCCGGGCACGTGGCCGGTCGGGAACAGCACGGCGGTGCTCAGGTCGCGCTTGCCGGCCGTCAGCAGCGTGACCTGCGGGACCAGCCCGGGCAGGTCGGCGAACGAGGCGATCGTGTGCTCGGCGCCGTCGCGGTGGACGGTGGTGGTGCTGCCGTCGACGTCGAGGCCCTGGCGGGTGACGACCAGCGTGCCGCCCGCGAGGCGCCCGCTGTGCAGGCCCGGCTCCGGGGTCAGCTCCGCGAGACCGTCCGGGCCCCACGTCCAGAGCCCGATGGAGGCCGGGTCGGTGCTCGCGCGGAACAGCACCACGTCGCCGTCGACGTCCGACACGTCCCGGACCTGCAACGACGGCGGCGTGACGGGCTCGCCGCCCACCACCAGCCGGCGCGCGCCGCCGTCGTCGGCGACCGTGACGAGCGCGCCGGACGCCGTGTGCGCGGGGACGCCGGGCACGATGTCGACCCACACCGGGTCGGTCTGCTCGGTGACCTGCGTGGTGGCTCCGGTCGCGACGTCACCCGCAGCGTGCGCAGCGCCTTCTGGTCCCGCGGCTGCACCACCACGAACAGACCCTCGCCGTCCCAGGTGGCCGTGACGACGTACTCGTCGCGCCCGGCGTCCCAGCGGACCGGGGTGCGCGTGCCGTCGAGGCCGAGGATCTCCAGCGTGACGCGCGCGTTCGGGGTGCCGGCGGCCGGGTAGGCGATCTCCGTGGGCGGGCGCTCGGGGTTGGCCGGGTCGGCGATGTGCCAGCGCCGCACGGGGGCGTCGTCCACGCGGGCGACCAGCAGCGCGTCGCCCTCGGGGGCCCACCAGAAGCCGCGCGTGCGGCCCATCTCCTCGGCCGCGACGAAGTCCGCGAGACCGTACGTGACGTGATCGGCGTCCGGCTCGGCGAGCGTGGTCGTGGTGTCCGTGGCCAGCTTGATGACGTGCAGGGCCCCGCCGCTCACGTACGCGACGTGGCGGCCGTGCGGGTCGGGCCGCGGGTCGATCACCCCGCCCGGGGACGGGCGCGGCGACCAGGCCGGGTCGGGGAGGACGATGAGGTCGGCGACGCAGAGCTGCCCGGCGATGGCGAACGCCGCCATCGTGACCCGCCGGTCGGTGGCGTAGCCGACGATCCCGCCGGCCTGCTCCCGGGAGCGCTCGCGGCGGGCCCGCTCCGCGGCCGGGAGGTCCTCGTCGTCGTAGCCGGCGAGCGCCCGTGGGTTCACGGCCAGCCGCTCCATGCCACTGCGAACGTCGAGCGTCCACAGGCACGTCACGGGGTCGGTGCCGCCCTGGCTGCGCAGGAAAAACACGCGACGCCCGTCGGGGGAGACCGTGACGCCCCGTGGGGCGCCGAGGGTGAACCGCCGGGTCCTGGCCTGCCTGCGGGGGAAGCTCTCGGTCACGGTCGGCCAGTCTGCCTCCGATAGCGTGATCGGCTGTGCGCAGGGTGCTGATCGTCGTGCTGGGGCTGGCCGCGTTGGCGGGGTGCTCGGCGGGAGGTGCGCCCACGGCGGCGACGCCCGTGCCGGCCTCGGGCACCGCGTTCGAGCAGGCCCTCGCCCGGATGGACGGGCCGTTCGGCGGGCGGGTGGACTTCGTCGACAGCCACGCGCTCGGCGAGGCCGCCGCCGCGGGCGGGCCGTGGGAGCAGCTCGTGGGCGGCACCGGCGGCTCGCTCGACACCTACCGGGGCCCGCTGGCCGACGTGCTCGGGATCGACCTGGCCCGGGCCGACATGCTCGTCGCGACCGGCAACCCGCCGCAGCGCGTCACCCTCGTCGCGGGCGGCCAGGACGAGGAGCGGGTGCGCGCCGCGGCGGCCGCCGCCGGCTGGACCGGGGACGGCGACCTCCACCACGACTTCACCGTGGAGCAGCCGCTCAGCATCGTGGCCGGCGCGCTGCGCCCGCGCGGCGCCGACGTGGTCGTCGGCGGCCCGGAGGCGACGCTCGACCTCGTCGACGGGTCCGGCCCCACGCTGGCGCAGGACGCGCCGGTCGCGGCGATCACGAACTGTCTCGGTGACGTGGTCGTGGGTGTCGTGACCGGCGGCGCGACGCCCGACGGGCCGCTGCGCGGGGTGGGCCTGCGCCGCGACCCGGCGGCCCCGGCCGGCCCGCCGCTCACCGTGCTGTGCGTGGTGGGCGACTCCACGACCGCCACCACGGTGGAGGACGCCGTGCGCACCGGCACCTCGCTGCGCACCGGCGAGCCGTACGCGCAGTACCTGGCCGACCCGCGGGTCGAGCAGCTCCCGGGGAGCCCGCCGCTGGTGCGGATGACCGCGCAGACCCCGCCGGGCGGCCCGACGACGTTCGTGCTGCAGGCACTGGAGTCCGGCGACCTGCCGGGCCTCGCCGAATAGCCCCGCGCAACCCGCCGACCGGCCGAATGACGCCCCGTGGTCGACTGGGCGCCATGAAGCGCACCCTCCTCGTGGCCGTCGCCCTCGTGCTCGCCGCCGTCGCGGGCTGCGGCTCGGGTACCGGCGCCGACGCCGGGGCCGGCGCCACGCCGAGCGCCGGCTCGCCCGCTGCCGGCCCAGCAGCCGGTGGCGTGCCGCCCCTCACCGGCGACCCGACCGACGTGACCGCCCCCAGCCAGGCCCAGGCCGGCACCGGGCAGCCGCCCGCGCAGCTCGTGACGGAGGACGTCGTGGTCGGCCAGGGGCCGGCCGCCGCGCTGACCGACACCGTGCAGGTGCAGTACACCGGCACGCTCTACGCCAACGGCACCGTGTTCGACAGCTCGTGGTCGGGCGGCGGGCCGATCGCGTTCCCGCTGAACCGCGTGGTGCCCGGGTTCGCCCAGGGCATCGAGGGCATGCAGGTCGGCGGCCGGCGCGTGATCGTGATCCCGCCGGACCTCGGCTACGGCGACGACACCAACGGCCCGATCCCCGGCGGGTCGACCCTCGTGTTCGTGGTGGACCTGGTGGGCATCCGCTAGGCCTGCCGGACCCCCGTCACCCACGCCGTCACCGCGGCGCGCTGCTCGGCGGCCTCGTCGTCGGTGCGCCCGTAGCCGTTGACGACAACCCGCTCGGCAGGACCGCCGGCCGCCGGCCGGACGGTCGCCACCTGCACCCGGCCCCACGCCGGGACGAGTCTCACCGACAATCTTTCCTGTCGGGAACGGTGACGGCCGCCCGGGCTCGCCGAAGGTGCCGCGGCGGTCGAGCTCGGCGGCGGTGGCCGCCATCAGCTGGTCGAGCCGCCGCGTGGCGTGCACGGCCACCACCAGCACCGACAGTAGCTCCTCCTCGCTCGCGTCCGGCCCGGCCGCGGCGCCGAGCGCGTCGGCCGCGTCCAGGAGGAGGCGGTGCGCTGCGGTGAGCGGGGCAGTGGGCATGCCGCCGAGAGTAGTCGAACATCTGTTCGATTACCAGGAGCGGTCAGCGACCGGTGGTGACGACCCGCCAGTCCGGTTCGGCGAGGGTGCGCGCGGTGTCGGCCGGGGTGAACTCCGCCCGTGAGCCGGTGAGCCAGCGCGACGACGTCGAGAGCACGACCCGGTCCTCCGGGTTGACCACCACGACGTCGGCGGCGAGATCCCCCAGCTCGCGCAGCACCAGCGTCTCGAAGCTGGCCGCCGGCAGGTCGGCGCCGGCGATGCCGAGGAACGTCCCGTCGGCCACGGCCGGCACGGTCAGGGTGAGCAGGTAGCGGTCGGTGCCGTGCACGTCGACGTAGGGACCGACGACGTGGCGGCGGCCGGTGCGCTGCGGAACGACGAACCACTCCGCGGCGGCGTAGTCGTAGAACCCGACGCTGGCCGGGTTGAGGTCGACCTCCAGCATGCTCGGCTCGCCGCGGCGGGCGTCCGGCGGGCGGGTGTCGTACTGCCACCACTCGAGCTGCAGGTCCCGGTCGGCGAGCAGGCCGGGCGCGACGACGACGCCCATCCCGACCGCCGCCTGCGGCTCGCGGCCGAGCCTGTTCAGCACGGGCCGGCGCAGCGCGACGATGTCCCGCTCGCACATCCGGTCCCCGCGGGCGAGCGCCGCCCGGTAGGCGGCGAGCACCTCGTCGCGCACCTCCAGCACGGTGCGGAACACCCGCTCGACGACGCCGCTGATGACCTCGGCGGCCTGGTCGGCCACCCGGTCGTCCACGGGCCCGCTCACGACCCCGCCGCCTCGGGGAAGCTGCGTGCCGGCTCGGGCCGGTTGCGGCCGCGGCGCACGATCCGCACGTGCGCGTCGACGAGCCGTGCGGTGACCAGCGCGATGTGCTCCTCGGTGAGACGGCGGGCGAGCGCGCCGTCGCGCGCCGCGATGGCGTCGACGACGCGGCGGTGGGCCGCGACGGTGGCGGCCGGGTCCGCCGCGACGGGTCCCACGCCCCACAGCACCTGGCCCAGCTCGAACTGCAGCTCGATCTCCTCCCGGGTCAGGCGGACGGACTGGGCCGCCGCGGCGACGTCGATGAACCAGCGGCCCTCGATGCGGCGGCGCGCGGTGCCGCCGGTGGCCGCTTCGAGCCGGTCGAGGCTCTCCCGCAGCCGGCTGATCTCGCCCGTCGAGGCCCGTTCGGCGGCGAGCCGGGCCGCGGCGCCGCTGACCGCCGCCCGCACGTCGCCCAGCTCGCGCAGGTCGGTGCCGGCCAGCTCGCGCAGCCGGCCCTGGGACAGCTCGACGAGCGCGTCCTCTGAGGCGCTGACGAAGCTGCCGCCGCCGCGGCCGCGGCGGGTGGCGACGAGGCCGCGGGACCGCAGGTCCGACAGCGCCTCGCGGAGGGTGACGGTGGAGACGTTGAGCGAGGCGGCCAGCTGCTGCTCCGCCGGGAGCTGCTCGCCGTCGACGATGATCCCGAGCGCGATCGCGCTGCCGAGCCTGCGGACCACCGCCTCGCTGCGCATCGCGCCGTCGTCCAGCGGGGCGAAGACGGCACGTCGGGCGTCTCCGGACGGCAGCCGCACGTTTCCCTCCTCACCGGCCGGATCGGCACGTTACGTGCACGCCACGAGTGTGCTACGCGGCGCGCTCAGTCTAGCGACGGCCTTTGAAGTCTGATTTCATAGGTTTTCCGCTGGACGTGACCACCACCACACCACGGAGGACCCGTGACGCAGGTCGAACCCGAACGCGGCATCGGCCCACCGGACGCGCTCGCCGTCCCGTTCACCCCGGGCGCACCCTCGAACGACCCGCAGCTCGACGCCTTCCCGGAGACGGTCGCCGGCCCGGTGCCGATCGAGCTGACCGACCGGCGGACCGCCGAGTTCGTCGAGGAGTGGCGCAACGCCTCGTACAACTGCTACTCGTCCGGGCACAAGTTCTGCCGCGAGGTCTGCCCGGTCATGCAGGTGACCCGCAACGAGTCGTGGACGCCGACCGCCTTCCACGCGAACGTCGTCGCGATGGAGCGCGGCGAGCTGGAGATCGCCGACGTCGCCGCGGACTACGTGAACTGCACGCAGTGCGGCGCGTGCGAGCTGCGGTGCCCGAACACGCTGTTCACCGGCGACTTCTACCGCTTCCGCACCCGCACCGTCGACGTCGTGAAGGCCGTGCGGGCGCTCGCCGTGGAGTCGGGCGTGCACCAGGAGCGGTGGCGCACCTGGAACGCGCGGACCGACGAGCGCACCCACGAGCCGTGCTCGGCGAGACCGAGGTGAGCCAGGAGAACGTCCGGAACTGGGCCGACGGGCTGGACATCCCGGTCGCCGGTCCCGACGCACCCCGCGAGACCGTGCTCTTCGTCGACTGCGAGGCGGCCTTCTACCGCACCGCGGTGCCGCGCGCCGTCGCGCAGATCCTGCAGGCGGCCGGCTACGAGTTCGGGCTGATGGGCGAGCAGTGGTGCTGCGGCGGCCCGGCCGCCGAGATGGGCTACGCCGACCAGGCCAAGCGGTTCGCCCGGCACAACCTCGACAACTGGCGCTCGACCGGCACCACGCGCGTCCTGGTGCTCGACCCGCACGACTACATCAGCTTCACCGAGGACTACCCGCGCTACTTCGGCGCCGAGTTCGACATCGAGGTCGTGCTGGTCGTCGAGGTGCTGGCGGAGCTGGTCGAGCAGGGCCGGCTCACCCCGCACGTGCCGGTGAACCGGACGGTCACCTACCACGACCCGTGCCGGCTCAACAAGCGCAAGGGCGTCTGGCAGGAGCCGCGCACCATCCTGCGGTCCGTCCCCGGCCTGACCTTCCACGACGTCGACCGGGTCACGCAGTGGTCCTACTGCTCCGGCGGCGGCGGCGGGCTGCCCGTGGAGAAGCCGGAGCTCACCGCGGCGATCAGCGACAGGCGCCTCGGGCACGCGGCCGAGCTGGGCGTCGACACGCTGGTCAGCGCCTGTCCGTGGTCGGAGCGGCCGCTGTCGGAGGCGGGCGACGCCCGCGACATCGACGTCGTCGACATCCACGAGATCCTCGCCGAGTCGCTCGGGATCACCGTCGGCGGCAGCCGCGGGACCGTCGGCGACAGGCGCTGCGGGGGTGGCGGCTGCGGCGGGGGTGGGTGCTCGTGACCGTCGAGAACCGCCCCGCGGACGTGGTGGACCGGGTCGTCGAACGCCTCGGCGCGGTGCTGCGGCCCGACCAGATCCTCACCTCGAAGACCGACCGCTACAACCGGGCCCGCGTGCCCGCGCCGTTCCCGGTGCACCGCTGGCGCGAGCGCGTCCCGGACCTCGCGGTGCTCCCGGAGACCACCGAGGAGGTCGCGGCCGTCGTCCGGATCGCGAACGAGCTGCGGGTGCCGGTGGTGCCGCGCGACGGCGGCACCGGGCTCACCGACGGCGCGGTCCCGCTGCGCGGCGGGATCGTCGTCGACGTCAAGCGGATGAACCGGATCCACGAGCTGGACCTGGAGAACCGCACGGTCACCGTCGGCACCGGCATCAACATGCTCAAGCTCAACGAGGTGCTCGCCCGGCACGGGCTGATCTACCCGGACGACCCGGCGTCCTACCCGTGCTCGCTGGTCGGCGGCCGGATCGGGACGTCGGGCTGGTCGCTGATCGGGGCCCGCTACGGGCACACCCGCGACCTGGTGCTCAGCTTCGACCACGTGCTGCCCACCGGGGAGGTCGTGCACCTCGGCGACGGGATCGGCGGCAAGATCTCCAAGTCCTCCAGCGGCTACCAGCTCAAGCACCTGTTCATGGGGCACCAGGGCACGCTGGGCATCGCCACCAGGGCGACCTTGAAGCTGTACCCGAAGCCCGAGGCGGAGCTGTCCCCGTTCTGGGCGTTCGACGACTACGACGCCGCCCACCGCTTCACCGGGGCGCTGGCCCGCGCCGGCGTCGCGACGTTCGCCGGGGCCGTGCTGTTCGACGAGTGGAAGGTCGCCTACCTGCGCCGCGACGACGAGGCGTACATCCCGCAGCCCGCCGACGTGCGCGCGCTGACGTGCGCGGTGCTCTACGGCTGGGAGGACGAGGTGCGGGCCGGCGGCAGGCGGCTCTTCCGGATCGCGCGCGAGCACGGCGCCCGCTACCTCGGCGACGAGATCTCCGCGGGCGACTGGGCCGCGCGCACGACCGCTACGCCACACCGCTGCACGGGCGCACCAGGTCCGGGCAGGTGGTGCCGATGAGCTGGCACTGCGAGGACGCCGCGGTCAGCTACACGCACGTCCCGGCCGTCACGAAGGCCTGGCACGGGATCGTCGCCGACCTGCGGCGCCGGACCGACGTGTTCGACGACTGGGGCATGTTCGCCTACACCTCGGCCGACACCGGGGTGGACTACCTGACCGAGATCGACGTCGGGATCTGGGAGCAGCGCCTCGACGACGACGCCTGGGCGATGTGGGTGCGGGCCAAACGCGACATCGCCGCGGCGGCGCTGGCCCACGGCGGCTCGATCAGCGCCTGCCACGGCTCGTGCCGCGACGGCGAGGTCGACCTGGTGCCGCGCGAGCTGGGCGGCGGGTTCGACGTGATGCTCGGCGTCAAGCGGCTGCTGGACCCGAACAACATCATGAACCCCGGCAAGTACCTGCTCGACCTGGCCTACCAGGGCGACGTGTCCGCGCAGCTCGCGGAGCTGAAGGCGGCGCCGGTATGAGCGGCTACCGCTACTCCGACGAGCACACCCCGCCGCCCGCGCAGCGGTCTCCGAGGTCGCGGTCACCACCCACGAGCACGTCTACGAGGTGGACCCGCGCCTGATGGAGCGGCACGTGCTGCAGCAGACGTTCCCGAACTGGGACACGTTGCGGATCATGCACGCCCGCGGTGACCACCTGGAGTGGATGCACCGCCACTTCGCCTCCCGCACGATCGCCGGCTCCGAGCTGATCGCCGAGCGCGACCGAGCAGGAGGCCGAACGAGAGACGCCTGAGAAGTAGCTCGCCCACAACTCCCACCAGGAGATCACCGTGAAGTTCAGCTACGTCATGCTTCCCGACTACCCGCTGTCCGAGTCGCTGCGGTCGATCCAGCTCGCCGACGAGCTCGGCTTCCACGCCGTGTACGCCGCCGACGAGACCTGGCACAAGGACCTGTGGCTGCTGTTCGCGGCGGCCGCGGACAAGACCAGCACCATCAGGATGGGGCCGTCGGTGTCCGCGGTGGTGCTGCGCGAGCCGTCGCTGGTCGCGCAGGCCGCGGCCACCCTCGACGAGCTGACCGGCGGCCGCGCCGAGGTGGTGCTGTCGTCGGGCAACTTCGGGCTGCTCGCCCAGTACGGCATGGACTGGAGCACCCAGAAGCCGCTGACCAGGGTGAAGGAGGGCGTGCACGTCATCCGCACGCTGCTCGACGAGGGCGCGATCACCTACGACGGCGAGTTCTTCACCTACAAGGGCCTCTTCACCTTCGCCCGCCCGGTCGCCGACCGGGTGCCGGTGAAGATGGGCGCGATGATGGGCCCGCGCTCGTTCCAGGTGGCGGGCGAGATCTCCGACGGCTGTCACCACGCGCTCGGATACACGCGCGAGGCGTACCGGTACGTCTACGACAACATGAGGATCGGCGCCGAGCGGGCCGGCAGGAACGTCGACGACCTGGACATCGGCGCCTGGTGCGTGTTCGCGGTGTCGGACGACTCGGCGAAGGCCAAGGAGGCCGCCAAGTCGATGGTCGGGCTGTACGCGTCGTCGATGCCGGACTCGCTGCTGGAACGCAACGGCGTCGCGCCCGCGGAGATGAAGCCGGTCCTGGACAAGTTCGTCGGGGGCGACCTCGCCGGGTCCATCGACGCCACCCCCGACGCCCTGGCCGACAAGCTGTCCATCGCCGGCACCCCCGAGGAGTGCATCGCGAAGATCCGGGAGATCGAGGCGGGCGGGGCCAACCACATGATCTGCGCGATCACCGACGCGCACCTGGTCAAGACGTTCATGGGCCGCGAGGTGACCGGGCTGCCGGGCGTCGACGAGCAGCTGACGCTGATCGCCGAGAAGGTCATGCCGGCCTTCGCCTGATCCGCGGTCCCGTACCCGACGTCCCAGGAGCGGTGACATGTCCGAGATGCAGACCTTCCACAACATCGTCGACGGCAAGCCCGTCGGCGCCGCGGACGGGCGGACCATGGACGTGGTCGACCCGTCGACCGGCGAGGTGTACGCGACCGCCCCGCTCTCCGGCGCCGCCGACGTCGACGCGGCGTACGCGAGCGCGCGGCGGGCCTTCGAGGAGGGCTGGGGGGACATCACGCCGTCGCAGCGGCAGGCGGCGCTGCTGCAGATCGCCGACGCCGTCGAGGCGCACACCGACGAGCTGGTGGAGCTGGAGCACCGCGACACCGGCAAGCCCAGGGCCCTGACCGCGTCGGAGGAGGTCGCGGTCATGGTCGACCAGTTCCGGTTCTTCGCCGGCGCGGCGCGCACGCTGGAGGGCCGGGCGTCGGGGGAGTACATGGCCGGGCACACGTCGTCGATCCGGCGCGAGCCGCTGGGCGTCGTCGGGTCGATCACGCCGTGGAACTACCCGATGATGATGGCCACCTGGAAGATCGGTCCCGCGCTCGCCGCCGGCAACACCATGGTGCTCAAGCCGTCGGACACCACCCCGGCGACCACCGCGAGGCTCGGCGAGCTGTTCGCCGAGTTCCTGCCACCGGGCGTGCTCAACGTGCTCTGCGGGGACCGCGGCACCGGCGCGCTGCTCGCCGGGCACCCCACCCCCGCGCTGGTCGCGATCACCGGGTCGACCCGGGCCGGCCGGGCGGTGGCCGCCGCGGCCGCGCCGCACGTCACCCGGGTGCACCTGGAGCTGGGCGGCAACGCCCCGGTCGTCGTGTTCGACGACGCCGACGTCGCCGGGTCGGCCGGGGACATCGCGGTCGCCGGCTTCTTCACGCCGGCCAGGACTGCACCGCCGCCACGCGGGTGCTCGCGCACGCCGCGATCGCCGAGGACCTGGCCGCGGCGCTGGCCGAGAACGCCCGCGCCGTCCGGTTCTCCCGCGACGAGGACGGCTCCGAGGACCTGTTCATCCCGCCGCTCAACAACGCCGACCAGCACGCGAAGGTCGCCGGGCTGCTGTCCCGGGTCCCGGCGCACGCCCGGGTGCTGGCCGGGGGCACCCCCGACGGCGGCGCGGGCTGGTTCTTCCCCGCCACCGTCGTCGCCGGGCTGCGCCAGGACGACGAGCTGGTCCGCGAGGAGATCTTCGGCCCGGTGATCACCGTGCAGCCGTTCGCCGACGAGGCCGAGGCCGTCGCGCTGGCCAACGACACCGACTACGGCCTGTCGTCGAGCGTGTGGACCGCCGACCACACGCGCGTGCAGCGGATGAGCAGGGCGCTGGACTTCGGGTGCGTCTGGGTCAACTGCCACATCCCGCTGGTCGCGGAGATGCCGCACGGCGGGTTCAAGCAGTCCGGCTACGGCAAGGACCTCTCCGGCTACTCGGTGGAGGAGTACACGCGGGTCAAGCACGTCATGACCCGGTACTGACCGGCGGGCACCGGCTCAGGCGGCTCAGGACTCGAGCCCGCGCACCAGGAGGACGAGCAGGGCGAGCGCGAGCAGCAGCAGCACGACGTCGAGCGCACCGGCACGCAGGCGGTGGTCGTGAGCCGGTCGGTGAGCTTGCGCAGGCGCTCGTGGGCCCGGCGGTCACCGACGGGCGGGACCGCCGCGGTGGGCTGCAGCCGGTCGTAGAACGCGCCGTTGACGAGCTCGACCGCGGGGTCGCACAGCCGCGCCAGCACGTCGGCCGCGTCGGCGGCGGGGAGGGTGCCCGTGCGGTGCAGCCGCAGGACCCGCCGGTCGGTGGGCCCGGGGTCGACGCTGATCGCGGTGACCGACCCGGCCAGCGACGACGTGAAGATCGTCAGCGCGAGCTGGGACTGCGCGAAGGCGGTCAGCTTGGTGTAGCGGCGGTCCCGGTTCGGGTCGGTCCAGTCCAGCCGCGCGCCGCGGTGCAGGACGGACGACACGGCGATCACGCGGGCGGCGGCGGACTGGGCGAGCGGCTCGGCGAGCCCTCGGATCAGCAGGTACGGCGCCAGGTAGTTGACCTGGAACTGCAGCTCGTTGCCGTTCTCGGTGAGGGCGCGCTGGTCCGACCCGGCGACCGTGACGGTGTTGACCAGCACGTCGAGCGCCGGGCACCCGGCGGCGACCTGCTTGGCCATGACGACGACGTCGTCGAGCCGCGTGAAGTCGGCCGCCACGACGGAGAGCAGATCCGGGTCGGCGCCGCCGGCGGCCAGCTGCGCGGCGGCGCGTTCGCCGGCCTCCTGCGTGCGGCCGTGCAGGACGACCCGGTGGCCCGCGGCGGCCAGGCGTGCGGCGGTGTCGTGGCCGACGCCGGCGCTCGCGCCGGTGACCAGGACGGCGAGGGGCTGAAAGGACATGATCCACCCAGGGCTGGGCGCGCAGGTGTGAACCGGTGCGCGCGAAGGACGACGCCCGCCGCCGAGGGCGCGGGCGGAGAGGACCGGCTGCCGGGCCTGCTCGGGGAGCGGCCTAGCGCAGCCGGGTACTCGGAGGTTCGTCCTCGTGCCCGAGATCCTGCGGACGCCCGAGCGGCCGCGCGCCGGCACGGCGCACGACAGGCTGGGGCAGGGCGTCCACGCCGGTATCAGAACACCGGTCGGCGGCCGCGGCCAACGGTCTTGACGCGATCACTACGGCTGTCGGTCGTGGGGCCGTCGGTCGGGCACGGGCAGCCACAGCGCCGAGGGGTGGCCGGGGTCGTGGTGGACCGTCCGGTCGCCGGCGACGAGCGCGCGGCCGGTGGCGAGCGGCTCGCCGGTGCCGGGGTTGCGGGCGTAGCGCGGGTGGGCGCCGCCCGCGACCTGGAGCCGGATGCGGTGCCCGCGGCGGAAGGTGTGGGCGACGGGCCACAGCTCGACGTCCACCTCGACCGGGCCGCCACCGCGCGCCCCGCCGTCGACCCGGACGATCCCGTCGGTGACGTTGCGGGAGCGGTCGCGCGGCGTGACGTCGCAGAGCCGGGCGTACACGTCGTGGTGGGGGACCGACGAGCCGGAGAACAGGCGGGCGCGCACCGGGCCGATCACCTCGAGGTCCGCCGTGAGCGGCAGGCTCGTGAACGTGAGCACGTCGGCGCGGCCCTCGATCCGGCGGTTGTCCGCGGGGCCGGCGGTGAGCCCGACGGCGGTGCCGGCGACCGTCGGGGTGGGGTCGGCCGGGTCGTAGCGGAACCGGCTGGGCGGTGCGGCCGCCGGCGCGGGCTGGGCGGCGAGCCGGCCGCCGGGGTGCAGGTACCAGGGGGTCTCCCGGGCGGGCGGCGGCCAGCCCGGCAGGTCGACCCACCGGCGGGAGCCGGTGACCTGGACGCGCACCCCGGTCGGCGGCGCGGCACCCGTGTGGGCCGGGCCGAGTGCGGCGTCGAGCGCGGCGAGGGCGTCGCGCATCCCGGTGCGGGTGTAGAGGCCGCGCCCGTGCGACCAGGGCCCGACCAGGAGCCGGACCTGCCGGCCGGCGGCCAGGAGCGCCGCGTGGTCGGCGAGCATCCCGGGCAGGAAGAAGTCGTACCAGCCGCCCTGCAGGTACACGACCGGCGGCATGCGCCCGACGTTGCCGCGGTGGTCGGTGGTGCGCCAGTAGGGGTCGTCCGGTCCGTGGCGGATCCACTCCTGGAACCAGGGGACGTGCCGGCCGGTCAGCGCCAGGTCGGCATCGGCGACGGGCCGCGTCATCGCCGCGCGCCGCAGCTCCCGGGGCCCGGTGAACACGCCGAGCATCTGACGGGCGGTGCTGCCGTCGGCGCGGAACATCCCCTCGACGAGCTGCACCCAGCCCAGCGCGTTGCCCAGCGCGAACGCCCCGCCGGGGTACATGAACCGGTGCGCGAACTCCGACGGCGCGTCCTGGATGACCGCGATCCGCCACTCCGGCACGTCGCGGGCGCCAGCTCCCACTGGGCGAAACCGAGGTAGCTGGCGCCCCAGGTGGCCAGCGTCGCGCCGAACCACGGCTGGGCGCGCAGCCAGCTCAGCGTGCCGTCGCCGTCGGCCGGGTCGATGACGAACCCGTCGAACGCGCCGCCGGAGCCGTCCGTGCCGCGCAGGCTCTGGTAGAGCACCTGGTAGCCGCGCTCGGCCAGGAGCTGCGACATCCGGTCCAGCGCGGCACCGCGCCCGTAGGGGCTGCGCAGGAGCACGAGCGGCGGCCGGTCGAGCTCGCGGCCGGTCCGGGGGTCGACGGGGAAGAACCGGTTGGCGAGCAGCGCCACCCCGTCGGCCGCGGGGACGACCAGGTCCCGCTGCGCCCGCACCCGGTGTGGGCGCGCGGGGCGGACGCCGAACATCCTGCTCAGGGCGCTCACCGGAGCACCGGACCGAACTCAGCCATGACAAGCCTCCCGAGCGCGCGCGGAACGGTTCGCGCCGACCAGGCTTCCCGGCTCACCGCCGACGCGTCTCCCGCGCGCCGGGCGTTCGGAGGTTACCATCATTCAGAACATTCTGAAGGTATGGGAAATGGCTGCTGACAGTTCCGATCACGCCGGGCCCGACCGCGCGTCCGACGTCGGCGAGCGGCTCGCGCTCGCGCTGAGCCAGGCCGGCATGCAGCGCATGATCGCGCGCGTGCTCGCGGCCTTCCTGTTCAGCGACCGCGAGTCGGTCACCGCGGCCGATCTCGGCGCCCAGCTGGGGGCGAGCGCCGGGGCGGTGTCGGGCGCGATCACGATGCTGCGCACCGTGGCGCTGATCGAGCAGGTGCCGGCCCCGGGGAGCCGCCGCGCGCACTACCGGATGCGCCCGGACGCCTGGGCCACGCTCATGAGCGGCCAGAACGCGATCATCGGCACGATGCGCGAGATCGGCGACGCCGGCCTGGCCGTGGTCCCGGAGGGCGGCCCGGCGGCCGTCCGGCTGCGGGAGATGCGGGACTTCTACGCCTACATGCTCGACGAGCTTCCGGAGCTGCTCGAACGGTGGCGGCGGAGCCGGGCGGACGGCGGCTGACCGGCCGGCGCTCAGAGGCGTTGCAGGCCGCGGAGCACCAGGACGAGCAACGTGAACCCCGCGATGATCAGCAGCGCATAGGCTACGTCGGCCATGCCGGATCCTTTCGGTGTCGCGTTTCGCCGGGGCCGGCCTCGTCGGGGTGGTCCCGCTGCGCGGGACGCCCGCGGCGCAGCACGGCCCGCAGGCCCAGGACGCCGACCGCGAGGTAGCCGCCCGCCAGCAGGGCGATGAAGACGACGTCCGCGCCGATGCCGGCGCCGACCTCCGCGATCACGGGCACGTTCCGGGGGAGAGGGGGCGCACGGCGCTCGGGCGACGACGGCGGCGCCTGGGCTGGTGCAGGGGCATCGTCCGATTGTCGGCAGCCGGTGGCCCGGCTGCCGGGCCGGAACGGGGAGATTGACGCGATCCTGACGGCGATCCCGCCGGGGATCCGGCCGGGCTGCCCGGCGGCCGGCCGGAGCCGGGTGTGACCTCCGGCCCCCGGCGTCCCGCAGGTGAGGTCGCCGACCGCGCGTGCGCGCTGCCGAACCCCTGCTGACCAGGGCAGATCCGGCGGTGGGGCGGGTCCGGTGCCGGGGCCCGCCGTCCGGCCGCGCCCCGGGCCGCGGATCCGGGCCGGACGATTTCCGGGCGGGCGCGCCAACGTTTCGTTAACCTGGACCGCGGTGTGCCGGGAAGTCTGGTCGGCCGCGAGCGCGAGCTCGTGAACGCCGTTCCACGACGCTCCCGAAGGAGTCCGCCATGGGCACACCCGGCCGCGACACCACGTCCCCCACGTCACTGTTCGCCCGCGGCAGCTGGCGCGAGGTCCGCCGGATCGGCGACATCCTGCGCATGGAGACCGTCGGCGGGGTGCTGCTCGCGCTCGCCGCCGGTGTCGCGCTGGTCTGGGCGAACTCGCCGTGGGCGGACGCCTACGGCGCGCTGAGCGGGTTCCGGGTCGGCCCCGCGGCGCTGCACCTGGACCTGACGCTGGCGCAGTGGGCCGCCGACGGGCTGCTGGCGATCTTCTTCTTCGTCGCCGGGCTGGAGCTCAAACGCGAGTTCGTGGTCGGTGACCTGCGCGACCCGCGCCGGGCCACGCTGCCCGTCGCCGCGGCCGTGGGCGGCATGACCGTCCCGGCGCTGGTCTACGTCGCGTTCAACGCCGGCAGCGGCGGTGGCGCGTTGCAGGGCTGGGCGATCCCGACCGCCACCGACATCGCCTTCGCCCTCGCGGTGCTCGCGATCATCAGCACGCACCTGCCCGCGGCGCTGCGGACGTTCCTGCTGACCCTCGCGGTGGTCGACGACCTGCTCGCGATCGTGGTCATCGCCGTCTTCTACACCGACACCCTCCAGCCGGTGCCGCTGCTGCTGGCGCTGCTCCCGCTGGCGGTGTTCGGGGTGCTCGTGCAGCGGCGGGTGCGCTCGTGGTGGCTGCTGCTGCCGCTGGCCGTCCTGACCTGGGCGCTGGTGCACGAGTCCGGCGTGCACGCCACGGTCGCCGGGGTGCTGCTCGCGTTCACCGTGCCGGTGATCCGCCGCGCCGAGGGGCCCGGGCCGGGGCTGGCGGAGCACTTCGAGCACCGCTTCCGGCCGCTGTCGGCCGGGGTGGCGGTGCCGGTGTTCGCGTTCTTCGCCGCCGGGGTGGCCGTCGCCGCGGGCGGCGGGATCGGCGCGACGCTCACCGACACCGTGACCCTGGGCATCGTCGCCGGCCTGGTGCTGGGCAAACCGCTGGGGGTGTTCGGCTCGGCGTGGCTGGTGCAGCGGTTCACCCGGGCCCGCCTGGCGGACGGCCTGAGCTGGTGGGACGTGCTGGGGCTGGCGATGCTCGCCGGCATGGGCTTCACCGTCTCGCTGCTCATCGGCGAGCTGGCGTTCGGGCCGGGCACCGGCCTCGACGAGCACGTCAAGATCGGCGTGCTCGTCGGCTCGATCGTCTCGGCGCTGCTCGCGGCGATGGTGCTGCGCATCCGCAACCGGCACTACCGCCGGCTGTGCGCCGAGGAGGAGCGCGACACCGACGCGACGGCGTCCCGGACGTCTACGAGACCGGTGTCGAGGGACGCTGAGTATCGCTCAGTATCTTCAGAGATTACTGAAATCGTGGTAGGGTCTGGCCTCGCCGGTGCTTCGTGCGCCGGTGGTGAGCCGGGAAGCCTGGTCGGCGCCGTACCCGCAGCTGCCCTGTTGCATCCAGCCGGGCAGCGCGTGGACGGCCGTCGACGTGGCTCGGAGGCTCCCGTGAAGGTTCTCGTCCTGGCGTTCGGCACCCGCGGTGACGTGCAGCCGTTCGTCGCGCTGGCCCGTGAGCTGCGGGAACGCGGCCACGAGCCGGTGCTGGCCGCGCCGGGGCGGTTCGCCGGGCTCGCGGCCGAGCACGGGCTGCCCCTGTCCGTCGTCGACGACGGGCCGCTGCGGCTCATGGACGGCAGCGGGGCCGTCGACCAGGTCATGAACGGCGGGATCCGGGGCAGGGTGGCGCTGGCGCAGGCCATGCCGGCGAGCTTCCGGCGGGTCTTCGACGACGCCACGGCGATCGCGACGACCGGCGCCGGCCGCGGTGCGGACGTGATCGTGCACAACGGGCAGATCATCGCCGCACCGCACCTGGCCGAGAAGCTCGGCACACCGGCGGTGCTCGCCCTCACCGTGCCGCTGTACGTGCCGACCCGCGCGTTCCCGTGGCCCGGGCAGGCCCTGCCCGGATGGCTGCCGGGCGCCCTGCCCGGGCCGCTCAACAAGGCGAGCTTCCTGGGGATGCGGGCGCCGCGGTGATGTTCGGCCGGGTCGTGGACCGCTGGCGGGCGGAAGGGCTCGGGCTGCCGCGCCGGCCCGGGCGCCACGACCCGCTGCGCACGCCCGACGGCCGCCCGGCGCCGGTGCTCAACGCCGTCAGCCGGCACGTCGTGCCCCCGCCGGCCGACTGGCCCGACAGCGTCACCACCACCGGCTACTGGTTCCTCCCGGCCGCCGCCGACACGCTGCCCGAGCCCGTCAGCCGCTTCCTCACGGCCGGCGCGCCGCCCGTGCTCGTCGGGTTCGGCAGCATGGCCGGCCCCGACCCCGCCGCCACCACCCGCACGGTGCTGGCGGCCGTCGCCCGGGCCGGGGTCCGGGCGATCCTGGCCACCGGCTGGGGCGGGCTGGCCGACATCGCCCGGACCGGCCCGCCGGACGGGGTGCTCGCGGTCGAGGAAGTCCCGCACGACCTGCTGCTCCCGCACGTCGCGGCCGTCGTGCACCACGGCGGCGCGGGCACCGGCGCCGCCGCCGCGGCCGCCGGGGTCCCGCAGGTGATCTGCCCGTTCGTCGCCGACCAGCCGTTCTGGGGCGACCGCATGCACCGCCTCGGCGTCGCCCCGCCCCCGCTCCCGCAGCGCCGGCTGACGGCCGAGGGGCTCGCGTCCGTCCTCGCGCACGCCGCCACCGACCGGCGCATGCGCGCCACGGCGGCGGCGCTCGGCGCCCGGATCCGCACCGAGCACGGTGCCGGGGCGGCCGCCGCGCGCCTGGAGGAGCTGGTGGCCGCCCGGGCGACCCGATAAACCCATGCGGATCCTGTTGCTGACCGCGGGCAGCCGGGGCGACGTCGAGCCGTTCGCCGCGCTGGCCCGGCGCGCCCGCCGCGAGGGCCACGACGTGCGGCTGGCGGCGACCGCCGGCCCGGCGGACCTCGCGGCCTCCGGGGTGGACGCGGTCGGGCTGGCCGGCGACTTCGCCGCCGTCGCGGCCGCGCAGGGGGTGTCGCCGTGGGCTGCCCTGCGCTCCTACCGGTCGGTGGTCGCGCCGATGATGGCCGCGATGCTGCGTTCCGCGGTCGACGTCGCGATGGCCCACCGGCCGGACGTGATCGTCGCGCACCCGAAGGTCCTCTCGGCCCGGCTCGCGGCCGCCCGGCTCGGCGTGCCGTACGTGGCGGTCGAGCTGGTGCCGACGCTCAGCCCCACCCGGGAGTTCGCCGCCGCCGGCGTCACGACCGCCGACCTCGGTGCCGCGAACCGCCTCACCTACCGGCTCGGCGCCGCGGCCGAGGCCGCGTTCCGCGGCCCGCTGCGCCGGCTGCGCGCCGACCTCGGCCTCCCGTCCCGTGGCCGGCTCCCCGGCCCCGCGCTGACCGCCGTCGCCGTGAGCCGGTCGCTGCTCCCACCCCCGCCGGACTGGCCGGAGACGACCCGCGCCGTCGGCCACTGGCACGACGGCACGGGGGACGGCGAGGCCGATCCCGAGCTGGACGCGTTCCTGGCCCGCGGCGACGTGCTCTACGCCGGCCTCGGCTCGATGACGGCACCCGGCGCGCAGGAGCGGGGCCGCGCCGTGGTCGGGGCGGCGCGGGCGAGCCGCCTGCGGGTCCTGGTCGTGACCGGCTGGGGCGGGCTGGAGGTCCCGGCCGGCACCGACTCCGGCGACGACGTGCTCGTCCGCCGCGCCGTGCCGCACCACCTGGTCCTGCCGCGCTGCGCCGCCGCGGTCCACCACGGCGCGCCGGCACCGTGCACGCCGTGCTGCGCGCCGGGCTCCCGTCGGTTGTCGTGCCGTTCGTCGCCGACCAGCCCTTCTGGGCCCGGCTCCTGCACCGGCGCGGGCTCGCCGCGCCACCGGTGGCCCACCGGGACCTGACCACCGGCCGGCTCACGGCCGCGCTCGCCGCCCTGCCGCCGGCGGCCGCCGTCCGGCCCGTGCGCGACGGCCTCCTGACCGAGGACGCTGCGGCGCGATGCTCGCCCTGCTCGGCGGGCTCGTCCCGGCGGCGGGCCGGTGAGCGGCGTCGCCCGGCCGACGACCACCGTCGAGCTGGACGAGGGCGTGGTCGAGTACCGCCACGACCGGCGCGGCGGCCCGACCGTCCTGATCCTCTACGGCGGGCACATGCGGGCCGGGCTGGCGCTGGGGGAGGACGTGTTCGCCGCCGCCGGCTGCTCGGTGCTGGTGCCGTCGCGTCCCGGCTACGGGCGCACACCCCTGTCGACCGGCCGGACGAGCGCCGGGTTCGCCGACGTCGTCCGCTCGCTGTGCGCACGGCTCGGTGTGCCGACCGTGGCCGCCGTGGTGGGCGTGTCGGGCGGCGGACCCACCGCGACCGCGCTCGCCGCCCGCCACCCCGGCCTGGTGGAGCGGGTCGTCCTGCAGAGCGCGCTCGGCCCGCTGCCCTGGCCGGGCCGCCGGACCCGCCTCGCGCCCGGCTCGCCTTCACCGGCGCGACCGAGGGCCTCACCTGGTCGATCGTGCGCGCGACGATGCGGGCCGCCCCCGACGCGGGCCTGCGGACGATGCTGGGATCGCTCTCCCTGCGGCCGGCCCGGGAGGTCGTGGCGGCGCTGTCGGCCGAGGACCGCGCGCGCCTGGTCGACCTGTTCTCGCGCATGCGGTCCGGCCGCGGCTTCGGCAACGACCTCGACGACGTCGCCGACCTCGCCACCGGACCCGGCACGTCCCGGGAGGTCACCCAGCCGACCCTGGTGATCGCCAGCCGGAACGACCGGGCCGTGCCGTTCGCCCACGCCGAGGCGCTCGCCGCCGCGATCCGGCGCAGCCGGCTCGTCGAGAGCCACGCCGACAGCCACCTGATCTGGTTCTCCCCCGACTGGCCGGCGGTCGGCCGGGAGATCCGCGAGTTCCTGACGGAGCCGGTCCCGCCGTAGCCCGCGCCGGTCTCAGCCCACCGCGACCAGGCTCCGCAGCAGGGCACCCACCCGGGGGCGGCGGCGTTGCCCGCGGCGAGCACGTCGACCGCGTCGAGCGGGCCCGCGGCCACGGCCCGCGGCGACGTTCGTGACGAGGGACAGCCCGAGCACCTCCATGCCCGCGGCGCGGGCCGCGATCGCCTCCAGCACCGTGGACATGCCCACGAGGTCGGCGCCCAGCGTGCGCAGCATGCGGATCTCGGCGGGCGTCTCGAAGTGCGGGCCGGGCAGCCCGGCGTAGACGCCTTCGGCCAGCGCCGGGTCGATCGTGCGGGCGAGGGCGCGCAGCCGCGGCGAGTACAGGTCGGTCAGGTCGGTGAACCGCGGCCCGGTCAGCGGCGAGCGTGCGGTCAGGTTGAGGTGGTCGGCGACCAGCACCGGCTGTCCCACCTGCAGCCCGGCGCGGATCCCGCCTGCGGCGTTGGTCAGCACGACCGTCCGGCACCCCGCCGCCGCGGCCGTCGCCACCGCGTGCACGACCGCGTCGACGCCGTGCCCCTCGTAGAGGTGGGTGCGGCCGAGGAACACCAGCGTGCGGCGGTCGCCGACCGCCACGGAGCGGACGGTGCCCTCGTGCCCGGTCACACCGGGCGGCCGGAAGCCCGGCAGGTCGGCCGTCGCCACCTCGGGGCCGGCGCCGAGCACGTCGGCGGCGGGCCGCCACCCCGAGCCGAGCACGACGGCGACGTCGTGCGTGTCGGCGCCGGTCGCGCGGGCGAGCGCCGCCGCGGCGGCGCGGGCTCGGATCGGGGCTGCTCATGGGCGGGAGCCTAGGTCGCCGCTGCGCCCGCGACGGGGAACGTCACCGGTCGGTAAGCGGTCGCGGGCCTCCGGGGGGCACCCGCCCGGCGACGATCACGGCGTGCCTGATGACGTGCTGGAACAGCGAGTGCCCTGCGCCGGGGCGCCGGGGCGGGTGGCCCTGGTCGTGCTGGCCAAGGCGCCCGAGCCGGGCCGGGTGAAGACCCGCCTCTGCCCGCCCGCGGTGGCCGCCGAGGCGGCCGACATCGCCGCCGCGGCGCTCTTGGACACGCTCGCCGCCGTCCGCGCGACGCCCGGCGGGCGCCCGGTGCTCGCGCTGGCCGGGCGGCTGCCCGCCGCGGCGCGCGCGGACGAGCTCGCCGCCGCGGTCCGGGACGTGCCGGTCGTCGCCCAGCGCGGGACGGACCTGGGCGCGCGGATCGCGGCCGCGCACGCCGACGCCGGCCTCGTCGCGCCCGGCCTGCCGACGCTCCAGATCGGCATGGACACCCCGCAGGTCGACGCCCGCCTGCTCGCCCGGTGCGCCGACGCCCTCCTGGCCCCGCCGGCGCCGGACGCCGTGCTGGGCCCGGCGGCCGACGGCGGCTGGTGGGCGCTGGGCCTGCGCGACCCGGGCTGCGCGCGGGTGATCGCGGAGGTCCCGACGTCGCGGCCGGACACCGGACGGCGGACGCTTGAGGCGCTGCGTTCCGCGGGGCTGCGGGTCGCGCTGCTCCCGACGCTGCGCGACGTCGACACGGCGGCGGACGCGGTGGCCGTGAGCCGCGCCGCGCCGGGCACCCGGTTCGCGGCCGCGGTGCACGCCGTGCCCGCGCTGTGCCGGGACACCGAGCGTTGATCTCGATGCCGACCTCGATGCCGACCTCGGTGTTCGACCCGGCGCTCGCGGGGGCCGCCGCCCGTCTCGTCCGCGCGGACGGGGTGGAGCTGGACCTCGCGGTGCAGCGCTGGCACGCGCCGGCCGGCGGCGAGGACGATTGGCTCCTCGACCGCTGCGCCGGGCCGGCGATCGACCTGGGCTGCGGGCCCGGCCGGCTGGTGGCGGCGTTGACCCGGCGCGGCGTGCGCGCGCTCGGCGTGGACGTCTCGCGGGTGGCGCACGAGCAGTGCCGGCGCCGCGGGGTGCCGATGGTGCGGCGGGACGTGTTCGCCCGGCTCCCGGACGAGGGCCGGTGGCAGCACGTGCTGCTGGCCGACGGCAACATCGGCATCGGCGGCGACCCGCTGCGGCTGCTGCGGCGGGCCGCGCAGCTGGTCCGGCCCGGCGGCACGGTGCTCGTCGAGGCCGACGGCCGCCCGCACGTCTACTGGTGCGGGACGGTGTGGCTGCACACCGGTGCGGGCGCGGGCACGCCGGTGCCGTGGGCGGGCGCCGGGGTGGCGGCGCTGGCCCGGATCGCGGCGGCGGCCGGGCTGCGGGCGAGCGCGGTGTACCGGGGCGGGCGCACGTTCGTCGAGCTGCGGCGGTCCTTACCGTCCGCGAACGCCCCGGCCCGGCGGCCGTCGCGGCCGTCGCGTCCCGCCTAGCCTGCCGGCGTGCGCATTCTGGTCACCGGCGGTGCCGGGTTCGTCGGGTCCCACGTGGCGGACCGGCTGGCCGCGGACGGCCACGAGGGCGCTCGACGCCCTGCTGCCCCAGGCCCACGGGTCCGGCCGGCCCGCGTGGACCGCCGGGCACCCGTTCGTCCACGGCGACGTGCGCGACCCCGAGGCGCTCGCCGGGGCGTTGCGCGGGGCCGACGCGGTCTGCCACCAGGCGGCGATGGTCGGCCACGGCGTCGACGCCTCCGACGCGCCCGCGTACGCCGCGCACAACGACCTGGGCACGGCCGTGCTGCTGGCCGCCATGCACGCGGCCGGGGTGGCCGGCTGGTGCTGGCCGGTTCCATGGTCGTCTACGGGGAGGGCCGCTACGACTGCGCCGAGCACGGCACGGTCCGGCCGGCGCCACGGCGGGCGGCCGACCTCGGCGCCGGCCGCTTCGAGCCGCGGTGCCCGCGGTGCGGGCGCGATCTCGCCCCGGGGCTGGTGGCCGAGGACGCCCCGCTGGAGCCGCGGTCGACGTACGCGGCGACGAAGCTCGCGCAGGAGCACCTCGCCGCGGCGTGGGCGCGCCAGACCGGCGGCACGGTGTGGGCGCTGCGCTACCACAACGTGTACGGGCCGCGGATGCCGCGCGACACCCCGTACGCCGGCGTCGCGTCGGTGTTCCGCTCGGCCCTGGAGCGCGGCACGGCGCCGCGGGTGCTGGAGGACGGGCGGCAGCGACGCGACTTCGTCCACGTCGGCGACGTCGCGGAGGCGAACGCGCTCGCGCTCGGGCGCGACCCGGAGCCGGGCACCTGCGTGCCGGTCAACGTCTGCTCCGGTGAGCCGCACACCGTCGGGGAGCTGGCGGCCGCGCTCGCCGCCGCGATGGACGGGCCGGCGCCGGTCGTGGTGGGCGGCAGCCGCCCCGGCGACGTCCGGCACGTCACGGCCGACCCCGCGCGGGCCCGTGACCTGCTCGGGTTCCGAGCCCGGACGGCGTTCGCCGACGGGGTCGCGGCGTTCGCGACCGCACCGCTGCGCGCGCCGGCGGCGGTCGGCTGAGCAGGCGCTCAGTCGGCGACGGCGGCGAGCGGCAGGTCCACCTCGAACCGGCAGCCCGGCCCGTGGTTGTAGGCGCGGATCCCGCCGTCGTGCGCCTCGACGAGGCCGCGCGCGATCGCGAGGCCGAGCCCGCCGCCGGCGTCCCCGCCGGGCGTGCGGGCCGCCGCGCCGCGGAAGGCCACGTCGAACACCCGCTCCAGGTCGGCGTCCGGGATGCCGCCGCACTCGTCGTCCACCCGCAGGTGCGCCCGCCCGTCGCGGACGTCCGCGGCGACGACCACCGTGCCGTCGGGCGGGGTGTGCCGGATGGCGTTGGAGAGCAGGTTGCGCACGACGCGGGCCAGCTCCGGGTCGCTGCCGCGCACCACCGGCCAGGCGCAGCCGCCGTCGGCGCGCACCGCGACGCCCTTGCGCGCGGCGGCGACCCCCTCGGCGGCGACGGCCTCCGACACGACGTCGTGCAGCGGCACCGTCGAGAACGTGAGCCGCAGGCGCCGGACGTGATGCGCGAGAGCTGGAACAGGTCCTCCACCATGCCCGCCAGCCGCACGGTCTCCCCGCGGATGCGGCGCGCGTACTCGGCGACGTCGTCCGCCTCGGACACCACGCCGTCGGCCAGCGCCTCGCTCATCGCGCGGATCCCGGCGAGCGGGGTGCGCAGGTCGTGGCTGATCCAGGCGACGAGCTGGCGGCGGGCGGCCTCCGCGGCCCGTTCGGCCTCGCGCGCCTCGTGCAGCCACATGACGTCGCGGGCGATGCCGCGCCCGAGCATCATCGCCGCGGGCACGGTGACGGCCGCGACGACGGCGCACACGACCACGGCCCCGGCCAGCTGCGGGGTGTACATGAACCCGCTCACGCCGATCACGCCCGCGAGCGCGGCGAGCACCGGGACCAGCGCCAGCACGATCACCGCGGCGGTGATCGAACGGCGCCGCATCCGGTGCAGCAGCACCGCGCCGAGCAGGGCGACCGGCACCGAGCACGCCACCGCGACCGGGACGGCGGCCAGCAGCTGCGCGATCACGGGCCGCCCTGCCCCTCGACCGCGCTCTGCCCCTCGACCGCGACGCCGTCGTAGCGGTAGCCCACGCCCCAGACCGTCGCGACCCGCACGGGCCGCGTCGGGTCGGGCTCGATCTTCTCCCGCAGCCGCCGGACGTGCACGGTGACGGTCGACTGGTCGCCGAAGTCCCAGCCCCACACCCGTTCCAGCAGCTCGGGGCGGGTGAACACCTGTCCGGGGCGGCGCACCAGGAAGGCGAGCAGGTCGAACTCGCGCACGGTCAGCGCGAGCTCCCGCCCGGCGAGCGTCGCCCGCCGGCCCGGGACGTCGACCCGGAGGTCGCCGTCGACCACCGGTTCCAGGCCGACGTCGCGGGCCGGCAGCTCCCGGGCCCGGCGCAGCACCGACGCCACCCGCAGCACCAGCTCCCGCGGGCTGAACGGCTTGGTCACGTAGTCGTCGGCGCCCAGCTCCAGGCCCAGCACCCGGTCCTCCTCCTCGCCGAGCGCGGTGAGCACGACGATCGGCAGCCCGTCGGGGCGCCCGCGCAGCCGCCGGCAGACCTCCAGCCCCCCGAGCCGGGGCAGCATCAGGTCGAGCACCACGACGTCCGGGCGCCGCGCCGCCACGGCCTGCAGCGCCCGCTCGCCGTCCCCGGCCACGTCCACGCGGTACCCGGCGCGGTCGAGGTAGCGGGTCACGACGTCGCGCACCGTGACGTCGTCGTCGACCACCAGCACCAGCGGGCGGTCCGTTGTCGCAGCTCCCACGGGGTCCGAGGCTAGCGATCGGGCGGTCGCGTGCGGCCCGACGTCACCGGACCGTAAGCGCGAGCGCCGGTCCGGCCGGGCCGTGGCCTCCTAGCGTCCCGGGCCATGGACCCGTTCGACCCGGTGGAGGTCGTCCTTCCCTGCCTGGACGAGGCCGCGGCGCTGCCCGGGGTGCTCGCCGCGCTCCCGCCCGGCTTCCGCCCGCTCGTCGTGGACAACGGCTCGACCGACGGCACCGCCGAGGTCGCGGCCGCGCTCGGCGCCACCGTCGTGCCCGAGCCGCGCCGCGGCTACGGCGCCGCCGTGCACGCCGGGCTGCTCGCGGCGACCGCGGACGTCGTCGCGGTGCTCGACGCCGACGGCTCGGTCGACCCGGCGGTGCTGGAGCCGATGGCCGCCCGGCTGTGCGGCACCGACCTCGTGGCCGGGCGGCGCATCCCGACCGGACGGCGGGCCTGGCCCTGGCACGCGCAGGCCGGTAACGCCGCGGTCGCCGCCCTGCTGCGCCGCCGCGGGGTGCCGGTGCACGACATCGCGCCCGTGCGGGTGGCCCGCCGCACCGACCTGCTGGAGCTGGGCGTCACCGACCGGGCGTTCGGCTACCCGCTCGAACTGCTGCTGCGGGCCGGGGCGGCCGGCTGGCGCATCGCCGAGGTCGACGTCGCCTACCGGCCCCGGGCCGGCGGCCGGTCGAAGGTCTCCGGGTCGGTGCGCGGCACCCTGCGCGCGGCCCGGGACATGGCGGCGGTGCTGACGTGAGGCCCGATCCGGAGGAGTACGGGTTCCCGGCGCCGCTGTGGCGGGCGGTCGCGCGCCTGCGCCCGCCGCTCCCGCGCTGGCGCAGCCCGCTGCGCGGCCCGTGGCTCACGTCGGTGCTGGGGCTGGTGCTGCTGGCCGGGCTGCCGGTCGTGATCGTCACCGGGCTGCTCAGCTACGTCGCCTACGGCCCGCAGCTGGGCGGGGCGATCCCGGGCGACGTCGGCGTGCTGCACCTGCCGGTCTTCGACTGGCCCACCCGGCCGTCGTGGCTCTACCGGCTCACGCAGGGCCTGCACGTCGGGCTCGGGCTGGTGCTGGTGCCGGTGGTGCTCGCGAAGCTGTGGTCGGTGATCCCGAAGCTCTTCGCGTGGCCGCCGGTGCGCTCGTTCGCCCACGCCGCGGAGCGGCTCACCCTGCTGCTGCTGGTCGGCAGCATCCTGTTCGAGATCGTGACCGGTGTCCTCAACATCCAGTACGACTACGTGTTCGGGTTCAGCTTCTACGCCGCGCACTACGCCGGGGCCTGGGTGTTCGTCGGCGCGTTCGCCGCGCACGTGGCGCTCAAGCTGCCGCACGCGCTGCGCGGCGCCCGCTCCCGTTCGCTGCGCCGCGAGCTGCGCACCCCGCTCGCCGCGACCGTCCCCGAGCCGGACGACGGCTCCGGCCTGGTCGCCGAGCACCCCGCCGCCCCGACGATGAGCCGCCGCGGCGTGCTCGCGCTCGTCGGCGGCGGGATGCTGCTGGTCGCCGGCCTGACCGCCGGCCAGACGCTCGGGGACGCCGTCCGGGGCACCGCGTTTCTGCTGCCCCGCGGGCGCACCACCGCCGGTGCCGACGGCGGCCCGAACGACTTCCCCGTGAACAAGACCTTCGCCACCAGCCGCATCCCGGCCGCGGCCGTCGGATCCGGCTGGCGCCTGGAGCTGGCCGGCGCCGGCACCCGGACGCTCGACCGGGCCGCGCTGGCCGCGCTGGAACAGCACACGGCCCGGCTGCCGATCGCGTGCGTCGAGGGCTGGTCGACCGTGCAGACCTGGTCGGGGGTCCGGCTGCGCGACCTCGCCGCGCTCGCCGGCGTCCCCGAACCGGCGTCGGCGGTGGTGCGCTCGCTGGAGGACGGCGCGCAGGCGGCGCTCACCGCCGGGCAGGTCCTCGACCCGGACGCGCTGCTGGCCCTGCGGGTGAACGGCGCCGACCTGGCCCCCGACCACGGGTTCCCGGCGCGCATCGTCGTGCCCGCGCTGCCGGGCGTGCACTGCACGAAGTGGGTGCGCATGATCGAGTTCCGGAGCGTGTGATGCGACGACTGCGTCGTACCTACGGGGCCGGGATCGGCCACCTGCTCGCCGTGCTGGGCTGCCTCGCCCTCGCGGCCGGCGCCGTGGCGATCGTCGCGGGCGACCCGGTGTGGCCGGTGATGCTCGCCTGGTTCCTCGCCGCCGTCCTGCTGCACGACCTCGTGCTCTTCCCGCTGTACGCGGCGGGCGACCGGCTGCTGACCGCGGCGACCCGGCGCCCGCGGGTGCCCGTCGTCAACCACGTGCGGGTGCCGCTGCTGGGTGCCGGGCTGACGTTCCTGCTGTTCCTGCCCGGCATCGTCGGGCAGGGCGAACCGGCGCTGCGGGCGGCGTCGGGCCTGGACACCGGGCCGGTCGCCGGGCGGTGGCTGCTGCTGGTCGCCGCCATGGCCGCCGTCTCCGCGCTCGTGTACCTGGTGCGCGTGCTGGCCGCCCGCCGCCGCTCACCAGACCGTGAGCAGCAGGTGGTTCACGGCGAGGGCGAGCACCGCCTGGCCGGCGAGCCAGAACCCGGCCCGCCGCCGCGGTAGCAGCGCGCACGGCACGACCAGCCACACCACGAACGGCAGCCAGATCCGTTCCACCTCGGCCTTCGACATCCCCGACAGGTCGGCCAGCACGATCGCCGCGAGCGCCGCCGCCGTCAGCAGCGCGGCGCCGGCCGGCAGCAGCCGGGGCCGGAACCGGCTCAGCCCGGCGACCACGGCCGGCCCGGCGGCGAACGCCACCGCCGCGAGGTTCGCCCACACGAAGTACCAGTACGGCCGGGTCCGCGCGATGCTCGCCGCCGTAGATGACCCGCACGTCCGGCGAAGCCGGTGAACCCGACGGCCGGCCCGGCGGCGAACGCCACCGCCGCGAGGTTCGCCCACACGAAGTACC
>MKJX01000056.1 GCA_001942415.1 Pseudonocardia sp. CNS-139
CACCCGGGGCGAGTACACGAAGATCTCGAACCGCGGCCGCGGCGCCGGCATCCCCGGCACCTGCGCGGGGTCCAGCTTGAACGACAGGAACGGGCGGTTGCGGAACCAGTTGGTGCGCAGCGTCGCCGTGATCATCGCCAGGTAGCCGCGCAGGATGCGGTCGGCGTCGAGGCCGGTGACGGCGTCGATCAGCTCACGGACCGCGGCCAGCGCGGCGTCCTCCGCCTCCGCCCGCGCCGGCACCTCCGGGTCGAACCGGGCCCGGAACAGCGCCAGCAACGCCCGGGCGACCGCCGGGTAGGCCAGCAGCGTGTCGGCCATGTACTGCGGCCCGTACAGGCTGCCGACCTGACGGGCGTACTGGGCGTAGGCGCGCAGCACCGCGACCTCGCGCCACGGCAGCCCGGCCCGCAGCACGAGCGCGGAGAACCCGTCGCTCTCCGCGTCGCCGCGCCAGGCCGCGCTGAACGCCCGGCAGAAACCGCTCTCGATGGCGTCGTCCGAACGTTCGGCGATCGCCGCCGTCGTGCCCGCGTCCACCCGCAGGCCGAAGTCGTAGAGCCAGCAGCGCAGCCCGTCCGGCCGCACGAACTCCGAGGGCCGCTCGTCCAGCACGTCGACGCCGAGCTGCTGCAACAGCGGCAGCACGGCCGTGAGCGTCGCGGGCGCCCCCGCGAGATAGAGCGTGAACCGGCGTTCCAGCGCGGCCGGCGCCGTGGCGGACTGGTAGAGCCGCACGTCGAACGCGCCCGGGCCGGTGAGCGCCGCGATGCGGTGCAGGTCGGCCAGCGCGTGCTGCGGCTCGACCACCGCCTTGTACGCCTCGGGCACGCCGGGCAGCAGCGGCGCGACGTCGGCGGCGTCCGGCTGGGAGAGCAGCCGGTCCTCCCACGTGCGGACGGCCTCGGTGAGCTCGACCTGCAGCGCCGCGACGTCCACCTCGCCGAAGCCGGGCGCGTCCGGCTCGGCCGTGACCGTGAAGTGCACCAGCGCGAGCCGCGACTCCGACACCCGCGCCGTGTACTCGACGCCGGTGCCGCCGAGGCGGCGCTGCAGCACGCCGGACATGCGGAGCCGGGACTGCGTCGTGTACTGGTCGCGGGGCAGGTAGACCAGGCAGGACAGGAACCGGCGGTACGGGTCGGGCGCAGGAACAGCTGCACGCCGCGGCGCTCCGCCACCCCCAGCACGCCGACCGCCGTGTCGTGCAGCCGCTGCACGCTCGCCCCGAACAGCTCCTCGCGGGGCAGCCCGGACAGGACCTCCAGCATCTGCTGCCCGGAGTAGGACTCCAGGGGGAAACCGGCCCGGTGGATCGCGCCGCGCACCCGCCGCTCGACCACCGGGATGTCCAGCACGCTCTCGTAGAGCGCCGGCACCGTCAGCATCCCGACGAACCGGTGCTCCCCGAGCAGCACGTCCTCGCCGTCGAACTCGCGGACGGCGAGGTAGTAGGGATGCACCGGGCGCAGCGGGCTCGGCGCGCTCGCGCGCGTGATGACGAGCACGTCGTTGGGGCCGGTGGCGCCGAGCGCGCCGCGGGCGGCGACGTGCGGGGCGAACTTGGTGGCGATCACCGAGCCCGACCGCAGCACGCCCAGCCCGGAACCGTCGTCGGCCTCCAGCTCGCCGGACCCGGTGGCCCGGTAGTGGCGGTAGCCGAGGAACGTGAAGTGGTCGTCGGTGAGCCACCGCAGCAGCTCCGCCACGTCGGCGGGCGGCGTCGCGGCGTCGGACCGGCCCGCGGCCGGGAGCTCGGGAAGCGCGTCCGCGACCTCGCGGGCCCGCTCCAGCATCGGGCCGCCGTCCGCGACGACCACCCGCACGTCGCGCAGGACCCGGGCCAGCTCCTGCTCCAGGTCGGCGGCCACGAGCCCGGCACCGGGCGCCGCCGGGGCCAGGTCGAGGTGGATCCACGACTCGACCAGCGTGTCCGGCGGCGGGGCGGCCGGGTCGCCCGACGTGAGCACCTCCGCGAGCTTCCCGGTGTCGGTGCGCCGCACCACGACGATCGGGTGGATCACCCGCTCGACCCTCGCCCCGGCCCGCCGCACGCCCGCGATCAGGGACTCCACCAGGAACGGCATGTCGTCCGTGACGATCTCGACAACCTGCCCACCCGGCCCACCCGGCCCGCCGGGCACCTCGGGGTCGCGGACCCGGATCAGCGGCTCACCCTGCGCCCGCATCCCGGCCAGCTCGAGATGGCCCCGCGCGGCAGCGAGCAGGACGGGCTGGTTCTCGGCCCGTTGCAGGTCGGGGGCGTGGCGCGCGTAGAGCGCGCCGAGGTCGTTCAGCTCGGGGTCGGTCACGGGCGCCGTTGCCCGATCCCGGGTCCGGCTCGTCACATGCAGCTCCGGTGCTCGTCTCCGGCCCGTCGTGTCGACGGGCACAGTCGCAACAGTAGCTCGCCGGCGACCCCGTCCCGGCGCCCGAGAGCCTCCCTGGACGATCCGGTCCCGAGGCGCTCCGCCGCAGGTCAGAGGGCCTGCCGCGGCCCGCGTTCCGATCGCCGTGGCCGATCACCGGCCGCCGAACGGCGGAGGAGAAGAGGCGAGCGGCGCGCCGGTCGGAGTACGAGCGGCGCCACGCGTCGGACGGCCGTCAGATCGCGGGGCAGATCGCGGGCTCAGATCGCGCGGTACGCCGCGAGCGCGCCGGCGAGGAGATCGGCGATCCCCAGACCCTCGGTGGACTCCGGCGTCACCGGGGCGGCCTTCTCAGGAGCGGCGTCGCCGCTGCCGAGACCGCCGGGGCCGGGTTCGTCCCGGGCACTGCTGGTCTCCGCTTCGCGCCTGCGCCGGTGCCCACCGCCGTTCCCGGTGTCGGGGCCGGGGACCGCGCGGCCGGCCGCACGGTCCGGCGAGCGCTCGGATGCCGATCGCGGCGGACCGGACGTGCCTTCCCAGGACCACCCGTCGGGCTCGGGGGCGGCCGCCCGCTCGCTCACGCGCCGGCGGTCCGACGGCCAGTCGTCGAACGACCGCTCCCGCCGCTCCCGCGGGCGCTCCAGGCTCTGCAGGAGCTGCGCGCCCACCGGCCCGTCGGCGTCGTGCACCGCCGCCCGCAGCTGCGCGGACGGCAGGTCCTCGCCCGCGTCGAAGCCGGACAGCAGGCCGGGCAGCGTGCGGTGCATCCAGTCGGTGGCCGCCGCCGCGTCCCAGCCGGGCATGCTGATCGAGAGCGCGTCGGACTCGCCGAGCCGCAGCCGCGCACCCGGGGGCAGGCGGTCGGTCAGCCGATCGGCCACGGCGCGCACCACGGCACCGGCCCGCGGGCCGGCGAAGCGGCGCCCGTCGCGGGCGACGTCGATGACCACCGCGCACCGGCCCGCCGGCTCGGCCGCCGGGCGGCGGGTGCCCGACCGGCGCTCGGACGGTGCCTGCTCGGCCCCCGGCCCGTTCGTGCCCCAGATGCGGTCGAGGTCGGCGAGCGCCTCCTGCAGCCACCGCTCGGGGTCGTCCGTCGGCGCGGCCGGCCGGCCGGCCCGGTTGTCGGCCCTGCCGTGGCTGCTCCCGTTGGTGCCGCCCGCCGCCGGCCACTGGCCGGTCGACCACGGGTCGGACCCGGCAGCGCCGGCCCGGTCGTTGCCGGTCCGCCCGTCGTCGGCGCGGTGCCGACGGCCGGTGTCGCGCGCCTCGCCCGGGGAGGGGCGCTCGCGGTCGGCCGAGCCGTTCTCCCGCCGCCGCGACGCGGCACGGTCCTCGTCGCGCGCCTCGACCGACGGCCAGCCACCGGTGTCCCGCGCGGACTCGCCGTGGCGCGAACGGCTCCGGCCGTTGCGCGTGGGCTCCTCCCGCTCAGGACGCTCAGGAGGCTCAGCACGCTCGGACCGCTCCGAGCGGGACCGCCCCGAGGACGCCTCGTGCCGGCCGTCGCCGTCGGCCTGGAGGCGCCGGCCGTTGCTGCCGTTGCTGCCGTTGCTGCCGTTGCGGTGCTCGTCGGATCCGAGGCCGCGGAACAGCCGGTCGCCGATGGGCGACTCGCCCGCCGACGAGTCCCACGACACCGCCTCCCAGCCCGTGCCGGTCTCGGCGGTGCGCCGCGACCGCCGCTCGGCCTCCTGCTCCTCGCGCTGGTCGCCGCGGTGGTCGTCGCGGTCGGCGCGGTAGTCGTAGAGGCGGCTCTCCCGCCGGTCGCCGCCGGAGACCTCGTGCCGGCGCCGCACCGGCTCGTCGTCCGCGGAAGCCCCTTGCAGCGGCCGGCCCGTGCCGTCGGCGTTGCGCAGGAACGACTCCCAGTCGTACGTGCCCGAGACGGCCGGGTCGTGGCCGTTGGCGGCGGGGCCGGTGGTGGCCAGGGCCCGGCCGGTGGACGGCGCGCGCGGCTCCGTGCGCAGCGCGCCGGCCGGGAGCTCCTGCAGCGCCGAGCGGAACCGGGCCATCCGGGTGCGGTCGCGCCGTTCGGCGTTGACGCCGAGGCGCAGCGTCTCCAGCGCCGTCTCGAGGTGCCCGGTCTGCTCCTGCAGCGCACCGAGCGCGGTGCGGCACACCGACTCCAGGTCGGGCGCGTCGCTCGTGGCGGCGTCCTCGGCCGCTTGCGCCAGCAGACCGACGCTGCTGCCGGCCTGCGGACCCGTCGCGACGGCCCGCGCCACCGTGAGGCGCAGGAGCGCGAGCTGCCGGCTCGGCCGGGCCGGCTCCGCGAGCCGCGACATCAGCGGCACACAGCCCTCCCGGGCCTCGTCGACCCGGCCGGCGTCGAGCAGCGCGGAGATCCACTCGGCGGCGAGCGCCGCCGCGAGGTGCCCCGACGGCGTGCCCGACGGCCCGTCGCCACGGCCGCGCTCCAGCCGGGTGAGCCCCTCGGCGGCCTGGTCGACCGCCGCGTCCGGACGCCGGCCACGCCGCTCGACGACCGCGCTGATCAGGGCGACCGACGCCGCGCCGACCTCCGCGGCCGGCCCCGCCACGCGCGTCCACGCCGCCGTCGCGCTGCGGAGGGCACCGGCGACCTTGTCCGGCGCGTCCTCCACGGCGCAGCGGGCGAGCGCACAGTGCAGGTCCGCGCGCAGCTCCGGCTCCGTCTCGTCGACGACAACCGGCCCGAGCAGGCCCCTGGCGCTCTCCACCTCGCCCGCACCGGCCGCGACGAGCGCAAGCTCGATGCGCAGCCGGCGGGCGGCGGGCCCGTCGAGCGCGGACCGCCCCCAGCGCGACAGCGACCCGATGACGTCCGACGCCGTCTCCCGGCCGTCACCGGTGGCCGACCGCGCGTGCAGCGCCCACCCGGCGGCCTCCAGCCACCGCTCCTCGTCGCCGGCGATCGCCGCCGCCTCGAGGACGTGGTCGGCGATCGCCGCCGTGAGGTCGGGCCTGACCCAGCGCAGACCAGCCGCCGACGTGAGGAGACCGGCGTCCCGCCCCGCGGGCTCGCCAACTCCTCCGGCACGGGTCGAACCCACATGACCTCCTGAAGTGCCGGTACTCCACCCGATCCGGTTATTGATCAACGGCCGCGGGACGGATAGCTCTCAGTCGCGGGTCAGCTTACGGTGCGTCACTCGGTGCGGCCGAGCCGCCTCCGGTCCCAGGCGTTCGATCTTGTTCTTCTCGTACGCCTCGAAGTTGCCCTCGAACCAGAACCACGCCGCCGGGTTCTCGTCGGTGCCCTCCCACGCGAGGATGTGGGTGACGATCCGGTCGAGGAACCAGCGGTCGTGCGAGATCACCACCGCACAGCCCGGGAACTGCTCCAGCGCGTTCTCCAGCGAGCCCAGCGTCTCGACGTCGAGGTCGTGGTGGGCTCGTCGAGCAGGATGAGGTTGCCGCCCAGCTTGAGCGTGAGCGCCAGGTTCAGGCGGTTGCGCTCGCCGCCGGACAGCACCCCGGCCGCTTCTGCTGGTCCGGCCCCTTGAAGCCGAACGCCGCGACGTAGGCCCGCGAGGGCATCTCGACCTGGCCGACCTTGATGTGGTCCAGCCCGTCCGACACGACCTCCCAGACCGTCTTCTTGGGGTCGATCCCGGCCCGGTTCTGGTCGACGTACGACAGGCTCACCGTCTCGCGACGCGGACCGTGCCGGAGTCCGGCTTCTCCAGCCCGACGACCGTCTTGAACAGCGTGGTCTTGCCGACGCCGTTGGGCCCGATGACGCCGACGATGCCGTTGCGCGGCAGCGAGAACGACAGGTCCTTGATGAGCATCCGGCCGTCGAAGCCCTTGTCGAGGTGCTCGACCTCGACCACGACGTTGCCCAGCCGCGGCCCCGGCGGGATCTGGATCTCCTCGAAGTCGAGCTTGCGGTACTTCTCGGCCTCGGCCGCCATCTCCTCGTAGCGCTGGAGGCGGGCCCGGCTCTTCGCCTGCCGCGCCTTCGCCCCGGACCGCACCCAGGCCAGCTCCTCCACCAGGCGCTTCTGCAGCTTGGCGTCCTTGCGGCCCTGCACCGCCACCCGCTCGGCCTTCTTCTCCAGGTAGGTGGAGTAGTTGCCTCGTACGGGTAGGTCCGGCCGCGGTCCAGCTCGAGGATCCACTGGGCGACGTTGTCCAGGAAGTACCGGTCGTGGGTGACCGCCAGGACGCGCCCGGGTAGCTCGCGAGGTGCTGCTCCAGCCACAGGACGCTCTCCGCGTCGAGGTGGTTGGTGGGCTCGTCGAGCAGCAGGAGGTCGGGCTTGCTCAGCAGGAGCTTGCACAGCGCCACCCGACGGCGCTCACCACCGGAGAGCTGGGTGACGGGCAGGTCCGGCGGCGGGCACCGCAGTGCGTCCATCGCCTGCTCCAGCTGCGAGTCCAGCTCCCACGCGTCGTTGTGGTCGAGGATCTCCTGGAGCTGGCCCATCTCCTCCATGAGCTCGTCGGAGTAGTCCGTGGCCATCAGCTCGGCGATCTGGTTGTAGCGGTCGAGCTGCTGCTTGATCTCGCCGAGGCCCTCCTCGACGTTGCCGAGGACCGTCTTCTCCTCGTTGAGCGGCGGCTCCTGCTGCAGGATCCCCACCGTCGCGCCGGGCGCGAGCATGGCGTCGCCGTTGTTCGGCTGCTCGATGCCGGCCATGATCTTCAGGACGGTCGACTTCCCGGCACCGTTCGGACCGACGACGCCGATCTTCGCCCCGGGCAGGAAGTTCAGCGTGACGTTGTCGAGGATGACCTTGTCACCGTGGGCCTTACGGACCTTCTGCATGCTGTAGATGAACTCCGCCACGGCAACGATGGTAGTTCCGCCGGGCGCCTCGCCCCGCTCAGCCCCCGGTGCCCGCATCGGCCCCGTCCCCCCTTCCCGTACCGCCCTTCCGCGGCCTCCCCGCAGCGATCGGGGCCACGTCGTGCCCGGGCTCGCCCGCCGACTGCTCGACCAGGGCCCAGGGGTCGTCGAGCATCGCGTCGACGCCCGTGCGGCCCGGCCCGTCGGGCTCGTCGGGCGGGGCCTCGGGCACACCCGTCGGTGCACCGGCGGCCGCGGCCTTCGTGCGTGTGACGGCGGCCGTGGCCCAGCGCAGGTCCGGCCCGACGGCGCCGGCCTCCATCTCGGTGACCGACAGCCGGCTCCCCTCGCGGTCGATGCCGCGGGTGTAGACCTTGCCGTGGGCGATGATCGGGTCGCCGACGTTCATCGACTCCAGCACGTTCTCACCGAGCTGCCGCCAGCAGCGCACGGTGATGTAGAGGGTCTCGCCGTCCTCCCAGCCGTTGTTGCTGCGGCGGCGCTCGGTGCAGGCCACCCGGAAGCTCACGCGGCTCGCACCGCTCTCGTAGGTGTGCCGCTCCGGCGAGGTGATCATCCGGCCGATCAGCGTGGTGTAGGTCGCGTGCATCGCGTTGCTCCTCGGTCTGTGCGAGGCCTGTGCCCCGCGAGATCGAGAGTGCGCCGTCCGCCGGCCCTCGGCGGGACGACTTCGGATCTGTGGATGGCCGGACCCCGAGGTGGACAACTGGCGTCGCACCGCCGCGAACTGTCGGTGCCGTCTGCTAAGGGCCGGTCCGAGTGGCACAAAAAAGGGAGCCCCTTGCCTGACGGCAAGGGGCTCCTTGAAATTGAATGTCGGCGGCGACCTACTCTCCCACACCCCAACGAGTGCAGTACCATCAG
>MKJX01000057.1 GCA_001942415.1 Pseudonocardia sp. CNS-139
GGGTGACGCCCGCGGCGTCGCGGAACATCGCCCACTGCGCGAAGAACGCCGGCCAGTAGAACCGGGCGTCGATGCCGGTGGGCACGGTGCCGTCGACGGCGATGGAGTCGACGAAGCCCGCGATCAGCCACGCCGTGGTGAACCGGGCGGCCGGCTCCACGACCGACGGCATGCCGAACGTGCACAGGATCAGCACGGCGGTCGCGCCGCCGAGCATGGGGATGCGCGGGCGCGGCGACCACAGCTCGACGACGCAGGCCGCGACCGCGCACAGCATCGACGCCCACGCGGCCGGGCCGAGCACCCGGGCGAGGCCCCAGCCGTCCAGCGCTTCGAGGTCGGTGGTGACCGCGGCGACCGGCAGCAGCGCCACCGCGGCCAGCGCGAACAGCGGCGAGAGCCAGCGGAAGATGCCGACCTGGCGTTCGGCGGCCGGGGTCGGCGGCGGGGTGCGCCGCGGCTGCGGACGCTGCGCCGGGATCGCCGTGGTGGCGCCCTCCCCGCTCAGCATGGCCGACGTGCGCAGCGCCGTGGTGGCGGAGGCGTCGGCGGGCGGCGTCACCGTGCGGGGGCGGGGGCGGCGGGGGCCTGCCGCGGCCGCTGCCCCGGCGCGGGACCCGGACCGGGGGTGGGGCCGGGCGCGGGACGCGGCACCGGCCGCCCGGGCGGCGCCTGGGCCGGCCGGGGCACCGGCGGCCCCGGGTAACGGGCCGAGCCCGGCGGGCGCCCGTCGGTGGATGTCACGCCGAGCGCACCTCCGGTTCGGCCCGGCGGCTCGCCGGGAAGAGCATGACGGCGGCCGCGCAGACCACCTGGGACGCGACGTAGCCGATGGCCACCGGCATGAGCGCCGCGACCCCGCCGCCGGTCACCGGGACCACGATGGCGACGACCAGCACGAGCGCCGAGCTGACGAACTGCAGCCGGGCGAAGCCCATGCCCCAGCCGACGGCCTGCCGCACCCCGAGCTCGTGCGCCACGACCAGCCGGAACGCCAGCCCGAGCAGCAGCAGCCGCAGCACGTTGTCGGCCTCCGCGTACTCGGAACCGAAGATCATCAGCAGCGGCGTGGCGAGCGCGGCGCCGAGCGCGAGCGCGGGCAGGAACAGGATCAGCAGGCGGCGCCGCGCGGCGGCGGCCAGCTCGGCGACGCGGTGCGGCTCCCGGCCGACGTTGACCGACAGCGCGTCCATGAAGAAGACCGCGGCCAGGTCGATCACCATGACCGCCTGCCACGCGATGAAGAAGACGATGCCGGTCTCGGGCCCGAAGCGGACGTTCACCAGCACCGGGATCTGGTAGTAGAGCAGCGAGACGGCGGCCTGCGAGATCGCGGTGGGCACGAGGAACGCGGCCATCTCGCGCCGGCTCGGCACCCCGTCGCCTTCGCGCGGGCGCTGACCCGGGCCGCGAGCACGCCGATCGCGACGGTGCCGACGGCGATCCAGACGACGATCGGCCCCGCCCACGACAGCACCACGCCGAACTCGCCGAGCGGGAGCACCCCGCACAGGCCGACGAGCAGCCCGATCCGGGCCACGGCGAACAGCGCGTTGCGCCAGACCGCCCACCACGGCTGCCCGAGCGCGACGAGCAGGAAGTCGTGCACGACCATCACGACCCACCCGGCGCAGGCCAGGCCGAACAGCACCAGCCCGAACACGAACGGCCCGCCCGGCCCGGCGGAGATCGCCGCGAGGCGGGGCGTGACCAGGGCGTAGACGATCCCGATGACGCCGGAGAGCGGCATCATCACCAGGAACGAGCTCCAGATCAGCCGCGCCGTGCCGCGCCCGGCCTGCGGCACCCACCGCATCAGCCCGACGCCGAGGTTCAGCTGCGCCGCGCCGCCGACCAGCATGAACGCCGACACCACGAGCTGGGCGTTGCCCACGTCGACGGTCGGCATGATCCGGGCGGCGACGAGCCAGCTGACGAACCCGGCGGCCGAGCCGATCAGCGAGCTGATGGAGAGCGCGAGCCGTCGTGCAGGCCGGTGTCCGCCGGCGGCGTGTCGGTGGCGGCGATGCGCCCGGCGTTGTGCACGGTCGGGATGCGGACGGTGTCGGCCACCACCGGGGGCAGCCGCACGGTGGGCGCGTTGGCCGGGTCGAACGCCTGCGTCGGCGGGTCGGCACGCGGGTCGGGGTGCGTGCGTCCGCGGTGGTCGGGACGGACCACGGCCGGGCCCATGAGCTTGCGCGTGACCGCGTCCCCGGCTCCGCTCTCGCTGGTCGCGCTCCTGTTCACGGCACGACGACCTGGGGACGCGGGGCGGCGGTCTCCGAACACTTCACTCCGTACACGTCACTGCGCCCATGCCTACTGCGCGACCACGGCGTGCCGGAGCAGGAACGGGATGCTCAACGCCGTCACCCCGTACAGCGCGTAGTCCGGCCGCCAGAAGCCGGTGCTGACCATGACCTGGGCGATGAGCAGCGTGGTGGACACGCCGACGCCGAGCGTGAGCAGCCAGACGTGCGCGGCGGGGGCGCGGCGCAGGAACCCGGCGGCCGACCAGCCAGGGCCCATGATGAAGAACGCGGTGGTGACGAGGAACCGCACCTCGCCCATGACCTCGCCCTGCACGTTCATGACGCTCATCACGCACGCCACGACGCCGGCCACGACCAGCAGGAGAGCCACCGCCCGACGCGCGACCCGCGCGCGAGTCAGCACCGCGTTCGAGGGCATGCTCACGCTCGTACTCCGTTCCTCACCGGGCGGCGGCCCATTGCTGGGCACGCCGCCGTACCGGGTCGCGTCGAAGTCTGCCCGGCCCGAGCTCAGGGGTGCGTCCTGGGGTCAGGACGCCTCCTCCTCCAGCGCGAGACGGACGGGCCGGGGCTGCTCGGGGGCGACGGGCCGCGGCTGCGGCACCGGACGGCGGGCGGCGTCGGCCGTCCCACCGGCAGGGGCCGCACCGTTCGCCGGCACACCGTTCGCGGCAGCACCGTTCGCAGCAGCACCGTTCGCAGCAGCACCGTTCGGGCTGACCGGGACACCGTTCGTGATCGGCCCGCCGTGGGGGGTGGGCAGGCCGTGGGCGCGTTGACGGGGACGGCGCGTGGGGGACGGCGGTGTGGGGAGCGGTGCTGATCGGACCGGTGGTCGGCGCACCGGTCGAGAAGGCGGCCGGGGCGGGCGGGACGACGGGGAAGCCACCGGGCGGCGTGAGCGCGCGGGACTGCTCCTCCACCTCCACACGTTCGGCGCGCTTGCGCTGGGCGCGGCGCCGCTCGGCGGCCAGGGTGCGCAGCACCCGCGTGCCGTCGGCGAACGTGCGGAGGTTGGACTGCCCGAAGATCCGCTCGCGCTCCATCGACGGGACCTCGGTGATCTTGAGGCCGGCGGCCGCGACGCGGCAGTTCAGCACGGTCTCGATCTCGAACCCGTCGCCCCAGATCATGCCCTCCGGCGGCGCGGGGAGATCGGTGCCGGGCAGGTCGAGCACGGGGAGGATGTCGCGCCAGAAGGCGTTGTACCCGTAGCAGAGGTCCGTGTAGGAGGTGCCGAACAGCGCGTTGGCCACGCCGTTGAGACCGGCGTTGCCGGACTTGCGCAGCAGCGTGATGTCGTCGCTGCCGCCGCCGCGCACGAAGCGGCTGCCCTTGGCGAAGTCGGCGCCCTCGATCAGCGCGCGGACGAAGGCCGGGATCTCGGCGGGGTCGGCGGACCCGTCGGCGTCGAACATCACGATGACGTCCCCCGCGGCGGCCTCGAAGCCGCACGCCATCGCGTTGCCCTTGCCTTTGCGCGTCTGCGAGATGACCCGGACCCAGGGGAGGACGCGACGCGCGGTCTCGATCGTTCCGTCGACCGAGTTCCCGTCCACGACGATGATCTCGTGGACAGCAGGCCGCACCGCCGCGATCGCGGGCAGCACCACCTCGAGGTCCGCGCCTCGTTCCGGGTCGGCACCACCACGGACACCCGCGGGTTGCCGTTCCGCTGCATCGCCGTTCTCCCCCCCACCGCCGCGAGCGGTGTGTTAGCGCCGTCGGGCTCCGTCGCTGCCCGTAGCCGATGCCCAAGCGCGACCGTCATCACTGGGCTTATCTCCGCCGGACCCCGTCGCGTTACGTTACGTTCCTGCGACGGACAGCGTCCGTTCGGAGCAGCCCGGCTACTGCGTTCGGCCGGAGCAGCTCTGCATCTGTGGTGCGCACTCTACGGATCACCAGGACCAGGGCTACAGGGGGGAACCCCTTCGAGTATCGGCCTTCGCCGCCGCGGAGGCGGCCGCACGTAACCCGGTCGGGTGTCGGTACGGTCGTCGCACACAGCGCGGAACCGCATGCGGAACCGGGCGCGGAAACCACGGCCGAACGAGGAGGCCCTCCGAGGTGCTGCCGATCCCCAGCGTCTCCGTCTGCATCCCCGTCTACAAGGGCGAGCGCTTCCTCGCCGAGACGATCAAAAGCGTCCTCGACCAGACCTACCGCGACTTCGAGCTCGTGGTGCTGGACAACGCCAGCCCGGACGAGAGCGGCAACATCGCCCGCTCGTTCAACGACCCGCGCATCCGGGTCGAACGCAACCCCAGCACCCTGTCGCAGCCGGACAACTGGAACCGCGTGGTGGAGCTCAGCCGCGGGCCACTGGTGAAGGTCGTCTGCGCCGACGACCTGCTGCACCCGCGCTGCCTGGAGTACCAGGTGGCGCCGATGGAGGCCGACCCCGGCCTCGCGCTGGTCGCGTCCCGGCGGCACATGATCGACGAGCAGAGCCGTGTGATCGTGCCGCGCCGCGGGCTGGGCGGGCTCACGGGCGTGCGCACGGGCGTGGAGGTGGCCCGGCGCGTGGTGCGCAACGGCTCCAACCCGATCGGGGAGTCCAACAACGTGCTCTTCCGGCGGGAGGACTTCTTCACCGTCGGCGGCTGGCGCGGCGACCGCACCTACATCATGGACCTCGACCTCTGGCTGCGGCTGCTGCAGCTGGGCGACTTCCTGGGGCTCCCGGAGGCGCTGGCCGCGTTCCGCATCGGCCGCGGCACGGTGTCGTCGGACAACGCGGAGGCGATCTACGCCCAGCAGCGCATGCTGATCGAGGAGATCGGCCGCTCGCCGTACTACCAGGTGCGCGGGCTCGACCTCACGGTCGGCCGGCTGATGGCCCCGGCCGGGCGGGCCCGGCGGCGGGCGCTCTACACGGTCTCGAAGATCGCGGCGCGCAAGTCGGACGACGCGGCCTGAAACGGGCGTGATCCTCCCGCGGAGGCTTGTCGCACATTCTTTGCGACAGCCCTCTACCTGCGTCTAGCCTGATTCCGCCACCCGGACGGGTGGCGGAATCAGCCACGCGAGGGAGGGCGCATGGACCTCGCCATGCACATGAGCGACGGGCTGGTCAACGCACCCACGGCCGCGGCGTTCGGCGCCGTCGCGGTGCTGGGGCTCGCCGTCTCCGTCTACCGCGCCCGGGCCGATCTGGACGACCGCACCGCCCCGATGGCCGGGCTCGTCACGGCGTTCGTCTTCGCCGTCCAGATGATCAACTTCCCGATCCTGCCCGGCGCGAGCGGCCACCTGCTCGGCGGCGCGCTCGTCGCGATCCTCGTCGGGCCGTGGGTCGGTTCGCTGTGCATCGCGATCGTCCTCGTGGTGCAGGCGCTGCTCTTCGCCGACGGCGGGCTGACCGCGCTCGGCACCAACATCGTCAACATGGCGCTGGTCGGCGTCTTCGTCGGCTGGGGCGTCGCGGTGGCGCTGCGGCCGCTGGCCCGGCGCAGCCGCACCGGGCTGCTCGTCACGGCGTTCACGGCGGCGTTCGTCAACACCGTGGTCGCGTCGCTCGCCTTCGTGCTGGAGTACGCGATCGGCGGGGCCGCCGGCGCCTCGCTCGGCACCGTGTTCACGCTGATGGTCGGCTTCCACGCGCTGATCGGCATCGGCGAGGGCCTGATCACCGCGGCCACCGTCGGCGCGGTCGCGGCCGTCCGGCCGGACCTCATCTACCTGCTCCGCGACACTGCCGCACCCCTCGAGCTCCGCACCGCCACCGGGAGCGCCCAGTGAACGCACCTTCCGGCAACCGCCGCGCGGCCGGGTTCTTCGTCGGCTTCCTCGTCGTCGCGCTGGTGGTCGCGGGCGGGCTGTCGTACCTCGCCAGCTCCGCACCCGACGGCCTCGACTCCGTCACGCTGCACGGCTGCGATGTCGTGGAGACCGACGCGGGCGAGCAGCTCGACGGCACCTGCATCGCGCAGAACGCCGGCGAGCACCCGTTCGCCGGCAGCCCGTTCGCCGACTACGCCGTCGGCGGTGGGGAAGGCACGGTCGGCATCGCCGGCGTGATCGGGGTCGCGTCACGCTGGCGCTCGCGGGCGGGCTGTTCTGGCTGCTGCGCCGCCGCTCCCCGGCCAGCCCGGAGGACGGCGGGTAGGTGGGCGCCGGGCACGCGCACCCGCTGTACCTGGCGGGCTCCTCGCCGGTGCACCGGCTGCGGCCGAGGTGAAGATCGTCGCGGCGTTCCTCGGCGTGGTGTGCGTGGTGGCGACGCCGCGGGAGGCGTTCCCCGTCTTCGCCGGGTACCTGCTGCTGCTCGCCGCCGTCTGGACGATCGCGCGCATCCCGCCCGGCTGGATCGCGCGGCGCGCGCTGATCGAGGCGCCGTTCGTGGTGCTGGCGGTGCTGCTGCCGATCACCGGCGGCGCGCCGCACGTCGAGTGGCTCGGGCTGACGCTGTCCCAGCCCGGCCTGCTCGGCGCGTGGAACATCCTGGTCAAGGGCACGCTCGGGGTGCTGACGTCGCTGACGCTCGCGGCCACCACACCCCTGCGGGACCTGCTGCTCGGCCTCCAGGCGCTGGCACGCGCCGTCGCTCGTGGTCACGATCGCGACGCTCATGCTCCGTTATTTTCGACGTGCTCGCCGGGGGAGGCCCGCCGCATGCGGCTGGCCCGCATCTCCCGAGGGCACGACCCGCGGTTCCTGTGGCAGGCCGGCGCCACCGCCAAGGGCGTCGGCGCGCTGTTCGTCCGCTCGTACGAGCGCGGCGAGCGGGTGCACCTGGCGATGCTCTCCCGCGGCTGGACCGGGCACATGCCGCGGCTGTCCGACGCCGTCACGACGCGGCGGCACTGGCTGGCCGGCCTCTGCCCCGTCGCCGTCGCCGCGGCGCTCGCCGTGACCGGATGGGTGATCACGTGACCGCCGCCCCGGAGCCCGTCATCGTCAAGGCGGGGACCGCGCGCCGCCGTCGCTGGAGGTGCGCGGGCTCGCGTTCGCCTACCCGGACGGCCGGCAGGCCCTCTTCGGCGTCGACCTGACGATCCGCCGCGGCGAGCGGGTCGCGCTGCTCGGACCGAACGCGCCGGCAAGACCACGCTCGTGCTGCACCTCAACGGCATCCTGACGCCGGGCCACGGCACGGTGGCCGTGGGCGGGCTGCCCGTCACCGGGGCGCACCTGCGCGAGGTGCGCCGCCGCGTCGGCATCGTCTTCCAGGACCCCGACGACCAGCTGTTCCTGCCGACGGTCGGCGAGGACGTCGCGTTCGGGCCGGCCACTTCGGGGTGACGGGCGAGGCGCTGCGGGCCCGGGTGGACGCGGCACTGGCGGCCGTCGGCATGGCCGAGCACCACGGCCGCTCCCCGCTGCACCTGTCCGGCGGGCAGCGCAGGCGGGTGGCGCTCGCGACCGTGCTGGCGTGCGAGCCGGAGATCCTCGTGCTCGACGAGCCGTCGTCCAACCTCGACCCGGTGGCCCGCCGCGAGCTAGCCGAGGTGCTGCTGCGGCTGGACCCGACGATGCTCATGGTCACCCACGACCTGCCCTACGCCCTGCAGCTGTGCCCGCGCAGCGTCGTGCTGGACGAGGGCGAGGTGGTGGCCGACGCCCCGACGAGAGAGATCCTGGGCGACAGGGCCCTGCTGAAGGCACACAGGCTGGAACTCCCGTACGGCTTCACCCTCACCCCCTGACGTCGCAGCCCGCGGCTGCGTCCTCGCAGCGCGTCGACACGCTGCGAGGAGGCGCCACGGG
>MKJX01000058.1 GCA_001942415.1 Pseudonocardia sp. CNS-139
TCGATCGAGCACCGCGGGTTCGACGCCCTCGACGTCGCCCCGGACGCCGTCACCGCGCGCACCGGCTGGCTGGGTCACCGCGGCGGGCGGCGACCGTGACGGTCGGGTACTGCTTCCAGGTCCGCGGGTCGGACGGGCAGCAGGTGGTGCAGAGCAACGTGCAGCCGCTTCGGGGAGCGGCCTGCTGAGTTCGGTACGGGTCGGGTTCGGATTGAGGGGGAAACGTGAGAGTGCGCGGTCCATTGCTCACCCTGGCCGCCGTCGGCGTGCTGGCGGTGGTCGTCTTCGCCGTCAGCCTGGCGCGGACGCCGGCACCCGCGGAGACGGCGAACGCCGCGGCGCCGCCGCCGGCCGCGACGACGCCGCCGGAGCCGCCGCCCCCGACCACGCCGCCCGCCCCGGCCCGCGACGCCGTCTACGTCGGGCACTCCAGCGACAACGAGATGACGGTCGCGCTCGCCGTGTCCGGCGAGGAGGCGGCCGCGTACCTCTGCGACGGCGACGCGGTCGAGGCGTGGCTGAACGGCCGGGTCGTCGGCGACACGGTGGAGCTGCAGGGCCGCAACGGGGCGCGGCTCACCGCGACGCTCTCCGACGCGGCGGCGCTGGGCATGACGACGGTGGAGGACCGGGTGCTGCCGTTCTCGGCGGCCGTGGCCGGGCCGCCCGCGGGCATCTACGAGGGCCGGGCCACCGTGGACGGCGCGGCCAACCGCATCGGCTGGATCGTGCTGCCCAGCGGCCGCCAGGTCGGGATCAACAACGTCGCGGGGCAGCGCGAGCCCGCGCCGGAGCTGGACCCGCGCGACATCGACGGCCTGGAGATCGAGGGCGTCGCTGGAGGTGCAGCGCATCGGCGGCGGCGACCAGGTGGTGCCGCAGTGACCGACCCGGAGCGCACCCGCTCGCGGGCCGCGGCGCCGGCCCGCGCGGAGACCGCCCCGGCCGCCGTGCCGTGGCGCACGGTGGTGGTGCCGGTCGCGGTCGGCGCGGCGGTGGCCGTCGTGCTCGGCGTGTACGGCCGGGTGCACATCGCGACCGGGCTCTCGCTGGACGTGCCCGGCTTCACCGGCACGCTCTACGTGAAGGCCTGGCTGACGACCGTCGCGTTCGTGCTGGCGCTCGTCCAGCTCGGCACGGCGCTGGTGATGGAAGGCCGGATCCGGCTCGCCGTGCCGAACGCCCCGGCCGTCCACCGCTGGTCGGGACGGCTCGCGGTGCTCTGCACCGTGCCCGTCGCGGTGCACTGCCTCTACGCGCTGGGCTTCGGTCTCGACGACCCGCGGGTGCTGGCGCACTCGCTGGCCGGGTGCCTGTTCTACGGGGCGTTCGTGGCGAAGATGCTGGTGCTGGTCCGCCCGGGCGTGCCGCGGTGGACGGTGCCGGTGGCCGGCGGGGTGGTGTTCACGGCGCTGGTGGCACTGTGGCTGTCCTCGTCGTTCTGGGTCTTCACCAGCATCGGGTTCCACCTCTAGTACGCGACGGCGGCCCGGGCGTAGCGCTCGGCCGGCGGCTTGCCGCCGGTCGGGTACGAGATGACGTTCGGGTCGCCGTCGGAGGTGTAGCGGCGGCTCGGACTCGCGGCGAGCTGGTCCAGCCACGACGTCGACCCGAACGCGGCCTCGGCCCCGTCCGCGCCCTGCGAGCGGATGCGCGGGATCGCGTGCGCCTTGAAGTCGGCCGAGAAGGGCGACGGCGCCGGGTTCGAGCCGACGAGCAGCGCGGCCGTGTACTCGTAGCCGGGGCCGCTCACGGGCAGCGTCTCGTCGCGCGGGCGGGCGCCGAACGGCAGCGCGAGCGTCGTGGGCACGTAGCCGGGCACGGCCTCGCGGATGAACGCGTCGCCCTTCGCGATGTCCTGCTGCGCCTTCGCCGCCGACGCCGTCCGCAGGTTGGTGTGGCCGAAGGTGTGGTTGCCGATCTCGAAGCCGTTGTCGTGCAGCCACCGCAGCGCCTGGTTGCCGGCCTCGCCGCCGCCGAACGGGGCCGCGTTCACGTACATGCTCGCGACGGGTCGGAAGCCGGGGTTCGCGGCCGCGACGTCGAGCAGGATCCGCACGGCCGAGCCGGGCGCGGGGCGCCGTCCGGGCCGAGGGTGAGCGTCGTCGGGTCGCCGTCGTCGAACGTCAGCACGACGGGGTGCGCGCCCGCCGGGATGTCGATCCGGCCGGCGGCGAGCTCGGCCGTCGTGATGGGCACATAACCCTCGCGGGCGAGCCGTTCCAGCTCGGCCCGGAAATCGTCGGGAGTGCGGTCGTACACGGACGTGGTAACGGCGACGAGGCGGTGGTACATCAGCACCGGAATGGTGCCCAGCTCGTTCGCGTGAACGTCGGCCGGACGCACCGGAACCGGCGCGGGCGGCATTTCCGGCCGGGGGCGGCGGACTCGTGCCGCAACCGGCGGCGACAACGGCGAACAAGCAGGTCACAGCCATGCACAACCGACGCATGCAGCGCCTCTACCCGCACGAACGGGGCACCAACGCATGATCACCCCATGGTGTCAACCCTGGTTCGCAAAGGGCCGGGCGGCTGTCACAGTGACCGGCACAGTGACCGGGCTGCGCCGCCGAATGCCGCGCCGCGATTGGCGGCTGCCGCGGAAGGAGTTCCCATGACCCGACCGGTTCGTGACTACCGGCGATTCATCCTTCCGGCGGCGGTGGCGGTGCTCGTCGCCGGCGTCGTGGCGCTCTTCGTGATGTGGCTGCGCGCGGACGCGGACGTCGCGGGCGTCACCGACGGCGGCTCGATCACCCCCGCCGCGGCGGGGAGGGTGGCGATCAGCCCGTACGTCCCGGCCGACCGGGTGCAGGTGCAGCTCGACGGTGCCCCGGCGCCCGTCACCCGCGACGGCGAGCGGATCCTGCTGGCCGTGCCGAGCCTGCCCGAGGGCGAGCACTCGCTGGTGATCAGCGGCCCGGACGCGATGCTCCCGCTGCCCGGCAACAGCACACGCATCACCTTCACGGTCGACGGCACGCCGCCCGGCCTCGCGCTCGACCCGCTGCCGATCACCGAGCTCGGCTCCCCCGTCGACCTGCACGGCCGCGCCGACGGCGCCAGCGAGCTGCTGGTGAACGGCGCGCCGCACCCCATCGCCGACGACGGCACGTTCTCCGTCGCCGCCCCGCCCGGCACGGCCGACCTCGACATCGCCGCCCGTGACGCGGCCGGCAACGTCACCGCGCAGCAGGTGCCGATACCCGTCCGGCACCCGGGGATGCGCGCCGTGCACATGACGGCGTACGCGTGGGCGTCCGGGGCGCTGCGCGAACCGGTGCTGCAGCTGGCCCGCGAGGGCCGCATCGACACGGTGCAGCTCGACATCAAGGACGAGAGCGGCATCATCGGCTACCTCTCGCAGGTGCCGCTGGCGCAGGAGATCGGCGCCGCGTCCGATGTCTACAACCCGCGCGAGGCGCTCGACCAGCTGCACGCGGCCGGGCTGCGGGTCGTCGGCCGGATCGTCGCGTTCCGCGACCCGGTGCTCGGCAAGCACTCCTGGCAGAACCGGCAGACCGAGCGGCTGGTGCAGACCGCGTCGGGCTCCCCGTACTCCGGCGGGTACGGCCAGTACTCGTTCACGAACTTCGCCAACCCGGACGTGCGCGCCTACAACGCGGCGCTGGCCGAGGAGGGTGCGGCGCTCGGGTTCGACGAGATCCTCTACGACTACGTGCGCCGGCCCGACGGCAACATCGCGAAGCTCAGGTTCCAGGGCCTGACGGGCACGCCCGAGCAGTCGATCGCGGACTTCCTCGGCGAGACCCGCCCGCTGGTCCGCAAGCACGGCGCGCTGCTCGGGGCGTCCGTCTACGGGATCAGCGCCACGCGACCCGAGCAGATCGCGCAGGACATCCGGCTCATCTCCCAGCACGCGGACTACGTCGCGCCGATGGTCTACCCCTCGCACTGGGGACGCGGCGAGTACGGCGTCGCGAACCCGGACAGCCAGCCCTACGACATCACGGCGCGCTCGCTCGCCGACTTCGTCACCCTGACGGAGGACAGCGCCACCGCGGTGATCCCGTGGCTGCAGGCGTTCACCCTGCGGCACGCGTACGGGCCGGCGGAGGTGCGCGCCCAGATCGAGGCGGCCGAGTCCAACGGCATCAACTCGTTCATCCTCTGGGACCCGAACTGCAAGTACACGCAGTCGGCCGCGCTGGAGCCGAAGCCGAAGAGCTAGCGCGAGCGATCTTGCACGTCACGCATTGATGCACGACGCGCATGTTTCCGGGTAGCCTCGGCCGCGTCCCCGACCACGGGCCGGCCGGCCCGGAAAGGACGCGCCGATGAGCGCCAGTACCGAGGCGGGCTCGCCCTCGCAGTCGCCCACGGCGATGCGCCGGGTCCTCCCCGCGGACATGACCGACCGCGCGAGCGCGTGCCCGTTCGACTCGCCGCCCGGCCTGGAACGGCGCCGCGGCGACGGGGCCGTGCAGCCGCTGCCGCTCGGCAACGGGGCGCTCGCCTGGCTGGTCACCGGCTTCGACGAGGCCCGCACCGTGCTCGCGGACCCGCGGTTCAGCTCCGACCGGGTCCGCCACCGCGACGCCGCGTCGCTGCAGCCGCACGAGGTCGCCGAGCGGGCCGCGGCGGCGGGGCGCGGCGAGCCGTACGCCGGCCTGGACCTCGCGAGCCGCGCGGACGGCATGTTCGTGTTCATGGACCCGCCGGAGCACACCCGGCTGCGGCGGCTGCTCACCGGCCAGTTCACCGTGCGGCGGATGCGGGCGCTGGAGGACCGGCTCACCGAGATCGCCGTGGAGCACATCGCGGCGATGCGGGCCGCGGGCACCGAGGCCGACCTCGTCCCCGCCTACGCGCTGCCGATCCCGTCGCTGATGATCTGCGAGCTGCTCGGCGTCGACTACGCCGACCGCGGCGAGTTCCAGGTCAACACGTCGGTCTCGCTGAGCGCCACCGCGAGCGACGAGGAACGCGCGACGGCCGGCGCGGCGCTCTACGCGTTCGTGCGGCAGCTGGTGGCCGACAAGCGGGCCGCACCCGCCGACGACATGCTCTCCGGGCTGATCCACGACGCGGACCCGCCGCTGACCGACGCCCAGCTCGTCGACATGGCGCTCGTGCTGCTCGGCGCGGGCCACGAGACCACCGCGAACATGCTGGGCCTGGGCACGTTCGCGCTGCTGGAGAACCCCGACCAGCTCGCCGCGCTGCGCGCCGACCCGGCCCTGATCGACTCCACGGTGGAGGAGCTGCTGCGCTACCTGAGCATCGTCCAGCTCGGGGTGACGCGCGTCGCGACGGCGGACGTCACGGTCGGCGGCGTGGCCATCCCGGCCGGCGGGACGGTCGTGATCGGCATGCCCGAGGCCAACCGCGACCCCGCCCACTGGGCCGAGCCCGACCGGCTCGACCTCACCCGGCCGCGGGCCCCGCACCTGGCCTTCGGCCACGGCATCCACCAGTGCCTCGGCCAGCAGCTCGCCCGCATCGAGATGCGCATCGGGCTGGGCGAGCTGGTCGCCCGGCTGCCGGGGCTGCGGCTGGCGGGGCCCGCCGAGCAGGTGCCGCTGCGCAACGACATGCAGATATTCGGCGTGCACTCGCTGCCCGTCACCTGGGCGTAGCCGATGCCCGATTTCCACCCCGACCTGCGGCTCGCGCGTTTCCTGCCCCGGCAGGCCGTGGGCCCGCGGACGGTGGGCGTCATGCGCCGGCTGCAACGTCTCGGCGGCGGGCGGCCCCGGCTCGGCGCCGCGATCGTCGCCATCGCGCCCGGCGTCACGGCGCGCGTCTTCCACCCGCCGCGGCCCGGACGCGGCCGGGGCTGCTGTGGGTGCACGGCGGCGGGTACGTGATCGGGTCGGCGAGCCAGGACGACGGGCTGTGCCGCCACGTCGCGGACGAGCTGGGCGTCACGGTCGCCGCCGTCGACTACCGGCTCGCGCCCGAGCACCCCTTCCCGGTGCCGCTGGAGGACTGCCACGCCGCGCTCGTCCGGCTCGCCGGGCACCCGGGCGTCGACGCGGACCGGATCGCGATCGGCGGCGCCAGCGCCGGCGGTGGCCTCGCCGCGGCGCTGGCGCTGCTCGCCGCCGAGCGCGGGGAGGTGCGCCCGGCGTTCCAGCTGCTCGCCTACCCGATGCTGGACGACCGGACGGCGCTACGCACCGACGTCGACCCGCACCGGCTGCGCGTCTGGAGCCAGGCGAGCAACCTCTTCGGCTGGCGCAGCTACCTGGGCCGGAGCACGAGGTGGGCGGCGCGGACGTGCCACCGCTCGCCGCCCCGGCCCGGTACGCCGAACTCGGCGGGCTGCCGCCCACGTGGATCGGGGTCGGCACGCACGACCTCTTCCACGACGAGGACGTGGCCTACGCCGCACGGCTGCGGGACGCCGGAGTGGACGTCTCGCTGGACGTCGTCGAGGGCGCCTACCACGGGTTCGACGCGATCGAACGGCGCGCGGGCGTCTCCCGGGCGTTCCGGCGGGCCCAGGTGGACGCCCTGGCCGGCGCGTTGCGCCCATAATCGCGCCGTGGTCCCTCCGTCACCGGCACCCGCGCTCGGCCGCCGAGAGCGCAAGAAGCTGGCCACCCGCGCCGCGGTCGGCGAGGCGGCGCTGCGGCTGTCGGTGCGCCACGCGTCGAGCACGTCACGGTCGAGCAGATCGCCGCCGAGGCGGACATCGCGCTGCGCACGTTCTTCAACCACTACTCCAGCAAGGAGGAGGCGGTCGTGGCGCCCGCCGCGGCGGGCGCGGAGGCACTGATCGCGGAGTTCCGGGCCCGGCCGCCCGCGGAGTCGGTGCTGACGGCGATGCGCGAGGCCGTGCTCGTCGTCGTGGAGCAGAGCGATGCGGTCAGCCGCGACCTCGTCGTGGCACTGCGGCTCGTCCGGAAGGCGCCCTCGCTCGTGCCGCAGCAGCTGGCGGTGCTCGCCGCCCAGGAACGCGCGCTCGCCGCGGCCATCGCGGACCGCCTCGGGACCGGCGACCACGGCGTCTACCCGGCGCTCTGCGCGGCGGCGACGCTGGCCGCGCTGCGCTTCGCGCTCGACCGGTGGCTGGACTCGGCGGAGGCCGAGGACCCGCCGTCCCTGACCGCGCTGCGGGGCGGGATCGACGAGGCGATCCGCGAGCTGGCCGCCGGGCTCGACCGACCGGGATCCGGCTGACGCACACACGAGCCCGATCCGGACGCCGGCCGCGCTCGCCCCGACCGGCCTCGACCGAGGGGGACCCACCGTCCCCGACAGCGCCGCGCGCCGAGACCGACCAGGCGCCGACTGACGCTCAGGCGCCAGCCGCGCACGGCGACCGCGACCACACCCGAACCCGACCCGAACACCAACCGCCCCCGCGCCCCACGCTCGACCGGCCGACCTGGACCGCGCTGCGCACCGAGATCGACCAGGCGATCCACGAGCTGACCGCCGAGCTCGACCGGCCCGGCTCCGACTGACGCTCAAGCGCCAGCCGCGCACGGCGACCGCGACCACACCCGAACCCGACCCGAACACCAACCGCCCCCGCGCCCCACGCTCGACCGGCCGACCTGGACCGCGCTGCGCACCGAGATCGACGAGCCGTCTGCCAGCTCGCCGCGGGCCTCCACCGCCCGGGACCGGCTGACAGTCAGGCGTCCGCCGCACGGCGACCACGACCGCACACTCGACCCCGACCCGTCGCCCGCGCTCCGCGCTCGACCGGCCGACCTCGACCGCGCTGCTGGCCGAGATCGACGAGGCGATCCACGAGCCGACTGCCCGGCTCGACCGGCCCGGCCCGACTGACGCTCAAGCGTCCGCGGGGCGCACCGCGACCACACACTCGAGTCGGACCGCAATGCCGGCCGCTC
>MKJX01000059.1 GCA_001942415.1 Pseudonocardia sp. CNS-139
GGGTGTAACGGCCGCCGTTGATCCGGCGGGTCGGCCCGGTGGAGGGGGCCGGGCCGAGCATCGCGGTGCGCTCGTCCTCGCTCATCACGAGCGGCGCGAGCGGGGCCTGGCCGCTGCGGACCCGGACGAGGTCGGAGCGCATCTCCGCGGCCGACTGGTAGCGGTTGAGCGGGTTCTTCGACAGCGCCTTGAGCACGACGGCGTCGAGCGAGCCGGGCACGCTCGGGTTGAGCTCGGACGGGCGCCGCGGCTCCTCGCGCACGTGCTGGTAGGCGACGGCGACCGGGGTGTCGCCGGTGAACCGGCGGCTCCCCGGTGAGCAGCTCGAACAGCACGCAGCCGCGGCGTAGACGTCGGAGCGGGCGTCGACGGCCTCGCCGCGCGCCTGGCTCGGGGGACAGGTACTGGGCGGTGCCGATCACCGCGGCGGTCTGGGTGACGTTCTGGCCCTCGCCGAGCGCGCGGGCGATGCCGAAGTCCATGACCTTGACCGCGCCGCCACGGGTGATCATGATGTTGGCGGGCTTGACGTCGCGGTGGATGATGCTGTGCCGGTGGCTGAAGTCGAGCGCGGCGCACACGTCGGCCATCACCTCGATCACCCGGCGCTGGCTCATCGGCCCGGTGGTCTTGACGATCTCGCGCAGCGTCTGCCCGTCGACGAACTCCATGACGATGTAGGGCAGCGGGCCGAACTCGCTGTGCACCTCGCCGGTGTCGTACACGGCGACGATGGCCGGGTGGTTGAGCGCCGCGGCGTTCTGCGCCTCGCGGCGGAACCGCATCTGGAACTGGGGGTCACGCGCCAGGTCGGCCCGCAGCACCTTCACGGCCACGTCGCGGCCCAGCCGCGTGTCGAGCCCGCGATGCACCTCGGACATGCCGCCGTAACCGAGCACCTCGCCCAGTTCATAGCGCTCGGACAACAGTCTGGGGGTGGTCATCGGTGCCGGTTCCTGGGAGTCATGGGTGATTCGGACATCATGCCGGGCCACACCGCCCTCTGGGATGGCCCGACGGTCACCTGAGCGCCGGGTCGTCGCTTGGACGGGATCACCGGACACCCCCCGTGACGATCGCCGGGCCGAACGGCCCGCCGGCGACCGCCGGTCCGGCCAGGACGCCCTCCCAGCCCGACACCGTACCTGTTCCTGCACCCTGGGGTGCCGGAACGGGTGACGGGCTCGGTCGCAGATTGCCGAACACGACCACCCCGACCGCGACGGCTGCGAGCGTGAGGAGAACGAAGAGCACGAGCAGCAGGGTGCGGCCCGAGGCGTTGGGCCGCAGCCGGAACGGCTCGGTGGGCACCGGGACGAGCGCCACCGGCTCCGGCGCCCGGCGCACCTGCCGGGCCGGCGGCCGCTGCGGCACGGGACGCGGCGCCGGCGGGGCCTCCGCGACCCGCACCGGCGACTCTGCGGCCGGCACCGGCGGCGGCGTGACCGGGACGGGCGGGCGCGGCCGGGCCGGCGTCGACGGCGGGCGGGCCGGGATGACCGGGGTCTCGCCGCTGATCGCGGCAGGCGTGGGCATCGGCTCCCCGCGCCGCACGGCGGCCACGGCGAGCGCGAACTCGCCGCCCGTGGCATAGCGCTGGGTCGGGTCCTTCACCAGCACGGCCTCGATGAGCGCACGGATGCCGGCCGGCACGGTGTCCGGCAGCGGCGGCGGCTCCTCCCTGACCTGCATCATCGCGACGGCCACCGCGCTCTCGGCACGGAACGGGCGGTGGCCGGCCAGGCACTCGTAGCCGACGATCCCCAGCGAGTAGACGTCCCCGGCGGGGCCCGCCTCCGACCCGCTCGCCTGCTCGGGCGCGATGTAGTGGGCAGTGCCCATCACCATCCCGGAGCGGGTGACGGGCACGGCGTCGGCGGCCTTCGCGATGCCGAAGTCGGTGAGCTTTACCAGGCCGTCGGTGCGGACCAGGATGTTGCCCGGCTTCACGTCGCGGTGCACGAACCCGCGTTCGTGGGCGGCCTGCAGGGCCCAGGCGGCCTCCTCGATCAGCCGCAGCGTCTCGTCGGCCTCGATCGGGCCGCGGGAGATGATCGTGGAGAGCGGCTCGCCGCGCACCAGCTCCATCACGAGGTACGCGGTGCGCCGGCCGCGCGGACCCTCGTCCTCGCCGTAGTCGTGCACGGCCGCGATGCCGGCGTGGTCGAGCGAGGCGACCGTGCGGGCCTCGATGCGGAACCGGTGCAGGAACTCGGGGTCGTCGGACAGCTCCGGGCGCAGGACCTTGACCGCGACGCTGCGGCCGAGCCGCGTGTCCGAGGCCTCCCAGACCTCGCCCATCCCGCCGACCGCGATGCGGTGGTCGAGCTGGTAGCGGTCGGCGATCTTCTGGCCCGCCGCGAGCACGTTCATGGCCGGTTCACCGCTCGGCGCCGAGGGCGGTGCGGATCACCGCACGCCCGATCGGGGCAGCGACGGCACCGCCGGTCGCCGCGAGGTTGTTGGGGTCGCCGCCGGACTCGACCAGCACCGCAACAGCGATCTGCGGGTCGTCGGCCGGGGCGAAGGCGACGTACCAGACGTGCGGCGGCGTGGCCTCCGGGTTCACGCCGTGCTCGGCGGTGCCGGTCTTCGCCGCGATCTGGACGCCGGTGATCTTGCCGGTGCTCTGGTAGCTGTTCTCGTTGTTGACCATCAGCTCGGTGAGCGTCCTGGCGACGGACGGGTCGATGGCGGAGCGGATCTGGTCGGGCGAGGTGGTCTCGACGGGGTCCAGCTCCTGGCTCTGGATCTCGCGGATCAGGTGCGGCTGCATCACGACGCCGCCGTTGGCGATCGCGGCCACCACCATGGCGTTCTGCAGCGGGGTGAGCGCGACGTCGCGCTGGCCGATGCTCGACTGCTCCAGCGCGGCCGTGTCGGGGATGTCGCCGATCGTCGACGTCGCCACCTGCATCGGCACGGTCAGGTCCGGCGAGCCGATCCCGAACGCCTCGGCCTGGTCGCGGATGGCCTGCTCGCCGAGCTCGGTGGCGAGCTGGGCGAACGCCGTGTTGCACGAGCGCTGGAGGGCGTCGCGCAGGCTCGCGGTGGGCGAGGTGCCGCACGCGTTGCCGTTGAAGTTGCGCAGCTGGGTGTTGGTGCCCTGCAGCGTGATCGACGACGCCGCCGTGAGCTGGCTGTCGGGGTTGTAGCGGCCGCTGCTGAGCGCAGCGGCCGTGTCGATGAGCTTGAACGTCGAGCCGGGCGGATAGGTCTCGGAGATCGCCCGGTTGATCAGCACCGGCGGGTCGGCGTCGTTGAACGCCTGCCAGGCCGCCATCTGCTCCTCCGAGTTGTGGCTGGCCAGCGGGTTGGGGTCGAACGACGGTGTGGAGACCATCGCGAGGATCTCGCCGGTCTGCGGCCGCAGCGCGACCACCGACCGGTGTAGCCGCGCTCGTTGAGCTGGTCGTAGGCCGTCTGCTGGATGTCCGGGTCGATCGTCAGCACGACGTTGCCGCCGCTCGGGTCGCGCCCGGTGATGAGGTCGGACAGCCGGCGGCCGAAGAGCCGGTCGTCGCTGCCGTTGAGCACGGAGTCGGCGGCCCGCTCGATCCCGCTGGAGCTGTAGGTCTGGGAGTAGTAGCCGGTGATCGGCGCGTACACCGGCCCGTCGGTGTACTGGCGCAGGTACCGCAGCCGGTCGTCGGTCTCGACGCTGCTCGCGATGATCTGGCCCTCCGCGCTGATCTGGCCGCGCTTGCGGGAGTACTCGGCGAGCAGCACGCGCTGGTTGCGCGGGTCCGAGCGGTAGTCGCCGGCCTGCACCACCTGCACGTACGTCAGGTTGGCCATGAGCAGCAGGATCATCGCCATCACCGCGATGGCGATGCGGCGCACCGGGGTGTTCACCGGGGGCGCTCCACCAGCTCGGTGCCGGCGTCGGCGATCGGCGGCAGCGGGGTGGCCGGGCGGCGGGGGAGCGGGGCGCGCGCGGCGTTGGAGATCCGCAGCAGCAGCGCGACCAGCGCGTAGTTCGCGACGAGCGAGGACCCGCCGTAGGACAGGAACGGCAGGGTGAGGCCGGTGAGCGGGATGAGCTTGGACGCCCCGCCGATGACGATGAACACCTGCAGCGCGAGCGTGAACGCCAGACCGGTGGCGAGCAGCTTGCCGAAGCTGTCGCGCACGGCCAGCGCGCTGCGCAGCCCGCGGGTGATGAGCACCAGGTAGACCACGAGGATCGCGGCCAGGCCGATGAGGCCCAGCTCCTCGCCGAGCGAGGAGAGCATGAAGTCGCTCTCCGCGTAGGGGACGAGGTCGGGCCGCCCGGCCCCGAGCCCGGTGCCGCCGACGCCGCCCGTGCCGAGCCCGAAGAGGGCCTGCCCGATCTGGAAGCCGGTGCCCTCGAAGTCGGCGAACGGGTCGATCCAGACCTGCACGCGGACCCGGACGTGCGAGAAGAGCTGGTAGGCGATCACGCAGCCGCCGAGGAAGAACGCGAGGCCGACGAGCAGCCACGACACGCGCTCGGTGGCGGCGTAGAGCAGCACCAGCACGATGCCGAAGAACAGCAGCGACGTGCCGAGGTCGCGTTCCAGCACCAGGACGCCGACCGAGAGACCCCACGCCAGCAGCAGCGGGCCCAGGTCGCGGGGACGGGGGAACTCGATGCCGAGGATCCGCCGGCCGGCCGTGGTGAACAGGTCGCGCTTCTGCATGAGGAACGCCGCGAAGAAGACGATCAGCAGGATCTTCGCGAACTCGCCCGGCTGGATGCCGACCGGGCCGACGCGGATCCACAGCTTCGCACCGTTGACCTCGGAGATCGAGGACGGCAGCAGGCCCGGCAGCGCGAGCAGGACCAGCCCCGCGAACCCGGCCGTGTACGCGTAGCGGGCGATCGTGCGGTGGTCGCGGATCACCCACAGCACGGCGACGAACAGCACCAGCCCGATCGCCGTCCACGCGACCTGCCGGGAGATCAGCTCGGTCGGCGCCTCGCGCCCGAGCGCCGCCGCCCGGTCGGCCTCGGCCAGGTCGAGCCGGTGGATCATCACCAGGCCCAGCCCGTTGAGCACCGCCACGCAGGGCAGGATCAGCGGGTCGGCGTACGGCGCGAACCGGCGGACGGCGAAGTGCGCGATCGTGAAGAGGCCCAGGTAGGCGAGCCCGACGAAGATCAGGGCCCGGGTCAGCTCCTGCTCCTGGTTGGCCTCCACGAGCACGAGCGCGCACGTCACGATCACCGCCGCGAAACCCAGCAGCACCAGCTCGATGCCCCGCCCGGTCGGCAGCGTCGGAGGCGCAGGTGTGCTCGGGGTCGGCCCGGCGCGCAGGTCGGGTGCGGCCATCAGCTCACCGACCGGCAGTTCGTCCCGGGCTCGGGCGTCGCGGGGTGGGCAGCGGCGTGGTGTCGAGCGGCGGCAGGCCGGGCACCGGCAGCGCCGGCTCCGCGCCGAGCGGCGGCTGCGTCGCCGGGTCGGCAGCGGCTCCGGCTCGGGGCACGGCGCGAGCATCCGGTCGCGCAGTCGCTCGACGATGCTGCGGGCGCCGGTGATCCCGTCGGCCGTGGTGATCCCGGCGCGCACGGCGCTGCGGTCGGTCTCGGGGAGGTCGTTCAGCGCGATGTCGCTGCGTTCGGAGACCTGGTGCAGCGGCAGCCCGAGGACCTCGCCGCCGACCCCCTGGAAGATCGCGACCTGCTGGCCGTCGGCGCCGACGTAGTACTGCTGCATGACCCAGATCCGGGCCAGGATCCCGCCGCCGACCAGCACGATGAGCGCGACGATGACGGCGAGCCACAGCCGCAGCCGGGACCGGCGGCGCGCCACCGGCGCCGGCACGGGCGGCACCAGCGGCTGGGGCGCGGTGCGGGTGAGCGTGGTGGCCGAGGCGCGGGCGGCCGCCGAGTCCGGCAGCGGGCCGATCTCGGAGCCGTCGCCGACCGAGCCGCCCATGATCGGGGCGACCTCGCCGAAGTCGATGTCCATGACGTCCGCGACGATGCAGGTGATGTTGTCGGGACCACCGCCGCGCAGCGCGAGCTCGATCATGCGGTCGGCGCACTCGCGGGGGTCCCGGTACGCCTGCAGCGTCTCGGCCAGCGTCTCGTCGCTGACCACGCCGGACAGGCCGTCGGAGCAGAGCAGGAATCGGTCGCCGGCCCGGGCCTCGCGGATCGTGAGGGAGGGCTCGACCTCCTGGCCGGTGATAGCGCGCAGCAGCAGCGAGCGCTGCGGGTGCGTGTGCGCCTCCTCCTCGGTGATGCGGCCCTCGTCGATCAGCGACTGGACGAACGTGTCGTCCTTCGTGATCTGCGTCAGGACGCCGTCGCGGAGCTGGTAGGCGCGGGAGCGCCGATGTGCACCAGGCCGAGCCGGGAGCCGGCGAACAGGATCGCCGTGAGCGTGGTGCCCATGCCCTCCAGGTCGGGGGCGTCGGCGACGTGCCGGGTGATGGCGGCGTTGCCCTCGACGGTGGCGTCGCGCAGCTCGGCGAGCAGGTCGTCGCCCGGATCGTCCTCGTCGAGCGGGGCCAGCGCCGAGATGACCAGCGACGATGCCACCTCGCCCGCCGCGTGCCCGCCCATCCCGTCGGCGAGCGCGAGCAGCCGGGGGCCGGCGTAGACGGCGTCCTGGTTGTTCTGCCGGACGAGCCCGCGGTCGCTGCGGGCGGAGTAGCGCAGGACAAGCGTCATCTCAGCGCTCCGCCAATACGGTCAGGGGCAGACCGGCCGACGCGGCCGACCCCGGCGGCCAGCGCCGCGGTGCGGTGCAGCGTGCGTCGGCTCATGACCGAAGCTCGATCACCGTCTTGCCGATGCGGACAGGGACACCCAGGGGCACCCGGGTGGGTCCGGTGACTTTAGCCCGATCAAGGTACGTGCCGTTCGTCGACCCGAGATCCTCGACGTACCACTCCCCACCCTGCATCGCGATGCGGGCGTGCCGGGTGGACGCGTAGTCGTCGTCCAGCACGAGGGTGGAGTCGTCGGCCCGGCCGATCAGGATCGGCCGGTCGTCGAGCGTGATCCGGGTGCCGGCCAGCGCGCCCTGGGTGACGAGCAGTTGGCGGGCCGTACGTCCGCGCCCGGTGCGGGCGATGGTCCGCCCGCCGGGGACGAGCGCGCGCAGGCCCGACGCAGCGTAGAGATCAGAGCGCACCACCCGGAGCGCGACCAGCACGAACAGCCAGAGGAGGGCGAGGAAGCCTGCCCTGGTCAGCTGCAGCACCAACTCCGGCACTCGCGGCGAACTCCGATCTCAGTCGTTGTGGTTCCGGCCCGGTGCCCCGGACCCCAGCGCGTCTCTCTTACTGGGTGCGGAAGACCAGGCTGGAGTGCCCGACCCGGATCACGTCGCCGTCGTTCAGCTGCCAGGTCTGCACCGGGTTGCCGTTGACGGTGGTGCCGTTGGTGGACCCCAGGTCGGTCAGCGTGGCCGTGCGGCCGTCCCAGCTGATCTCCAGGTGCCGCCGCGACACGCCGGTGTCCGGCAGGCGGAAGGACGAGTCCTGCCCGCGCCCGATGACGTGGCTGCCCTGGGTGAGGTCGTACGTGCGGCCCGAGCCGTCGTCCAGGCTCAGCGTGGCCGTGAGGCCCTGCTGGTAGCCGCCGTAGCCCTGCTGGCCGCCGTAGCCCTGGTCGTAGCCGGCGTCGTAGCCCTGCTCGTAGGGCTGCTGGTAGCCGCCCTGCTGCTGGCCGTAGCCCTGCTCGTACCCGGGCTGCGCGTAGCCCTGCTGCTGGCCGCCGTAACCCTGCTGGCCGTAGCCCTGCTGCTGGCC
>MKJX01000060.1 GCA_001942415.1 Pseudonocardia sp. CNS-139
GGGTCGCGACGATGCGCTTCGTCATCCCTCGATGCGTGCCGTGACATGGATCTCGGCGAGCCCGGCGACGGCGCGGGCACGGGCCCGGCCGCGAGCGCGCGGTCCCACATCCGGGCGCGGTCGCGGCGTCGAGCGTGAGCAGCCGGCCGCGGGCCGCGACGTGCACGGCGCCGGGGGTGAGCACGGCGTGCGGGGAGGGCGCGATGCCGAGGTCGCGGTGCAGGTGCCGCCAGCGTTCGGCGCCGGTGCCGAGGTCGAGCCCGCGCAGCAGCCGCTGCTCGTCGGCGGCGGCGTAGTCGATCCCGTCGACGAGCACGCCGTCCGGGCCGGCGGCGGCCAGCGCGCCGTCCTGCTCCCAGCGGCGCTCGCCGGTGCCGGCCGAGCGCGTAGGTGCGGCCGCCGTCGGAGACGAGCACCGCGGTCCCGACGACGGCGAGCCCGGTGGCCGGCCCGTCGAGCGCGTGCGTCCAGTGCGCGCCGCCGCCGAGGGCGTCGACCGCGTGCACGGTGGCGTCGGCGCTGCCGGCGTAGACGCGGGCGCCGTCCACGGCGAGGGCCTGCACGTCCGCGCGCGCCGAGTACGTCCAGCGCACGCGCGGGCGGGCGCGTTCGGCCTCGGCCGCGCCGAGCCGCGTCCCGACCGCCACCGCCGCGGCGACGGCGCCCAGCCCGGCGAGCACGGCCCCGCCGAGCAGGACCCGCGCCCGACCCGGCGCGGGGCGGCGCCCCGGGCAGCAGCGCGGCCACCCCGGCGGGCAGCCAGCCCTGCGGACCCGCGGCCGGCGCGGGGTCGAGCGCGGCCACGATCTCGGCGGCCGTCGGCCGGGCGGCGGGCTCGCGGGCCAGGCCCCGCGCGACGAGCGCCCGCACCGGTTCGGCCAGTTCTCCCAGTTCAGGGCGGTCGTCGAGGATGCGGCGCAGCACCGCGACCGGCGCGCCTCGCCGAACGGGCCGGTGCCCGTGGCGGCCAGCACGAGCACCGCGCCGAGCGAGAACACGTCCGACGCCGGGCCCAGCTCGCCGCCCTCGGCCTGCTCGGGCGACATGAACGCCGGGGTGCCGATCATCATCCCGGTGCTGGTCATCCCGGCGCCGTCGACGGCCCGGGCGATCCCGAAGTCGATCAGCCGCGGCCCGTCGGCCGCGAGCAGCACGTTGGACGGCTTGACGTCGCGGTGCAGCAGCCCGGCGCCGTGGATCGCGACGAGCGCCCGCGCGAGCCCGGCCGCGAGCACGTGCACGGCCGGCGCGGGGAGCGGCCCGGTCGCCCGCACGGCGTGGTCGAGCGCGGGCCCCGGCACGTACTCGGTGGCGAGCCAGCGCCGGGGCGTCCGGGTCGGCGGCGACCACCGCGGCCGTCCACGGCCCGGTGACGCGGCGGCTGACCTCGATCTCCCGCGCGAACCGGGCCCGGAAGCGCTCGTCGTGCGCGAGCCCGGCGTGCACGACCTTGATCGCGACCAGCTCCCCGTCCTCGCCCTGCGCGAGGAAGACCTCCCCCATCCCACCGGCCCCGAGCCGCGAGAGCACCCGGAAGGGCCCGACAACGGCCGGGCCGTGCCGCACCCCCGACCGCATTCTGGAGCCATGACGCTGTCCGGGGCCCCCTCCTGACAGCGTTGTGGAGCCAGAATGCACTCGCGGGTCAGGCATCGGCGACCGCCTCCAGGCGGGCGCTGCCGCCCACGTACACCAGCCCCGCGTCAGCCACCAGTGCCGTCGCCCAGCCGGACGGCCCGGCGTACTCCCAGCGCCGCACGCCGTCGGCCGCGTCGAGCGCGTAGAGGCGGCCGTTGTCGGCCCCGCAGTAGACGACCCCCGGGTCGGCCGCGTCGAGCGCCGGGCCGACCACGGCGGCCGCGCCGTCGACCGCGCGGTCCGGCTGCGCCCACCGCAGCGCGCCGGTCGCGGCGTCGAGGGCGTGGACGCGCTGGTCCTCGCCGCGGACGTACACGGCGTCCCCGGCGGCGACGACGGCCCGGCCGACCAGCCCGGACGCCGCCCCGGCCGCGCCGATCGGCACCTCCCACCGCGGCCGTCCCGAACCGGCGTCGAGCGCGACCGCGGGCCCGGCGTACACGGCCATGTGGACAACCGGGCCGGCCGCCGCGACCGACGCGGTGGTGTCCCCGGGCATCCCGAACTGCCAGCGCACGCGCCCGCTCCCGGCGTCGAGCGCCGTGACGTTCGCGCCCCACGTCACGTACACCGTGCGGCCGTCGACGGCGGGGCTCCCGGCGAACCGCAGCCCGGCCTCCGGACCGCCCGCCGGCACGTCGTACCGCCAGCGGCGCACGCCGGTGCGCGCGTCCAACGGCGTGCAGCGAGCCGGCCAGCGCGATGAAGACGGTGCTGCGCGCGGCGGCCATCTCGGCCCCGATCAGCGAGGTCAGCACGGTGCCCGACTCGGGCGTGGCGGCCCAGCGCCGCCGCCCGTCGCCGATGTCGACGGCGACCACCGCGCCGTTCGTCTCCAGCAGCGCGAACCCCTCGCCGAGCGCGACGCCGCGATGGGTGATGCCGGACGCGTCGATGTGCCCGCCCGCGCCGGGGGCGACCCAGCGCGTGGCGCCGGTCGCGGCGTCGAGCGCGTGCAGCGCCCCGCCGAGCACGGCGTAGAGCACCGTCGCGCACGGCGAGCGCCTCGACGGGCCCGTCCAGCGGGAGCGACCAGCGCGCCTGCGGCCCCGACCCGACCGCCGCGGGCGCGTCGCCGCGACCGTGCCGAGCCGCCGGTTGGCGCTCACCCCGTACGCGACGGCGCCCGCACCGGCACCGAGCGCGGCGATCCCGAGCGCCCCGAGCAGCGTGCGCCGGCCGATCCGGGCCGCGGCCGCCCCGACCGCGCGGACGGGCTCGACGTCCGGCAGCCGACGGGTACCGACCGCGCGCGTGCGGGCGTCGGCGACGGCGGTGGCCGCGTCGGTCCCGGCGACGTGATCAGCGCCCAGCGCCACCACCTCGGCCGGCAGCCAGCCGGACGCGGGCGGCGGGGGCAGCGGGTCGAGCAGCACGGCGAGCTCGGCGGCGGTCGGCCGGTCGGCCGGGTCCTTCTCCAGGCAGGCCGCGACGGGCGCGCGCAGCAGGTCGGGCAGGCTGCCGAGGTTCGGCTCGTCGTCGACGATGCGCCGCAGCAGCACGAGCGGGGCGCCCTCGCCGAACGGCCCGACGCCGGTGAGCGCGTGCACGACCACGCCGCCCAGCGCGAACATGTCGGACGCCGGCCCGACCTCCTCGCCCGCGGCCTGCTCCGGCGACATGAACGCCGGGGTGCCGAACACCATCGGTGCCCGTCAGGTTGGGGGTGCCGGCGGCGCGCGAGATGCCGAAGTCGATCAGCCGCGGCCGGTCGGCCAGCAGCACGTTGGACGGCTTGACGTCGCGGTGCACCACCCCGGCGGCGTGCACCACGGCGAGCGCGCGGGCGAGCCCGCCGGCCAGCAGGTGCCCGGTGGACGCGGGCAGCGGCCCGGCGCCGGCCACCGCCCGGTCGAGTGACGGGCCGGGGACGTACTCGGTGGCGAGCCACGGGGCCGGCGCGTCCGGGTCGCGTCGACGACGGCCGCCACCCACACCCCGCTGATCTGCCGGGTCGCGGCCACCTCGTGCCGGAACCGGCGGCGGAACGCCTCGTCGTGGGCCAGCGCGGGGTGCACGACCTTGACCGCGAGCACCTGCCCGTCGCGGTCGGCGGCCAGGTAGACCTGGCCCATCCCGCCCGCGCCGAGCCGGCCCAGCAGGCGGTACGGCCCGATGGAGCCCGGGTCGTGGTCGCGCAACGGCTGCACCAGCATCCCCCCGCTGCGCCCTGGTCCGTCGGCACGCACCGTAACGCCCTTTCACCCGTCACGGTGATCGGAGGGGGTCCGGACGGAGGCCGGTCACGTGACTGATTCGAGCCGCCGCGGCCCGTTCCTAGCGTCGACGGCCTGATCAACGACCTGCGAGGAGTTCGCGATGACCGACCCCGTCCGCCTCACCGTGATCGTCGGCAGCACCCGCGAGGGCCGGTTCGGCCCGACGGTGGCGCGCTGGTTCGCCGACGAGGCCCGGACCCGCCCCGACCTCGCCGTCGACGTGCTGGACGTCGCCGAGGCCGGCCTGCCCGACCGGATCACCGCGTTCGGCGAGCCGCCGCCCGCTGCCGTCGCCGCGCTGGCGCCGAGGCTGGCCGCCGCCGACGCGTTCGTGGTGGTGCGCCCGAGTACAACCACAGCTACCCGGCGCCCCTGAAGACGCTGATCGACTGGTACGGCGCGCAGTGGCAGGCCAAGCCCGTCGGGTTCGTGTCCTACGGCGGCATGAGCGGCGGGCTGCGCGCCGTCGAGCACCTGCGGGCTGTCTTCGCCGAGCTGCACGCCGTGACCGTGCGGGAGACGGTCAGCTTCCACGGCGCGTGGGCGCGCTTCGAGCCCGGCGGCCGCCCGGTGGACGCCGCCGAGTGCGCCGCGGCCGCCAAGACCCTGCTCGACCAGCTCGTCTGGTGGGCCGTCGCGCTGCGCACGGCCCGCGCCGAGCGCCCCTACGCCGCGAGTTGACCTCAACGCGACTTCAACTCCTACCGTCGGTTTCCGACGACCAGGACGGAACGGACGATGACCCTGACCCCGGAACGGACGCGGTGGGCGCCGGTCGGCGCCCTCGGGCTCGCGATGCTGCTGGTCACCTCCGAGGTGACGATGGCGGCGGTCACCCTGCCCGGGATCGGGGCCGACTTCGCGGTCTCGCCCGCGGCGACGGCGTGGGTGGTGCTCGCGTACGCGCTGCCGATGGCGGCCGTCGCGATCCCGGCCGGGCGGTGGGCCGACGCGCCGACATCCGCGCGGTGTTCCTGCTCGCCATGATCGGCATCGGGCTGACCAGCCTCGTCACCGCGTTCGCCCCGGCGTCTGGCTGGTGGTCGTGGGCCGGCTGGTGCAGGGCGCGGCGGGCGCGCTCGTCGTCGCCGTCTACATGCCGATCGTCACCGCGAGCGTGCGGCCCGAGCAGCGCGGGCGCGCGATCGGGCTGGTCGTCACGATCATGACGGTCGGCGCGCTCGCCGCGGTGCCGCTCGCCGGGCTGGTGGCCGGCACGTACGGCTGGCGCGCGGTCTTCCTCATGAAGCTGCCCCTGCTGGCCGTGGCGCTGTGGGTCGGGCTGCGCACCGTCTCGCGCATCCCCGGCCGCGGGCTGCCCCGCCCGGGCGCGGCGCTGCTGCGCGAGGGGGCGCTGCTGGGCGGCGCGGTCGCGGCCGTCCTGCTGGCGTTCGAGCAGGCCGGGCAGCCGGTGGCCGCGGTCGCGCTGGCCGCCGCGGGCGTGGGGCTCGGGGTGTGGTGGGCCCGGCTGGCGTCGTCGCGGCCGGTGCTCGCGCTGGTCCGGACGCCCGCGTACGGCATCACGCTGCTCTCGCTGCTGGCCACGAGCTTCTACTCGGGCCTCATCTCGTTCCTGCTCCCGTACTTCGTCGCGGACGTGCTGGGCGGCGGCGCCGAGCTGACCGGCGTGGTGCTGCTGTTCTTCGTCGGGGCGATGGCGCCGGTCTCGTTCGTGGCCGGCGCGCTGGCCGATCGCCTCGGGACGGGCCGGGTCGTGCTCGTGGGAAGCGTGGTCGGCCTCGTCGGGATGGCGGCCATGATCCCGCTCGACGCGGAGACCGGGCTGCTGGACCTGGGCTGGCGGCTGGTGGTGCTCGGCGTCGGCGCGGCGCTCTACAACACGGCGATCAACGCGGCGATGCTCGCGCACGCCCCGGCCGGCTCCGAGGGCGTGGCCGGCGGCGTCGGCATGACGGTCCGCACGATCGCGATGACCGTCGGGCCGGCGGTGTCCGCGCTCGCGTGGACGGTCGGCGGGGGCGGCGTCGCGGGGTACCGCATCGGCGCGGTCGTGGTCACGGTCGCGGGCGCGGTCGGGCTGCTGGTCCTCCTGCTGCCCATGCGCACCCGCCGGGCGCTGCCGTGAGGCTCCCCGGCCGGGACGCCGAGACGGCCCGGATCGAGCGGCTGCTCGCGGACGCGCGGGCCGGGCGCAGCGCGGCGCTCGTCGTGCGCGGCGAGCCCGGCATCGGCAAGTCCGCGCTGCTCACGCACGCCGTCGCGGCCGCACGCGACATGCGGGTGCTGGCCCGCGCCGGCGTCGAGCCCGAGTCCGAGCTGCCGTACGCGGCGCTGCACCTGCTGCTGCGCGACGTCCTGGACGGCGTCGGCCGGCTGCCGGCCGCGCAGGCCGCCGCGCTGCGCACCGCGCTCGGGATGGCCGCGCCGGGCCCGCCGCCGGACCGGTTCCTCGTCGGGATCGCGGTGCTCACACTGCTCGCCGACCTGGCCGCGGACCGTCCGGTGCTGGTGGTGCTCGACGACGCGCACTGGTTCGACCACGCGTCCGCCGACGCGCTGCTGTTCGCGGCGCGGCGGCTCGACGCGGAGTCCGTCGTGATGCTCTTCGCGGCCCGCGCCGGGCACGCGCCCGCGTTCCCGGCGCCCGGACTGGCGGACCTGTGCCTCTCCCGGCTCGACGACGCCACCGCCCGCCAGGTGCTCGACGCGCACGCGGGCGACCTGCCCCGGCCCGTCCGGGAGATGCTGCTGCGGGAGGCGGCCGGCAACCCGCTCGCGCTGTGCGAGCTGCCGGCCGCGTACCGGGCCGACCGGGCCCCGGTGTTCCCGCTCGGCCCGCCGGACGCCGGACGCGGCGGCACCGCGCCGACGCACAGCGCCGTCGAGCGCGAGTTCGCGGCCCGGATCGCGGCGTTGCCCGGGACGGCCCGCACGCTGCTGCTCGTCGCCGCCGCCGACGGCACCTGCAACGTCGCCGTGGTGCTCGGCGCGGCGACCGGCTCGGCGCCGGGCCGGCCGACCTGGAGACGCTCGAACGGGAACGGCTGATCATGTTCGGCGACGGGTGCCTCGGCTTCCAGCACCCGCTGGTCCGCACCGCGGCGTACGGCGGGGCGACGTTCGTCGCGAAGCAGGCGGCGCACCGCGCGCTGGCCGACGTGCTCGACGCGCTGCCCGAGATCGACCGGCGCAACTGGCACCGGGCCGCGGCCGGCGTCGGGCCCGACGAGTCCGTGGCGCTCGCGCTGGAGGAGAGCGCGGCGCGGGCCCGGGCGCGCGGCAGCCACGAGGCCGTCGCCGCGGCGTACGACCGGGCGGCGGCGCTCAGCGCGGAGGGCACCGACCGGGTGCGGCGCCTCGTGCTCGCCGCCGAGGCGGCGACCGACGCCGGGCACCGCGACTGGGCCGAGGCCATCGCCCGGTGCATCGCGCAGTACGCGACCGAGCCGGAGCACCGCACGCGGCTGGCGATCGTGCGGGCCCGGCTGGCCGAGCAGGCCGGCCGTCCGGACGAGACGCACCGGCTGCTGCTCGCGGCGGCCCCGACCGCCGGCCCCGACCGCGGCACCGAGATGCTGCTGTGGGCCGTCGAGGCGGGGTGGGCGGCGCGCGACCGGCGCGCCGTCGAGCGCGCCGCGGGGGCCGCCGGCGCCCTGCCCGCGGCCGCCGTCGTCCGGGCGCACGCGGCGCTCGCGGCGCGCAGCTCGCCGACGACCCGGACCGCTGCGCGGCGCGCAGCTCGCCGACGACCCGGACGCGCTGCGCGCCGCCG
>MKJX01000061.1 GCA_001942415.1 Pseudonocardia sp. CNS-139
TCGTCGGCTACGTCGCGGGCTTCACCGCCCCCGAGGGCAAGACGATGGGCCACGCCGGCGCCATCGTGTCCGGCTCCGCCGGCACGGCGCAGGCCAAGAAGGAGGCCCTGGAGGCGGCGGGCGTCAAGGTCGGCAAGACGCCGAGCGAGACCGCCGCGCTCATGAAGGAGATCATCGCCGGCCTGTAGTTCGCGCACCGCCCGGAAAGCCACGTTCAGGACCGCTGCTGCCCTGGATGTGGCTTTCCCGGCAGCGGCCGGCTTTCGTGATCTTGGTCGGCACCCGGACGGTCGCCGTCCGGGCGATGCACTAGCGTTCCGGTCACCGCCTGCGCTGGACCGCGGGAGTCCGCACGGAGGGAGTTCACTCGATGAGCCAGCAGCCAGGGCAGCCGGGATCGCCCGGGACGCCGCCCGCACCGTCGTTCCCCGGGGCGCCGTCGGCCTCTCCGTCGGCTGCGTCGTCGTCCTCCTCCGCCACCGCATCGGAGTCGAGCGCGACCACCCCGGCGGCCCCGCCGCTCGGCCCCGGCCCCGCTCGGCTGCTCGCACTGGCGGCCGCCGGGCTGGCCCTCGTTCTGGTGATCCTGGCGTTCTTCGACGACTTCGGCCTGGTCGTGCAGCTGGGCGCCCCGGTGATCGCCGGCGGCCTGCTCGCCGGTGCGGCCGTGCTGCCCAAGGTCGGCCGGGTGCTCGTGCCCGCGGCCGTCATCGCGGCGACCGGCATGTTCCAACTGCTCGTCGTCGTGGCGGGCGGGGCGACCGGCGGCGTTGCCATCGGGGCGCTCGTCGTCGCGTTCCTGGTCACGGCCGCCGCGGTCGGTGCGTACCTGATCGACGCCGGCCTCGTGCAGATCCCGGCGCCGCGGCCGGCCACGCCGCCCGGGTACGGGCAGCGTCGGGCTACGGCCAGTACCCGCCCGGGTACGGCCAGCAGGGCGGTTACGGACAGTACGGCCAGTCGGGCTACGGCCAGTCCGGGTACGGCCAGCAGCCCAGCGGCTACGGCCAGCCGGGTCAGTACGGCCAGCAGCCATACGGGCAGCAGCCGGGCTACCCGCCGGCCGGGTACGGCCAGCAGCCGCAGGGTCAGGCCGGTGGCTGGGGCCAGCAGATCCCGCCGTCCGAGCAGGGCGGACGGGTCGGCGGCCAGCAGCCCACCGGCGACGCCACCGCGGTGATCCCCGGCCCGGGGCAGCGCCCCACGGAGTCCGGTGGCGGCGCGGACGCCACCAAGAACGACTCCTCGGACCAGACCCGGTTCATCCAGCCGGGTGAGCGGCCGCCGAACTCGTAACGGACCGCTGCTCGACGGCCTGCCGTGTCGTCGCTCGGCGTGCCTGCCCGGCGCGACCGCGCGGCGCTGCGACCCTGAGGGCGTGACCCGCGCTCTCGCCGACCGCAGATCGACGCCGACCGCGCCCGACCCGGACGACGGGCCTGGTCGTCACGGCGCGGGCGTCGAGGGTTTCGAACGCCTGCGCCTGCTGCTCGCGGGCGCGATGGGGACCGTTCTCGTCAGCTACGCGATGCTCGTGCCGGCCGCCGCGCTGGTGATCCTGACCGGCGGCGCCGGCGTCACGGTCGACGGCGCGTTCGCGGCCGCGATCCCGCTGTGGCTCGCCGCCCACCAGATCCCGATGGTCCTGCAGGGCCAGCCGCTCGGCGTGCTGCCGCTGTTGCCGACAGCGGCGATGGTCTACGTCGTGTCGCTCGGGGCCGGATGGGTTGTGCGGCGCCTGGGCCGGCGGTTCCGCACGGACGCCGGGGCCGTGGTCGCGACGCTCGCGGGCGCGCACGCCGCGGTCGCCGTGCTGGGCAGCGCGCTGCTGCCCCGAGCCGCGGACGTGGCCGTCGCGCCTGGTCGGCGTGGTCGGCGGCGCGCTCGTCGCGGGCGTCGGAGGCACGATCGGCGTGCTCCGGTTCTCGGGGTTCCCGGCGTGGCGGTTCCCGGACTGGGCGCCCGCCGCGCTGCGCGGCACGGCCACCGCGCTCGCCGGTCTCGCGTTCGTCGGGGCGTTGATGCTGGTCACGGGCTTGGCGCTGGCTGCGCCCCGGGTCGCGGACGCCTATGCGCAGCTCGCCCCGGACGTGCTGTCCGGCGTGGGTGTGACGGTGCTCGCGCTCGCCTACCTGCCCAACGCGCTGCTCGCCGGGGTCAGCTGGGCGCTCGGGCCCGGCGTCGCCGTCGGGACGGCCGGGTCGTCGCCGTTCGTGACACACGCGCCCGACCAGCCGTCGAGCTTCCCGCTGCTCACCGCGTTCCCGGTCGCCGCGCCGCCGGTCTGGGCGCTGGCCGTGTTCGTGCTGCCGGTGGCCGTCGGGCTGCTCGCCGGGTTCGCCCTGCGGCGCGTCGCGGGTGTGCACCATTTCGCCGCTGCGGTCGCGACGGCCCTGCTCACGACGCTCGTCGTCACCACCCTCGCCGCGCTCGCCGGCGGGCGGCTCGCCGCCGGCCCGTTCGACCCGGTGCGGCTGCCCGTGGAGCTCGTCGTGCCGTCCGTGCTGCTGTGGGTCGGGGTGCCGGTGGTGCTCGTCGCGCTCTTCCGTCCGGCCGTCGCCCCGCCCGAACCCGAGCCGGAGCCCGAACCCGAGCCGCCGGTCACGAGCGTCCCGGCGCCGCGGGACGCCGGGGACGAGCCCGCCCCGGAACCAGCACCGGAGCGCGCCGCGCCGCTCCGGATCGCCCGGCGCCTGCCGGCTGTGACGGAGCGGGTGGCGCGGCACTGGCCGTGGCCGCGCCGGCCGGCGGCCGCGCCGCCCGTGCTGCCGCAGCAGCGCGGTCCGCAGACGGTGGCCGAGCTCGTCGCGCAGCGCGAACGGGAGGCGGCCGAGCACCCTGCGGCGGACGACCCCACCCCCTGAACCCGGCGCCGACAGCGGTGTGACCTGCGCCGCGGCCTACGCTGTTGAGGTAAGAGCCGTCCCCGAATCTCGCCGAGGAGCTCCCGCGTGCCCGCGACGCCGAGCCGTTCATACCGGGTCGAGACTCCTGTTCCGGCCAGGGTGGTCGTGCTGGTCTCCGGGTCCGGCACCCTGCTGCAGGCCCTGCTCGACGCCGTGACCGAGCCCGGGTTCCCGGCCCGCGTGGTCGCCGTCGGCGCGGACCGCGCCGGGATCGAGGGCCTGGCCCGGGCCGAACGGGCCGGTGTCCCGACGTTCACCGTGCGCGTCGCCGACCACGCCGACCGGGCCGCGTGGGACGCCGCCATCGCCAAGGCGGTCGCCGAGCACCGGCCCGACCTGGTGGTGAGCGCCGGATTCATGAAGATCCTCGGCCCCGGCTTCCTCGCGGCCGTCGGCGCTCCGATGATCAACACGCATCCCGCACTGCTTCCGGCGTTCCCGGGCGTGCACGGGGTGGCCGACGCGCTGGCGTACGGGGTGAAGGTCACGGGCGCGACCGTCCACATCGTCGACGACGGCGTCGACACGGGACCGGTGCTCGCCCAGAGCGCAGTGCCGGTCGAACCGGGCGACACCGTCGAGGTGCTGCACGAACGCATCAAGATCGAGGAGCGGCGGTTGCTCGTGGGCACCGTCGCCGCGCTGGCCCGGCAAGGGGCCACCGTGACCGGACGAGAGGTGAGCATCCCGTGACCGAGCGGAAGCCGGTGCGCCGCGCGCTGATCAGTGTCTACGACAAGACGGGGCTGCTGGAACTGGCCACGGGGCTGCACGCGTTGGGCGTCGAGATCGTCTCGACCGGGTCCACCGCGCAGCGCATCGCCGACGCCGGCGTGCCCGTCACGCGTGTCGAGGAGCTGACCGGGTTCCCCGAGTGCCTGGACGGGCGGGTCAAGACGCTGCACCCGCGCGTGCACGCCGGGCTGCTCGCCGACACCCGCAAGCCCGAGCACCTGGCGCAGCTCGCCGAGCTGGACATCGCGCCGTTCGAGCTGCTCGTCTCGAACCTCTACCCGTTCACGCAGACGGTCGCCTCGGCGCCGCGCCCGAGGAGTGCGTCGAGCAGATCGACATCGGCGGGCCGGCGATGGTGCGGGCGTCCGCGAAGAACCACGACAGCGTGGCCGTGGTCGTCGAGCCGGCGCGCTACGAGTGGGTGCTGGAGCAGGTGAAGAACGGCGGGTTCGAGCTCGCCGACCGGCGGCTGCTCGCCGTCGCGGCGTTCCGGCACACCGCGACCTACGACGTCGCCGTCGCCTCTTGGATGGGGAGCGTGCTCGCGCCCGACCCGGACGGGGGGATCTTCCCGCCGTGGGTGGGCGCCACCTGGGAGCGCGCGGCCGACCTGCGCTACGGCGAGAACCCGCACCAGGCCGCGGCGCTGTACGTCTCCGGCGGGCCCGGGCTCGCCGCGGCGGAGCAGCTGCACGGCAAGGAGATGTCGTACAACAACTACGTCGACGCGGACGCGGCGTGGCGGGCCGCGCACGACCACGACGCGCCGTGCGTCGCGATCATCAAGCACGCCAACCCCTGCGGCATCGCGGTCGGCGCGGACGTCGCCGCGGCGCACCGCAAGGCGCACGCGACCGACCCGGTGAGCGCGTTCGGCGGCGTGATCGCCACGAACACCGACGTCACGGCCGCGATGGCGGAGCAGGTGGCCGACGTGTTCACCGAGGTCGTCGTCGCGCCCGGGTACGCGGACGGCGCGCTGGAGATCCTCACCCAGAAGAAGAACCTGCGGGTGCTGCGGCTCCCCGTCGCCCCGCCGCGGCACGGCGCGGAGCTGCGGCCCGTCTCCGGCGGCCTGCTGCTGCAGCAGCGCGACGCCGTCGACGCCCCGGGCGACGACCCGGCGACCTGGACGCTCGCGACCGGCGAGCCGGTGCCCGCCGACGTGCTCGCCGACCTGGCGTTCGCCTGGCGGGCCTGCCGGTCCGTGAAGTCCAACGCCAATCCTGCTGGCGGCAGGCGGCGCGGCGGTCGGGGTCGGCATGGGCCAGGTGAACCGGGTGGACGCGGCCCGGCTGGCGGTGGCCCGGGCCGGCGACCGGGCCCGCGGGTCGGTGGCGGCCTCGGACGCCTTCTTCCCGTTCCCGGACGGGCTGGAGGTGCTGCTGGACGCCGGGGTGCGGGCCGTGGTGCAGCCGGGTGGCTCGGTGCGCGACAACCTCGTCGTCGAGGCGGCCGCTGCGGCGGGCGTGCCCCTGTACCTCACCGGCACGCGGCACTTCGCGCACTGACGGGCGCACTGAGGCCAAACCGGTGGCGGCGACCGGTAGCGTGATCGCCGTGGGATACGGCTTCACGATAGGTCGGCTGCGCAGCATCTCCCGGATGCCGCGCCGCTGAGCCTTCCCCTCCCCAGGGGCCCCCTTTCTGTCGCGCGCGCGGCGTCCGTCTGGACTCCCATCCGGATCGACGCGAAGCGCAGGTTTGTCATGTCCTCATACCGCCGTCCTCTCGGCGCCGTCACGAGCTCGGCCAGAACTTCCTGGTGGACACACGCGTCGTCGCGCGCATCGCCGGGCTGGTGCCGCCCGGCCCCGTCGTCGAGCTGGGCGCCGGTGACGGCGCGCTGACGCGGCAGCTCGCCGTGCGGTCCGGCGCCGTCACCGCCGTGGAGCTGGACCCGGCGCGGGTGGCCCGGCTCCGCCGCGCCTTCGGCGACCGGGTCGACGTCGTGCACGCCGACATGCTGCGGTTCCGGCTCGACGCCGCACATCCCGGCTCGTACCAGGTGGCCTCCAACGTTCCTTTCGGGATCACGACACCGCTGCTGCGGCACCTGCTCGGACACCGCGCGTGGACGAGCGCGGTGCTGCTGCTCCAGTGGGAGGTCGCCCGCAAGCGGGCGGCCGTCGGCGGCACCACGCTGCTCACGGCGAGCTGGTGGCCGTGGTACGAGTTCGCACTCGCGGGCCGCGTGCCGTCGGCGGCGTTCCGGCCTAGGCCGTCGGTGGACGGTGGCATCCTCGTGCTGCGCAGGCGGGAGACGCCGCTGGTGGCGCCCGCGGAACGGGCCGCGTATCAGCGGTTGGTGCGCGAGGCGTTCGGCGGCGATCGGCTCCTGCCCGCGGTGCGGCGCTCGTTGCCGCAGGTGAAGGGCTGGCTGGGCGAGCAAGGGCTCGACGCGGGGGTACGCCCACGCGACCTGTCGGCCCACCAGTGGGCCGACCTGTACGCGACCTGCTCGGCCGGCCGGTAGCAACTGTCCACGACTCCCGTTATACTCGAACACACGTTCGAATGTCGACTTCCCCTCGACACCGGCACGCGTTGAAGGGGAGACGTGTATGCACACAGCGGCGGCGGGCGCGACCTGGCGAGCAGGCTGGAGCTCGCCAGGGGGCTGCTGCGCCGCGCCGATGCCACGGCCGGGCGCGCGGGCTCGGCCGTGCCGGAGGTGGACGGGAGGCTGCTTCCGGCGGCGGGCCCGCTGGCCGGGTTGCTGCCGGCCGGCGGGCTGCGCCGGGGCTCCACGGTGGCGCTCGCGCCCGGTCCCGCGGCCACGTCGCTGCTGCTCGCCCTGCTGGCGGCGGGCTCGGCGGACGGGGCCTGGGTGGCGGTGGTCGGGCGGCCCGAGCTCGGGCTGCTGGCCGCGGCGGAGGCCGGGCTGCGCCTGGAGCGGCTGGCGCTGGTGCCGCGTCCGGGGCCGGACCGCTGGGGGTCGCCGTCGCGCTGCTCGACGGGATGGACGTCGTGGTCGTCGCTCTCGCCGGGCGGGCGGTGGTGCGGGCCGCCGACCGGCGGCGGCTGGAGGCCAGGGCCCGGCAGCGCGGGGCCGTGCTCGTGGTGCTCGGCCGGTGGGCGGGGGCCGACGTGGAGCTGCGCTGCGCCACGGCCCGGTGGCACGGGCTCGGGTCCGGGGCGGGGCGGTTGCGGTCCCGGGAGGTCGAGGTGCGGTCGCAGGGGCGCGGCATCGCCCCCGGCGGCCGCTCGGCCCGGCTGCTGCTCCCCGGGCCCGGCGGCCGGGTGGCCGCGGCCCGGCCGGGAGCGACACCGGCACCGTCGTCGAGGCGGTGGGGTGACGGTGGGGGCCACGCGGGTGCTCGTGCTGTGGTCGCCGGACTGGCCCGTCACGGCGGCGGCGATGGCGGCGCACGTCCCGGCGCACCGGCCGGCCGCCGTGCTCGTGGCGGGCCGGGTGCTGGCGTGCTCGGCCACCGCCCGGTCGCACGGGGTGCGCCGCGGCCTGCGCAGGCGGGAGGCGCAGGCCCGGTGCCCCGAGCTGGAGCTGCTCGACCACGACCCCGAACAGGACGCCCGCGCGTTCGAGCCCGTCGTCGTCGCGGTCGAGGAGCTGGCGCCGGGCGTGGAGATCGTGCGTCCCGGGCTGGTCGCGCTCGCCGCCCGCGGCCCGGCGGGGTGGTTCGGCGGGGAGCTGGCGGCCGCCGAGGCGCTGGTCGACCAGGTGGCCGCCCGCGCCGGCGTCGAGTGCCAGGTCGGGGTGGCCGACGGGCTGTTCGGCGCGATGCTCGCGGCCCGCCGCGGGGTGGCCGTCGGGCCGGGCGACACCCCGGCGTTCCTCGCCCGGCTCGGCGTCGAGGAGCTGGAC
>MKJX01000062.1 GCA_001942415.1 Pseudonocardia sp. CNS-139
AACGACCCGCGCAGGTGCACGCCCATCACGGTGTCCCAGTCCTGCTCGGTCATCCTGAACAGCAGGTTGTCGCGGGTGACGCCGGCGTTGTTGACCAGCACGGTCGGCGCACCCAGCTCGGCGGCGACACGGGCGACGGCGGCCTCCACCTGCGCGGCGTCGGACACGTCGGCGCCGAGCGCGAGGGTCCGCCCGCCGCCGGCCGCGATCGCGTCGGCCGTGCCCTTCGCGGCGCTCTCGTCGAGGTCCAGCACCGCGACCGCCAGGCCGTCGGCGGCGAGCCGCAGGGCGGTCGCCGCCCCGATCCCCCGCGCCGCCCCGGTCACGATCGCCACCCGCTCGGTCATCCGCTGCCCCTCCTGCCGCCGGTCGCCCGACCCTAATCGACCGCGCCGGGTCACAGGTGCAAGGCGGCCACGATCGGGACCCGGGCTCACCGGGCCGGGACGGCGCCCAGCAGGTCCGCGGCCTCGGCCAGCACGTCGGGCACGGCGATCTCGCCGAGCAGGGAGCGGTCGTGGCCGCAGCCGGCGCCGGCCGGGGAGCAGTCGGCGCCGCAGTCCGGGCAGTGCCGCGCCCAGCTCAGCAGCGGACGGTGCCGGGCCCGGCGCGCGGGGCCGCGCCGATCGGGTCGCCGCACCAGTGCAGCCCGACGGTCGCGGTGCCCACCGCGCGGGCGAGGTGCAGCGGCCCGGAGTCGTTCCCGACGACGAGCGCGCAGCGTTCGAGCACGCCGGCCAGGGTGCCGAGCCGGGTGCGGCCGGTCAGGTCGGCGACGGGCCGGCGCGCCGCGGCCGCGACGGCGGCGCCCACGTCCGGCTCCGCGCCGACGACCACCGGCCGCACCCGCACTCGGCGAGGCGTCGCGACCGCGGCGAACCGCTCGGCCGGCCAGCGCAGGCGCGGGTCGCCGGCGCCGGGGTGCAGCGCCACCCACGGCCGCTCGCCCGGCAGCAGCCGGATCGCGGCGGCCCGCTCCTCCGCGCTGACGTGCAGCCGCGGGTAGTCGGCCGGGCCGTCGGCGCCGGCGAGCCGGACCACCTCCAGCAGCCGGTCCGGCTCGGGCTGGTGGTGCCGGAACGGCACGTCCGCGTCGAGGCCGGCGCCGTCCGCGCACAGCCCGATCGACCGGCCCGCCCGCAGCGACCGGACGAACGCGTTGGCCGCGGGCCCGCCGTCGTGCAGCTGGACGCGAGGTCGTAGCGCGATCGCCCGGGCCGTCGCGACGCCGCAGCGCGGCGGCCGGCGGGGCGTCCGCGGGCTGGCCGGGCAGGCCGTCGACGCGCGGCACGACCAGCACGCGGTCCACCGGGCCGCGGCGCCCGCCGAGGAACCACTCCTGCCAGGGGGCACCCATCAGGTCAGCTCGGCGGACGGGTACCGGGCGCGCAGCGCGGCCAGCGCGGGGGTGGCGACCAGGTAGTCGCCGAGCGTGGAGGCGCGCAGGACGGCGATCCGTCGAACCGTGATCTGACGGACGGGTGACCCGGCGGGCATGGCGCCCGGTTACCCCCCGATCCGCGGGGTAAAAGCTGCCCGTGAGGCGCAGCCTTGATCACAAGCCGAGGGCGCTGGTCCTGCGCGCCCTGCCCCTGGGAGACCTCCTCGTCGCCGTGCCCGCGCTGCGGGCGCTGCGCCGCGCGCTGCCGGAGCACCAGATCGTGCTCGCGGCACCGGGCGCGCTCGGCCCGCTCGTCACGCGGACCGGCGCCGTCGACGCGCACCTGCCCACCCGCGACCCCGGCGAGCTGACCTGGATGGGTCCGCCGCCCGAGGTCGCGGTCAACCTGCACGACGCCGGACCGCGCAGCCACACCCTGCTGGACGCGCTCGTCCCGCGGTCCCGCATCGGGCTGCGCGCCCCCGGCTGGGACGGCCCCGAGTGGCGCACGCTCGCGGCCCGCCACGCCCACGAGCGGGAGCGGTGGTGCGCCGTGCTCGCCCACTTCGACATCCCCTCCGACCCCGCCGACCTGCACCTCCCCGTCCCGGACGGGGTGCACGTCGGGCGCCCGGGCGCGCCGGTGCTCGTGCATCCCGGGGCCCGGTCGGGGGCGCGGCGCTGGCCCGCCGAGCGGTTCGCCGCCGTGGCCGGCGCGCTCAACCGCCCCGGTCAGCCCGTGCTCGTGACGGGCGGCGCGGACGAGCGGGAGCTGGGCCACCGGGTCGCCGGGCTGGCCGGGCTCGGCGACTCGCGGGTGCTGGCCGGCCGGACGAGCCTCGCCCAGCTCTGCGCGCTCGTCGCCGGGGCCGCGCTGGTGGTCAGCGGCGACACCGGCCTCGCGCACCTCGCCTACGCCTTCGGGACGCCGTCGGTGACGATCTTTCGGCCCGGTCGACCCCGGCCCGCTGGGGCCCGCCGCCGGGTGGGCCGCACGTGGTGCTCGGCGGCCGCCCGCCCGGCCCGGCGACGAGGACGCCGACGCCCCCGACCCCGCCCTGCTCGCGGTGGACCCGGCCGACGTCCTGCGGCTGGCGACGGTGCTGCACGACCCCCGCCGCCCGGCCACCCCCGCGGGCGTCTTCTAGCCCGCCGCTCAACCCCGCCGCTGTGCCGGCTGGAAAGCCACGTTCAGGTCACTGCCCGCCCGGAACGCGGCTTTCCAGGCGGTGGGCAGGCCCGCGCGCAGCTGCGTCACCGCCGTCACGACCGCCTCCGGCGGCACGCCGGCCAGGCACGGGTGGCCGGGCACCGGGCACTCCCGCGCGCGGTGCCGCGGCAGGCGGCGTCCTGGTCACCGAGCAGGACGTGCGGCACCCGGTAGGGCCGCCACCGCGCCGCCGGGACGACCGGCGCGAACAGCGACACGACCGGCGTGCCGACGGCGGCGGCCAGGTGCGCGGCGCCCGTGCGCCCGCGACCACCGCGACGGCCCCGCCGAGCACCCCGGCCAGGTGCGGGAGGTCGGTGCGGCCGCCGAGGTCGAGGCCACGCCCGGCGGCGACGGTCGCGGTGAGCCCGCGCTCGGCCCGGGCCCCGGTCACGACCACCGCGAACCCGGCGCGGTCGAGCAGCTGCGCGGCCGCCCGGTGCTGCCCGACGGACCAGCCGGGCCCGGCCCCGCCCGGGTGCAGCACGACGTACGGCTCGCGGGCGACCGGCCCGAGCAGCGCCGGCACCGGCGGCGGGCGGCGGACCGCGAGCGGCCGTCGTCCGACGGCGGGAGGCGGTACCCCGCGGCCTCGGCGACGGCGAGGGCGCGCTCCGGTTCGGGCAGGTCCGCCGGGAGCGCGGCGTCGGGGCCGGTGGCCTGCCGGATCCCGGCCGCGCGCAGGAGCCGGGCGACCGGCAGCGGGGACCGCCCGGCCGGGGTCAGCACGACCGCCTCGTCGAACGCGTGCTCCGCGAGCCGCGCGACCGGGTCCGCCCACCGCAGCACGTGCCGGACGCGCAGCCGCGCGACCGGGTCCGCCCACCGCAGCACGTGCCGGACGCGGCAGCAGCCGCCCGGCCGCCTCGCCCGCCGGGCCGGCGAGCAGCGACACCTCGACGCCGGGCGCCGCCGCGACGGCCCGCACGGCCGGCCCGGCGAGCAGCACGTCGCCGATACCGTCGAGGCGCACCACGAGCACCCGCCGGGCGGGCGTGTCGATCACGGAGGGGAAGTGTCCGCCGCGGCGGCGCCGAAACCTCCCACCCGCTCACATTCGGCGAGCGCACGCTCACTCCCCGCGAGCGGCGGCGAGCAGCTCGCGGGCGGCGTCGCCGGGCCCGTCCGGGAGCGCGAGCACCACGCCGTCGGCCACGGCGCGCAGCCCCCGCACCAGCTCGGCGGCCAGCTCCACGCCCGCCTCGGCGGCCCGGTCGCCGGCCCGTTCCAGCAGGTCCAGCGCGCTCGCCGGGACGCCGGTGTCGGGCACCTCGTGCGCGAGGTACTCGGCCTCCGCGTAACTGCGCAGCGGCCGCACCGACACCAGCAGCGGCACGGGCTGGCCGAGCGCGTCGCGCAGCCGGTGCAGCGAGTCCAGGCCGTAGACGGGCCGGGTGACGAGGAACTGCGCCCCGGCCTCGATCTTGCGCAGCGCCCGGGCCGCCTCCGCCTGCCGGTAGCGCGAGCCGGGCGCACCCGCACCCCGATCTCGAACGCGGTCTTGCCGGCCAGCCGCAGCCCGTTGCAGTCGTGCCCGTCGTTGAGCCCGGCGAGCAGCTCCACCAGGCCGACCGAGTCGACGTCCCAGACGCCGTCGACGTTGGGGTAGTCGCCCAGCAGCGGCGGGCTGCCGGTCTCGCACACCACCCGCCGCACGCCGAGCGCGTGCGCCCCGAGCAGGTCGGCCTGCAGGGCCATGATCGTGCGGTCCCACGTGGTCACGCCCGCGACGGCCTCGACGCCCAGCTGGTTCTGCAGGTGCACCGCCACGTTGACGGGGCTGAGCTGGGCGCGCGGGCCGTCACCGGGCGGCACCCACAGCCGGTCGACGCCGAGGGCCTGCACCGCGACCGCCCGCTGCACCGCGTCGCCGACGTGCCCGGCCTGCGGCGGCTGGATCTCGGCGAGCACCCGGAACCGCGGTGCCACGGGCTCGGGCGGCGGGAGCACCGGCACCGCGACCGCCGTCGCGGCCGGGCGCGCGGGCGGCGGGCTGCTGCGCCGGGCGACCGCGCGGACCACCGCGTCGAGGTGCCCGGGAGTGGTGCCGCAGCACCCGCCGACGAGGCTCGCCCCGGCCCCGACCAGCAGCTGCGCGTACCGCGCGAAGTACTGCGCGTCGACGTCGTAGGAGAACCGCGGGCCGCTCGTGCGCCGCGGCAGCCCCGCGTTGGGCTGGGCCGCGATCGGCAGGTCCGTGTAGGGGCGCAGCTCCTGCACGACGGCGAGCAGGCCCTGCGGGCCCAGCGTGCAGTTGGTGCCGAGCGCGGTGACCGGCAGCCCGGCCAGCGCCGAGCACACCTCGTGCGGGGTGTCGCCGCCGAGCGTGCGCCCGTCGGCCGCGAACGTGGCCTGGGCCAGCACGGGCACGCCCGTGTCGCAGGCGACGCCCGCGGCCTCCACCAGCTCGTCCAGGTACCCGAACGTCTCCAGCACCAGGACGTCCACCCCGGCCGCGACCAGCGCGTCGATCTGCGCGCGGACGGCCGACGCGCGCTCGGCCGGGCCGACGCGCCTGCGCTGCTGGAGCGTGACGGCCGGAGCCACCGACCCGCCGACGAGCACCGGCCGCCCGGCCGCCTCCGCCGCCGCGCGGGCGATCCGCACCCCGGCCGCGTTGATCGCCGACGTCGACTCGCCGAGCCCGTGCACCTCCAGCCGCAGCGGGCTCGCGCCGAACGTGTTGGTCTGCACGAGGTCGACGCCCGTGGCGAGATAGGAGTCGTGGATCCGGCGGACGAGCGCCGGATCGGACAGGTTCAGCTCCGGCAGCGCGCGCTCCAGGGGGTTGCCCGCCGCGTGCAGCAGGGTGCCCATCGCGCCGTCCGCGACGAGCACGCCGGCGGCCAGCCGCTCGGCGAACGGGTTCGCCCCGCCGTTCCCGCCGGTCACGGCCCCTCCCCCAGCACCTGCACGATCTCGCACGCGACCTGCGCCATCAGCCGGTCGCGGTAGTGTCCAGGCGCAGCCCGGTGATCTCCTCCACCCGCCGGATGCGGTAGGTGACCGTGTTGGGGTGCACGTGCAGCTCGCGGGCCGTGCGCTGCGGGCTGCCGCCGGAGCGGAACCACTCCGCCAGCGTGCCGACGAGGTCGGCCCGGTGCTCGCCGCGCTGGTCCTCGCGCACGAGCTCGCCCAGCACGTCCGCGACGAGCAGCTCGGCGAGGTCGGGCACCTGCAGCAGCAGCCGGTGCACGCCCAGGTCGTCGAACGCCAGCACCCCCGGCGGCGGCCGGTGCGGCCCGCCCATCCGGCGGGCCGCCTCGATCGCGCCGCGGGCCTGCGTGTACGAGCGGGAGATCTCACCGGCCGTCAGGCAGCAGCCGCCCACCCCGGCGACGAGCCGGGCCTCGGGGTGGCGTTCCAGCACGGCGGCGCGGCAGTCGCGGGCCAGCGCCCGCACGCCGTCGAGCCCGCGCACGGCGTCCGCGGCCGGGACGACGGCGACGACCTCCGTGTCGCGGACCGCCACGATCGCCGGCTGGAGCCTGCGCGACAGCGTGTGCTCGGCCAGGTGCAGCACCCGCGAGCGGTCGAGCCCCGGCCGCGGGTCGACCAGCCCGACCGCGAGCACGTGGTGCGGGGTGCCGCTCGCGAACCCGAGGTGCCCGGCCCAGCGCTCGGCCTCGCCGTCGTCGCGGTCGCGGGCCAGCAGCAGCCCCTCCAGCAGGTCGGTGCGGGCCCGCCCGGCCGCCGCGGCCACCACACGCTCGCGGCCGAGCACGAACCCGCAGATCGTGGCCGCGTGCTCGGTGAGCAGCAGCGCGAGGTCGTCGTCCAGCTCGGGCTGCCCGTCGGTGTCGCCGGCCTGCGGGATCGTCACCAGGTGGGCCGCGACCTCGTCGCCGACGAGGATCGGGGCGACCACGATCGGCCCGCCCACGTCGTCGGCGCCGAGCCCGGGCAGCGTCACGGGCCGGCGGTTCTGCGCGGCCGCCGCGAGCACCGGCCCGAGCGGCGCCGACCCGGTTGCCGCGGCGAGCAGGTCGCCCGCGTCGGCCGGGACGGCGGCCACGACGTCCAGCCCGGGGCCCAGGACGAGCACGGTGGCGCCGGTGCGCCGGGCGACCAGCCGGACCACCGCGTCGACGTCGGCGTCCTGGGAGGCGAGCCCGGAGAGGTGGCTGTAGACCGCGACCAGCTCGCGCAGCAGCGCGTTCTCCCGCCGCTCCGGCGTGGGCGCGGCCGCCGCCCGGACGCGGGCAGGGGACGGCTGCGGAGTCGGATGTGGCGCCGCAGCCATGCCCGAGAGGGTAGGCGCACCTGTCTCGTCACCCCAAGCACTCCGGCCCACCTTTTGTGTTCCGGCACATGTGAGCGGGGCCACCACGGTCGTTAGCGTTGCGTCATCGCAGGACGACGGGCCGGCGGAGCGGCCGGACGGAGGAGGCGACCACGTGAGCACCACGTCGGAGCACACCGGATCGGCGGCTGCCGCGGGCCGCGAACCGAGCGTCGTCGAGCCGCTGCTGCACGAGCTGCGGCGCATCTCCGGGCAGGCCGACACCGAGCGGGCGGCCGCTGACCAGGCACTCATCGCCGAGCTGCGCGCGGAGATCAGCGGGCTGCGCGCGGCCGTCGCGCACCTGCGGGCCGGCGCCGGCCCGCTGCCGCGGGAGCTGCGCCCGGTCGTCGCCCGGGCGATGGTCGCCGCCGACGACCCGGACGGCGGCCCGCCCGCCACCGCCTGACCGTCCGCGGGCGCCTGTGGGAGACCACAAACGGCGCCCGCCGACGTGCCGCCCGACCCCAGCGCAGCGCTGCGAACGTGGGAAGGAG
>MKJX01000063.1 GCA_001942415.1 Pseudonocardia sp. CNS-139
ATCGACCAGCGGCTCGTCGGCTCCAGCTCGTGGGTGAACTACTGGCTGGGCCGCGACGACGGCCTCTGGACCGAGCCCGGACCGGACCGCCCGCCCGTCCAGCGGGTGGACCTCGGCATGCCGGCCGTCGCGGGCTCGCGCCGATGACCGCACCCATGACCGCATCGACCCCGCCGACGCTGCCGCCCCCGGCCCGCTCCCTGCGCGACGCGCTCGCCGCCGGCCGGTTCGCCGTCACCGCGGAGATCGGCCCGCCCCGCGGCGCCGACCCGGCCGCCATCGCGAAAGCGGCCGGCACCTGCGCGGCTGGGTCGACGCCGCCAACGTCACCGACAACGCCGGCGCCGCCGTCCGGCTCGCGAGCATCGCCGGGAGCGTGCTCGCCGCGCAGGCGGGCGTCGAGCCGGTGATGCAGCTGGTCTGCCGCGACCGCAACCGGATCGCGCTGCAGTCCGACCTGCTCGGCGCCGCCGCGCTCGGCATCCCCAACGTGCTGCTGCTGACCGGCGACCACCCCGTCTTCGGCGACCACCCGGACGCCAAGCCGGTGTTCGACCTGGACAGCGTGCAGCTGGTCTGGACGGCCCGCGCGCTGCGCGACGAGGGCCGGCTCCTGTCCGGGCGCCCGGTCGAGCCGCGGCCGCGGTTCCTCATCGGCGCCGTGGAGAACCCGTTCGCGCCGCCGGCCTCGTTCCGCGCGGCCCGGCTCGGCAAGAAGGTCGCCGCCGGCGCCGAGTTCTGCCAGACCCAGTTCGTGTTCGACGTGCCCGGCTTCGCCCGGTTCATGGCCGAGGTGGTCGACCGCGGGCTGGCGGAACGCTGCGGGGTGCTCGCGGGCGTCGGGCCGATCCGGTCGCTGCGGGCGTACGAGTTCGTCCGCGGCTCGGTGCCCGGCGTGCACGTCCCGGACGAGGTCGGGCGCCGCCTGCGCGGCGTGCCGTCCGACCGGGTCGCCGCCGAGGCGTACGCCTGTGCGTCGAGACCGTCCAGCAGCTTCGCGAGGTGCCGGGCGTCGCCGGCGTGCACCTCATGGCCTTCGGGTACGAGCGCGGCGTCCCCGAGATCCTCGAACGGGCCGGGCTCGCGCCGGCACCGGCCGCGCCCCCGGAGAGGAGCGTCAGTGCTGGTTGAGATCCGTCCCACCGCCCGGCTGCGCGGCAAGAACGCCGTCGACCTGACGGCCGCGCTCGCCCCCGTGTTCGGCGCGCTCACCGCGCCGAACGGGACCGCCCCACCCCCCGACCTCGGCCGGCTGCGCGTCGTGGCCGACTGGGTGCAGTACCGCCAGAACTTCCGCACCCCCGTGGACGTGCGCCCGATCGTCGGGAGCGACGCCGTGGAACTCGCGCTGGACCTGCGCGCGATCGCCTCGGCCGCACCCGACGACGTCGCGACGCGGGTCTCGGCCGCCGTGCACGGCCACCACGCCGGGGACCCGGACCGGCTGGTGCTGGAGGAGTGGGGACCGGCCAGCAAGAGCCTGATCTGGTCGTTCAACGCGCTCTACTGGCAGCACCTCCAGCGCTGGGAGGAGGCCACCGGCCAGGGCTACGAGTCGGCGCTGCCCGGCGGGCAGAGCGACGCGACCCGGCTGGAGCCGGTGCGCGAGGCGATCGCCGGCCTGTTCGCCACCTGGGACTCGCTCGCGCAGCGCCGCGCCCTGCCCGAGGAGCTGTACGTCGTGGAGCTGGGCGTCGGCAACGGCAACCAGGCCGCGACCTGGCTCGACACGTTCGTCGCGATGGACCGCGAGCACGGCCGCGACTACTACCGCCGGCTGCACTACCTCATGTGCGACTACTCGCCGCACGTGCTGGAGCTGGCGCGGGCGAACGTCGGCGGCCACGCCGACCACACCTCGTTCCTCGTGCTCGACGCGCTGCGCCCGATGACCGCGCTGGCGTTCCTGCGGTTCAAGGTCTTCTTCGTCTACATCTCCAACGTCTACGACAACCTCCCGACCGACGAGATCGCGACGATCGGGCAGCGCGAGCACCTCGTCGAGACGCGCGCGTACCTCCCGGCGGCCGAGGCCGCCTCCATCGCCGCGGGCCTCGGGACCACACACGAGTCGCTCGCCGGGCTGGTCACGCGGCTGCTGAAGCTGGGGCCGGAGCTGCTGGCCGAGTCCGCACCCCGGCTCTTCCCGGACGTGCCGGCCGCCGTCGCGTTCTGGCGGGCCTGCTGGGAGGCCGTCAAGCTGCAGGAACGCTACGTCCCCCTGCACGGCCTGGACACCTACGAGATCGCGCCCGGCATGGGCGGGGAGCTGCTGCGCCCGCTGCTCGCCGGCGGCGGCGACGTCCGCATGCACGTCTCGAACGGCGCGGCCACCAGCTTCGCCGAGACCGTCCCGCTGCTGCACCCGTACGGCCGGCTGCACTGCCACGACATCTTCGCCACCGACCCGCAGCAGTACCGCACGGGCTTCCGCGGCCCTGGAAAGTACGACGGCTCGGTGGTCAACTGGGTCAACGGGCCGCTGCTCGCCCACCTGGGCGCGCGGAAGGGCTTCGACGTCTCCTTCGCCCCCTTCCAGCGCTCCGGGAGCAACATCGTGACCATGACCGCGGACGTGCGGGACTGAGCGGCCGATGACCAGTACCGTGAACCGGCTCCTGCCCACCACCGTGATCGGCTCGTGGTCGGTGCCCGACTGGCTGGAGCGCGCCAAGACCGGCGTGCACCACGGCGACGTCAGCCGCGGCCAGCTCGCCGACATGCACGACATCGCGGTGAAGGCCGCGCTCAAGGACCAGGAGGTCGCGGGCATCGACATCGTCTCCGACGGCGAGCTGCGCCGCGAGAACGACGTCGACTACCTGCTCTCCCGCTTCCCCGGCGTGGAGGCCGCCGACCCGGTCAAGGCGTTCTACTTCGACTACCTCGACCTGCGGCTGGCCCGCACGCTGCCCGACCCCGCGCCGGCGAGCTCGACCACGACCCGCTCGGGCTCGTCCCCGACCTGCAGTTCACCCGGGCGCACACCGACCGGCCGGTGCGGTTCTCCGTCACCGGGCCGTTCTCGCTGTCCCGGCGGCTGCGCGCGGACCCGGGCGTCTACCCCGACCGCGCCGAGCTGGTGCGGGCGCTCGCCCGCGTGCTCAACGCCCAGGCCGCGGCCCTCGCCGACGCCGCGCCGAGCTGCTGCAGATCGACGAGCCGCTGCTCGCCGGCAGCCCCGAGGACGTCGCGCTGGCCGTCGAGGCCGTCAACATCGTCACGAAGGACGTGCCCGTCACCTGGGCGCTGCACGTCTGCTACGGCAACCGCTACGCCCGCCCGCTGTGGGAGGGCCACTACGATTTCCTCTTCCCCGCGGTGCTCGACGCGGCCGTCGACCAGCTCCTGCTGGAGTTCGCCCGCAAGGGCGACGACGACCTGCGGCTCGTCGAGCGCCACCGCTGGGACCGGGTGCTCGGGGTCGGCGTCCTGGACGTCAAGACCGCCGAGGTCGAGCCCGTCGAGGTCGTCGAGCGGCGGATCGAGCGGGCCCTCCAGGTGCTGCCGCCCGACCGCATCCTCGTCACACCGGACTGCGGGCTGCGGCACGTCCCCGCCGACGCCGCCCGCGCGAAGCTGCGCGCCATGACCACCGCCGCCGCCGCCGTGCGCGGCCGCCTGCAGAAGAAGGAGAAGAAGGACACGTGATCCCCCTCGCCGAGAACGAGCACCTCTTCACGTCCGAGTCCGTGACCGAGGGCCACCCGGACAAGATGGCCGACCAGATCTCGGACGCGATCCTGGACGCCGCGCTGGCCGGCGACCCCTCGTCCCGGGTCGCCTGCGAGACGCTGATCACCACCGGGCTCGTCGTCGTCGCCGGGGAGATCACCACCGCGGCCACGATCGACTTCGCCTCGATCGTCCGGAAGACGATCAACGAGATCGGCTACGACAACGGCCTCTACGGCTTCGACGGCAACCACTGCGGCGTGATGATCGCGCTCGACAAGCAGCGCCCGACATCGCGCAGGGCGTCGACCTCGCCCACGAGCACCGCGGCAACCTGTCCGAGGACGAGCTGGACAGCGCGGGCGCCGGCGACCAGGGCATGATGTTCGGCTTCGCCACCCGCGAGACCCCCGAGCTGATGCCGCTGCCGATCGCGCTGGCCCACCGGCTGTCCCGGCGGCTGTCGGCCGTGCGCAAGGACGGCACGCTGCCCTACCTGCGCCCGGACGGGAAGACACAGGTCACCGTGCGGTACCGGGACGGCGCGCCGGTCTCGGTGGAGAAGGTCCTCATCTCCACCCAGCACGCCGAGGAGGTGTCCACCGAGCAGATCCGCGCCGACCTCTGGGAGCACGTGGTCACCCCGGAGATCCCCGCCGAGCTGTACTCGGCCGAGGAGCTCAAGGAGAACTACTACGTCAACCCGACCGGCCGGTTCGTCATCGGCGGCCCCGTCGGCGACGCGGGCCTGACCGGCCGCAAGATCATCGTCGACACCTACGGCGGCTTCGCCCGCCACGGCGGCGGCGCGTTCTCCGGCAAGGACTCCTCCAAGGTGGACCGCTCGGCCGCCTACGCCGCCCGCTACGTCGCGAAGAACCTCGTCGCCGCCGGGCTCGCGGACAAGGTCGAGGTGCAGGTCGCCTACGCGATCGGCGTCGCCCGGCCGCTCTCGCTGCTCGTCGAGACGTTCGGCACCGAGCAGGTGCCGCTCGCGACGATCCGCAAGCTCGTCGACGAGCACTTCGACCTGCGGCCCGCCGCGTTCCGCCGGCACCTGCAGCTCAACCGGCCGATCTTCGGCAAGACCGCGGCGTACGGCCACTTCGGGCGCGACGACCCCGACTTCACGTGGGAGCGCACCGACAAGGCCGACGCGCTGCGGGCTGCGGCAGGGCTGGCCTGATGGCGTTCCCGTCCGACCTCGAGATCGCCAAGGGCGCGACGCTGCGGCCGCCCGCCGAGGTGGCGGCCGAGATGGGCATCGGCGAGCACCTCGTCACCCCGTACGGGCGCCAGGTCGCGAAGATCGAGCTGGCGGCGATCGAGGAGCTGGCCGACCGGCCGAAGGCCAAGTACGTGGTGGTCTCCGCGATCACCCCGACCCCGCTCGGCGAGGGCAAGACCACCACCACGGTCGGCCTCGGCCAGGCCATGAAGCACATCGGCAAGCGGGCGACGATCGCGCTGCGCCAACCGTCGATGGGCCCGACGTTCGGCATCAAGGGCGGCGCGGCCGGCGGCGGCTACTCGCAGGTCGTGCCGATGGAGCAGCTCAACCTGCACCTCACCGGCGACTTCCACGCGGTCACCGCCGCGCACAACATGCTCTCGGCGGTGCTGGACAACCACCTGTTCCAGGGCAACGCCAGCGAGATCGACCCGCACAACATCACCTGGCGCCGGGTGCTCGACGTCAACGACCGCGCGCTGCGCAACGTGATCGTCGGGCTGGGGTCACGGCAGGACGGCGTGCCGCGCCAGACCGGGTTCGACATCACGGCGGCGTCCGAGGTGATGGCGATCTTCGCGCTCGCCCGTTCGGTGCCGGAGATGCGCGAGCGGCTCGGCCGGATCGTCGTGGCCTACACCGGGGACGGCAAGCCCGTCACGGCCGAGGACATCGGCGGCGCCGGGTCGATGGCCGTGATCATGCGCGACGCGATGGCGCCCAACCTCCTGCAGACGCTGGAGGGCACGCCGGCGCTCGTGCACGCCGGGCCGTTCGGCAACATCGCGCACGGCAACTCCTCGGTGGTCGCGGACCTCATCGGCATCCACGCGGGCGACTTCCTCATCACCGAGGCCGGGTTCGGCGCCGACATGGGCGCCGAGCGGTTCTTCAACATCAAGTGCCGGGCGTCGGGCCTCACGCCGGACGCGGCGGTCGTCGTCGCGACGGTGCGGGCGCTCAAGGCGCACTCCGGCAACCACCGGATCGTCGCCGGCCGGCCGCTGCCGGACGCGCTGCTCGCGGAGAACCCTGACGAGGTGCACGTCGGCGGGGCCAACCTGCGCAAGCAGATCGAGAACATCCGGCTGCACGGGGTGTCACCGGTCGTCGCGATCAACGCCTTCCCCGGCGACCACCCGAGCGAGCACGCCGCGATCGCCGAGATCGCGGAGTCGATGGGCGCCCGCTCGGCGGTGTGCACGCACTTCGCCGAGGGCGGCAAGGGCGCCACCGACCTCGCCCGGGCCGTGGCCGAGGCCGCCGAGGAGCCGTCGAGCTTCGCGTTCCTCTACCCGGACTCGGCGACGCTGCGGGAGAAGATCGAGATCGTGGCGGGCAGGGTGTACGGCGCCGACGGCGTCGACTACGCCCCGGCCGCCGCCCGCCAGCTCGACTCGTACGAGCGCAACGGGTTCGGGAACCTGCCGGTCTGCATCGCCAAGACGCACCTGTCGATCTCGTCGGACCCGGCGCTCAAGGGCGCGCCGACGGGGTGGCGGCTGCCGGTGCGGGAGGTGCGGGCATCCGTCGGGGCCGGGTTCGTCTACCCGATCTGCGGCGACATGCGCACCATGCCGGGGCTGGGCTCCGACCCGGCCGCCCACAAGATCGACCTGGACGCCGACGGGGAGATCGTGAACCTGTCGTGACGGGTGTCCGGGGCGGGCGTCGGTACGGGCGCCCGGCCCGGGTAGGGACCACGACCTCCGCCACGGCTCTCTCGGTCGCCGGGGCGGAGGTCGTGGCGTTCCCTACTCCGGTCGGGCCGCCGGCGGGCGGCCGGGGCGGATCGCCCGCAACCGGGCCCGTCCGGTCCGGTACATCACGAGGGCCAGGAGGGTCCACAGCACCCCGACCGCCAGCCCGGCCCACGCCGGGCCGAGCGGGACGGTGAGCGCGGCCCACAGCCCGGCCGAGAGGAACAGCAGCGCGAACCCGCCCGCGACCACGGCGGCAGCGAACGTCGCGACGGCCCGGCCGGTGCGCGAGGCCTCGCCGCGCAGCTCCGCGTGCGCGAGCGTCAGCTCCTCGCGGACCAGCGAGGACAGGTCGCGCGTGACCGAGCCGAAGAGCGCGCCCACCGACGCGCCGTCCGTCCCCGCCTCAGGCCGGGTGGGGGCGCTCACGGCTCACCCGGCCCGTCCGGGCGCACGGCGACCGGGCCGCGCTCCGGCCCGTACTCGCCGGCCGGCGCCACCCCCGCCCCGACCGGCGGCCGGCTCTCCGCAGGACGTTCGGGCGCCGGACGCTCCGCGACCGCCGGCGGCTGCACGGCCTGGGGCGCGGGCGCCCGCCAGCCCGGGCGCGGCTGACCCGGCACCGGGTAGACCGGCGGCACGTGCGCGGGCGGCAGGTACCCCGGCCCGCCCGCGGGCACCCGGTCCGGCGCCGCCATGTACGGCGGCGGCGCGGCCGGGCGCTGCTCGTCCGGCGGGCGGGCGCCCC
>MKJX01000064.1 GCA_001942415.1 Pseudonocardia sp. CNS-139
AGATCGCCAGCGGCAACGGCGACGGCGACTCGATCCAGATGCCGGACGTCACCGGCATGCAGCCACGCGACGCCCAGTCGCGCCTGCGCGACCTCGGGTTCACCGGCGACATCAGCCTGCAGGGCAAGCGCGTCGACGATGAGGACGACGACAACCGGATCGTCGACCAGTCGGTCGACGAGGGCGAGTACGTCTCGCCGGACCGGCGGATCGTCCTGACCGTCGGCCGCACCGAGTCCGGGCTCTTCCCGAACCGATGACCCTGACCCGCACGGACGAGACCGGGCCGTCCCCGACGCGAGCCGGATCGACGGTTCACGCAGCCGGGCTGTCGGTGATCGGCGCCGACCTGCGTTCCACGACCGTGCTGCGGGTGGTGCTGCTGACGGCCGAGGATCTGCCCGTGGCCAGGCGAGAGCTGCGCACCCGGCTCGCCGATCTCGGGATCACCGGCGCCACCCACGACGCGATCCTGCTGACGGCTCACGAACTCGTCACCAACGGCGTCGAACACGCCCGCACGACCGTTCGCCTCGCGGTCACGCAGCTGACGACGAGCACCCGGACCTCCACCGCGGCTCACGCGGACCGCACGGCTCCAGGAGCCGGTGGCTTCAGCAACGGGCTCAGTGGCCACACGCGTGTGGACGCTCGCGCGTGAACGACGGTATCGTCCGCATCGCCGTACGAGATCACTCACCGACGGCGCCGCGCCTGCTGCCGTTCGACCCAGCCTCTCTCCGTGGCCGTGGCCTGCAGATGGTCAGTGATCTCGCCGAAAGGTGGAGTTGGCGGCCCGACAGGGACGGCAAGACGGTCTGGGCCGAGATCGTCGTGCCCCGCTGACCGACACGAGCGCCAGTACCGACGTCACACAACGCGATCGTCTCACCGCGGTCGTCTCACAACGCGGTGAGGCTCTGGACCCCGACGAAGATCCCGACGGCGGCGAGCATGACGGCGAAGGACGTGGTGAGCGTCGCGCCCGAGAGCCTGTCGGCGACGAGTTTCCCGACCAGGTGCCGGCCACGGCCGCGGCCGTGAACGGCGCGATCACCTGCCAGTCGAGGTTCATGACGCCCACGCGGGACACCAGCGCCGAGAGCGCGTTCAGCACGATCACCAGCAGAGAGGTGCCCACGGCGAGCGCGATCGGCATGCGCAGGACGAGCACGAGCGCCGGCACCGCCAGGAACCCGCCGCCCACGGCGAGGAATCCGGTCAGGAACCCGACCGCGGCGCCGCAGGCGGCGACCTTCAGCACCGTGACGACGACGGAGGCGCGCGCGCTCGCCCGCCGCCGGTCGACGACGGGCGAGGCCCCACCCGAGCCGGTCCCGCCAGGCCCCTCCAGGACCTCCGGCCGAGGATCCTGCACGGCCGGGTCCCGCCTGCCGCGGGAGCCGAGCAGCATCGCCGCCGCGGCCATGAGCGTGAGGGCGGCGAAGGCGAGCAGCAAGACCGGTTGGCCGACCCGATGGTTGAGGAGCGTGCCCAGGTAGGCGGCGGGGATGCCGGCCAGCCCGAGACCGGTGCCCGTGCGCCAGTCGACCCCACCGCCGATGCGCGCGGCGACGCCGACCGCGGCAGCGACCCCGACGACGATGACGCTGCCCGTCGTGGCCGACTGGGCGTCCTGCCCGAGCACGAAGACGAGCGCGGGGACGGTGAGTGCACCCCCGCCCCCTCCGAGCCCACCGACGACCAGCCCCACCACCAGGCCCAGTACCGCCGCGAGAACCGACATCAGAGGCCCGCCCCGGCGGTCCCACCGCCCGCAACGAGAGCGGACCCGCTACCCGGGCGCACCTCTACGAAGGAGCAGCCGAACATCCACGACCCTCCTTCTCCCACTCCTCGGGAAGCCCTGCCGGAATGTACGGTCATTACAGGTACGGCGGCAAGGGAGGATCCCGTGGGCCTGTCGGTAACAGCGATCGAGACGATCGAGCTGGGTGACCGCAGCTACGTGGCGCATGACGGCGAGGTCGCGGTCGTGGTGGACCCGCAGCGGGACCTGGACCGGGTCGAGCGCCTCGTGTCAGGGCTGGGCATCCGCGTGGTGCTGGTCGCCGAGACCCACATCCACAACGACTACGTGACCGGCGGCTGCGAGCTGGCGCGCCGCACGGGGGCGAGCTACCTGGTGGCAGCCGCCGACCACGTCGACTTCGACCGCGACGCCGTGTCCGACGGCGACATCCGGAAGGCCGGCACGCTGACCGTGCAGGTCGTCGCCACACCCGGACACACCGACACCCACCTCGCCTACGTCGTGAGCGACGGGGAATCGCGCCCGCGGTGTTCACCGGCGGCTCGCTGCTGTTCGGCAGCGTCGGCCGCACGGACCTCGTCGACCCCGCCCGCACCGGGGATCTCACCCGCGCCCAGTACCGTTCGGCGCGTCGTCTCGCGGCGATCGTCGACGACGACGCGGCGATCTTCCCGACCCACGGCTTCGGCAGCTTCTGCTCCTCGGGCTCCTCCGCGGGCGGGGACGCCAGCACGATCGAGCTGGAACGCACCCGCAACGACGCCTTCGTCGCGCCGGACGAGGACACGTTCGTCGAGCGGCTGATCGCCGGGCTGACCGCCTACCCGCGCTACTACGCCCACATGGGCGACCGCAACCGGCGCGGCCCCGGTCCCGCCGACCTGTCGGCGCCCGAGCCGGTCGACGCCGCCGAGCTGCGCGCACGAATCAAGGCCGGCCAGTGGGTGGTCGACCTCCGTGACCGCACCACCTACGCCGCCGAGCACGTCCACGGCACGATCGGCATCGCACTGGGCACGCAGTTCTCCACCTACCTGGCTGGCTGATCCCGTGGGGAACCCCGCTGACCCTCGTCGGGGAGACGGCCGACCAGGTCACCGACGCCCAGCGCCAGCTCGTCCGGATCGGGATCGACCGCCCCGCCGGCGCGGCACGGGGGAAGCCGCACGAGCTCGCCGAGCCCGACGAGCTGCGCAGCTACCCGACTGCCACGTTCGACGAGCTGGCCGAGCGCGCGGACGCGGCGACGCCCCGGTGGTCCTCGACGTGCGCCGCCACGACGAACGCGCGAGCGGCCACATCCCCGGCTCGGCCCACATCCCGCTCGACGAGTTGCTCGAACGGCTGGCCGACGTGCCCGACGGGCAGCTGTGGGTGCACTGCGCCGGCGGGTTCCGCGCGAGCATCGCAGCGAGCCTGCTCTCCCGCGCCGGTCACCCTGTCGTGCTGGTGGACGACGACTACTCCCGTGCCGTCGAGCGCGGCCTCGCACCGGGGTGACGACCAGGCCGGGCGACGACGCTCAGAAGGGAACGGCCGCAGTGTGCGCCGCCCGCGCCGCCTCACCGACCCTGGACGCCAACCGGCCCAGCCAGCGACGCCACCCGCCCGCGGACGGCGCGGATGGGGCCGGCGGCGCGGGCGGTGGTGTGCCGGGGACGGAGACCGACGAAGGCGTGGAGCGCATGGGGACGTCCTCGAGACCGGAGGGGCGGGGCGGGATGCCGGCCCGCTCCGTAGCCGTCGGAGCAGGTCAGCGCGCCGCGCGACACAGCCGGTCGTCGACGGAGAGCTGATCCATCGCCAACAGGCACACGCAGTACGCGCGCCGTGTCGACGGTCCCTCAGCACTCACACTCGAGAGTTCACCATGCGGGCCACCGGCCGGGCAACCGGTCGAGCAGGCCGCCCCTGCCGCGAGTACGAGGGACAACGCGGGGCGGGCAACAGCCCGTGTGGGAGCCCGACGTCGGCGCGGGTTCGGCGCAACGGCCTGCGAACGCGGCTTCGGCAGCGCCGCCCAGGCGGTAGGTGAAGGGCTGAGGACTCCCAGGTTCGCCCTGGTCACCGCAGCTGCGGGCAGAGCGCAGGCACTGATCCGGCCACCCGCGGTGCGCGGCGGCACGGCGGCAACGTCGCCATCCAACGCGACGGTGTCCACGCCGGCCCCGAGCTCTTCCGGGCTTCGGGCCGTAGCGAGGCGCACGTCGTGACGCTCGCTCGGTCCGCTGGGCGAGCGCGGCGAAGGCTCGACGTCACGGCGCCGGCGCGAAAGCGCCTCTGCGAGGGCGAGATGACAGCCGCCGAGTTCCACGGGCGCAACGACTCCGCTGCGGCGGCGCCGACGCGCACAGACCTTGATGAGTTGAGCGTCGACCTGCCGCAAGACGGCTGGTGATCGCCCTTCCCTGAAGGTTCAGCGCTTCACGTCCTCGTTCGGTCCCGCGCCGGTCGGCTCCGCTCGCGCGACCGCGTTGTGGAGGGCCGTTTCGGGCTCCCCGGCGCCCAACGGCGCCGGCGCATCGGAGTCACCGGCCGATACACGGGCGGAGCTATCGATCGGGGCACCCATGAAGCCTGTGCTGCTGGTGTTGCCGGTGGCGTTCTCGAAGAATCGCAGCAACTCCACCGGCAGCGGCATCACCAACGTGCTGTTCTGGTCCGACGCCACATCGCTGACCGTCTGCAGCAGCCGAAGCTGCAGCGCGCCCGGCGTATCAGCCATGAGCGAGCGGCGTCCGCGAGCGCGTCGAGGCTGGTACTCGCCGTCGGCCGCGATCACACGGGCGCGACGGTCGCGCTCCGCCTCGGCCTGATGCGCCATCGCCCGCCGCATGGACTCCGGCAGAGCGATGTCCTTGATCTCGACCCGGTCGACCGTGATTCCCCAGTCGTCTGTCGGGGTGTCGATGACCGCCCGCAGCTCCTCGTTCACGTGCTCCCGGTCCGACAGCATCGTGTCGAGATCAGCACGCCCGATCACCGACCGCAACGACGTGCGAGCGACCTGGGACACCGCGCCCAGGTAGTTCTCCACGTTCACGACCGCCTTGACCGGATCGGTGACCCGGAAGTAGACGACGGCATCGACGCTGAGAGTCACGTTGTCCCGGGTGATCGCGCCCTGCGGCGGGACGTCCAACACGATCGTCTGCACCGGGACCTTCACCATCCGGTCAGCCACCGGAACCATCAGCCGCAGGCCCGGCTGACGGACCTGCGGCAGCAGCCGGCCGAATCGGAGCACCACACCCCGCTGGTACTGCTGCACCATTCGCACCCCACTGGCCAGCAGCAGGGCAACGAGAGCAACGACGACGATCAGAATTGCGCTGAACACGAATCCCCCATCATTCGACTCCGTCCGTTCATGCGGCTCAGTCCGTCGGCCTGTCGCCGATCGGTTCTCGGTAGCTGCTCGCCCCGGGTCAAGCGCAACGCTCAGGATCAGTCGCGCCAGCGGTGGCTAGGAAACAGCGTTCCGCCGACGTCGGCGGCGTGCCGGCCGGCGCGCAATGGTTGATGTGCCGATGACGGGCACGGTGATGATCTGCGCAGGAACGCACCGCCCCCGACCGGCAGACCGCGACCGTCGGACCGGAACCGGGTCAGCGGGTTGAATGGGGTAATCGGCGTGGGTGGTGTGAACATGGCCGGAACCTTTCGCGCAGCGTCAACTCGCTGCCGACCAGCCTTCCCGGCGCGCCTGCCACAGAGGCTATGCCAGTTCGTGTGCGTCTGCCACACCTGGGACATCCGACGCACAATCGACAGCTCGGGCCCGCTCGCAGGCCCGCGGTAGTCGCTTCCGTGACCGGAGCCTCGTGCTGAGGCCGCTCTGCTACATCGGCGTACATCGGCGTCTGCTGCTGCGCGACTACCTGTGACGTTCCGGCTACCGGCCGCGCCGCAGCCGCACGGCTTGCCCAACTCTCTCGCCACCGTTCGAGGAGCGCCGGCGAACTCGTCGAGCATGCTGACGTCGAACGTCCTGTGCTCCCCGCCGCCGCGAAGCGGCGGGCCGTTTCCGTCAGTCCGGCGCCGCTGCGCATCGATCTCGCCCACCCCGAGATCGTCGGGCCTGCCGGCCCCGGCGCCGGCTCCCACCACATCCGGCAGCGACGGGTACTCCCGCGCCGGAACGCAACCAGCGGCTCGCACGACCGCTGGAGCGCGCAGGTCCTCGACCCGCCCAATGGCGACTTCGATGGGCACCATCGACCTTCCAGAGGAGTGGCGACATGGGCGGCTACTGGCCCGATCCGCGCCCCCGACCTCGTCCCGACCGTTCTGCTCGGCGTCGGCGATGTGAGTGAGGTTGCTCATGACCCAGGAGTCCGCGCGGGCTCGCGCCGCAGGAACGCGCATCCGGGACCGGGGCGCGCACGTCCTGCCGATCGGTCCGGACGAGGACCGGTAGCGCGCGAATGCCCCCGCCCCCGTTCCAGCGGCTCGCCGCGATCACCGTCGACCTCCTCGGTACGACGTTCGACTGGTTCACCGGGATGAGCGAGCAGATCCGAACCCTTGCCCACCGCGAGGGCCTGGAGATCGACGCCCCCGACCTGACCGACCGATGGCGCGCCGACTTCTACGCCGCGCTCGAGGCCGTTCGCACGGGACACCGCCCGTTCGTCCCGTTGGACGTGCTCCACGCCGAGGGGCTCGACCGGATCCTCGCGGGCCGAGCGGACGTCGGCCGGTTCACATCGCGAACCAGGGAGGAGATGGTGCGGATGTGGCACCGCCTCCCCGCATGGGCGGACGTCGGCCCGGGCGTCGCCCGGCTGCGGCAGCGTTACGTCGTCGCCGCGTTGTCCAACGGAGGTTTCGCACAGACCGTCAACCTGGTCAAGCACGCAGGCCTGGGATTCGACTGCGTGCTCTCGGCGCAAATGGCCGGACACTACAAGCCGGACCCCGAGGTCTACCTCACTGCTGTCGACATGCTCGACCTCGAGCCGGAGCAGATCCTCATGGTCGCCGCCCACGGGTGGGATCTCGACGGCGCACGCACAGTCGGGCTACGGACCGCCTACGTCCGCCGCCCACTGGAGAAAGGCCCGTTCCGCGCCCCCGAGGACGCCGGATCGATCCAGTGCGACCTGATCGTCGACGACTTCACCGAACTCGCCGACAACCTGCCGTGATCGACTGCCGACGCGGACAACGTCGACACGAGGGAACTCAATGCCTGCGAGGCCGTCCAGGTGGGCTTGAACCGCAGGTAGTAGTCGAGCTGTTCGGGCATGCGCTCCTGCAGCCGGTG
>MKJX01000065.1 GCA_001942415.1 Pseudonocardia sp. CNS-139
GGTCGCTGCGCACGCTCGACCTGCCGGTGGGCGTCGCGGCGCTCGTCGCGACCGCGGTGCACCCTGCTCGCCGTCGCGCGGGAGTGGTCGCGGCTGCTCCCCCGTTCCGCCTGCCGCACGACCACGCTGGCCGCCCTCGGCACCGACCCCGCCGCCGTCGGCCACGCGGCGGTGGCGGCGTGGCGCACGGCCGCCGCCTGACCACCGCACACACCTCCGGTACCCGACACACATGGCCGGGCAAGCGTGAATTTTGTGACATCTGTCGGTAGTCGTCTTGACCTGCGGGAACGGGACCGACGTGCCGTCGGCGGACGCGGTAGGCCGCGCCGATCTCGCGTGCGAGACGCGTCAGACTGCCTCAGCGTGGGCCGACGTTGGTGCTGGCCGTTACGGTGAGTGGCGGGGTGGGCCGGGGCGGATCGAGCGCCCACGGGCTAACGCTGGCGCGTCGCGCGGTATGCGGTCCAGCGGGCGGCGCTGCGGGCCATGCTGGTCTTCCAGGTGGTTTCGGGTGCCTGGGCGGCGATCTGGTGCCACATGGCGGCGTTGGCGTCGGCAAACACATCGAGAGCGGTGGTCGGGGCGAAGTGCCAGGCCGCGAGCACAGCGGCGCAGGCTTCGGCCTGTTCAGGAGTGTGACCGGCATCGATCAAGCGGATGACCCAGAGGGCGGGGTCGGCCCAGCCGGGGCCGCGGGTGGGCCATGCCCAGTCGATCAGGCGGGCGCGGCCGGTGGCGTGGTCGATCAGCACGTTGTGCGGTGCTATGTCGGTGTGTAGTAGCCGGTCGCCGGTGAACTCGTCGAGCAGTTCGGCGTCGGTGTATGCCGACCACCGTTCCTCAACGGTCTTCAACGGAAGGTCGGGGGCGGGGGTGGCGGCGAGGATCGCGAGTGCGGCGGCGACGCGGGGGAATGTCGGGCGAGCCCGGGGCGAAGTCGGCCGGTCGTCCATCGATCAGCTCAAAGCCGAGCAGGTCCCACCCGGCTGTTTCGACATGCCAGAGCAGGCGCGGGCACCACTCGGGGAGATGCAGATTGATCTCGGCTTCCCGCTGCTGAGTGATGACCTGAGGGTGATCGGTGGGAATGCCTTTCACGAAGTAGTCGCCGCTGTCGGTGCTGAGGCGGACTGCGATTGCGGAGTTGGCGCCGTCCGCGACGGGTGCCACGTCGTGAATAAGGCCGGTGCATTCGGTCACGGCCCAGCGTGTGGAGCTGGGGAGCTGGTGCCAGTGGATGCGGTCCATGGACACGCGGAGAACCTTCCAGAGACGTACGACGTTCGTACCCGGCTGCGTGGGCGCAAGCGATGACCGGGCGAGTCGGGGGAGTGGAGCGGACGAGCGGGCGTTGCCCCGGGGGTTGGTCAGTGGAAATGATCAGTGACCGGCAGCCGGGGGGCGCTGCCCGGTCACTGGTGGGAGTCGGGGCTAGATGAGAGGGGGGCGCGTGTTTTCCCGAGCGGGGTGCCGGGGCGTTGCGCTTTGGAGTGACGGGACTCCTGATCGATCGGCGGGGCTAGGCGCAATGCCCCTTGAGTCGGCTCGCGGCATCTGTCGCGCAGCGACGGATATAGCAAGGGGGCGGTGACCGAGCACACGGGGGCATCGGTCGTCCTGGTTGCTGTGGGTGGCGAGCACACGACGGGTCAGTTCCTCGTCGTTGACCATCACATTGGTGATGGTCTCGTTTCCGAGCAGCTGCGCCAGTTCGTTGAGCGTGGTGTTCATCTGGACGGGCATCTGTCGGTCCCTCTGGTGGTCGCCTGGCGTTGGGTCCGGCTGTGTGCGCGCGTGGGGTTGCGCGGCACACCAGCCGGAGTCATTCGGGCGGTTCAGCGTTCGGTGTCGGTACCGCTGTGGCGTCGGTGCAGATGCTCAGGTCGGGTCGTTCGTATGCCCGCGCTCTGATCGCGAGGTTGTGGATCGAGCACGGCCACAGTTGGCGCGCGAGTCCGCGGAGGTCGCAGGCGACGCACCGGCCGGTACCGTCGTCGGTGTGCTTCTCGATCAGGCGCGAGGTGAGGGATGGCCAGCAGACGAGAAGTTTTGCGAGTGGTTCGAGTCCGTCGTCGGCTTCGGGTAGGCCGTTCAGGACGAGGAGCGTGTTTGCCACGATTGGTCCGTATCGGATCAGGAGAGACTCAGGAGCCGAGGAATTCGCCATGTAGTGCGGAGTCGCGCGAATTCCGGTGGGCGGATCCTGGCGTCGCAGGCAGGGCAGGGTTTCCCGATAGGCGCGGCCATCGGGGCGGGGACGATCCATTCGTTACAAATGGTCCGCACTGACCCGCTTTCACCTTGCTCGTGTATGTGTGCGTCGTAGACGTGGTGCGCGAGGCGATCCCCGAATTGTGCGGTGATGGGGATCGTGAAGGGCCACCGGGTTGCGCCCATCGCTTTCCCCCTTCGCTGGCATTGTGTGTTCTATGTTCGTCTTTTGCGCTTGCTCTTGCTCCGCGATTTCCGCCGCTGCGGGCGTCGTTCTATTGGCTTGTTCGCCCCGTGTGCGGCTCTCATCAGATGTACCGGGATGACCAGCGCGGGCTTGGGGGCCGGTGGCTTAGGCGCACGCAGAAGCGCTTCGTACGCGATGCGCGCGACTGGCAGGGGTGTCGGGTTGGCTTCGTGAGGCAGCCTGCACATAGCCCGTGTCGGCCCTCCCGGTGCTGACGCAGGATTCGTTGTGGTCCGCCCGGCTGTGCAGCCACAAAGGCGATTGCGGCTTGCACAGGTGGGGCTTTGTCCTCAAAAGTCTTCATGGTCACGAGGCGCCGGGAGTAGGGATGACGTGACGACCGATCCTGCCTGTCGTCCTGTCGGCTGATTTCTTGCAGGATTCGATTGACACGGCCTACACTGTCAGTAAGGGCACGACAACTCCATGAACAGGGCTGGCCTGTGGCCGGCCGCCTGGTGGACGTTCGACGGACGTTTGCATGACGTTGCGTGGACGTTGTGCCCATACGTCAGGCCGATTGACACATCTGAGGACTACACTCCGCCGAGTCCGGTAGGAGCAGGGAACGAGTCGACCGGAGGTGCGTGGTCGTTGGACGGGCCCACGCCGCGTACGCTGCTCGAAAAGCTCATCCAGGAAAGTGATCAGACGATTGAGGAGCACTGCGCTGAGTTCGAGCGTCGAGCGCGCGAACTGGGTGAGCGCGGTGCGTCGCTGTCCACTCGGCAGCTTGGCCGGTGGATGGCGGGGGAGTAGACACGGCGCGTCCTGCTTCTCGCCGTGTCGCGAAAGCGACTTGGGGTCACACTTTCAAGGTGCTCTTGTCGCCGCCCGTGAACGGTGCGGTGGAGATTCGACCGGCAGTGCTGCCGAGAGCAGAGGTGAGAGTCTCATATCGGGAGCGCCCGACGATAGCCGGAGGGGTTACCGCCTCTCTTCATGAGGAGATCAAGATGACGGCTGACGACGCGGCGCGGTTTGTCCGCCGAGCGGGCGTTTCGGTCACGCGGGAGCTGATCGACCAGTTCGACGCCGACGTTCGGAGATTTTCCTCGGACTACCTGCGTCAGCCGCCCTACGTCGTTTTCAGGCCGCTGGCCGCGCTCCGCGGAGAGGTCTTCGGGATCATCGAGCGCTACCCCCGGCCGGAGTACCTGACCGATCTCTACCGGATTGCTGGGCGCGTGAGCGCGTTGCTTGCTCATGCCAGTAGTGATCTCGGGCAGCCGTACGCGGCGGATAGTCACGCGCGGACCGCGTGGATTTGCGCGGATCTTGCGGGTGACCGCCACCTGAGTGCTTACATTCGGTGGGTTCAGGCCAACGTTGCGTACTGGCGTGGTGACTACCATGACGCGATCCAGATATCGCGCGACGGCCAAGCCTTTGCCGGCAACTCTGACGACCGGCTGAGATTGTCGAGCCAGGAAGCACGTGCTTGCGCCGCGATCAGGGATGAGCACGGCGCAGTCCGGGCCCTGGCAGATGCCGCCGACCTCCGGTCGAGCCTGTCCGCAGAGGCTCCGGGGCGAGGAGTCTTCTATTTCGGCGCAGGAAAGGCGGCCTATTACGCGAGTGAGGCCCGGTTGTCGCTCGGCGGCGAGACCAACCATCGGCAGGCGATCCGGGATGCCGAGGAGTCTCTTGAATTGCTGGCAACGTTTGAGCATGAGAACTCGGTTGAGCTAACGGCGGCGGCACGACTCGACCTGGTAGCCGGTCGACTTGCGTCACGGGATCTCGACGGCGCCGCAGAGGGTCTTGATCCGGTCCTGCAACTGCCGGGCGAGAGCCGAACCGTTCCGATTGTTGGACGGGTTAGCGATATTCATCGTGCACTCACCGATCCGGCGTTCGCCGGACTCAGCCTGGCCACTGACATGTCCGAGCGGCTTGTCCTCTTCAAAGAGGTGTCCGCGACTCGCGAACTTCCACAGATCCCCAACCCTCCACGACTGGGAGAACTCGATTAATGGCGCTCCAGGTGTCCGTTTGCGGGCCACGCTACTGCACCGACCGGGACAGGGATAATGCGTTCCGGATCGGGCAGCTCCTCGCCGACCGAGGCGTCATCGTCATATGCGGCGGCGGCATCGGCGTCATGGCGGCCGTGGCCGAAGGCGTGAGATCGCGCAACGGGATCGTCATCGGAGTCCGTCCCGGGAACACTCGCGAGGATGCGTCGCCCGACCTGACTGCCACGATCGTCACGAATATGGGCGAGGCGAGAAACGCAATCATCGTCTGGAGTGCGGACGCCGTGGTCGTGGTGGGCGGCTCGTGGGGAACGTTGAGCGAAGTCGCACTGGCGAAGCGGCGGGGCGACGTCCCGGTCATCTCTATCGGCGGTTGGTGGATCGTCGACGCGGACGGGAAGGAGGTGCCCGGGATCGAGCAAGTAGAGACCCCGGAAGAGGCGGTCGAACTTGCCAGCGCTCCGCGCGGGCCTGCCTCACAGTAAGTGCCTCAACGTGTTCCGTTTCCGGGGGCGCGGGTGGATTCTTGAAAATAAAGGGGAAGGGGACAGATGTCCGGAATTCGTTTCTTGAACGACCCTCTGGTTTCGGTCTCGGGTCAGTTTCCGTTGAATCACTGCGACTTCAAGCCTCCGGAAGTGAGCGAGGCCCCGTCTGCGCCCCGGGTCCGGCCGTTCGCGTTGCGGTGGCTCGTTGACATCGGCGTGCCGTCCGAACCGACGTCGTACCGGTACGACCCTGTCCGGCAGATATCGGTCGATGTCGTCACCGGCTTGCCGCGCCCGCCCATCTGCAAGCAGGAATGGACGACCATCGGCAATAAAGATGGCGACGAAGGGCCGTCAAAGGACTACGGTTGGGAAACGGTTCCGGACGACGACTGAGCGATGACCGTTCTCGTACTTGCCGCTGATACCGACCGCACGGCCGATAGCGTGGTCAGTGGACTCACGGAACAGGGAACTCCCGTTCTGCGTGTGGACACGTCATGGTTCCCGCAGCGTATGAACCTGAGCGTTGAATTCGAAGACGGCTCCTGCCGGGGAACTCTCTGGACCGAGCACCACACAGTAGACCTCTCGGAAGTTCGGTCCGTGTGGGTACGCACACCGTCGGCGTACTCCTTCTCCGAAGAGATGTCGGCGGCCGAACGTGATTTTGCGCGCCGAGAAGCCAAGATTGGCGTCGGTGGTGCCCTGATGGCTCTACCGGGCGTGCTGTGGGTAAACCGACCAGATATGGCAGCGACAGCCGTCTACCGCCCACTTCAATGGCAAGTGGCGGCACGCTGCGGATTGCGGGTCCCGCGCACATTGGTCACCAATGACGGGGGTGCGGTCGAACGATTCGCGAAATCTGCGCGCGACGGCGTGGTCGTGAAGCCCTTGAGCGCAAATCTGATCTACGAAGACGGAACTTACAAGACCGGCTGGACACGCCGGCTTTCTACTCAGGACTTGACCGACCTCAGCGGTATCGGGACGACCGCGCATCTCATCCAGGACTGGATAGACAAGGTGTGGGAATGTCGAGCCGTGGTCGTTGCTGACGAGATTTTCGCGGTAGCGATCCATGCCGGATCGGCGGAAGCGCATGTCGATTGGCGATCGGACTACCCGTCCCTCACGTATGAGGTCATCGAGCTGCCGCCACATATCGCCGAATCGCTGCGTTCGGTCATGCGTGAGCTTGGGCTCATCTACGGCGCATTCGATCTGTCCATCTCTCGGGAGGGCGGTTCAAACGAATACTGGTTCCTGGAAGTCAACCCGGGTGGCCAGTACGGATTTCTCGAAGCGGCGACAGGCGTTCCGATAACGGAAAGTCTCGTGCGTCTTCTCGCCCGGGGAGAAGGCACATGAATGTCAGCGTTCCCGCGACTACCTGGGCACCAATGGCTGAGCGGCTGGCGGATCGACTCGTCTCCGACGGCGACCTGTATTCCTCGGCCTGGAGATCAGCCGTGCTGGCCGTGCCGCGCCATGAGTTCGTCCCGCGCTACTACACCCAGGACACGTCCGCTCGGCCGTTACGGTGGGAGCTGCACGAGCCCCACGATGCCGAGAGCGTCGCCCAATGGCTGGACCTCGTGTATTCGCCTACGACGCTGATTACAGAGGTGGCCGACTTCACCGACAGAGGCGTTCAGGCGGCCGTGTCCAGTTCGACCAAACCCGACCTGATGATTCGCATGCTCGAAGCACTGGACGTCACCGACGGAATGCGCGTGCTGGAGATAGGGACCGGGACGGGCTACAACGCTGCACTGCTGGCACATCGGCTCGGGAGCGAACACGTTTTTTCAGTCGATATTGATCCGCACCTGATCGATCTCGCTCGCGACCGGCTGTCTCATCTCGGCTATACCCCGACGCTTGCCGCCACAGACGGGGCCGAAGGGCTACCTGACCACGGCCCATACGATCGAATCATCGCCACCTGTGCGATGTTCGCCGTCCCCACTCCGTGGATTACGCAACTCCGGTCGAACGGTCTTGTGCTCGTACACATCGAAGGGCCGCTCGGGGCC
>MKJX01000066.1 GCA_001942415.1 Pseudonocardia sp. CNS-139
GTCGCGTACTCGTCGATGTGCTCCAGGCGGTCGACGTCCAGGCCGTCGAGGCGCTGCATCATCTTCCCGAAGTCGACGCACCACGAGCAGCCCACCACGGTCGCCGTCCGGTAGACGGCCAGCTCGCCCAGCCGCGCCGGCACCGCCTTCGTCGTCGTCCCGTACGCGGCCGCCGCGACCAGCTCGGCCCAGAACGTCCGGCGGTTGTGGCGCAGCACGCCGAAGGCTCGGGCACGTCACCGACGCGCCGCCGCGCGTACGCGTACACCAGCCGCTCGAAGAACCCGGCCTGCGCCTCGGGGACCGCGGGAATCCTCGCCATCTCGTCTCCTCCTCGGTTGCTCCTACCGGAAGGACGGGACGGCGGCGGCGGGCGTGACACTTGCCTTCGAGCGCGCTCGAAGTCCTACGGTCGGGGAGCCGCTGGACCGGCTGCGCCGCCGGCCTCAAGATCACTTCGTACGGTGGGCACTGCGCGCCGTGACCGTTCCCGAGGAGGGACCCGTGACTGCTCCCACCCCGCCCGCGCGCCGCCTCGGCCCGCTCGGCGTGAGTGCGCTCGGCCTGGGCTGCATGGGCATGAGCTTCGCGTACGGCACCCCGGACCGCGGCGAGGCCGTCGCCACCCTGAACCGGGCGCTCGACATCGGCGTCACGTTCCTCGACACCGCCGACATCTACGGCGGCGGCCACAACGAGGAGCTGCTCGCCGAGGTGCTGCGGCACCGCCGCGACGAGGTCGTGCTCGCGACCAAGTTCGGCATCCAGCTCGGCGCGAACGGGTTCCCGAACGGTGAGGTCGACGCCGGCCCGGCCTACGTCCACAAGGCGTGTGACGCGTCGCTGGCCCGGCTCGGCGTGGACCACGTCGACCTCTACTACGTGCACCGGCCCGACCCGCAGGTGCCGATCGAGGACACCGTCGGCGCGATGGCCGAGCTGGTCGCCGCCGGCAAGGTGCGCCACCTCGGCCTGTGCGAGGCGTCCGGCGCGACGGTCCGCCGCGCCGCGGCCGTGCACCCCATCGCGGCGGTCCAGTCGGAGTGGTCGCTGTTCAGCCGCGACATCGAGGCCGAGGTGGTGCCCGCGGCCCGCGAGCTCGGCATCGGGCTCGTGCCCTACAGCCCGCTCGGGCGCGGGATGCTCACCGGCGCGCTCCCCGGCGGGACGTTCGGGGCCGACGACTTCCGCAGCACCCTCCCCCGCTTCCAGGGCGAGAACCTCGACCGCAACCTCGCGCTCGTCGCGACCGTCCGGGACATCGCCGCCGGGCACCGGGCCACCGCGGGCCAGGTCGCGCTGGCGTGGCTGCTCGGGCAGGGCGAGGACGTGGTGCCGATCCCCGGCACCAAGCGCGTCCGGTACCTGGAGGAGAACGTCGGCGCGCTCGGCGTCACCCTCACCGGGCCGGAGGTCGCCGCGCTCGACGCGCTGCGCCCGTCCGCGCCCGGCACGCCAACCCGGCCTGGCTCAACCGCGACACCCCCGAACCCGCCCACCCCTGACGCACAATCCCGCGAGTCGCCGGAAAAGTGCACGCGAGTCGCGGCCTGGGTGACGGCCGCCGGGCGGCCGCACCCCGACTCGCACGCACGAATCCAGCGACTCGCGCGCACTTTCACAGCGACTCGCGTGCAGTCAGGGCCCGGCTCGCGTGCGCTCAGGGCTCGGCTCGCGTGCATCCAGGCCGCGGCTCGCGTGGTCTTGCGCACGGACTCGGGTGGGTGGGGTGGTCGCGGCCGTCGGATGTCGGGGCCAGGTCGTACGCTGGCGATCGTGGCCGACACGAGCACAGCGGCGGGACCCAGCCAGGAGAGCACGCTGCGGCAGCTCGGTGCCGCGTTGCGCACGTGGGCGCCCGACGGCGTCGGCGTGGTGCGGGTGCTCGCCCGGCACGGCTTCGGCACGGTCGAGAGCGGGCAGCTGCTCGCCGGCCGGGGACGGCGCGCTGGCCGGGGTGATCTACCGCGGCACGCTCGACGCCGCGGCGGCCCCGCTCGCCGCGTCCGCCGTCGGCGCCGTCGCCACCGCGGACGCGCACGTCCCCGAGGCCGTCGCCCTCGACGCCGGGCTCGCGTGCAGCGGCGGCGCCACGCTGCTCGGCCACCCGCTGCCGGCCGTCCCGGCCGCCGCGCTGGGCGAGGCGCTGGAGCAGGGGGTGCCGGCGGCGCTGGTCTCCACGGTCGCCGGCACGGGCGCGCTGGTGCTCACCGGCTCCGACCTCACGTCCGCGCACGGCGGGCTGGGCACCCCCGAGCTGGACGACGCCGCGGCCGAGGCGGCCCGCGGGCTGCTGCGCCGCGGCGCCACGGTCACCGAGCGGGTCGACGCCGGCGGCGCCGAGCTGCTGCTCGACCTGTGGGTGCCGGTGCCGTCCGTGCTGGTCGCGGGGGCGGGCGCGATCGGGGAGGCGCTGGTGGCGCAGGCCGCGCTGCTCGGCTGGGCGGCCCGCACGGAGACGGAGCTGGAGCCGGTCCGCGCGGCCGTCGCGGCGTTCACCGACGCCGACGTCCTCGTGCTGCTCGACCACGCGCCGCGGTTCGACGCGGTGCTCGTCGAGGGTGTGCGCCACGGCCGCGGGTTCCTCGGCGCGCTCGGCTCCCGCCGCACCCAGAACGCCCGCCGCGGCCGGCTGCTCGCCGCCGGGCTCACCGCGGACGAGCTGGCCCGGATCCACGGCCCGGTCGGGCTCGACCTGGGCGCCCGCACCCCCGCCGAGACCGCCGTGTCGATCGTCGCGCAGGTGATCGCGGCCCGCGCGGGCCGGGCCGGCTCGGCGCTGGGCACCACGGACGGCCGGATCGGCGGATGACCGTACGCCCCGGCTCGCCCCGCACCCGGCCGGGACGGGACGCGCACCCGGACGCGCCCACCGTCCCGCTGTGGAGCGAGCCGCCTGCCCCGCCCCCGCCCGACCTGCGCGTCCGGCCGCCGCGCCGGCGCCGTGGCTGGGTGTTCCGCGTGCTGGTCGGCGGCATCCTGGTGGGCGCGCTCGTGCTGGGCGGCACGGCGTTCAGCGTCTGGCAGGTCGCGCGGGTGGACGACCGCCGTCCCGTCGACGCGGTGGTCGTGCTCGGCGCCGCCCAGTACGACGGCGAGCCCAGCTCGATCTTCGCCTCCCGGCTGCGGCACGCCGAGGCCCTGTACGAGCAGGGCATCGCCCCGCGCATCGTCACCACGGGCGGCGGCCGCGCGGGCGACGTCTACACCGAGGCCGAAGCGGGACGGCGGTACCTGATCGGCCGCGGTGTGCCGGCCGACGCCGTGGTCGCCGTCGCGGAGGGCTCCGACACGCTCGGCAGCCTGCAGGCCGTGGCCGCCCGGGCGAACGCGGACGGCTGGCACAGCGCGCTGCTGGTCAGCGACCCGTGGCACTCGCTGCGCGCCCGCACGATGGCCCGCGACACCGGCCTCGACGTGTGGACCTCGCCCACCCGCAGCGGGCCGGTCGTGCAGACCCGGGAGACCCAGCTGCGCTACATCGTCCGTGAGACGGCCGCGCTGCTCTACTACCGGCTCACGCACGCGTCGGTCGACACCGAGACCTCGGGGCTGGGCTGACGTGCCGTCCTCCCGCCCCGAGCCGTACACGGGCCACGACCGCGAACGGCTCGCCGCCGAGCCGCCGAAGGGCACGGCCGGCAGCGAGCGGCGCAGCCCGTTCTCCCGCGACCGCGCCCGGGTGCTGCACTCGGCGGCGCTGCGCCGCCTCGCCGGGAAGACGCAGGTCGTCGGCCCGGGCGAGGGTGCCGAGATCAGCGGGGTGCCGCGCACCCGGCTCACCCACTCGTTGGAGGTCGCGCAGATCGGCCGCGGCATGGCCGAGGACCTGGGCTGTGACCCGGACGTCGTCGACACCGCGGGTCTCGCCCACGACATCGGCCACCCGCCCTTCGGCCACAACGGCGAACGCGCGCTCGACGAGTTCGGCGTCGGCTGCGGCGGCTTCGAGGGCAACGCCCAGACGCTGCGCATCCTGACGAGCCTGGAGCCCAAGATCGGCGGCGTCGGGCTGAACCTCACCCGCGCCTCCCTCGACGCGTCCTGCAAGTACCCGTGGGTCCGCCGTGCCGGCGACCGCAAGTACGGGGCGTACGCCGACGACGCCGCGGTGTTCGCGTGGGTCCGCGAGGGCGCGCCCGCCGCGCACCGCTGCCTGGAGGCCCAGATCATGGACTGGGCCGAGACGTCGCCTACTCCGTGCACGACGTGGAGGACGGCATCCTCGCCGGCCGCATCGACCTCGCCGCGCTCGGCTCGCCCGCGGAGCGGCACGCGCTCGCGACGCTGGCCGTCAAGCACTTCGGCGCCGACGAGGACGCGCTCGCGAGCGCCGGGGAGGGCCTGCTCGCGCTCCCGGTGGTGGCCGCGGTGCGCGACTTCGCCCCCGCCACCGCGGCGACGGCGGCGCACGTCGCGCTCAAGCGGCTCACGAGCGAGCTGGTCGGCCGGTTCGTGCACGCGGCCACCGACGCCACCCGGGACCGCTACGGCAACGGCCCGCTGGCCCGCTACACGGCCGACCTCGTCGTCCCGTCGCAGGCGGCGGCCGAGGTCGCGCTGCTGAAGGCCGTGGCCCTGCGCTACGTGATGAGCGACCCCGGCCACCTCGCGGTGCAGGCCCGGCAGCGGGAGCTCCTGACCGAACTGGCGGGGACGCTGCTCGCCACCGCCCCGGGGCACCTCGACCCGGTGTTCGCGGAGGCGTGGGCGGACGCGGCCGACGACGCCGCCCGCATGCGGGTGGTGCTCGACCAGGTCGCGATCCTCACCGACCAGCAGGCCGTGGCCCGGCATGCCGCGCTCGTGAGGTCCGGGGGGAATCCGGGAAGTCCCTGAGGCGCGCCGGGCCGAACAGGAGCACGATGGGCCCGTGCGCACCATCGGGAACGTGCTGTGGTTCGTGCTGGTCGGCTGGTGGCTGGGGCTCGCCTACGCCGTGGCCGGCCTGCTGGCCTGCGTTCTGATCATCACCATCCCGTTCGGCATCGCGGCCTTCCGGCTGGCCGGCTACTCGGTCTGGCCGTTCGGCCGCCATGTCGTGATCCGGCAGAACGCCGGCATCGCGTCGCTGATCGGCAACGTGATCTGGATCGTGCTCTTCGGCTGGGAGCTGGCGCTGCTGCACCTGTTCGCCGGCGTCCTGCTGATCATCACGATCATCGGCATCCCGTTCGGGATCGCGTCGATCAAGCTGTCCGTGCTCGCGCTCGTGCCGCTGGGCACGCGCGTGGTGGACAGCGACGGCGAGTGGACCACCCCGCGGTACGGGCGCGAGCCCGCCTACCAGCAGTAGCTCAGCAGCCGAGCAGCCGCGCGCGAGGTACTCCTCCACCTTGTCGAGCGCGACCCGCTCCTGCGACATCGAGTCGCGCTCGCGGATCGTGACGGCCTGGTCGGTGAGGGTGTCGAAGTCGACCGTGATGCAGAACGGTGTGCCGATCTCGTCCTGGCGGCGGTAGCGGCGGCCGATCGCGCCGGCGTCGTCGAACTCGACGTTCCAGTGCCGGCGCAGCGCGGCGGCGAGGTGGCGGGCCTGGGCGAGAGGTCGGCGTTGCGGGAGAGCGGCAGCACGGCGGCCTTCACGGGCGCGAGCCGCCGGTCCAGCCGCAGCAGGACCCGCTTGTCGACGCCGCCCTTGGCGTTGGGTGCCTCGTCCTCCGCGTAGGCCTCGACGAGGAACGCCATCAACGAGCGCCCGACGCCGGCCGCCGGCTCGATCACGTAGGGCCGGTAGCGGGTGTCGGTGGCCTGGTCGTAGAACGACAGGTCGACACCGGAGTGGTTGGAGTGCGTGCTGAGGTCGAAGTCGGTGCGGTTGGCGATGCCCTCCAGCTCGCCCCACTCCTGGCCCGTGAACCCGAACCGGTACTCGATGTCCACGGTGCGCTTGGAGTAGTGGGAGAGCTTCTCCTTCGGGTGCTCGTAGTGCCGCAGGTTCTCCCGGGAGATGCCCAGGTCGACGTACCAGTCGGTGCGCTGGTCGATCCAGTACTGGTGCAGCTCCTCGTCGGTGCCCGGCTCGACGAAGTACTCCATCTCCATCTGCTCGAACTCGCGCGTGCGGAAGATGAAGTTGCCCGGCGTGATCTCGTTGCGGAAGCTCTTGCCCATCTGGCCGATGCCGAACGGCGGCTTCTTGCGCGACGTGGTCTGCACGTTGAGGAAGTTGACGAAGATGCCCTGCGCCGTCTCCGGCCGCAGGTAGGCCAGGCCCTCCTCGTTGTCGACCGCGCCGAGATAGGTCTTCATCAGCCCGGAGAACTCGCGCGGCTCGGTCCACTTGCCCACGACGCCCGTGTCCGGGTCGGGGACGTCCGCCCAGCCGTTGACCGGCGGGTGCCCGTGCTTCTCCTCGTACCGCTCCAGCAGATGGTCCGCGCGGTAGCGCTTGTGCGTGACGGTGGACTCCACCAGCGGGTCGGTGAACGTCGCGACGTGGCCGGACGCCTCCCAGACCTGGCGCGGCAGGATCACCGAGCTGTCGAGGCCGACGACGTCCTCGCGGCCGGTGACCATGTGCCTCCACCACTGCCGCTTGATGTTCTCCTTGAGCTCGACGCCCAGCGGCCCGTAGTCCCACGCCGACCGGGTACCGCCGTAGATCTCTCCCGACGCGAAGACGAAGCCGCGGCGCTTGGCGAGCGCGACGATGGTGTCGATCTTTGCGGAAGAGGACTTGCTGGCCACGGGTGACTCCAGAACGACGGCGGGTGAATCACCAGCGTAGCGACCCCCGGCGACCGGCTTTCCGAGCGTCCCGGTGTCGGACCGCTCTGGCACCCTGCTCGCGTGGTTCGTCACGTTCCCGTCGCCGAGCGGCGCGCCCGGCTCGCGGTCCGCCACCGGCTGACGCCCGCCACGCGCACCGACGACGTCGTGGCCGTGGCGGCCGACCTGGCCGGGCTGCACTCCACCGACCCCGTCACCGTGCACCTGTCGGCGGCGGCGCGGATGCGCACGCCCACGCTGCCCGCGGTCGAGCACGCGCTGTACGAGCGGCGCAGCCTGCTGCGCCACCACGCGATGCGCCGCACGCTGTGGGTGTTCGACCCGGAGCTGGCCCGGGCCGCGCACCATGCCAGCACCGTCACGCTGCTGGCCCGGCAGCGGAAGCTGCTGCTCGACGCCGTGGCGCGCGAGCCCGCGCTGGGCGACCCGGAGGCGTGGGTCGCCGGCGCGTCCGCGGAGATCCTCGCCGCGCTCGTCGACAAGGGCCCGCAGAGCGGCCGTGACCTGGGGAGACTCGTGCCGCACCTGGCCGTGCCGCTCACCGTCGGCACCGGTGGGCGCAACTCGCCGTGCAGTCCGCGCACTCGCGCGTGCTGCTCGTGCTCGGGTTCGAGGGCCGGGTGCTGCGGGCCCGCCCCACCGGCACGTGGATCAACGGCCAGTACCGGTGGGCCGCGGCGGCGGACTGGGCGCCGGGGTTCGGCGAGCCGCTCGACCCGCAGGCGGCCGCGGCGCTGGTGGCCCGGCGCTGGCTGCGCGCGTCGGACCGGGCACGCAGGCCGACCTGCAGTGGTGGGCCGGCTGGACGGTCGCCGCCACGAGACGCGCGCTGGCCGACATCGGGGCCGTCGCCGTCACCACCGACGAGGGTCCGGCGTTCGTGCTGCCCGACGACGTCGACCCGGCCCCGCCCGCGGAGCCGTCCGTCGCGCTGCTGCCGGGCCTCGACCCGTCGACGATGGGCTGGAGGCAGCGCGCGTTCCACCTCGACCCGGCGTACGTCCCGCTGCTGTTCGACCGCAACGGCAACGGCGGCCCCACCGTCTGGGTGGACGGGCGGGTCGTCGGCGGCTGGGTGCAGCGCCCGGACGGCGCGCTCGCGCTGCGGCTGCTGGCCGACGTCGGCGCGGAGCGGCGGGCCGAGATCGAGGCGGCCGCGCACCGGCTGGAGGGCCTGCTCGGCGCCGTGCGGTTCTCGGTCCGGTTCCCGGCGCCGCTGCAGGCGGAGCTGCTCTCTCCGGGAACGTCCGGGTGAGCGTCAGGCGAGCAGGCTCGGGTGCTCGGTCGCGGCGCCCTCCGCCGCGGTCAGGAGCGTCTCGTACGTCGCGGGCTCGGCCGCGTCGGCCTCCGACAGCAGCGGCACCACGTGCTCGCGCACGGGGAACGGCGAGAGCGCGCGCCGGTAGGCGTCCACCGACACGAACCGCACGGCGAGCACCCACCGGTCGGGCTCGTCCACCGACCGGCCCAGCTCGCCGCCGAGACACCCGTCGCCGCGGTGAGCAGCTCCAGCGCCCGCCCGGCCCGCGCGCGGAACTCCGGCGCATCCGCGGGCGGCACCCCGAAACGGCAGACCAGCAGCACCGGCCCAGCATCGCAGCACACGCCTACGATGGGAGCTGCGGCCCGTCGGACACCGACCACCGGGAGCGCGGCCGCAGCTCCTGGGGATGGGACACCGATGTCGATCGTCGCAGGTGCCGCCCCCGCCGGCGCCTCCCCCGAGGAGGCGCACCCCGGGGCGCACCCGACGTCCAGGACGCACGGCGCCGCGCCCGCACCGGTCCGCACCCCGCACACGCTCGCGGCGGCCGGCGACCTGCTGCGCGCGCTCGCCGCGCCCGTCCGCATCGCCATCGTGCTGCAACTGCGCGACTCCGACCGCTGCGTGCACGACCTCGTCGACGCGCTCGGCGTCGCGCAGCCGCTGATCAGCCAGCACCTGCGGGTGCTGAAGTCCGCCGGTGTGGTGCGGGGTGAGCGGCGCGGCCGCGAGGTGGTGTACTCGCTGGTCGACGACCACCTGGCACACATCGCGTCGATGCCGTGGCGCACGCCGAGGAGGGCCGATGACGAGCAGCAACGGGCAGGCACCCACCACGAAGGCGCTGCGGGCCACGCGGCAGCGGGCCGCCGTGTCGGCGCTGCTGGACCGGCTCGACGACTTCCGCTCGGCGCAGGAGATCCACGAGGAGCTGCGCCGGGTCGGCGAGGGCATCGGGCTCACCACCGTCTACCGCACGCTCCAGACGCTCGCCGACGGCGGCGAGGTCGACGTGCTGCGCACCGGCACGGGCGAGGCCGTGTACCGCCGCTGCACCAGCGTCGACCACCACCACCACCTGGTCTGCCGCCGCTGCGGGCACACCGTCGAGATCGAGGGCCCGGCCGTCGAGACGTGGGCGCAGAAGGTGGCCGCGGCACACGGGTTCGTCGAGCTGAGCCACACCGCCGAGATCTTCGGGCTGTGCAAGGACTGCGGCTCGCGCTGACGCGTCCGGGGGCTCACGCTGGCGCGTCTCAGAACGACACATCCGGCCGCGGCGATCCCGGCTAGCGTGCGCCGGGTGAGCAACGCCGCGAACGGGGCCGTGTCCACGCCGAGCGCCGTCCGCAGGCTCGACGGGCCCGAGGCCGCCGAGCTGGCCGCGCTGTCCGGTGTCTTCGAGGACCTCCAGTACGTCCTGCGCTGCTGCGAGCACCTCGTCGCCGTACTGGCCCGGCCCGAGCCCGACCCGGCGATGGTCGAGGCACTCTGGACGGGCGCGCTCGTCGGCTACGTCCGCTGCTTCTCCGGCCGCACCGGGGTGCTCGGCGACGCCGACCTGGGCGAGCTGGAGCTGGAGGGCGACGTCACCGAGTTCCACGGCATGGTCAAGAAGCTGCGCGACCACTACACGTCGCGGCACGTCAACCCGCGCGAGTCGTTCACGATCGGCGCCGCGCAGGCCAACGACGGCCGCCCGACCGGCGTCGCCGTCGTGTCGAGCCCGCGCCCGCTCGTGGACGACACCACGGTCCGGCTGCTCGGTCGCGTCGCCTACGCGCTGAGCGGGCTGCTCGACGCGCGGATGCAGGAGGCCCAGGCGCGCGTGCAGCAGGCGGCCGAGAAGCTCACGCCGGCGCAGCTGAGCAGGCTGCCGGTGGTGCAGCTCGGGTAACCGGTCCTACTGCTCGGGCGTATCGGTCAGCTCGGCCCGCAGGGTGGACGCGTTGCCCACCACCAGCATGAGCAGCGTGCCCATCGCCTTCTCGTCGAGCCCGGCCGCCGGGAACGCGTAGCGCAGCGTCACGTCCCACCCGGCCGCCCCGCGGATCACGCGGGGCGTGCCGAAGAGCCCCTCCCCCGCGCCCAGTGCGACCCGGATCGGGACGTCCGTGTCGACGGGAAGGTCCCACGCGACCACACACGTGAGGTTCAGGACGGCGAGCCCCTCCTCCAGCTCGAAGCCCTGCAGCGCGCAGACCACGCCGCCGTGGGCGAAGGTGAGCGCGCCGTCCTCGTCCACGGTGACGTCGTGGAAGCGCTCCAGCGCGGCCTTGGCGATGCCGAGCATCTCGGCGACGCCGCCGCTCACGACGCCTGCCCGGGCTTGTCGAGCGCGCCGCCGAAGCGGCGGTCGCGGCGGGCGTAGATCTCGATCGCCTCCCACAGGTGGCGCCGGTCGAAGTCCGGGAACAGCGTGTCGAGGAAGACCATCTCGGCGTACGCGGACTGCCACAGCAGGAAGTTCGACGTGCGCTGCTCGCCCGACGAGCGGACGAACAGGTCGACGTCGGGCATGTCGGGCTCGTCGAGGTACCGCGCGATCGTCCGCTCGTCGATCTTGTCGGGCCGGATCCGGCCGTCCGCGGCGAGCTGCGCGATCCGCTTGACGGCGTCGGCGATCTCGGCCCGCCCGCCGTAGTTGACGCACATCGTGAGCGTCAGGACGTCGTTGTGGCGCGTCTTCTGCTCGGCGATCTCCAGCTCCTTGATCACGCTGCGCCACAGCCGGGGGCGGCGGCCGGCCCACCGGACGCGCACGCCCATCGCGTCCATCTCGTCGACCCGGCGGCGGATGACGTCGCGGTTGAAGCCCATGAGGAACCGCACCTCGTCGGGGCTGCGCTTCCAGTTCTCCGTGGAGAACGCGTAGGCGGACAGCCACCGGACGCCGATGTCGATCGCGCCGCGGGCGACGTCCATCAGCGACGCCTCGCCCCGCCGGTGTCCCTCGATGCGGGGAAGGCCGCGCGCGTTGGCCCACCGGCCGTTGCCGTCCATGACCAGTGCGACGTGGTTGGGCACGAGCTCGCGCGGGATCACCGGCGGCCGGGCCCCGGACGGGTGCGGCGGCGGAGGCTGGAATCGGGCCACGGCAGCGAGCCTACGGGCGACCCGGGGGACGGCCTCAGGGTGATTCGGGCGATCCCCTCATTCCCCCGTCAGCGTGTATCCCTAACCTCGACAGCATGAGCAGCGCTCCCGAACTGGACGGGATAGTCGGCTGGGTGGTCGGGCTGATGGACACGCTCGGCGCACCCGGTGTCGGGCTCGCCATCGCCCTCGAGAACGTGTTCCCCCCGCTCCCCAGCGAGGTCTTCCTCCCGCTCGCCGGTTTCGCGGCGGCCCGCGGCGAGATGAACGTCATCGCGGCCATCGCCTGGACGACGGCCGGGTCGCTCGTCGGAGCGCTGGTGCTCTACGGGCTCGGCGCCGCGCTCGGCCGCGACCGGCTGCGCGCGATCGCCGACCGGATGCCCCTGGTCAAGGTCAGCGACATCGACAAGGCCGAGGAGTGGTTCGCGCGGCACGGCAGCAAGGCCGTGTTCTTCGGGCGCATGGTGCCGCTCGTGCGCAGCGCGATCTCGGTGCCGGCCGGCGTCGAACGCATGCCGCTCCTGCTGTTCGCGCTGCTCACGACGGCCGGCAGCCTGATCTGGAACACCGTCTTCGTGCTCGCCGGCTACATGCTCGGCGAGAACTGGCACGTCGTCGAGCAGTACGCGGGCATCCTCTCGCGGGTGGTGCTCGTGCTGGTCGTGCTCGCGATCGTGTGGTGGATCGTGCGCATGGTGCGCCGGCGCAACCAGGGCGACGACGAGGGCTCGCCGGACAGCCCCACCGAGGTGATCCCGGCCGTCCGGCCCGAGGGCGGCGCGGAGAGCCCGACCGTGCGGCTCCCGGCCGCCCCGCCGGGCCGGCCGCAGCGCCCCGGCCCGCCGCCCGGCCCGCGCCGGTAGCTCCCGCGGCCGTTTCGCGAAACGGCCGTGCCGGACAGGCGCCGTCGCTACGATGACGGCATGACCGAGGTCACCATCGGCCTCGCGGACGACGTCCGCGACGAGCTGGCGGCGCAGGCGGCGCGGAGCGGCCAGTCGCTGGAGGACTACATCACGGACGAGCTGAGGTACCTCGCCGGGCGATCCACCTCCGACCACTGGGTGGCGCAGGTCCGTGAGCAGGCAGGGCGGTACGGCGCCGAGCTGACCGTCGAGGAGCTGCTCGCCGACAAGGACGCTGATCGGCGGTGAGCCAGGCGGGACCGTCGTCATCGACGCGGCGGCGATGGTGGCGCTCCTGGCCGACCGGGCCGGCGTCGGCACGTGGGTGGCGGACGTGCTCGACGGTCGCCGGGTCGTCGCACCGCGGCTGATGCCCTACGAGGCGGCCAACTCCCTGCGGCGCCGTGAGCTGGCCGGAAAGCTCGACGGTCGCGGCGCGGATCTGGCCCACATGCAGCTCAGATCGCTCCGGGTCGACCTGTGGCCGGAACACCGCACGGCCGTGCGGGCATGGGAGCTGCGGCACGCCGTCACCTACTACGACGCCAGCTACGTCGCACTCGCCGAGCTGCTCGACGCCCCGCTCGTCACCCTCGACCGTCGGCTGGCACGGGCTCCCGGGCCGCGGTGCGCGTTCCTGACCCCTCCGGCCTGACGGGGCCGAGCGAGCGCCGCTCCACCAGCGGCAGGGACCGGAGCTGGCGCTCCATGTGCCACTGCAGGTGCGCGGCGACGAGCCCGCTCGTGTCGCGGCGGGTGGCGGGGGTGGCGCGTCCGCGGTGGGCCAGTCACCGTGCAGCAGCGCGTCGAGCAGCAGGAACGTCTCCGGCGACGGCATCACCGAGCCGGGCGGGCGGCAGCGCGGGCACACCGCGCCCCCGGCCGCGATGTTGACGCCGGGTGCGGGCCGGGCTCGGCGCAGCGGGCGCACTCGCTGATGGCCGGCGCCCAGCCGGCGTGCGTCATGGCGCGCAGCAGGAACGCGTCGAGCACGAGCGACGGGTCGCGCTCGCGCCCGGCGAGCGCCCGGATCGCGCCCACGACCAGCAGGTAGACCCGCAGCGCCGGCTCGCCCTCCTCGGCGACGAGCCGGTCGCCGTCTCCAGGATCGCGCAGCCGGCCGTGTAGCGGGGGTAGTCGCCGATGATCCCGGCGCCGAACGCGTCGACGGTCTCTGCCTGCGTCACGATGTCGAGCGAGCGGCCGGTGTAGCACTGCACGTCCACGTGGTTGAACGGCTCCAGCCGGGCGCCCCAGCGTGACCGCGTGCGCCGCACCCCCTTCGCGACGGCGCGCACCTTGCCGCGCCGGCGGGTGAGCAGCGTGACGATGCGGTCGGCCTCGCCGAGCTTCTGCACCCGCAGCACCACGCCGGTGTCGCGGTAGAGGGTCACCCGTGCAGCGTACGGCCCGCACGGCGGCGGGTCCGTTCTTGACACGGCCACCGCCCACCCGCTGAGGTAACCCTAAGTCGCACCCCCGGGAGGATCCGTGACCCACGCCGTCCCCGAGGCGGACCGCGCCGCCGCCGAGCGCACGCTCGCCGCCACCCCCGGGTGCGCGGCGAGCCGAGCGACGCGGAGCGCTCCCGCACGCTGATCGGGCGACCCGCACGGCCGCGCTGGCCACGATCGGCGAGGGCGGGTTCCCGTTCGGCTCGCTGGTGTCGCACGCCGTCGACGCGGCCGGGCGGCCGTTGCTGCTGCTCTCCGACCTGGCCGAGCACAGCCGCAACCTGCGCACGGACCCGCGGGCGTCGCTGATGGCGAGCGAGTCCGGCGCGGGCGACCCGCTCGCGCTGGCCCGCGTCACCGTCGTCGGCACGGTCGGCGAGCTGCTCGGCGACGAGCGCGCGGCCGCCCTGGAGGTCTACCGCGCGGCCCAGCCGGGCGCGTTCTACGCGGGGTTCGGCGACTTCCGGCTCTACCGGCTGGAGGTCGCCTCCGTCCGGTACGTGGGCGGGTTCGGCCGGATGAGCTGGGTGACGGCGGACGAGTACGCGGCCGCCGAGCCCGACCCGCTGCGCCCGCACACCCGCCGCATCGTCGACCACATGAACGAGGACCACGCCGACTCCCTGGTGCTGTTCTGCCGCGTGTTCGGCGGGCGCCCGGACACCGTGCAGGCCCGCATGGTCGGGGTGGACCGCTACGGCTTCGCGGTGCTGGCCCGCGACACCCCCGACGGCGACGAGACGGCGGTCCGCCTGACGTTCGACAGCCGCACCGACACCCCCGAGGCCGCCCGGGCGGCGATGGTGGCCCTGGTCCGCCGCGCCAGGAGCTGACCACCGCACACACCTCCCGCACTCCGCACACACGTTCTGCCATGTGTGCGAAGTCCGGGAGGTGTGTGCGGTCAGGGCCCGCGGCCGCCGCGGGTCAGGAAGTCGCGCTCCGCGGCGGTCGGGGCCAGTGCCGCTGCGCGGGCGTAGGCGTCCGCTGCCTCGGCCGCGCGGCCGAGGCGGCGCAGGAGGTCGGCCCGCACGGCGTGGAAGGGGTGGTAGCCGGCCAGGTCGAGGTCCTCCACCAGGGCCAGCGCGGCTGCCGGGCCCGCCACCTCGCCGACCGCGACGGCGCGGTTGAGCGCGACGACCGGGGTGGGGGCGAGCGCCAGCAGCTGGTCGTAGAGCGCGACGATCTGGCGCCAGTCGGTGCGGTCGGCGGTGGCGGCGTCCGCGTGCACGGCGTTGATCGCGGCCTGGAGCTGGTAGTTCCCGGGCCGGTTCCGGCGCAGGCAGCCCCGGACGATCGCCTGGCCCTCCCTCGACCAGCGCCCGGTCCCACCGCCCGCGGTCCTGGTCGGCGAGCAGCACGAGGGACCCGTCCGGACGCGTCCGGGCGGCCCGCCGGGACTCGGTCAGGAGCACCAGGGCCAGCAGGCCGGCGACCTCCGGCTCGTCCGGCATGAGCGCCGCGAGCACCCGCGCGAGCCGGACGGCCTCGGCGCTCAGGCCCGGGTCCCCGGCCAGCCCGGAGTTGTGGAGCAGGTAGACGACGGCCAGCACGGGCCGCAGCCGGTCGGGCAGCTCCCGGTCGGCCGGCACCCGGTACGGGATCCGCGCCGCCTTGATCTTGCGTTTGGCGCGCACCAGCCGCTGCGCCATCGTCGGCTCGGCCACCAGGAACGCCCGGGCGACCTCCGCCGTGGAGAGCCCGCACAGCAGCCGCAGGGTGAGCGCGACCTGGGCCTCGGTGGACAGGGCCGGGTGACAGCAGGTGAAGACGAGCCGGAGCCGGTCGTCGGGCACGGAGCCCACCTCCTCGTCGGGGCCCGTCGACGCGAGCAGCACCGTCTCTTCGAGCAGCTCGCGGCCGCGCGCCTCCCGGCGCAGGCGGTCGAGGGCGCTGTGCCGGGCCGTCGTCGTGATCCAGCCGCCCGGGTTGGGCGGCAGCCCCTCGACCGGCCACCTGCGCAGGGCCGTCGTGAACGCGTCCTGCACCGCGTCCTCGGCGACGTCGATGTCGCCGAAGGCCCGGATCAGGGCGGCCACGGACCGGCCGTGCTCCGCGCGGAAGATCCGGCCGACCGTGCTCTCGTCGGGCCGGTCAGGCACTCGGTTCCGTCGCGAAGCCGGCGAACGGGCGCACCTCGATCGGCGCGCCGATGAGCGCGGTGACCTTCGCGGCCCAGCCGAGCGCGGCGTCGAGGTCCGGGGCCGCGACGACGTAGAAGCCGCCGAGGTGCTCCTTCGCCTCGACGAACGGCCCGTCGGTGGTCAGGACGTCGCCGTCGGCCACCCGCACGACGGTGGCCGTGTCGGGCTCGTGCAGCCGGCCGGAGAAGACCCAGGCCCCCGCCGACTGCATCTCGCGTTCGAGGGCGCCGAGCCGGGCGAACGACCGCCGCCGCTCCTCGTCGCTCATCGGCACGGACGGCTCGGAGGTCTCGGCGGTGTGCACGGACAACAGGTAGTGCGGCATGTGGGCGCTCCTCGGGCCGGGCGGGCCGTTCCCGCCGTCACCCCACTACGAACGGGCGGCGCCCGCATCGACAGGGCGGCGTCAGAATCCCAGCTTCCGCAGCTGTCTGGGGTCCCGCTGCCAGTCCTTGGCGATCTTGACGTGCAGGTCGAGGTAGACCTTCGTGCCCAGCAGCGCCTCGATCTGGCGGCGGCGTCCGTGCCGACCTGGCGCAGCCGCTCGCCGCCGCGGCCGATCACGATGCCCTTCTGGCTGGAGCGCTCGACGTAGATGTTGGCGTGCACGTCGAGCAGGTCGCGGCGGCCCTTGCGGGGCACCATCTCCTCGATGACCACGGCGATCGAGTGCGGCAGCTCGTCGCGCACGCCCTCCAGCGCGGCCTCCCGGATCAGCTCGGCGACGAGCGTCTCCTCCGGCTCGTCGGTCAGCTCGCCGTCCGGGTAGAGCGGCGGGCCCTCCGGCAGCCGGGCGACGAGCAGGTCGGCGAGCAGCCCGACCTGGAACCCGTCGACGGCCGAGCAGGGCACGACCTCCGCGAACTCCATGAGCGCGGCCATCTGCGTGAGCCGCTCGGCGACCTGCTCCGGCGGCGCCTTGTCGGTCTTCGTGACGACCCCGAGCACGGGCGTGCGTCCGGCGACCGACCGCAGCTCGCCCGCGATGAACTCGTCGCCCCGGCCGACGGGCTGGTCGGCCGGGACGCAGAAGCCGATCACGTCGACCTCGGCCCACGTCTCGCGGACGACGTCGTTGAGCCGGCTGCCCAGCAGCGTGCGCGGCTTGTGCAGGCCCGGGGTGTCGACGACGACCAGCTGCGCGTCGGGCCGGTGCAGGATGCCGCGGATCGCGTGCCGCGTGGTCTGCGGCCGGCTCGACGTGATCGCGATCTTCGAGCCGACCAGCGCGTTGGTCAGCGTCGACTTCCCGGCATTGGGCCGCCCGACGAAGCAGGCGAACCCCGACCGGAACCCGTCCGGGACGTCGGCGAAGGGTCTCACGCGGCCAGCGGAGCGAGCTTCTCGCCGGTGAGGCGTTCGAGGATCTCCCGGCCGATGGGCAGCGCGGCCGTGGCGGCGGGCGACGGCGCGTTGAGCACGTGCAGCACCGAGCCGGGGCCCGACCCCTGGTCCACGAACAGGAAGTCGTCGACGAGCGTGCCGTCGCGCTTGACGGCCTGGGCGCGCACGCCGGCGCCGGCCGGGTGCAGGTCCTCGGCGCGGACGTCGGGCAGCATCCGCTGGATCTGCTTGACCATCGCCTTCTTGGACAGCGACCGGTGCATCTCGCCGAAGCCGTACTTCCAGTGCCGCTGGGCGACCTTGAGCATGCCCGGGTAGGTGATCGTCTGCAGGAACTCCCTGGGGTTCACCGCACCCCACGAGTACCCCTCGCGCGCGAGCGCCAGCACGGCGTTCGGGCCGGCGTGGACGTGCCCGTCGATGCCGCGGGTGGCGTGCACGCCGAGGAACGGGAACGCCGGGTCCGGCACCGGGTAGATCAGGCCCTTGACCAGCCCGGCGGCCCGCTCGCTGAACCCGGAGTACTCGCCGCGGAACGGGATGATCCGGATGCCCGGGTCGGCGCCCGCGGCCCTCGCCATGTCGTCGCAGCGCAGGCCGGCGCAGACCACGACCTGCTTGCCGAGCAGGTCGCCGGCGTCCGTGCGCACGACGACGTCCTCCGCGCGGCGCGCGATCCCCGTGACGGCGCGGCCGAGGTGGATCTCGCCGCCCTCCTTGGCGACCAGCTCGCCGATCTTCTCGGCGATCGCCTTGTAGTCCGTGATCCCGGTGGACGGCACGTACAGCGCGGCGATGCCGCGGACGTGCGGCTCGTGCTCGCGCATCCCGGCCTGGTCCAGCTCGTGGTTCTCGACGCCGTTGGCGTCGCCGCGGCGCCGCAGCTCCGCCATCCGCGGCAGCTCCTCGGGCTCGGTGGCGACGACGAGCTTGCCGGTGACCTCGTGCGGCAGGTCGTGCTCGCGGCAGAACGCCACCGTCTCGGCGCACCCGGCGACGGCGAGGCGCGCCTTGAACCCGCCCGGGGCGTAGTAGAGCCCCGAGTGGATCACGTTGGAGTTGTTGCCGGTCTGGTGGCGGGCGAGCTGCTGCTCGCGCTCCACCACGGCGACGGACCGGCCGGTGCGGGCCACGGCGTGCGCGGTGGCCAGGCCGACGATGCCGCCGCCGACCACGACGACGTCGAACGAGGGAGTGGTCATGAAGGCTCCGGGATCAAGGTCTCGACGACGGCGCCGCGGGAGTCGGCGCGCAGAACGGGTGCGGTGGGGGCGATGTCGCGGACGGCGGCGAGCGAGGCGTCGTCGACGGCGTCCCCGCCCGTGACGACGGCGGCGGCCTCCAGGCCGGGGGCACCGCTGGCGACAGCGGCGGCCACGGCCGCCTGGAGCGCGGTGAGCTGCAGCGACGGGAGCGCGACGGTGGCCGCGGCGTAGGTGCGGCCGTCGGTGTCGCGGACGGCGGCACCCTCGGCGGACCCGGTGCGGGCCCTGGCCGAACGCGCCAGCGTCACGATCTTGGCGTCCTCGGGGTCGAGCTCACCCTGGCCGGACATCGCTCTCCTCCCGGCGGCGGGCCCCGTGCCCGTTGCGCCGTTGCCGTTGTTCCTGCCGTTGTTCCTGCTGTCGTGCCGGTCGTCCGCGGGCCGGTCGTCCGCGGCGTCCGGTGCGGGCTCGACCGGCTCGACGAGCACGGTGTTGATCCGCACCCGGCCCCGGGCGTCCTTGCCCCCCTCGGCGAGCAGCCGCAGCCCGGCGACCTCGGTCTCCGCGCCCGGCAGCGGTACCCGCCCGAGCTGCTGGGCCAGCAGGCCGCCGACCGTGTCGACGTCGGCGGCCACCAACACCTCGGCGAGCGCGCCGTCCGTGCCGTCGACCCCGGAGAAGAGCTCCGCGAGGTCCTCGACCGGCAGCCGCGCCGCGACGCGCAGCCTACGTCCGGAGAGCTCCTGGACCGCGGGCACCTCCTCCGAGTCGTACTCGTCGGTGATCTCGCCGACGATCTCCTCGAGGATGTCCTCGATCGTCACGACGCCGGCGGTGCCGCCGTACTCGTCCACGACGATCGCCATGTGGTTGCGGGCGGCCTGCATCTCCTTGAGCAGCTCGTCCACCCGCTTGGTGTCGGGCACGAACGCCGGCGGCCGCACGACCTCGGTGAGCGGGGCGTCCGGGCGCTCGGCCTGGGCCCGCACGAGGTCCTTGAGGTAGGCGACGCCGACGACGTCGTCGATGTTCTCGCCGATCACCGGGATGCGCGAGTAGCCGCTCTTGAGCGCGAGCTTCAGCACCTTGTCGACCGGGGTGTCGCGCTCGGTCCAGACGACGTCCGGGCGCGGCACCATCACCTCGCGCACGAGCGTGTCGCCCAGCTCGAACACCGAGTGGATCATCTGCCGCTCGTCCTCGTCGACCACACCGCTGGTGCTCGCCATGTCGACGAGCTCGCGCAGCTCCACCTCGGACGAGAACGGGCCCTGCCGGAAGCCTGCCCGGGGGTGATCGCGTTGCCGACGAGGATCAGCAGCTTGGTGAGCGGTCCGAGCAGCGTGGCGAGCGCCCGGATCGGCGCCGCGACGAGCAGCCCGACCCGGTAGGGGTGCTGGCGGCCGAGCGTGCGCGGACCGACGCGACCAGCACGTAGCTGACGACCACCATGATCGCGCCGGCGGTGAGCCCGCCGGCCCAGTCCCGGTCGAAGATCAGGATGAGCGCGACGGTGAGCAGCACGGTGGCCGCGGTCTCGGCGGCCAGCCGCAGCAGCAGGAGCAGGTTGATGTAGCGCGGGCGGTCGGCCACGACGGCGGCGAGCGCGCGCGAGCCGGGGCGCCCGGCGCGGACCAGCGCGTCCACCCGGGCGCGGGAGACGGACCCGAGTGCGGCGTCCGCGGCGGCGAACACCCCGGCCAGCGGGACCAGCAGGACGGCGAAGACGATGAGCGGAGTGGTGCCGTTCACGACGACGGCTCAGCTCTCCTCGAGGCCGGCGGCGCCCAGCACCGCGGCGTCGCCGCGGCGGCGGGCCTCCTGGGCCGCGGCGGCCTGGCGGTCGGTGCGCCAGTCGGAGAGCAGCTTGCTCTGCAGCGCGAACATCTCGCGCTCCTGCTCCGGGTCGGCGTGGTCGTAGCCGAGCAGGTGCAGCACGCCGTGGACGGTGAGCAGGTGCAGCTCGTCGGCCAGGCCGTGGCCGGCCTTCTTCGCCTGCGCCTTCGCGACTCCGGGCACAGCACGATGTCGCCCAGCAGCGCGGGCCCCATCTCCGGGGCGTCGGGGCGGCGGGACTCCTCCGCGAACTCGTCCATCGGGAACGACATCACGTCGGTGGGGCCGGGCTCGTCCATCCAGCGCTCGTGCAGCTCGCTCATGGCGTCCAGCCCGACGGCCAGGATGCTGAGCTCCGCCGCCGGGTTCACGTGCATGGCGTCCAGGGCGTAGCGCGCAACGGAGGCGATGAGCGACTCGTCCACCGGCACGCCGGACTCGTTGCAGACCTCGATGGACACCCTGTAACCAGCTCCGTTCGGTGGACTGGAACCAGAGTAACGGGTCGGGGCGGGCGAACGCGGCGCCGCCACCGGTCCGCCGGACGCGTCCGGCCCGCGGATTGTTGACAACTTTGTTGCCACTCCGGTGACCCAGAGCTATGATCCGGCTCACACGGGCCGCGCCGGATGTTTTCCCGGACAACTGCACGCTGCGTTCGACACAACGGGGTGGACGACGATGCCGCAGCGCTCGCGCACGTCACGAGCAATCGCTCTGACGGAGGGCCCCACAACCGCGACATTCGTCGCGGTATCCGGTGCACGAGGTCCGACGCACCTCGCGACGTAGTCGCTCCCTCGAATGCGGCCGAACCGGCCGTCCACACCTCACAGCAAAGGAGCTGTGCGCATATGGGAATGGGAACGAGAACGCGCTCATCGGTAATGGCGACCGCTCTGGTCGCCTGTCTCGCCCTGCTGGCGGCCTGCGGGAACACACCCGGGACCGCACCCACCGAGCAGGGCGACCGCATCGCCGCCACGAACCCGTACGGCGGTGACCTCGCGGCCGAGGGCGACCCCAGGCGCGGAGGGACGCTGGTGATGGGCACCGACCGCGAGGTCGTCAGCTTCGACACGACGGTGCAGAACGCCAACCAGGCCGCGCTGGCCGTCTACGACTCGCTGCTCAAGCTCACGCCCGAGGGCGAGCCCGAGCCGTACATGGCGGAGTCGATGGAGTCGCCGGACGGCGGGACGACCTGGCTGCTCGGGCTGCGCGAGGGCGTGGCGTTCTCCGACGGCACCCCGCTCGACGCGAACGCCGTGATCGTCAACGTGCAGCGGCACATCGACAAGGTCGCCTCGCCGGGGCACCTCTACACGGTGCCCATCGCGTCGATGCGGGCGGTCGACCCGCTGACCGTCGAGTTCTCGCTGAACGAGCCGTTCGGCCAGTTCCCGGTGGCGTTCGCGCTCGGCTTCAACGGCGGGCTCGGCGTGATCATCTCGCCGGCCGCATTGCAGCGGTACGGCGCCGACATCGGCAGCAACCCGGTCGGGGCCGGCCCGTTCGTGCTCAGCGAATGGACGCGCGACTCGCGGATGGTGCTCACCCGCAACCCGAACTACTGGCAGCAGGGAATGCCGTACCTGGACGCCCTGGAGTTCCGGCCGCTGCCCGACACGGAGACCCGCTTCGCCTCCGTGGAGAACGGCGACGTCGACCTGATCTTCGGCGGCTACCACACGGAGCTGGTGCGCGCGCTGGACAACCCCGAGCTGACCGTCTACTACGGGCCCGGCCACGGCGCGGAGTGGATCTACTTCAACCACACCCGCCCGCCGTTCGACGACCACCGGATGCGTGAGGCGGTCGTGCGCGGCATCGACCTGGACGCGCTCGCGGCCACCCAGTTCCGGTCCCGGATGAGCCGCGCCGACGGCTACTTCGGCTCGGACAGCGAGTACCACACGCCGGAGGCCGCGGCGGCCTGGCCGGCGCCCGACCTGGAACGGGCCCGCGCGCTCGTCGAGGAGTACCGGGCCGCGGGCGGGAACACCACGGTCACGTACAAGACGACCAACGCGCCGAACCGGGTGGCGTTCGCGGAGTTCCTGCAGGCCCAGATGGCCGCGGTCGGCATCACCCTGCAGCCGGTGTTCTACGACCTCGCGCAGTACGCCGGCGTGGTCGTGCAGAGCCGCGACTTCGACCTCGCGGGCTTCGTCGGCGGCCCGGTCGACACGCCGTACCCGAGCGCGACCAACGTGTTCCACTCGGGCGGCAACACCAACTACGGCGGCTACTCCAACCCGCGGATGGACGAGCTGCTCGACCAGGCGGCGATCTCGCCCGACCAGGCCGAGCGCACCCGGCTCTACCAGGAGGTGCAGCTGCTGGCCAACCAGGATCTCGTCGACGCCTGGTACAGCCGGGGCTACCTCTCCACCATCGCCGCGTCCGACGTCAAGGGCGTGGTGCGGTACCTGAACCGGAGCCAGTTCTACGCGACGGCCTGGCTCGACCGCTGACGGTCCGGGCCCGGGGCGCTCACGGGGCGCCCCGGGCCCGGCGACGGGATAGGTTCGGCCGGTGCTGACCAACTGGGCGGGCAACGTCGTGTTCGGCGCGCGGCAGCTGCACCGGCCCCGTTCCGTCGGGGAGCTGCAGGAGCTGGTGGCCGGCACCGGCCGGATCCGGGCGCTCGGCACCGGCCACTCCTTCAGCCGCGTCGCCGACACGACCGGCGACCTGGTCTCGCTCGCCGGCCTCCCGCCGCTCGTCGAGGTCGACGCCCACTCCGCGACGGCCACCGTCGGCGGTGGGCTGCGGTACGGGGAGTTCACCGGAGCGCTGCAGGCGGCCGGTTTCGCGCTGCCCAACCTCGGGTCGCTGCCGCACATCGCGCTCGCCGGGGCCGCCGCGACCGGCACCCACGGCTCCGGCGACGGCAACGGCGCGCTCGCCACGGCCGTCGCGGCCGTCGAGGTGGTCGGTGCCGACGGCGAGCTGCGCACGGTGCGCCGCGGCGACCCGGGTTCGCCGGCTCGGTCGTCGCGCTGGGCGGGCTGGGCGTCGTCACCGCGCTGACGCTGGACCTGCGGCCCACCTTCGACGTGCGGCAGTGGGTCTACGAGGGACTGGCCCTGGAGGCGGCGCAGGATGCGCTCGCGGCCGCGTACAGCGTCAGCCTGTTCACGTACTGGGCGGGCGCGGGCTTCGAGCAGGTGTGGGTCAAGCAGCGCGTCGACGACCCGGAGCCGCCGCCGCACTGGCTCGGCGCCACCCGGGCCCGGGAACCGAAGCACATGGTGCGCGGCGTCGACCCGGGACACTGCACGCCGCAGCTCGGCGAGCCCGGCCCGTGGCACGAGCGGCTGCCGCACTTCCGGCTCGCGTTCACCCCGAGCAACGGGCAGGAGCTCCAGTCGGAGTACTTCGTGCCGCGCGCGGACCTGCCCGCCGCGCTGGCGGCGCTGGACGCGATCCGCGAGCGCATCGCGTCCGTGCTGCTCGTCTCCGAGATCCGGACGGTCGCCGCCGACGACCTGTGGCTCTCGCTCGCCGAGGGCCGCGACAGCGCCGCGCTGCACTTCACGTGGGTGCCCGACACCGACGCCGTGCTCCCGGTGGTCGCCGACGTGGAGGCCGCGCTGGCGCCGTTCGCGCCGCGGCCGCACTGGGGCAAGGTCTCCGGCATCGCGCCGGCCGCCGTGGGCGGGCGCTGGCCGCAGCTGCCCCGCTTCCGCGCGCTGCTCGCCGAGCACGACCCGGCCGGGAAGTTCCGCAACGCGACGCTGGACCGCTACGTCCCGGCGTAGCGCGGGTGGGTCAGGCGCCGGCCGCGCAGGTGGTGTCGGTCGCCGGAAGCGTGAGGTCCACGAGGTAGCGCGTGGTCGTCTCGTCGGCGCACGGGTTGCCGCCCTGCAGCGCGATCGTGTGCCCGTCGTTCTCGACGGTCAGCAGCCGCGCCCCCATCTGCTGGGCCAGCGAGACGCCGTCCTCGTACGGGGTGGCCGGGTCGCCGGTGGACGACACGACCAGCACCGTCGGCACGCCCTCGGCCTGCACCGGACCCGGCGCCGACGTGGGCGGCACCGGCCAGAACGAGCACAGCTCCAGCACGTCCGACGGGCCGAAGCCGGCGTCGTAGAACGGCGCGATCCGGATCGACTCCTCGCTGATCCGGCGCGCGACCGCCCGGTCGGTGATCCGGTCGGAGTCGGCGCAGTTGATCACCTGGAAGGCTTCGAGCAGGTTGCTGTAGCTGCCGTCGTCGGGGTTGCGCTCGTAGTACGAGTCGGCCAGCCGCAGCAGGTTGCTGCCGTCGCCCTGCGTCACCTGGGCCAGCCCCTCCGCCAGGAACGGCCACAGCGCCTCGGCGTACATCGCGGTGATCACGCCGTACATGGCGTCGTTGTAGCCCAGCGTGCGGTCCGGGCCGGCCGGGATCGGGGTCTCGACGAGCGGGCGCAGCAGCTGCTGCAGGCGCGCGGACGCGGCGGCCGGGTCGGCGCCCAGCGGGCAGTCCGGCTGCGCGGCGCACGCGGCGGCGAAGTTGTCGAACGCCCGCTGGAAGCCGCGCGACTGGGTGAGCCGCGACGCGACGGGGTCCTGCGCCGGGTCGATCGCGCGTCCAGCACGAGCGCGCGCACGGCCTGCGGGAACTGCTCGGCGAACTCCGCCCCGATCGCCGTGCCGTACGAGTAGCCGACGTAGGTGAGCTTCTCGTCGCCGACGGCCTGGTGCGCGATCCGCAGGTCGCGGGCCACGTCGCGGGTGCCGACGTTGGCGAGCACGTCGAGCCCGACCCGGTCGGCGCAGCGCTGGGCGAACTCGCGGTACTCCGCCTCGGTCTGCGCGACGCCGGCCGGCGACGTGTCGAGGTCGAGGTCGACGCGGTCCGCGTCCACCTCGGCGGTGGTCGAGCAGTCGATCGTCGCTCCGAGACGCCGACGCCGCGCGGGTCGAACCCGATCAGGTCGAACCGCCGTGCCACCTCGCCCTCGCCGATCAGCCCGGCGAGTGCCGGCAGGAAGCTCACGCCCGAGCCGCCGGGGCCGCCCGGGTCGACGAACAGCGACCCGATGCGCGCGGCCGGGTCGAGCGCCTTCTGCCGCAGCATCGCGATGCGCGCGACCGCGCCGTCGGGCTGCGCGTAGTCGAGCGGCACATCGAGGTACGCGCAGTCGTAGCGCGGGTCCGCGAACGCCTCCTGCTCCGCGGCCGAGCGGGCGAACCCGCCGCAGGAGCCCCACTGCAGGTCCTGGTCGGCGAACCGGGCGAGCGCAGCGTCCTCGACGAGGGACGTGTCACCGGCCGGGCCGTCCGCCACCGCGGCGGGCGCGGCGACGGTGACGAGGGCGAGGGCGAGGGCGAGGCCGGCGAGCAGGGCGAGCGAGCCGGCGACGAGCGCGCGGATGCGGGACGGCACGACCGGAATCCTTCCGGATGATCCACTGTCCCCACAACGGGGCACACCGGCTGGCCGATCGGCGTAACCCGTGCTGCGGCTAACGGCGGTTGCGGCGGCGCTGGTCCTGCGGCGGCCCGTTGCGCGGCGCGGCCGCCCGCAGCTTGGGCCGCTCGCTCTCGGCGTCCCAGCGGGCGTAGGCGTCGACGATGTCGGCCACCAGCCGGTGCCGGACGACGTCGGTGCTGGCCAGCTGCGCGAAGTGCACGTCGTCGACGTCGCCGAGGATGTCGCGCACCACCATGAGCCCGGAGCGGACGCCGCCCGGCAGGTCGACCTGCGTGACGTCACCGGTGACGACGATCTTCGAGCCGAACCCGAGCCGGGTGAGGAACATCTTCATCTGCTCGGGGGTGGTGTTCTGCGCCTCGTCGAGAATGATGAAGGCGTCGTTGAGGGTGTTGTGCGTCAGCAGGTGGTCCTCGGTGACGTACAGCGAGTCCTCCGCCGCCACCTGGATGCACACCGTCTCCGCCCGGCCCGCGGGCTCGATGCTGTCGACGAACCGCATCGGACGGCCCCCGCCGCCGGCCGCGAGGTACTCGTCCCGCTTGCGCTCCAGCCGGAAGGGCTCGATCCCCTCGGGCAGCAGCAGGTCGACCACGTGGGCGTCCCGGACGTACCCGACCCCACCCAACGACCGGACGAGCTCGACCACGCCGTCCCGCAGGTGCGGAGAGAGGGTCGAGTACTCGACGCGGCAGGTGCGGCCGGCCTGCCGGACCGGCTCGCCGTGGGCGTCGAGCATTCCCTGCAGGAGGGCGAGCCGCACCTCGGCGGTGTTGCGGAGGTACGCCTCCGGCACGCAGGGGGCGTCCACCCGCTGCCGGACCGCCACAGCGGTCGGCGAGGCGGCGGAGGCGAGTTCCTGGCCTCGGGTCGCATGCGCAGGTGTCGTCGCACCGTCGCCCAGCAGGAGCCCGAGGGCGTACGGGTCCATCGGCACGGGCTGTCCGGGGTGCTGCACCGGCGCGGTGAGCATCGGCAGCTCGAAGCGCCGGGCGTGGGCGGCCCGCAGGTCGCCGATCATCTCCTGCGTCTCGAGCACCCGCCACGGCTGGTCGCGCCGGCGGTCCGATGCGGTGCGCACGGTCCAGAGGTGCTCACCACAGGCGAGGGTCGACGCCCCGTCCTGCGCCGTGACGCGGTAGACGTCCTTCTCGCCCTGCGGGTAGACGCCCAGCACGGGCGTCGGCTCGCCGTCCGACCCGACGACGAGGTCGCCGACCTCCAGGTCGCGATCGGCGGAGACCCTCCGGCGTGAGGACCTTCGTGGTGAGCGGCTGCGCCCGGCCGCGCATGTACGCCAGCGGCGCGACCTCGATCGTCCCCGCCGCGATCAGCTTCGGGATCGACTCCGGGTCGATCATGTCGTGCAGCGCGTCGTACAGCGGGCGCAGGTACGGGTCGATCTTCTCGTAGAGCGTGCCGGGCAGGTAGCCGAGCCGCTCCCCCGCCTCGACCGCCGGGCGCGTGAGGATGATCCGGTTGACCGTCTTGGCCTGCAGCGCCTGCACGGCCTTGGCCATGGCGAGGTACGTCTTGCCGGTACCGGCCGGGCCGATGCCGAAGACGATCGTGTGCGCGTCGATCGCGTCGACGTAGCGCTTCTGGTTGAGCGTCTTGGGACGGATCGTCTTGCCGCGCCGGGACAGGATGTCGAGCGAGAGCACCTCGGCCGGCGACTCGCCGATGCGGGCGCGCTCGTCGGCGTCGCCGTCGCCGAGCATCTCGACGGTGCGGCGCACCGCGTCGGTGGAGACGTGCTGCCCGCGCTCGGCCAGCATGATCAGCTCGGTGAACACCCGCTCGGCGAACGCGACGTCGGCCGGGGTGCCGGTGAGGGTGAGCTCGTTGCCGCGGACGTGGACGTCGGCGTCGAGGAGGTCCTCGGCAGCGCGCAGGCTCTCGTCGCGCGAACCCAGCAGCGCGAGCAGAGCGGCGTCCGGAACGGCCATACGGGACTGGACGGGATCCGGATGGGACAAGAGGTGTGCCGCCTGCTTCCTGAGTCTGCTGGTAGGAACGCCGATGATGGTACCGCCCGGCCCGCGGACACGCCCGGGCTTTCCGCGCCGGCACGGGCGTTTCGACGGCCCCGCCACTTCAATGGGCCCGTGTTCAATGGGGCCGTGCACGACGACTCGGCTCTCGTCCTCCCGCGGGTCGCGCGGTTCGTCCGGGAGCGGCTGACCCCCGCGCTGTACCGGGAACGGGTCCCCGCGCAGGTGACGGCATGGACGGCGCCCGGCGAGCCGGTCCCGTTCGCCGAGGCCGTGCGCCGGGAGTACGCACCGGTCGCGCCCGGCACGCCGTGGGGCCGGCCGTGGGGCACGGTGTGGTTCCACGTCACCGGATCGGTCCCCGCCGCGTGGACGGACCCCGCGACCCACCCGGAGCTGGTCGTCGACCTGGGGTTCTCCGGCGCGCAGCCGGGGTTCCAGGCCGAGGGGCTCGCCCACCGGCCGGACGGCTCGGTGGTCGCCGCGGTCGAGCCGTACAACACGCACGTGCGGCTGGCCGGACCCGGCTCGGCCGTGGACCTGTACGTCGAGGCGGCGTCCAACCCGTCCGTCGCCGGGGACTGGTCGTTCGCGCCCACCCCGCTCGGCGACCTCCGGACGGCCGGCACCGACCCCGGCTACCGGTTGGGTGCGGTCGACGTCGCGCTGCTCGACGTGCCGGTCTGGGAGCTCACGCAGGACGTCCGGGCGCTCGCCGGGCTGGTCCGCGAGCTGCCCGCGGACCTGCCGCGGCGCGCGAGGTGCTGCGGGCGCTGGAACGCGCGGTGGACGCCGTCGACCCGGAGGACGTCGCCGGCACGGCCGCGGCGGGCCGCGCCGAGCTGGCCGGGGTGCTCGCGAGCCCGGCGTACCCGAGCGCGCACCGGGTGCACGCGGTCGGGCACGCGCACATCGACTCGGCGTGGCTGTGGCCGGTGCGCGAGACGGTCCGCAAGGTCGCCCGGACGTTCGCCAACGTGCTCGACCTGATGGACGCCGACCCCGGCTTCGTCTTCGCGGCGTCCTCCGCACAGCAGTACGCGTGGCTCGCCGAGCACCACCCGGACCTGTTCGAGCGGGTCCGGCAGCGCGTGGCCGAGGGCCGGTTCGTGCCGGTCGGGGGCATGTGGGTGGAGTCGGACACGAACATGCCCGGCGGCGAGGCGATGGCCCGGCAGTTCGTGGCCGGCAAGCGGTTCTTCCGGGAACGCCTCGGCGTCGACCCGCTGGAGGTGTGGCTGCCCGACTCGTTCGGCTACTCGGCGGCGCTGCCGCAGATCGTCGCGGCCGCGGGGTGCCGCTGGTTCCTCACGCAGAAGACCTCGTGGAACGAGACGAACGTGATGCCGCACCACACGTTCCGCTGGGAGGGCATCGACGGCACCCGGGTCCTCACGCACTTCCCGCCCGTCGACACCTACAACGCGGAGCTGTCGGCGGCCGAGCTGGCCCGCGCGCAGCGGCAGTACGCGGAGAAGGGCCGGGCCAACACGTCGCTCGTGCCGTTCGGCTGGGGCGACGGCGGCGGCGGGCCGACCCGGGAGATGCTGGCCGCCGCGGCCCGCACACGGTCGCTGGAGGGCTCGCCGACCGTGCGCATGACGAGCCCGGCGGAGTTCTTCGCGGTGGCCGAGGCCGAGTACCCGGAGCCGCCGGTGTGGTCGGGTGAGCTGTACCTGGAGCTGCACCGCGGCACCTACACCACGCAGGCCCGCACCAAACGCGGCAACCGGCGCAGCGAGCACCTGCTGCGCGAGGCCGAGCTGTGGGCCGCGACGGCCGCCGTGCGCGCGGGCCTGCCCTACCCCGCCGGGACGCTGGAGCGCTGCTGGCACACCGTGCTGCTGCAGCAGTTCCACGACATCCTTCCCGGCAGCTCGATCGCCTGGGTGCACCAGGAGGCCGAGCGCAACTACGCGCGGGTCGCCGCCGAGCTGGAGGACGTCGTCGCGCGCTCGCTCGCCGCGCTGACCGGGCCGGGCGAGCGCGAGATCACCGCGAACGCCGGCCCGTACGCCCGCGACGGGGTGCCCGCGCTCGGGGCCGGGTCCGCGGCGCCGGCCGCCGGCACCGTCACCGTCGACGAGACGGGCGAGGGGCTGGTGCTCGCGAACGGGGCCGTGCGGGTGGTCGTCGACGGGCGCGGGCTGCTGACCTCGGTGTACGACCTCGCGGCCGAACGCGAGCTGGTGGCGCCCGGCGCCGCGGCGAACCTGCTGCAGCTGCACCGCGACACCCCCACCAAGTGGGACGCGTGGGACGTCGACGAGCACTACCGCCGCCACGGGCGCGACCTCGTCGACGTCGACGAGCTGACCGTCGTCGAGCGCGGGCCGGGCGCCGCGGCCGTCCGGATCGTGCGCAAGGTGGGCGCGTCCACGATCACGCAGGTCGTGCGGCTGACCGCGGGCGCGCCGCGGGTCGACGTCGTCACGGACGTGGACTGGCACGAGCGGCAGAAGCTGCTCAAGCTCGCGTTCCCGCTGGACGTGCACGCCGACCGGGCGACGTCGGAGATCCAGTTCGGGCACCTGCACCGGCCGATCCACACCAACACCTCGTGGGACGCCGCCCGGTTCGAGACGGTCGCGCACCGCTGGGTCCACGTCGGCGAGCCGGGCTACGGCGTGGCCGTCGCGAACGACGCCACGTACGGGCACGACGTCGCGCGCACCACCCGGCCCGGCGGCGGCACGACCACCACCGTGCGGCTCTCGCTGCTGCGCGCCCCGCTCTTCCCGGACCCGACGGCCGACCAGGGCGGGCACCGGATGGGCGTGTCGCTGCTGGTCGGCGCCACGGTCGCGGACGCGGTTGCCGAGGGCTACCGGCTCAACCTCCCGCCGCGGACGGTCCGCGGGGGTGCGGACGTCGCGCCGCTGGTGCGCGTCGGCCATCCCGCCGTGGTCGTCGAGGCCGTCAAGCTCGCCGAGGACGGCAGCGGCGACGTCGTCGTGCGGCTCTACGAGGCGCACGGCGGGCGGGCACGCACCGAGGTGACGGCGGACTTCCCGCACACGTCCGTCGTCGAGACCGACCTGCTGGAGACGCCGCTGCCGCAGCCCGTGGCCCTGGACGGCAGCCGGCTCGCCCTGCGCCCGTTCCAGATCGTGACCCTCCGCTACCGCAGGAATCGGTAGAGTCCCCACTCGCTCGCGCCGCGACCCGGCCCGGCGGCGGGCCTGGGGGGACGGTGCGTCGGACGGCGGTCACGGCTGCTCTGCTCCTGTGCGCGGTCGCCGGGTGCGGCGCGGCCGCCACCGGCCGGGGCGCCGCCGGGCCCGACGGCGACCGCTGCGCCGACCACCGTGCCGACCACGGTGCCGACCACGGTGCCGGCCGGGCCGCCGACCACGGAGCCCGTGCCACCCGCGACGCCCGCCGCGACGCCGCCGACCCGGCCCCCGGAGTGGTCCGTGCCGCCCCCGGAGCCGGTCCCGCCACCGCCGCCACCGCAACCCCTGCCACCGCCGCCGCAGCCCACGCAGCCCCCCGTCACCTCCGAGCCGGAGATCGAACCGCCGGGCCCGGCCGGCGCGGAGCGGCGCGGGAACACCCTCGCGCTCGAACCGGGCGGGCCGCAGCTCGGCCACCCCAACACGTTCGGCACCGACCACGACTTCGGGGACGTCCCGGTCGGGTCCGCGGGCCCGCCGCTCACGATCGAGCTGGGCAACGACCTCGACCACGACTTCGAGGTGATCGGCGTCCGGCCGGCCGACCCGAACGGCCCCGGCGACTTCACCCTCACCGAGGACGGCTGCCTCGGCGCGGTGCTCGACCCCGGTGACACCTGCCCCGTCGGCGTCGCCTTCGTCCCCGCCGGGGCCGGTCCCTCCCAGGTCACGGTCGAGGCGCGGCTGCGGCACACCTGCACCGCCACCGACTACTGGCCGTGCCGGTGGCAGCCCGATCCGGGGACGGACGGGGGCAACCGCAACTTCGAACGCCTGGAGCAACCGGACGGGAGCGTCGTCTTCGAGTGGACGGCGGCCCTCACCGACGAGACCGGGATCGTCGCCCTCACCGGGACCGGAACCGCGTGACCGCGCGCCCGACCGGCAGGCCCGTGACGTCGAGGCCGCCGCGACGTCGAGCCTCGAACGCACGGTGCAGCTGCTCGGCGCGATCGCCGCACCGGCAACGCTCCTCACGGCGCTGCTCTTCTACTTCGGCTGGGTGCGCACGAACAGCTTCTTCCAGGAGTTCGGCGTGGAGGCGAGCGTGCTGCGGCTGACGCCGCCGGACTACCTCCTGCGCAGCGTCGACGGCCTCTACGTGCCGCTCGGCATCGTGCTCGTGGCCGGCGTGCTGGCCGTGTGGGGCCACCTGTGGGTCGCGACGGCGCTCGACCGGGAGCCGCTCCCGCGCCTGCTCGCGGCCGAGACGTCCGGCGTCGGGCTGGTCGTCTTCGGCGCAGGCGTCGCCGGCGTGCTGGACCCCCGGCTGGCCGACGTGTACCCGTTCCTCCTGCCGGTCTGCCTCGCCGTCGGCGCCGGCCTGACGGCGTACGGGCGTTGGATCTGGCAGCGTGCACAGGCGACCCGCCGCCCGGGGCGTCCCACGCCGCCCCGGTCGGTCTCGGCTGCGGGCGCCGTGCTCGTCGCGCTGCTGGTCGTGCTCGCCCTGTTCTGGGCGGCCAACGACTTCGCCGGGGCGGTCGGCCGGGGCCGCGCCGCGGCGACGCTGCGCGCCCTGGACGAACGACCCGGGGTCGTCCTCTACAGCGCCGAGCGGCTGTTCCTGCAGGGGCCGGGTGTGCGGGAACAGTCGCTGCCCGACGACCCGCACGGCCGCTACCGGTACCGCTACGAGGGCCTGCGCCTGCTGATCGAGTCGGACGAGCGGCTGGTCCTGCTCCCGGCCGGCTGGACGCCCGAGGCCGGACCCGCGTTCGTCGTCGCGCAGGACGAGGCGCTCCGCGTCGAGTTCCGGCCCGGAACACCCGGTTGACCCTGCGGGTGAACCGAACGGAACACGCCTTGCGACGAGTGGGCCATGCCGAGCGGACGGGTCCTTGCAGGTCGCGGCCGACCGCCTGCCCGCGACCCGTTCGGCGTACGTGGAGGAGGATGGTCGGTGACCGCCCGTCCGCCCGCGACGCCGTACAACCCCGGAGTCACCGTTGACCCACGCCGAGCGAACCCGACCGCTGCGCGCCGACGCCGAACGCAACCGACGCCGGATCCTCACGGCTGCGCGTGAGGTGTTCGCCCGGCGCGGGCTCGACGCCGGGCTCGACGAGATCGCCCGGCACGCGGGCGTCGGCACCGGCACGATCTACCGGCGCTTCCCGGAGAAGATCCTGCTCATCGAGGCGCTCTTCGAGGACCGGATCGACCAGCTCGTCGCGCTGGTGGAGAGCGGCGCCACGCACCCCGACCCGTGGGTGGGGCTCATCGGCGTCATCGAGTCGCTCACCCAGATGCAGATCGAGGACCGCGGGCTCAAGGACGTGATCTTCAGCGAGGTCGGGCACAAGGACGCCTTCCGGGACCGCCGCGAGCGGCTCGTCCCCCTGATGGAGAAGGCCGTCGAACGGGCCAAGGAGGCCGGGGCACTGCGCCCGGACGTCACGCTCACCGACCTCGCCGCGGTGCAGGTGATGCTGACGAAGGCGGCCGAGTTCACCGCGACCACCCGGCCCGAGGCATGGCGGCGCTACCTGCAGATCATGCTCGACGGGCTGCGCGCCGACGGGCCCTCCGCGGACGGGCTGACGTTCCCGGCGCTGACGCTCCCGGAGTTCGAGCTGGCCTGCAGCCGGCCCGTGGGCCGGGTCTGAGCGCTCGGCGAGGGGCCGGTCGCCACGTCGCGGTGGACGTGGGGGGACACCCACCGCGACGTGGCTCCGCCGGCTGAGGGGGACTCCCCGGCGGCCCCGTGGGTGCAAGCACCCGCGGCTCTCTCCGATCACGTGCTGCGACCGGAACAGGGGGAACGATAACGCGCCGACCGGCCCGTCGCTCGTCCCTCACCCGTATGACGAGCGTGTCGGCGGTGAGTCCGGCCGAGCGGGCGACACGAGGGCATCCGACCGGATTACGCTCCGCCACCATCGCGGGCCCGGGTCGTTAACGGCCGCCCCAGCGGCCCGTCAGCACCCCCAGCGCGCCGAGCGCGACGGCCGCCGCCGTCGACGTCCGCAGCACCTCCGGCCCGAGCCGCACCGGCCGGGCCCCGGCCGCCGTCAGCGCGGCGAGCTCCTCGTCGGCCACGCCGCCCTCCGGCCCGACCACGAGCAGGACGTCCGCGGCGGCCGTCAGCTCCGGGCCGAGCGCGGCCAGCGGGACGTCCGCGGCCTCGTGCAGCACGAGCGCCACACCGGCGCCGGCGGCCCGGCGGGCGAGCGCGTCCGTCGACACCGGTTCGGTGACCACCGGCAGCCAGGGCCGGCGCGACTGCTTCGCGGCCTCCCGCGCCGTGCTGCGCCAGCGGGCCAGCGCCTTCTCCCCGCGCGGCCCGTCCTCCCAGCGCGCGATGCTGCGCGCGGCCCGCCACGGCAGGATCTCGTCGCGCCCGCCTCCGTGGCCAGCTCGACGGCCAGCTCCCCGCGGTCGCCCTTGACCAGCGCCTGCGCCACGAGCACGCGCGGGGCGGGCGGTTCGAGCGCGACGCGTCCGGTGACGGCCAGCTCCACGGTGTCCCGCCCGGCCGCCTCGACCACGGCCTGCACGAGCCCGCCGCGCCCGTCCGCGAGCTGCACGGCCTCCCCCGGACGCAACCGGCGCACGGTGGCCGCGTGCCGCCCCTCCGGCCCGTCGAGCACGACACGCGACCCCGGGGGAAGCGAGTCAACGAGGAAGAGCGGAGGCGTACTCACGGTGGGATCCTCCCCCGCCCCACGGCACACACCTCCGGTACCCGGCACACATGTCCGGACGTGTGTGCGGAGGCCGGGAGGTGTGTGTGGTCGGAGGGCGCCGTCAGCGCGCCCGGACGCCCGCGAGCTGCGGCGCGACCGCCTCGCTCATCGGCCGAACGAGTCCCGCAGCCGGGAGAACAGGCCGTGCCCGTTGCGGTTGCCGCCGACGAGGTCGGGCTGCTCCTCGCCGCGCAGCGCGGCGAGCTGGCGCAGCAGCTCGTTCTGCCGCGCGTCGAGCTTGGTGGGCACCACGACGTCCACGTGCACCATCAGATCCCCCTGGCCGTCGACGCGCCCGGTGGAGCGCAGCCGCGGCATGCCCTTGCCGCGCAGCGTGCGCACGCTGCCCGGCTGGGTGCCCGGCTCGATGTGCAGCTCCTCCACCCCGTCGAGGGTGGGCAGCGGGAGCGTGGTGCCCAGCGCGGCCGCCGTCATCGGCAGCTGCACGGTGCAGTGCAGGTCGGCGCCGTCGCGGGTGAAGAGGTCGTGCGGCTCCTCCTCGACCTCGACGTACAGGTCGCCGGCGGGGCCGCCGCCGGGGCCGACCTCGCCCTGCCCGGCCAGCCGCACCCGCATGCCGTCGGCGACGCCCGCGGGGATGCGGACGGCGACGGTGCGGCGCGAGCGCACCCGGCCGTCGCCGCTGCACTGCCGACACGGGTCGGGGATGACCTCGCCGAAGCCGCGGCAGTTGGGGCACGGCCGGGACGTGACGACCTGGCCGAGGAACGACCGCTGCACGCTCTGCACCTCGCCGCGGCCGCCGCAGATCTCGCAGATCGACGGCGACGTGCCCGGGGCGCAGCCCGAGCCGGTGCACTCGGGGCACAGCACGGCGGTGTCGACCGCGAGGTCGCGCGTGACGCCCTTGGCGCAATCCTCCAGCGTGAGCCGCATGCGGATGAGCGCGTCGGCACCGGGCTGCACGCGGCTGCGCGGGCCGCGCCCGCGGCCGCCCTGGCCGCCGAAGAAGGCGTCCATGATGTCGCCGAAGCCGAACGCGCTGAACGGGTCGCCGCCCGCGCCCGCGGCCGCGCCGTTGCCGAGCGGGTCGCCGCCGAGGTCGACGACGCGGCGCTTCTCCGGGTCGGAGAGCACCTCGTACGCCGCACTCACGTCGCGGAAGCGCTCCTGCGCCGCCGGGTCAGGGTTGACGTCGGGGTGCAGCTCGCGCGCGAGCCTGCGGTAGGCCCGCTTGATCTCGTCGGGTCCGGCGTCGTGGTCGACGCCCAGGATCCCGTAGTAGTCCCGTGCCACCCTGGCGTTCCCCATGGTCCTTCTCGCTCGGTCGTGCTCACGTAGCTGACGTCATCGTCCGGCCAGGATCTCACCCACGTAACGCGCGACGGCATGCACCGCCGCCATCGACGCCGGGTAGTCCATCCGGGTCGGGCCGACGACACCCATTCCGCCGAGCACGGTGCCCGGCCCGTAGCCGATGGAGACGACGGACGTGTCGCGCATCTCCTCGGCCTCGTTCTCCTCGCCGATCCGCACGGTGACGGTGCCCGGGTTCTGCGCCGTGGCCAGCAGCCGCAGCACCACGACCTGCTCCTCCAGCGCCTCCAGCACCTGGCGCAGCGAGTGCGGGAAGTCGGCCGCGTTGCGCGTGAGGTTGGCGGTGCCGCCCAGCAGCAGCCGCTCCTCCGGGTGCTCCACGAGCGTCTCGATCAGCACCGTGCACACGCTGATCAGCGCCCCGCGCAGCTCGGCGGGGCCCTTCTCCGGCAGCTCCGCCACCAGCGCGGACGCATGGCCAGCGGGCGCCCGGCCAGCGCGCCGTTGACGAGCGCGCGCAGCTGGGCGACCTCCTCCTCGGTGAGGACGTCGCCGAGGTCGACGACCCGCTGGTCGACGCGGCCGCTGTCGGTGATCAGCACGAGCATCAGCCGGGCGGGCGTGAGCGGGACGATCTCGCAGTGGCGCACCGTGGAGCGGGTGAGCGTGGGGTACTGCACCACGGCGACCTGCCGGGTGATCTGCGCGAGCAGCCGGACGCTGCGCCGGAGCACGTCGTCGAGGTCGACGGCGCCCTCCAGGAACACGTGGATGGCCCGGCGCTCGGCCCCCGTGAGCGGCTTGACCTGGGCCAGCCGGTCGACGAAGAGCCGGTAGCCCTTGTCGGTGGGCACCCGGCCGGCGCTGGTGTGCGGCTGGGCGATGAGCCCGTCCTCCTCCAGCACGGCCATGTCGTTGCGGACGGTGGCGCTGGAGACCCCGAGGTTGTAGCGGTCCACGATCATCTTCGACCCGACCGGCTCGTGCGTGGCCACGTAGTCGGCCACGATGGCGCGCAGCACGGCGAAGCGTCGCTCCTCGGCGTTCACGAGCTGCTCCCCCTCCGAAATCCGTGCGTCGGCCACCATTCTAGGTGTTCTCGCCCGGGCGGGCTTGCACTCAGAATGACCGAGTGCTGATTCGACGCCCGGTGCTGGACGCGATCGCGGCGGGCACCGTCACCGTCCTGTTCCGGCGCTGGGACCGGCCGCGGGTGCGCGCCGGCGGCACCCAGCGCACGGTGGTGGGCGTGCTGGAGTTCACGTCCGTCGAGCCCGTCGACGAGGGCGGCCTGACCGGCGACGACGCGCTCGCCGGCGGCTTCCCGGACCGCGCCGCGCTGCTCGCGGCCCAGGTCGGCGACGGGCAGATCTACCGCGTCGGGGTCCGGCTGGCCGGGCCCGACCCGCGGGTCGCGCTGCGCGCCAGGGGCCGGCTCTCGGCCGCCGACCGGGCCGACCTCGACGCCCGGCTGGAGCGCATGGACCGCTCGGCCAGGTCCGGGCCGTGGACGCGGGCCGTGCTGGACCTCATCGCGGACAGCCCCGGCGTGCGCGCCCCGGACCTCGCCGCCCGGATGGGCCGGGAGACGCTGCCGTTCAAGCGCGACGTCCGCAAGCTCAAGGAGCTGGGGCTGACCGAGAGCCTGGAGGTCGGCTACCGGCTCTCACCGCGCGGGCGGGCCTACCGCCGGACGTGGGCGAACGTCGCGCGGTAGGCGGTGGCCCCCCCAGCAGCTCACCCCGCGAGTCGCGCTGTGAGTGCACGCGAGTCGCGGGCTGGGTGCGCGCGAGTCGCTACGCCGGGACGCCGGCCAGGAGGGCCTGGACGACCCGGTCGGCCAGCAGGCGGCCGGGGCGGGTCAGCACGGCGCGGCCGGCGGCGAGCGCGGCCGGGTCCAGCAGGCCGTCGGCGGCGGCCCGGGCGGTGGCGGCGCGCCCGGCGTCGTCCAGGAGCGCGAGCGGCAGCCCGGACGCCAGCCGCAGCCGCAGCATCACACGCTCGGTGTGCCGCTCGTCCGCGCCCAGGTCCTCGCGCCCGGCCTCCGGCGACTCCCCCGCCGCGAGCAGGGCGGCGTACCGCGCCGGGTGCTTGACGTTCCACCACCGCGCCCCGGCCAGGTGCGAGTGCGCGCCCGGGCCGAGCCCCCACCAGTCCCCGTCGAGCCAGTAGCCGAGGTTGTGCCGGCACTCCGTCGCAGGTGACGCGGCCCAGTTCGACACCTCGTACCAGCCCAGACCGGCCGCCGACAGCCGGTCGTCGAGCATCTCGTAGCGGGCCGCGGCGACGTCGTCGTCCGGGGCGGGCAGCTCGCCGCGGGCGATCCGGCGGGCGAGCGCGGTGCCGTCCTCGACGATCAGCGCGTACGCCGAGACGTGGTCGACGCCCGCGGCCAGCACGGTGTCGAGCGACGCGCGCAGGTCGTCGTCGGTCTCGCCCGGGGTGGCGTAGATGAGGTCGAGGTTGACGTGCGCGAACCCGGCCGCGCGCGCCTCGCGGGCCGCGGCGGCGGCGCGGCCGGGGGTGTGCCGGCGGTCGAGCACCCGCAGCACGTGCGGCGCGGCCGACTGCATCCCCAGCGACACCCGCGTGAACCCGGCCGCCACGAGCCCGGCGAAGAACTCCGGCGAGGTCGACTCGGGGTTGGCCTCGGTGGTCACCTCGGCGCCGGGCGCGAGCCCGAACGTCCCGCGCACGGCGGCGAGCACCTCGCCGAGCCGCTCCGCCCGAGCAGCGACGGCGTGCCGCCGCCGAAGAACACGGTGTCGACGGCCCGCGGCCCGACGGTCGCCGCGCGCGCGCCAGCTCGCGCCGGACGGCCTCGAACCAGCCCTCCGGCGACGCCCCGGAGCCGGCGAGGTCGGACGCGGTGTAGGTGTTGAAGTCGCAGTAGCCGCAGCGCGCAGCGCAGAACGGCACGTGCACGTAAAGGCCGAACGGGGGCGCGCTCACCGTTCTACGGTAACGCGCCGAACCTACACATGCTAATGTATGTGCATGCTCGACCGGCGGCTGCAGATCCTCCTCGACGAGGAGCGCTATCAGCGGATCGCCGCACTCGCCCGATCACGCGGTGTCTCGGTGGCCGCGGTCGTACGCGAGGCGATCGACCGGGGGTTGCCGGCCGAGCCCGCCCGCCGATCGGCGGCGGCGCGCGTGCTCCTCGCCGCGGAACCCATGGCCGCTCCCGAACCCGAGGAGCTGCGTGCCGAGCTGGATGACCTGCGGGGGCGGCACCGGTGATCGTTCTCGACACGACCGTGCTGGTGTACGCCGTCGGTGATGCGCACGCGTACCGGGAGCCGTGCCGGCAGCTGATCTCGGCGATCGACGAAGGCGTCCTCACGGCCACGACCACTCCGGAGGTGCTGCAGGAGTTCGCCCACGTCCGGGCCCGTCGTCGGGAACGCGACGACGCCGCCGACCTCGCCGAGGCGTACGCCGACCTCCTGTCCCCGCTCCTCACGGTCGACGAGTCGGCCTGCGAGCCGGCCTCCGGCTGTTCCGCGGCCATGTCGGCCTGGGTTCGTTCGACGCCGTCCTGTGCGCCGCCGCGACAGCCGCGGGGGCGACCGCCATCGCGTCGGCCGACGCCGCTTTCGCCAGGGTGCCTGACCTGCGTCACGTCGTACCCGACGCCGGCGGTGTCGCCGCTCTTCTGGTCGATGTACCCGAGCAGCGCGAGCGCAGCTAGCGGCGGGGCCGCTGTGAGTCCGCTCCCAGCATGCGGACGCCGATGGATCGTGGACCGGACAAGTGGCACCCTGACCTACGTGACCGCGCCGCTGACCGACCCCGCCGCGGGTTCGGCTGCGCTCTCCCTGCGGCTCGTGGCCCGTCGCCACGTCGACCTGCACCGGGTGAGCAGCGCGCTCTGTCTGTTCACCTGAGCTCTCGCGCCCCCCGACCCACCACTCAGCGTCGAGCCCTGCCGCAGACAGCCGCGGTCCGGCTCCGCCGCGATCCGGAGGCACAGCTTTGCCCCCCACCACACCGACCCCGGCCAAGCGCAAGCGCGGTGAAGGCCAGTGGAAGCTCGGCTACCGCGAACCGCTCAACCCCAACGAGCGCACCAAGAAGGACGACGACGGGCTCAACGTCCGTGCGCGCATCGAGACGGTCTACTCCCAGCGCGGGTTCGACTCGATCGACCCCGCCGACCTGCGCGGCCGGATGCGCTGGTGGGGCCTCTACACGCAGCGCCGTCCCGGCATCGACGGCGGCCGCACGGCCGTGCTGGAGCCGGAGGAGCTGGACGACCGCTACTTCATGCTCCGCGTGCGCATCGACGGCGGTGCGCTGAGCACCGACCAGCTGCGGCTGCTCGGTGAGATCTCCCAGGACCACGCGCGCGGCACCGCCGACGTCACCGACCGGCAGAACATCCAGTACCACTGGATCGAGATCGAGGACGTCCCGGCGATCTGGCAGAAGCTGGAGGGCGCGGGCCTGCTCACCACCGAGGCCTGCGGCGACACGCCCCGCGTGATCCTCAGCTCGCCGGTCAGCGGCATCGCGGCGGACGAGGAGATCGACCCGCGCCCGGCGATCGACACGATCATCGAGCGCTGGGTCGGCGACCCGCAGTTCTCCAACCTCCCGCGCAAGTTCAAGAGCGCGATCTCGTGGCAGCAGGACGTCGCCCACGAGGTCAACGACATCTCGTTCATCGGCTCGGTGCACCCGGAGCACGGGCCGGGCTTCGACCTGTGGGTCGGCGGCGGCCTGTCCACCAACCCGATGATCGCGAAACGGCTGGGCGTGTGGGTCCCGCTCGACGAGGTCCCGGACGTGTGGGCGGGCGTCATCTCGGTGTTCCGCGACTACGGCTACCGCCGCTGCGCCACCGCGCCCGCATCAAGTTCCTCGTGGCCGACTGGGGCGTGGAGAAGTTCCGCCAGGTGCTGGAGGACGAGTACCTCGGCCGCAAGCTCGTCGACGGGCCGGCGCCGGCCACCCCGGAGCGCCCGGTCGACCACGTCGGCGTCCACAGGCAGAAGGACGGGCGCAACTACGTCGGCGTCGCGCCGGCCGCCGGGCGCGTCACCGGGTCCACGCTGCTCGCGCTGGCCAAGGCCGCGGAGGACGCCGGGTCGCGGCGCGTGCGGCTGACCGCGCAACAGAAGATCGTCGTGCTCGACGTGCCGGACTCCCGGGTCCGGTCGCTCACCGCGGAGCTGGCCTCGCTCGGCCTGTACGCCGACCCGTCCCCGTGGCGGCGCTCGACGATGGCCTGCACGGGCATCGAGTTCTGCAAGCTCGCGATCGTCGAGACGAAGGAACGCGCGATCCGGCTCGTCGACGACCTGGAGAAGCGGCTCGCCGACGTCAGCCCGGACGTCCCGATCTCGATCCACCTCAACGGCTGCCCGAACGCGTGCGCCCGCACCCAGGTCGCGGACATCGGGCTCAAGGGCCAGATCGTCGTCGACGCCGAGGGCAAGCAGGTCGAGGGCTTCCAGGTGCACCTGGGCGGCGGCCTCGGCCTGGACGCCGGGTTCGGCCGCAAGCTGCGCGGGCTCAAGGTCACCAGCGCCGAGCTGGGCGAGTACGTCGAGCGGATCGTGCGGCGGTTCGTGGCCCAGCGCGAGGACGGCGAGCGGTTCGCGCAGTGGGTGACACGCGCCGCCGAGGACGACCTCAAATGAGTGAGCGCGCCGTCCCGTTCTACTGCCCGTACTGCGGGGAGGAGGACCTGCGGCCGGCCGAGCAGACCGACAGGGTGCCGCACGGCGCCTGGTACTGCGCGTCCTGCCTGCGCACGTTCGCACTGAAGATGATCGGAATCGGGGTTCGGAGGTGGCGCGGTGAGTGTTGCAACCGAAGTCGATCTGCGTGCGCTCGCCGAGCGCGGCGCCGCCGAGCTGGGTCCGGACGCCACCGCACAGCAGGTGCTGGCCTGGGCCGCGGAGACGTTCGGCGACCGGCTGGTCGTGGCGTCGAACATGCAGGACGCCGTGCTGGTGGACCTGGCCGCGAAGGCACAGCCGGGCGTCGAGGTGCTGTTCCTCGACACCGGCTACCACTTCGCCGAGACGATCGCACCCGCGACGCCGTCGAGACCGTGCACGACGTGCGGATCGTCAACGCGACGCCGGAGCACACCGTGGCGGAGCAGGACACGCTGCTCGGCAAGGACCTCTTCGCGCGCGACCCCAACCGGTGCTGCGCGCTGCGCAAGGTCGAGCCGCTGCAGCGCACGCTGTCCGGCTACGACGCCTGGGTCACGGGCGTGCGCCGCGTCGAGGCCCCGACCAGGGCGAACACGCCGCTCGTCACCTACGACGACAAGTTCGGGCTGGTCAAGGTCAACCCGATCGCGGCGTGGAGCGACGAGGAGATGGACACCTACATCGGCGAGCACGGGATCCTGGTGAACCCGCTGGTCGCCGAGGGCTACCCGTCGATCGGCTGCGCCCCGTGCACCGCGAGGCCGGCTCCGGGCGCCGACAAGCGCTCGGGCCGCTGGGCGGGCACGGGCAAGATCGAGTGCGGGCTGCACGAATGACCGCCACGCTGCCGGTCGCCCGGCGCTCGACGCACTGGACGCGCTGGAGAGCGAGTCGATCCACGTCTTCCGCGAGGTCGCGGGCGAGTTCGACCGGCCGGTGATCCTGTTCTCCGGCGGCAAGGACTCCACGGTGCTCGTGCACCTGGCCGTCAAGGCGTTCGCGCCCGCGCCGGTGCCGTTCCCCCTGCTGCACGTCGACACCGGGCACAACTACCCGGAGGTCATCGACTTCCGGGACCGGCTGGCGCAGCGGCTGGGCCTGCGGCTGGAGGTCGCGCACGTCCAGGACTGGATCGACGACGGCCGCCTGGCCGAGCGCCCGGACGGCACGCGCAACCCGCTGCAGACCGTCCCGCTGCTCGACTCGATCAACGAGCACCGGTTCGACGCCGTGTTCGGCGGCGGACGCCGCGACGAGGAGCGGTCGCGCGCGAAGGAGCGGATCATCTCGCTGCGCGACGCGTTCGGCCGGTGGGACCCGCGCAAGCAGCGGCCCGAGCTGTGGAACCTCTACAACGGCCGGCACGCGCCCGGCGAGCACGTCCGGGTGTTCCCGATCTCCAACTGGACCGAGCTCGACGTCTGGCGTTACATCCAGCGCGAGGGCATCGAGCTGCCGTCGATCTACTTCGCGCACGACCGCCCGGTGTTCCGCCGCGACGGGATGTGGCTGGCGGAGGGGCCGTGGGGCGGGCCGCGCGGCGCCGAGGCCATGGAGACGCGGTCGGTGCGCTACCGCACCGTCGGCGACGGCTCGTGCACCGGCGCGTCGAGTCCACCGCGACCTCCCTGGACGAGGTGATCGCCGAGGTCATGGCGTCGCGGCTGACCGAGCGCGGCGCCACACGCGCCGACGACCGCCTCTCCGAGGCGGCCATGGAGGACCGGAAGCGCGAGGGCTACTTCTGAGCATGGGCAAGGACCTTCTGCGCTTCGCCACCGCCGGCAGCGTCGACGACGGGAAGTCGACGCTGGTCGGGCGGCTGCTCTACGACACGAAGTCGGTGCTCGCCGACCAGATCGAGGCCGTGCAGCGCGCGTCCGTCGACAAGGGCTCGCGACGCCGGACCTGTCGCTGCTGGTCGACGGCCTGCGCGCCGAACGCGAGCAGGGCATCACGATCGACGTCGCGTACCGCTACTTCGGCACGCCGACGCGCGAGTTCGTGCTGGCCGACACCCCCGGGCACGTCCAGTACACGCGCAACACGGTCACCGGGGCGTCCACAGCGGAGCTGGCCGTGCTGCTCGTCGCGCCCGCGCCGGCGTCGTCGAGCAGACCCGGCGGCACGCGGCGGTGCTCGCGCTGCTGCGCGTGCCGCGGCTGGTGCTCGCGATCAACAAGATCGACCTGGTCGACTACGACGAGGCCGTGGTCACCGCGATCGCCAAGGACTTCGCCGGGCTCACCCGCTCGCTGGGGTTCGCCGACGAGGCCGTGGTGACGATCCCGCTGTCCGCGCTGGTCGGCGACAACGTCGTCGAGCGCTCGGAGCGCACGCCCTGGTACACCGGGCCGACGCTGCTCGGACACCTCGAGTCGGTGCCCGTCACGGGGCCGGAGGTCGCCGCGCCGTTCCGGATGGCCGTGCAGTACGTCATCCGCGAGCACGGCCAGGAGTACCGCGCTACGCCGGGCAGATCGCGGCCGGCACCGTCGCACCGGGCGACGAGGTCGTCGTGCTCCCGGGCGGGGCGCGCACCACCGTGTCCGGCGTCGAGACGGCGGACGGGCCGCTCGACGCGGCCACCGCGGGACGCAGCGTCACCGTGCTGCTGGCCGACGACATCGACATCTCCCGCGGCGACGTGCTCGCGTCGGCCGCGCAGCCGCCGCAGGTCACCGACGAGGTCGAGGCCACGCTCTGCTGGCTGGCGGAGAAGCCGCTGCGGCCAGGGGCCCGGCTGCTGCTCAAGCACGGGACGCGCACCACGCAGGTGATCGTCGGGGCGCTCGGCGAGCGGCTCTCGCTCGACGGCGACACGCCCGCGTTCACCGACCCGCCGGAGCAGCTCGGGATCAACGACATCGCGCACGCGACGCTGCGCACCGCCGACCCGCTGCCCGTCGACCCCTACGCGCAGGTACGCGCCACCGGGAGCTTCCTGCTGATCGACCCGCCGACCGGCAACACGCTGGCCGCCGGGCTCGTGGGCGCCCCGCTGGCGCTGCCCGGATAGCCCTCATGGAACCCGTTCTCGTCGCCGTCGCGCACGGCAGCCGGGACCCGCGTTCGGCGGCGGCCGTCGCCGGGCTGGTGGCGGAGGTCCGCCGCCAGCGTCCGGGGCTCGACGTGCGCCTGAGCTTCCTCGACCTGTCCGCGCCGCGGCTGCCCGACGTGCTGGGCGCCGTCGCCGCGGACGGACACCGGCGGGCGGTCGTGGTGCCGCTTCTGCTGGGTCGCGCCTACCACGCCCGGGTCGACGTGCCCGGCGAGGTGAGCCGCGCCGCCCGCCGGCACCCCCACCTCGACATCGCCGTCGCCGACGTGCTCGGCCCGCGCAGCGCGCTGCTGGAGCGCGCGGCGCTGGACCGGCTCGCCGCCGCCGCCGGCCCGCTCGCCGACCCCGGACTCGGAGTCGTGCTCGCCGGCGTCGGCTCGTCGCACGCCCCGGCCAACGCGGCCGTCGCCCGGGTGGCCGCCCGCTGGGCGCGGCGGTTCGGCTGGGCAGGGGCCAGCGCGGCGTTCGCCACGGCGGCACCGGGCGTGCCCGACGCCGTCGCGCGGCTGCGGGAGGCGGGGGCGCGGCGGGTCGCCGTGGCGCAGTGGGTCCTCGCCCCCGGGCTCCTGCCCGACCGGATCGAGCACGCGCCCGCACCGCGGGCCCCGACGTGCAGGTCGCGGCCCCCCTGGCCGCCCATCCCGCCGTCGCGGCCCTGGTGGCCGACCGCTACGCAGCGGCCACCGTGCCGGCCACCGAGGAGCGCGCCGCCGCCGGCTGACCTGCCCCCGCTGACCTCGCCCCCGCCGACCTGCCCCCGCCCTCCCAGGGGGGCGACCCCGGGTCCAGCCTATCGGCGCCCGGCCTTCGCGCGGGGGTGCCGGCGAAAGCTGTGGACAACCGTGCGCGACGTGGACAACTCCGTGCGTACGGGTCACGGGCGCACCGCACACACGTCCCGGACTCGGCACACATGGCAGAACATGTGTGCGGGGTCCGGGAGGTGTGTGCGGTCGTTTGTCTCCGCAACGGACGCCATTCGCGAGAAGTCCGGACATTTCGCCGCCGTCCCGTAGCGCGGACACCCCGTTGTCCTGCGGGAACGCGCGTACCACGATGGGGTGGTGACCGCGACCGCGCCGCTGCCCGCCGATTCCCGGCGTGCCCCCGGCGGGTCGATGCGGGCCTTCCTGGGCGTCGACCTCGAGTGGTTCTGGCCGTCGCGCCGCTACCACGCCTACGACGAACTCTGTCGCCGCTGACGTTCCGACCGCCCCACCGGGCGGGATCTCGCTGACGCACGACCTCTCGCGTTGACGCGCGCCCCGGGTGCGCGCAGGTCCCGCACGTCCTCCCCCACCACCGGAGCATCCCCATGCAAGCACTGATCATCTTCGCCCTCGTGGGCTTCGGCGCCCAGCTCGTCGACGGCGCGCTGGGCATGGCCTACGGCGTCACGTCGACGTCGCTGCTGCTGCTCGCCGGCGTCAACCCGGCGGCGGCCAGCGCGTCGGTGCACCTGGCCGAGGTCGGCACCACGCTCGTCGCGGGCGCGTCGCACTGGCGGTTCGGCAACGTCGACTGGAAGCTCGTGCTCCGCCTCGGCGTGCCCGGCGCGGTCGGCGCGTTCCTCGGCGCGACCGTGCTGTCGGCCCTGTCCACCGAGGACGCCGCCCCGTACATGGCCGGGGTGCTGCTCGCGCTGGGCGTCTACATCCTGTGGCGGTTCTCGGTGCGCCCGCCGCGGGTGTCGGCGGCGCGCGTCTCGCCGCACCGCTCGAAGTTCCTGTCGCCGCTCGGTCTGGTCGCCGGGTTCGTCGACGCGTCCGGCGGTGGCGGCTGGGGCCCGGTGGCGACGCCCGCGCTGCTGACCGCCGGCCGCACCGCCCCGCGCACGGTCGTCGGATCCGTCGACACGTCCGAGTTCCTGGTCGCGCTCGCGGCGAGCATCGGCTTCCTGATCGGGCTCGGCACCGAGGTGCTCGACCCGTGGACCAGTCGGCGGGCTGCTGCTCGGCGGTGTGCTCGCCGCGCCGCTCGCCGCCTGGCTGGTCACGAAGATCCCGGCGCCGCTGCTCGGCACGCTGGTCGGCGGCCTGATCATCATCACCAACGCGCGCACCATCATGCGGGCGCTGGACATCAGCGGCGGCGCCAGCACCACCGTCTACCTGGTGATCGTGGGCGTCTGGGCGGCGGCGGTCGCCATCGCGGTCGCGAAGCTGCGCCAGCGCGCGTCGGCGCCCGCGGAGGAGCCGGAGCAGGAGCCGGTCGCGGCGGCCAAGGAGGACTGAGGAGGGGATCCGGGCCCGGTCGTCGACTGCCTACCGTGAACGCCATGACCACGCTGACGATCGGGCTGTTCCTGCACCACCGCACCCTCCAGAGCGACCCGGCCGTGGCGGCCCGGGTCGCCGAGCGCGCCGAGGAGCTGGGCTACGACTCGCTCTGGGCCGGCGAGCACGTCGTGCTGCCGAGCCCGCGCGTCGCCGCGTCGCCGATGGAGCCCGGCGACCCGATCCTCGACCCCGTCGTGCTGCTCTCGCACCTCGCCGCGCGCACCCGGCGGGTCCGGCTCGGCACCGGCGTGATCGTGCTGCCGCAGCGCAACCCGCTCGTGCTCGCCAAGCAGCTCGCGACGCTCGACGTGCTGTCCGGCGGGCGGCTCGTCGTCGGCGTCGGCGCCGGGTACCTGGAGCCGGAGCTGACGGCGATCGGCGTCCCCATGGACGAGCGCGGCGCGCGCACCGACGAGTACCTCGCGGCCATGCGCGCCCTCTGGACGCAGGACGCCCCCGAGTACGCCGGCAAGCACGTGCGGTTCGCCGGGGTGGACGCGCACCCGCGGCCGGTGCAGCAGCCGCTGCCGGTGGTGATCGGCGGCCACACCCCGGCCGCGCACCGGCGCGCGGCCCGCGACGCCGACGGCTGGTACGGCTTCCGGCTCTCCCCCGCGGCGACCGCCGAGCACGTCGCCGGGCTGCGCGCCGCGGCGGAGGCGGCCGGGCGCGAGCGCCCGCTGCACGTCACGGTCACGCCGGAACGGCCGCTCGACGCCGCCGCGGCGGCCGAGTACGCGGCGGCCGGCGCCGACCGGCTGGTCGTCGCCCCGTACCCGGACGACGAGCTGGACCGCCTCCTGGACCGCAACGCGCCCGCCGCGCTCGGTCTCTGAGGCCCGCCGCGAACACAGCGGGGCTTCAGGAATCGCGTGCTTCCATGGCCGTCCCAACTCGTGGACGAGCACGCGGACGATCGGAGTGACCCGTGGCAGGAGGCGGCCGGCCTTGGTCGACCGGCAGGGCGGTGGCGGTGGCCGTGGTGGTCACCGCCGTCGTGGTCGCGGGGGGTGTGCTCATGTTCCGGTTCGTGACGGCGCCGACGACCGTCCCCGGCCAGGCCCAGTCCCCGTCCGCCACGGCGACGAGCCGGCCGGCCGGGCCGACCGAGGAGGGCCGGCCGGAGCTGGGCCCGCCCGGCCGGATCGCGCTGTCGTCCGACGGCAACCAGCACGACCCCGACGACTGGGCGGGCGCGGCGACGGAGCTGGCGATCCTCGCGCACGCCGGCCTGCAGCCCAACGTCGTGCACTACACCTACGACGACCACATCTGGGACACCGACGAGTCGATGCGCGCGAACATGCGCGACACCGTCCTGGGCGGGGGCGAGCAGCTCGGGTTCGACATGTCCCGCTTCTACGACGCCGCCGTCCCGTCCGAGCTCGACGCGGGCGTGCGGAACCTGACGGCCGAGATCGACGCCTCCACCGCGGACGACCAGCTGTGGCTCGTGATGGCCGGGCCGATGGAGGTCGCGTGGATGGCGCTCGACGCGGCCGAACCCGAGGCCCGCCAGCACGTCAAGTGCGTGACGCACGGCGACTGGAACATGGAGCACGGGCGCGACGACCACGGCGGCCACGACTTCGACGACCTGATCGAGATGGGCTGCCAGGACCGGCACCTGGAGGACCAGAACAGCAACCTCGGCGAGACCGACATGTCCGACTGGGACTACCTGCTCGACGGCGACGACGACCAGCACTGGCTGCACTCGCGCATCGAGCTGCTCGGCAACGGCGACGTCTCGGACGCGGGATGGTCTACTACGTGATCACCGGCGAGGAGGCGGTCACCCGCCCGGAGCTGCGGTCCTTCCTCCAGTCCGACCAGTAGATCGGTAGCGGGGTGCTACGCCGCCTCCGCCGCGGCGGCGTGCAGGGTGCGCAGCACCGCACGGGCCACGGCGCGTTGTAGCGCAGGCTCTGTGCGTTCATGCCGGGCCGGGTGAACGCGCCCGCGACCTTCACCGTGGTGTGCGGGCCCACGGCGAACCGGCGCGGGTGCACCCGCCCGGCCGCGTCGACCAGCGCCCCGTCCGCCGGGCGCACGCGGATCAGGCCGGTGTTGCGCAGCGGGGTGCCGTCGCTGTCGGTGAGGACCTCCTCGGTCACCGCCCCGTCCCGGACGAGCGACGCGAGCAGCGGGTCGCCCGTGCGCGACGCACTCGGGTCGGGCAGCCGCGCGTCCACGAGCACCCGTGCGGTGACGGGCGGCGCCCCGGCGAGCGTCTCGCTGCCGGCCCGGAACCCGTCCGCGCCGGCCTCGACCCACATGCCGGCGCCGAGGAAGTCGACGAGCCCGGCCCGCGACAGCGCGAGCAGCTCGCGCACGCGGAAGCCGGGCGGCCCGCTCGCGACCGCGTTGAAGAAGCCCTGCCACCACCTCAGGTCGAACGCCCGCGACCGCGGCGAGAGCACCCCGGCCCCGTTCAGCCGGCTGACCTCGGTGTAGACCGACAGCATCGCGACGAACGCGCCGAGGTGCGCGGTGTGCGCGGGGTCCACGTGCTGGCGCAGGTCCTCGGCGATCCGCTCGCGCACGAGCGGCTGCAGCGCGGCGAGGTCTCCTGCTCGCAGGCCGTCGAGCGGGCGGTCGAGGGCGCCGAAATCGATGCGGTCCACCGGGTCCGGCACGGCCGTGACCAGCAGGTCCGTCATCGCCGGGGAGTCCCAGTCGAGCGCGGCGTACCGGGTGGCGAACTCCTCCCACGCCACCGTCACGCGGCCGGGGTGGCCGCGGAACAGCTCGTGGTACCAGCCCCAGGCGATCTCCTTGGCCATCAGCGGCCAGACCTGCTCCCGCAGCTCCACCGGCCCGCCCGCGGCGATCAGCGGGTCGATCGCGGCGGGGCCGAGGAACCGCGGCAGCGGCGGGCGTCCGGCGCGCAGCGCGTAGTGCGTCTTGGAGTGGTAGATCGAGCCGCGCCGCGACCCCGCGACCAGCCGCGGCTCCGCCCCGGACGGCACGTAGCGCAGTCCGTCCCGGCCCGAGCCGTCGGGCTCGAAGCGGCCGCCGCGGCCCTCGAAGAGCAGCACCACGAGATCGACGAACGCCAGCCCCAGACCGCGGACCAGCACCGTCTCCCCGGGCTCGATCACCGAGAGGTCCGAGTCGGACGTCTGCTCGGGCGGCAGGTAGCGCAGGCCGAGCGCTCCGGCCCGCTCGACGAGGTCCCGCTCGTCGGGCGTCGGGGCGGCGTCGAGGTGCCCGGACGCCAGCACGACCGCGTCGACGTGCAGCGTGGGCTCCCCGGCCAGGTGCACCGCCTGCAGCGGGCCGTCCTCGCTCAGCCCGGTGGCGCGTGTCGGGTGGACGTGCACGCGGACGCCGGCCGGCAGCCCGGCGACCACCTCGCGCAGCACCCACGTCAGGTACGCGCTCTGCAGCCGCCGCGACGGGAACGTGGACGCGGTGACCGCACGCAGCTCGGGCGCCAGCTCCGGCCCGACGCCGAGCGGGGCCGGCGCCTCCGGGTGGCCGTCCTGCTGAAGCCGCTGCGCCCAGTCCCAGAACGACGGGCCGGGCTGCACCGGGCCCTCGCAGACCACCGAGTCGTCGGTGAACATCGTGACGTCGGCGGCCATCGAGTTCATCGCCAGCAGCGGCGACTGCGCGTGCCGCCACACCCGCCCGGCGCGGCCGGGTAGGGGTCGACCAGGTGCACGTCGAGCCGGGTGCCGGGCAGCAGCTCCGGCGCGCTGGCCCCGATGCGCTCCAGGATGCCGACGCCGCGGGGACCGGCGCCGACGATCGCGATGGCAGGCATGACGGAGGGACTCCTCTCGCAGGCGGCGGACGGGAAGCGGTCCGGGCCTCAGAGAGCGGCGCACGTGCGGCACAGGTCCACGTGCCACCGGCGCGTGAGCTGCGTCCCCACGCGCTCGACTGTACGAGCGCGATCCGCCACGATCCACCGATCAGGGCGCACGGCACACCCGACCGCGCCCGCCGTGCCCCGATCGGGGGTCATCCGAGCCGGGCGAACCGCTCCCCGATCGGCTTGGAATTGACCGTGACCCGACGCGACCAAGGTCGTTGGGACGTTTGCGGGCCCGGCTCTATCCCGAGCCCGGGCGACCAGAACTTCGAGGGGCGGAGATCACACTGCGTAGCGGCCTGATGCGGCAGGCCGTCACCGTGGCCACTCTGGCGTGCGCGCTGGGCGTGGCGACGGCGACCCCTGCCGCCGCCGTCGAGAACCTGTCCCCGCGGTACTACACCGCCGAGGACACCTCCGACGAGTACGGAGGACCAGGGCTCTCGTGGTCCGGTCCGGCCGACTACGGAGCCGGGCGCACCGGTGACGGGGACGACGACGCGTTCGCGCTCGGCGGGGACGGCCACCTGGCCGCGACCGACCCGAGCGAGGGCAACTTCGGGACCGGCCCGTTCACCCTGCGGTTCGCCGCGCGGTTCGGCGGCGACGGCGGCCCGGTCGAACAGGTACTGAGCAAACGCGAGACGTGCGGCGACGGCAGCGGGCTCGACGTCCGCACCCGCGACGGGCACGTGTTCGCGCAGCTGCAGGGCGGCGGCCACCGGGCCGAGGTGCGGCACCCGGCGGTCGTCCACGACGGCGACTGGCACGTCGTCACCGTGGGCCGCAGCGGTGGCACGCTGACGGTCACGGTCGACGGCGAGACGGTCACCGACCGCGCCGGCGGGCTGGTCGACCTCGACAACGGGGCACCGCTGGCGTTCGGCGCCGGCCCGTGCGACGTGCCCGCCGCCCAGGTGCTGCTCGACGACGTCTCGTACGGGCCGGGCCTGATCCCGGTGGAGCGGCCGCTGGTGCCGGGCCTGCCGATCGGGCAGCCGTCGCTCGGCTCGCTGCTCGGGACGCCGGGCTCGATCCTCGCCCCGCTCGCGCCCGACGCCGACGACCTGGCGCGCGCCGCCGGGGAGGAGCGCGCGAGGAGGCCGGGCACACCGAGGAGGCCGTCGCCGACGAGCCGGCCGCCGCGGCCGAGCCCGCCGAGCAGATCGTCGCGGCGGCGCCGCGCGGCCCGGCCGTCGCGCCGCGCCGGCGCCCGCCGGGTTCCCGGCCGACTCCGGCGCCGCCACGGGGATCGCGGCCGCCGTGTTCCCGGGCGCCGGGGACGCCGCCGAGCGCTCGGCGTACAGCGGGCTGGACTGGACCGGCGCGCTCACCAAGCCCGTGCAGCCGGGCCGGCCGGAGGCGCCGGCCGAGCCGGCCCTGCCCGAGGCGGCCGCGGCCCCGCCGGTGCCGCTCACGCTGCCCCCGCCGGCGGCCGGGTTCATCACGCCGACGCCGCCCGCGCCGCTCTCCACGCCGGGCGAGCAGGCCGCGCACGACCGCGGCGTCGCGGCCGTCGCGTTCGCGGACGCGCTGCGCTCCCCCGGCGAGGTGCGCTGGGACCTCGCGGCGATCGCGCAGAGCCTGCTGATCACGCTGGTGCTGCTGGCCCTGCTGGCGCTGCCGGCCGGGATCGTGAACGGCACGGCCGAGGCCAACGCCGGCCGGATCGGCGCGGCGCTGGCCCGGCTGCGGGTGCGGCCGTGATCGCGTGGAGCGAACGGCTCCCGCTGGCCGGCGCGGTGTCGGCGGTGGCGGTCCTCGGCGCGGTCGTCTACGGCTTCCTGGAGCCCGCGTTCCGGCCGGACGAGTCGTCGCTCGCGCTGGTGGTCGGGCTCGCGGTCGCGTTCCTGGTCGTGACGGTCGCGCAGCAGGCGCCGCGGTCGGCGTACATCGAGCAGTGGTGGGGCATCCGCAGCCGGCTGACGCTCTTCCCGGGGTTCCTGCTGCTCGGGCCGGCGTGCGTGGTGCTGTCGCGGCTGTTCGGCGTCGAGCCGGGGCTGATCCTGGGCACGCTCGTGGCGTTCGGCACCGCGAAGGTGCTGCGCGCCGACGAGAAGGGCCCGGCGGTCGCCGTCTCGGCGGCGTGCCTCGCGACGGTGGGGCTGCTCGCGTGGCTCTTCCGCGACCCGATCGTGACGGCCTCCGGGGCGGAGGGCGCGTTCCTGCCGGAGGCGCTCGACGCCGGGCTGACCGCGATCGCGGTGGGCGCGGCCGGCAACCTCGCGCTGATGCTCGTGCCACTCGGGTTCATGGACGGCGCCGCGCTCTTCCGCTGGTCGAAGGTGGTGTGGGTGGCGCTGGCCGGGGTGGGCGCGTTCGCCGTCGTGCACGTGCTGCTCGGCGCCTCGGCCGACGCCGGGGCGCTCGCCGGGCGCGGCACGTTCCTGGCCGTGGTGATGGGCGGCTACCTGGTGGGGGCGGCGGCCTTCTGGGCGTGGTGCCGGTACACCGAGCCCGTGGCCGCGCGCGGGCGCACGCTCACCCGCACGCGTTGACCAGCGCCGTCAACGCGGCCACGACCTGCGCGAACCCGGCGGTGACCGGGCCGTCCGGCTCGGTCAGGTAGGTGTCGCGGCGCAGCTCGACCATCAGGGAGAGCACGCGCGGGTCGCGGCGGAAGTGCGCGAGCGGGACGTACGTACCGGCGAACGGCGCGTCCAGCCCGACGGTCCCGACCGGCGCGAAGGCCTCCCGGGCGGCGGCCACCAGCCGCCCGGGCGTGTGCACCGGGTCGGTGCCGAGGCAGACGGCCGGGCGCGGGCCGTCGGCGTGCAGTTCGTAGGGCAGCGGCGCCGACGGGTACGAGTGCACGTCCAGCAGCACGGCCCGGCCGGTCGCGGCCAGCCGCGCGTCCACGGCGTCGCGCACGGCCCGGCCCCACGGCGCGTAGAACGCGGCGAGCAGCGCGTCCCGGTGCGCGGGGTCGTCGGCCCGGATCGGCTGGCCGCGCGTCCCCCGGGTGTAGACGGCCGGCATCCCGACGGCGGCCATCTCCTCGCGCTCGTCCGGGAACCGCTCGGGGTCGACGGCGAACCGGGACACCGGGTTGACCAGCGTCCACGGCCGCAGCGCCGCCCGCTCCGCGGCCGCGGCGGCGATCGCGTCGGTGCGGTGGTCGGTGAGCGCGGCGACCTCGGCGGCCAGCGCGGCGTCGTCGAGGAGCAGGTGCCGGCGCACCCAGTCCGGGATCGCCGTCCCCGCGTGCGGGACGTGCAGCAGCACCGGGCTGGCGGGTCGCCGGGCGTGATCACGGCACCAGTCTGGTTGACGGTCCCCGGAGCCGGTGCTGGAGTGGAGGCCGTGACCATCCGGGTCCCGCTGGTGACGCGCGCGTACCTCGACCTCGGTCGCGTGTGGTCGGCGAGCTGTCCGGGCTCCTGAGCCCGCCCACCACCGACCCCTGGAAGGACCCCGTCATGCCCGTCGAGTTCCTCGGCATCGGCGCCACCAACAACGGCACGGAGACCACCCCGCGCTCCGGCCCCGCGTTCGACAAGGAGTACACACTCGCCCTCGCCCGCGCGCACGAGGAGACCGGCTGGGACCGCGTGCTCACCGCGTACGGGTCGGGCAGCCCGGACCCCGCGCAGGCCGCCGCGCTGATCGCGCTGGGCACCGAGCGGCTGCAGCTGCTGCTCGCGCACCGGCCGAACGTCTCCTACCCGACGTTCGCGGCGAAGACCGTCGCAACGCTCGACCAGATCAGCGACGGACGGCTCACGCTGCACGTCATCACCGGCGGCAACGACCACGAGCAGCAGCGCGAGGGCGACACGCTCACCAAGGACCGCCGCTACGACCGCACCCGCGAGGCCATCCGGATCCTCAAGAAGGCGTGGACGTCGCGGGAGCGTTCGACTTCCACGGCGAGCACTACGACTTCGCCGACTTCGTGCTCGACGTCGAGCCGGCCCAGAAGCCGCGCCCGCGCATCTCGTTCGGCGGGTCGTCGCCGGCCGCGTACAAGGTGGGCGCGGAGGAGGCCGACATCTACGCGCTGTGGGGCGAGCCGCTCGCCGGCACGGCCGAGCAGATCGCCGCGATCACCGGGATCGCCGCCGCGGCCGGGCGCCCGGCGCCGACGTTCCAGGTGGCGTTCCGCCCGATCCTCGGCCGCACCGAGGAGGAGGCCTGGGAGAAGGCGTACGCCACCGTGGCGCGCATCCAGGACCGGACGCAGGGCGGCACCACGCAGATCTCCCGCCGGCACAGGCTCAGCGACCCGGAGAACTCCGGCTCGCAGCGGCTGCTCGCCGTCGCCGCGCAGGGCGAGCGCTACGACCGGGCGCTGTGGACCGTCACGGCGAAGGCGACGGGCGGGGCCGGCAACTCCACCGCGCTCGTCGGCACGCCGGAGACGGTCGCGGCCGCGCTGATGGACTACTACGACATCGGCGTCCGGATCATGTCCGCCCGCGGCTACGACCTGCTGGCGGACGCCGAGGAGTTCGGGCGCGAGGTGATCCCGCTGGTCCGGGCCGAGGTGGCGCGCCGGGACGCGGCCGCAGCCTGACCCGTCGAGCTCAGTCGGGGACGGCGGTGAAGAACTCGTAGCTGTGCCCGTCGGGGTCGCCGACGTACACGCCGCGGCCCCCGGCGACGCGGTTCACCCGCCGGTCCCAGCCGTGCTCCGGCCCCGACCCGTACGGCACGTCGGGCCGGGCCGCGAGCACGGCCAGCAGCCGGTCCAGCTCGGCGTCGTCGACGAGGAAGCCGAAGTGCGCTGCGCCAGCGGGGCCGCGGTCGTCGAAGTCGAGCGTGAGGTCCGCGTTCACACGCACGGGGACGAACGGGCCGGCCGGGGCGCCGACCTCCAGGCCGAGCAACCCGGCGAGGAACCGCGCGGACGCGTGCCTGTCGCGGCCCGGACGATCGTGTGGTTCAGCGTGAGTGCCATGTCCGCCTCCGAATCGTGTGCGATACGCACCGATAATAGGTGCGTATCGCACGTGTTCGCTAGAGTGCCGCCATGCCCGATGCGGACGGCGGCCCGGCCCTCTTCCGGCTGGTGCGGTTCTGGTCGCGGCGCTGGCCGCGCGGGGTGGCCGGAGAGCCGGCGGCCACGCCGCAGCACGTGCTGACGCTGGACGCCGTCGGCTCCGGCGCGACCGTCGGCGAGGTCGCCCGCCGGCTCGGCCTCGACCACTCCGGCGCGAGCCGGATGGTGGCCGCCGCGAGCGCCGAGGGCTACCTGCTGCGCGCCCGGTCACCGGAGGACGCCCGGCGCAGCGTCGTCACCCCGACCGACGCCGGGCGGGAGCTGACCGCCGCGGCCCGCGCGTGGCAGCGCACGACGTTCACCGAGCTCACCGCGCACTGGGACGCCGCGGACCGCGAACGGTTCGCCGGCTACCTCGCCCGGCTCGCCACCGAGGTCGGCGCCTGAGCGGGGCTACCGGAGCACGGGGCTACCGGAGCACGGCCTGGGTCTGCGTCACCTTCGCGACGAGCCTGCCGTCACGTCGCGCACCTCGGTGTCGAGCACGATCACGGATCGGCCCGCGCTGAGCGGGCGGGCGACGGCGTCCACGTGCCCGGCCGTGACGGGCCGCAGGAAGTGCGTGGTCGAGGCGGTCGTCGCGGTGCCGGTGGCGCCGTCGGGCAGGTTGAGGAACGCGCACCAGCCGCCCGCGGCGTCGGCGAGCGACATCAGCGCGCCGCCGTGCAGGAGCCCCCCGGAGGTGCAGCGGGTGGGGTCCCAGGCCAGCCGCAGCGCGACCTCGTCGCGGTCGGCCCGGGTCGCCGTGGCGCCGAGCAGCGCGGTGAACGGCATGACGGCGTGCATCTGCGCGGTCAGCTCGTCGCTCATGTGATCACCCTGACCCACGGAACCGATTCAGCAGAACCGCCCACCGGGGCGCCGGCCGGGGACCGACTCCGGAGGTTCGGGCGGCTCACCGCGCGCAGCGCGGCATCGGCACAGGGGGAACGGGTTGGGCGAGCGGTCGGCACCTCTGATCGGGACGGACGACATCACCACACCGCCGTGGGCGGCCAGCTACGAGGAGACCGCCAAGGCGGGCGTCGTGGCGGTGGCGCGCACGCTGCCGCGCACGGTCGGGTTCGCGGTGGCGTGGGCGTGGCAGACCTCGCGGACGCTGACGCTGCTCACCGCCGCCGTGCAGCTGGCGGCCGGCGCGGCGACGGCGTTCGGGCTGCTGGCCACGGCAGCCGTGTTCACCCAGCTCCTGGAAGAGGGGCCGACGCCGGAACGGGTGGTGGCCGCGCTGCCCTCGATCGCGCTGGTGGTCGCGGCAGGTGCGGCCCGCGGCCTGCTGGACGCCGCGGTGGCCGCCGTCGACGGGGTGCTGCTGCCCCGGGTCGAGCAGCGCGTCGAGCACACCCTGCACGCCGCGGTGCTGCAGGTCGACCTCGCGGCGTTCGACGACGCCGACTTCGCCGAGCTCGTCGAACGCGCGGGCAGCATGGCCCCGATGCGCGTACGCGGGGTCGTGGACGACACCGGCGCGCTGGTGGCCTCGCTGGTGTCGGTCGGCGCCGCGGTTGTCACCGCGGCGATCCTGCACCCGCTGCTCGCCCCCGTGGTGCTGTTCGCCGCCATCCCGCACGGGTGGGCGTCCGCGCGCAGCGCCCGGCTGATGTTCGACTGGATCGTCCGCACCAACTCGCGCCGCCGGCGCTCGGCGTCACCAGCCGGCTGATCACGGGCCGCGACGCGGCGGCGGAGGTCCGCGCGTTCACCACGCAGGACGTGCTCATCGGGGAGCACCGCCGCATCACCGACGACCTCACCGACGACCAGATCCGCGTCGGCCGGCAGCGCACGGTCGTCCAGACGATCGGCCGGGCGCTCGGTGGGGCCGGCACCGGGATGGCCTACCTCGTGCTGGGCCTGCTGCTCTTCTTCGGCCTGCTGCCGCTCGCGCTGGCCGGAGCCGCCGCCGTCGCCATGCGCACCGCGGCGAGCGCCCTGACCAACGCGATCTTCCAGTCCAACCAGCTCTACGAGGGCAGCTTCTTCGCGGAGCTGCTGCGCAACGCGCTCGACGACGCGGCGGGCCGGCGCCGGCCCGCCCCCACCGCGCACCTGGCCGGCGACCCCGCCGAGATCACGCTCTCCGGCGTCACGTTCCGCTACCCGGGCCAGGACGAGCCGGCGGTCGACGACGTGTCGGTCACGCTCCGCCGGGGTGAGGTCGTCGCGCTCGTCGGGGAGAACGGGTCGGGCAAGTCGACGCTCGCGAAGCTGGTCACGGGCCTCTACCTGCCGAGCGCGGGTCACGTCACGTGGGACGGCGTCGACACCGCCGCGGTGCCCGCCGAGGAGCTGCACAGCCGCGTCGCCGTCGTGATGCAGGACCCGCTGCGCTGGCCGATGACCGCCGAGAACAACGTCCGCATCGGCCGGCTGGAGGCCGCGGACCCGGACGGTGCCCGGCTCGCCGACCGCGGCCGCCCGGTCCGAGGCCGACGCGGTGGTCGCCGAGCTGCCGAACGGGTGGGCCACGGTGCTGTCGCGGCAGTTCCAGGCCGGACGCGACCTGTCCGGCGGGCAGTGGCAGCGCGTCTCCGTGGCCCGCGGGCTCTACAGGGACGCGCCGGTGGTCGTCGCCGACGAGCCGACCGCCGCGCTGGACGCCCGCGCCGAGCACGCCGTCTTCCGCACGCTGCGCGGGCTGGCCGCGCCCGGGGCGGGCGAGCGGATCACGGTGCTGGTCACGCACCGGCTCGCCAACGTCAGGCACGCCGACCAGATCCTCGTGCTGGAGCGCGGGCGGCTGATCGAACGCGGCCGTCACGACCAGCTCATGGCGCTGCGCGGCACCTACCACGAGCTGTTCACGCTGCAGGCCCGTGCGTACGCGGAACGGGGGGAGGAACCGGATACGGTCCGCGTATGACCGAGCTGGTGCACCTCGACGTGGCGGACGGCATCGCGACGCTCACGCTGGACTCCCCCGGCAACCGCAACGCCCTGTCCGCGCAGCTGCGTCGCGAGCTGCTGGCCGGGCTGGAGCGGGCGATCGCCGACGACGCGTCCGGGTGGTGCTGCTGAGCCACACCGGCCGGGTGTTCTGCTCGGGCATGGACCTGCGGGAAGCCCGCGGCGCGGACGCGTCCGGCCAGGGCGTCCAGGAGTTCCCGGCGATCCTGGAGCGGATCTGGACGTCGCCGAAGCCGGTCGTCGCGCGGGTCGCGGGGCCGGCGCGGGCGGGCGGGGTCGGGCTGATGGCGGCGTGCGACATCGCGGTGGCCGCCGAGGACGCGACGTTCGCGTTCAGCGAGGTGCGGCTCGGGCTCGTCCCGGCGGTGATCTCGGTGACGGTGCTCCCGCGGCTGCTGCCGTCCGCCGCACACGAGCTGTTCCTCACCGGCGAGACGTTCGACGGCACCCGGGCCGCGCAGATCGGGCTGGTCAACAGCGCGGTCCCGGGCTTCGACCTGGACACCGAGGTGCGCCGCTACACCGACGCGCTGCGGCTGGGCGGCCCCGCCGCGCTCGCCGCGACGAAGGCGCTGCTGCGCGGCGGGCGCACCGGCACCATGGCGGACCGCTTCGCCGCGCTGCAGGAGCTCTCCGCGGGCTTCTTCGCGAGCGAGGAGGGCCAGGAGGGCATCGCCGCGTTCGCGCAGAAGCGCCCTCCGGCCTGGGCCTAGACGCAGGTCCAGGCGGGGTTGCGGCCGGACGCCGCCAGCGCCCGGTCGAAGGCCGGCGCGTCGGTGCCGACCGGCACCTCGGGTGCGAACCAGCCGCCCTCACGGCCCATCGGGGCGATCGCCAGCACGCCCTCCAGCACCCGCTCGCCAAGCGGCCCGGGCACGGCCGGCGGCCGCTGCCCGGACCCGACGGCGACGTCCCACGCGTGCACGGCGAACTCGGCCGTCATCATCGATCCGACGTCCGCGGCGGGCATCTCGGCGCCGCCGAAGACCGTGCTGCCCTCCCAGGCCCGCGGGTCGGCCCACGCCGCGGCGGTGGCCTCGGCCTGCGCGGCGACCAGCCCGGCCCACGCCTGCGGCGGCTGCCCGACCAGGTAGGGCGCGACGTCGGTGCCGGCCCAGCCGGGGTCCCACTCCTGCCGGTCGGCGGCCGCTGGGCCAGCAGCAGCCCGAACGCGAGGTGGCTCGCGGCCTGCTCGACCGTGTACTCGGTGCACGGCGACGGGTCGCCGAAGCGGGCCGGGTCGGCGCCGCGGATCGCGGCGACCGCCAGCGCGATGCTGCTGCTCATGTGGTCTGCGGAGTCCATGCCCCGAGCCTCCCGGCGCAGGTCCGGCCGGGATTGCACGAACGCGACACGCGCGCACTCACACCCCGACTCGCGTGCACTGAAACCGCGACTCGCGTGCACTGAAACCGCGACTCGCGTGCACTGAAACCGCGACTCGCGGGGGCGAGCCCGCGAGCTCCGCGAGTCGGGCCCTGAGTGCACGCGAGTCGGGCCCTGGCTGCGCGCGAGTCGGGCTGGGTGCACGCGCCCCCGGGTTCGTCCCGGGACGCACATGAACCGAGCTGGACGCGATCACCTAACCGCGGTTCAGCGCGACCACCGGGATCTCCCGGGAGGTCCGCGTCTCGTGGTCGGCGAAGAACGGGTAGGTGCTCTTGAGCGTCTCCCAGGTCTTCGCGCGGTCGTCGCCGGTGAGCGGCGCGGCGACGCCCGCGTAGGTCTCGTCGGGCAGCTCGACGGTGACGTGCGGGTCGGCCACCAGGTTGAGGTACCAGTCGGGGTGTCGCGGCGCCCCGATGTTCGACGCGATGACGAGCACCCGGTCGCCGTCGCGGTGGAACATCATCGGCGCCGTGTACGGCCGTCCGGACCGGCGGCCCGTGGTCGTCAGCAGCACGATCCCCTCGCGCCGCATGCCGTCCACGGCCCCGCCCGTGCGGAACTGCGCGATCACCCTGCGGTTGGTCTCCTCGACTGTCGTGCGGTCCATGCCGGGCAGTATCGACCCCGCCGCAGACCGTCGGATTGCAGGAACGCGACAGCTAACCTGGAGCCGTGGACGTGGTGGAGACGCGCGGCGCGCTCGACCGGGCGCTCGACCTGCTCGCGCGCGCCCGGTCGTCGCCCTCACCGGGGCGGGCCTGTCCACCGACTCCGGCATCCCGGACTACCGCGGCCCCGGCTCCCCGCGCCGCACCCCGATGACCTACCAGCAGTTCCTCTCGGGCGTGCCTGCGCAGCGCCGCTACTGGGCGCGCAGCCACGTCGGGTGGGCGCGCATGGCCCACGCCGAGCCCAACGCGGGCCACCGCGCCGTCGCCGAGCTGGAGCGGGCGGGCGCGCTGCACGGGCTCGTCACGCAGAACGTCGACGGGCTGCACCAGGCGGCCGGCAGCCGCGCCGTGGTGGACCTGCACGGCCGCATCGACGGGGTGGTCTGCGTCGGCTGCGGGCAGCGCACGTCCCGGGCGACGCTGCAGGCCCGGCTCGCCGCGCTCAACCCCGGTTTCGTCGCGGCCGCGGGCGACGCGGTGGAGGCCGCCCCGGACGGCGACGCCGAGCTGGCCGCCGTCGACGGCTTCGAGCTCGCGTGGTGCACGGGCTGCGGCGGCGTGCTCAAGCCGGACGTCGTGTTCTTCGGGGAGAGCGTGCCCCGCGACCGGGTCGCGGAGGCGTACGCGATGGTCGACGCGGCGGGTGTGCTGCTCGTCGCCGGCTCGTCGTTGACGGTGATGTCCGGGCTCCGGTTCGTCCGGCACGCGCACAGGCACGGCATCCCCGTGGTGATCGTCAACCGCGGCCCGACCCGCGGCGACGACCTCGCCGACGTCCGGGTGGACGGCGGCTGCTCCGAGGTGCTCACCACGATCGCCCGCGCCTGCGCGTGAGCCCCAACGGCCCGCGAGTCGCCGGAAAAGTGCGCGCGAGTCGCTGAAACAGTGCGCGCGAGTCGCGCCGCTCAGGCGCGCCCGGCGAGCACGTCGAGCCAGCCCTGGGCGGTCGGCCCGTCGAACGGCGGGCGGCCGTCGGTCACGCCCGCAGCACGTCCGCGCACGTCCGCTCGGCCAGCGCGACGATCTCGGCCGGGTAGCCGTAGCGCACGCGGTGCTCGGCGAACTCGTCCTCGTCGTCGACGAACGTGCGGCCGCCGCGCTCGCGCACGACGTCCAGGTCGAGGTCGACGGCCCGCACCGTTGGCCCGTCCCACTCGCCGGGCGTGGCGATGTCGACGTAGATCGGCACACGCGCGGTCGACAGGTACGAGTAGAAGGACGCGAGGTACCCGACGCCGTCGGGCACCAGCACGACGTGGTCGTAGTCGTTGACGAACCTGGCACCGGGACGGGCGATCTCCGTGCCGCGCGGGGAGCCGAGCCAGGTGCCGTGCTCGTCCGCGCCGAGCCGGAACGCGTCGTACTCCCAGTGCGGGCTGCCGTCCCACTTGCGGAACGCGATGCGCACCGCGCCGTCCGCGCCGCTCACCGCCGGCCGGACCGCCGGGCCGTCCGGGCCTCGACGACGGCGACCACGCGGTCCACGAGCCGGTCGACGCCCACCGCGGCGCCCCAGCAGAGCGGCACGACCACGAGTGCGGCCAGCACGACCTGGAAGACGAACGGGAGCTGGGTGAGCCACAGCTCCACGGCGTCCCACCAGTCTGCGACGGCCCTCACCACTTTTATCCACCCCGCCGGCTCCGCAAGCTCCGCCGGCTGCCATCCCCCGGCGAGCTTCACACAGTAGCCCGACTCGATGTTGACTAGGTTTCGAGGCATGTTCGCCGTCTACGCCGCCGAGCCCAACGCCGAAGCCCCGCTCGACTCGCTGACGGCCGGCGAGCGGCCGGATCCCGAGGCCCCCGAGGGCTGGGTCGAGGTCGCCGTCACGGCGGCGAGCCTCAACATGCACGACATCTGGACGCTGCGCGGCGTCGGGATCAAGCCGGAGCAGTTCCCGATGATCCTCGGCTGCGACGGCGCCGGCACGCTTCCGGACGGCACCGAGGTCGTCCTCCACTCCGTGATCGGCGACCCGGACTGGCGCGGCGACGAGACGCTCGACCCGCGGCGCACGCTGCTGACCGAGAGGCACCAGGCACGTTCGCGGAGAAGGTCGTGGTCCCGCGGCGCAACGTGGTGCCGAAGCCGGCCGGGCTCACCGCCGTGCAGGCGTCCGTCATGGGCACGGCGTGGCTCACGGCCTACCGGATGCTGTTCACGAAGTCCGGGCTGCGGCCGGGGCAGACGATGCTCGTGCAGGGCGCGTCGGGCGGCGTGTCGACGGCCCTCGTCCAGCTCGGACGGGCGGCCGGGCTGCGCGTCTGGGTGACGGGACGAAGTGAAGCCAAACGGGCGATAGCCGACAAGCTGGGCGCACACGCGACGTTCGCGTCCGGCGATCGGCTCCCGGAGCGCGTCGACGCGGTGTTCGAGACGGTCGGCGACGCCACCTGGGCGCACTCGATGCGGTCGCTCAAGCCGGGCGGCACGATCGTCGTCTCCGGGGCGACGAGCGGCCCGAACCCCACCGCTGACCTGCAACGACTCTTCTTCCTGCAGCTGCGCGTGGTGGGCTCGATGATGGCACGCGCGGCGAGCTGGCCGATCTACTGGAGTTCGTCGCGGAGGCCGGGATCGTGCCCGAGGTCGGGCTGGAGCTGCCCCTGCGGCAGGCCGAGGAAGGTTTCCGTGCAATGCTCGACGGCGAGACGCCGGGGAAGATCGTATTCACGCTCTGAAACCGTCCATCGCGCTGTATGCGCCGTTCGTCGAGCGTTCCCGGTTCCTGAGAGCCACCTACGCCCTTCTCAGCACGTACAGTGTGTGACCGTGTCTGAGCCATCAAGTCGTACGGCGCTGGCGGGCCCCCGACCCGCGGCGCCGCGAGTCACAGGACTGGTCGAGCTTCTCGACCGGTTGGACCGCGCGGTCGCGGCCGCTTGTCCCCGGTCACCTCGGCGGAGGGAGTCAGCCGCGACGGCTGGCGGGTGCTGCTGATGCTCGCCCGCGGCGGCGGTCGCAGCATGGGCGAGATCGCCGCGCACACCGCGCTTCCCGCGCCGACGGCCACCCGCGTGGTCGACCGGCTGGTCGCCGCGCAGCTCGCCTACCGGCGCACCGACCCCGTCGACCGGCGCCGGGTCCTCGTCCACCTCGCGGCGCGGGCCGGGCCGTCGTCGAGCGCGTCTGCGGACGCGTGGAGCGCCGGGCCGGCGAAGCCCTCGGTTCCCCCCACACCCCCGAACGCGCGCAGCTCGCCGAGCTGCTCGAAGCGCTGGCGCGCCACCCCACCGCCAGCTGAACCAACTCTCCCCCGACAACCCCCCGACAACCCCGATACCGACTCCCCGCCCCCGACTCCCCGTCAGCCGCGCGCGAGTGCGCGGTCCAGCCGTTCCCGGTCCCGCACCCCGAGGTGTTCACGGGCCGCCGCCATCCCCGGCAGGCGGTCGCGCGCCACGGTCGTGGCCGCCATGACGTCCGCGACGGTGATGCCGTGTGCGGGGCGGTCGAGCACCGTGACCGGGTCGCCGGCCAGCACGGGTCCGGGCGTCTCGACGGAGAGGTACGCGCCGGGCAGACCGGCGTCGAGGAACCGCTTGATCAGGTCGGGCACGCCGCGGAACCCGGCGAACACCCGGCACGGGGTGCGCGGCCCGCGCACCCGCAGCACGGCGGCGCCGACCTGCCAGCGCTCGCCGACCACCGCGCCGGAGCAGTCGATCCCGTCGAGCGTCAGGTTCTCGCCGACGCCGCCGGGCCCGATCTCCTGGCCGAGCTCGCGCCCAGAACGCGAGGTCGGCGGTCGAGTAGGCGTAGACGGCCTGGTCCGGGCCGCCGTGGTGGCGGGTGTCGCAGACCGTGTCGCCGGCCACGCCGTCGACGGTGAGCAGCACCGGCCCGGCCACCGGTCGCTTGTCGATGCCGGTGCGCCCGCCGTCCTTCTCCATGGCCCACTCCGCGGTGCGCACCGCCGCGACGTTCACCGCCACGACCCGTCCTGCGTGCTGTCCGGCGTTCACGGTCCTCCCACCTGCGATCCGAGCAGCGAGTCGGCCGTGGCCCGGCCCGCCGCGACGTACGGGAACGACGCCAGCAGCACGGCCGCCAGCGCCAGCACCACGAGCCGGCGCAGCCAGGAGCCGTGGGCGCACAGCCAGCCCGCCGTGAACGCCACGGCGGGCGGCAGGGCGAACTGGTAGAGCGCGGTGACCTCGGCGGCCGGGTCGTCGCCCGGCGGGCCGCCGGTGGCCGCGTTGACCACGATGCCGAACACCACGACGGTCACCAGCCCGACGACCAGGAGCACCAGGCGGCCCTTGGCCCGGCCGGCGGCCACCCCGATGAGCAGAACGACGGCCAAGACGACGGCGGCGACCGGTATCGACACCGGATAGGGGCCCACCTGCACGGGTCCAGCCTACGGAGCGTCGATCGCGGTGTCGCTCAAGCGGGGCGGGGAGGGTCGCGGTCCTAAGGTCTGCGCACCCGCCCGAGAGGAGCACCCGTGCCCCGCACCGTCCTCGCCGTTCTCGCCGCCGCCGCCGTACTGGCCGGCGGCGCCGCGCTGGCCGCCCCCGCGCTCGCGCAGTCCCCGCGCGACGTCGCCGCCTGCCACGACGGCACCTGCACGCTGACCGTGACCGGTCCCGTCGAGATCCCGCTCGACGGCCGCGCCGGCGTCGGCGTGCTGAACATCGTGGACGTCGGGCCGGGCTCGGTCACGTTCACGACGCGCCGCGGGCCGGGCGTCGGGCTCGTCACCGTGGCGGAGAACGGCTCGACGCGCTTCGGCAACAACCGCGCGACGCTCACCGTGCACGTCGGCGAGGTGACCGGCGGCACCGCGCGGGTCGCGCTGCGGACGGCCGCGCGCCGGTAGCGCTACTTCTTGGCCTTGTCCGCCGCCGAGTCGGTGGAGAGCGCGGCGACGAACGCCTCCTGCGGCACCTCGACCCGCCCGATCGTCTTCATCCGCTTCTTGCCCTCCTTCTGCTTCTCCAGCAGCTTGCGCTTGCGCGTGATGTCGCCGCCGTAGCACTTGGCGAGGACGTCCTTGCGGATCGCGCGGATGGTCTCGCGGGCGATGATCCGGGAGCCGATGGCGGCCTGGATCGGCACCTCGAACTGCTGGCGCGGGATCAGCTCGCGCAGCTTGCCGGCCATCGCGGTGCCGTAGGCGTAGGCGTCGTCCTTGTGCCGGATGGCGGAGAACGCGTCGACCGGCTCGCCCTGCAGCATGATGTCGACCTTGACCAGGTCGGCCTCCTGCTCGCCGGCCTCCTCGTAGTCGAGGCTGGCGTAGCCGCGGGTGCGCGACTTCAGCGCGTCGAAGAAGTCGAAGATGATCTCCGCGAGCGGCATCGTGTAGCGCAGCTCGACGCGCGTCTCGGAGAGGTAGTCCATGCCGCCGAGGTGGCCGCGCCGGCTCTGGCACAGCTCCATGATCGCGCCGATGAACTCCGACGGGGCCAGGATCGTCACCCGCACGACGGGCTCGAACACCTGCGCGACCTTGCCGGTGGGCCAGTCGGAGGGGTTGGTCACGGTCATCTCGGTGGCGTCGTCCTTGACCACCCGGTAGACGACGTTGGGCGCGGTGGAGATCAGGTCGAGCCCGGCCTCGCGCTCCAGCCGGTCGCGGGTGATCTCCAGGTGCAGCAGGCCGAGGAAGCCGCAGCGGAAGCCGAACCCGAGCGCCGCCGACGTCTCCGGCTCGTAGGTCAGCGCGGCGTCGTTGAGCTGGAGCTTGTCGAGCGCCTCGCGCAGGTCCGGGTACTGCGAGCCGTCCACCGGGTAGAGCCCGGAGTAGACCATCGGGCGCGGCTCGCGGTAGCCGGTGAGCGGCGTCTCCGCGCCCTTGCGCGCGGACGTGACCGTGTCGCCGACCTTCGACTGCCGGACGTCCTTCACGCCCGTGATGAGGTACCCCACCTCGCCGACGCCGAGCCCGTCGCTGGGCTTGGGCTCCGGGGAGACGATGCCGACCTCGAGCAGCTCGTGGGTGGCGCCGGTGGACATCATCCGGATCCGCTCGCGCGGGGTGATGCGCCCGTCGACGACGCGGATGTAGGTGACGACACCCCGGTAGGTGTCGTAGACCGAGTCGAAGATCATCGCGCGGGCCGGGGCGTCCGCCTCGCCGACGGGCGCCGGCACCTGGCGGACGACCTCGTCGAGCAGGTCGGAGACGCCCTGGCCGGTCTTCGCGGAGACGCGCAGCACGTCATCCGGGTCGCAGCCGATGATGTGCGCGATCTCGGCGGCGTAGCGGTCCGGGTCTGCGGCCGGCAGGTCGATCTTGTTGAGGACCGGGATGATCGTGAGGTCCTTGTCCAGCGCCAGGTAGAGGTTCGCGAGTGTCTGCGCCTCGATCCCCTGCGCGGCGTCCACGAGCAGGACCGCGCCCTCGCACGCCTCCAGTGCCCGGCTGACCTCGTACGTGAAGTCGACGTGGCCCGGGGTGTCGATCAGATGCAGGACGTGGTCGGTGCCGCCGACCTTCCACGGCAGCCGCACGTTCTGGGCCTTGATGGTGATGCCGCGCTCGCGCTCGATGTCCATCCGGTCCAGGTACTGCGCGCGCATGAGCCGCTCGTCGACGACGCCGGTGAGCTGGAGCATGCGGTCCGCGAGCGTCGACTTGCCGTGGTCGATGTGCGCGATGATGCAGAAGTTCCGGATGAGCTCCGGCGGCGTGAACGTCTGGTCGGCGAAGCTCACTGTCGTTCCTTCGTGTGGGGTCGTCCCATGGTCCCACGCCGCTCGCCGACCAGGGCCGATCGGGGGAGCACCGCCCTTGCCGAGGGTCGGCGGGGCCCGGGAGGATCTGGCGGCATGACGGACTGGCAGCCGCGGCTGCGCGCCGCGATCACGCCGTCTGATCACGTTCAGTGATCATGCGATCACGATCCGTTGGATCTCGTCCGGGGTTGCCGTCCTACCCCCCGGGGCACCCGATCTCCGTGCCACGATGGCTGTGCACGTCGGACTCCGGGACGGCGACACCGCCTCCCACCTGCGCCGGGACCCCAGCTCCGGCGTCCCCGAGCAACCCGTCCGGCCTTTCCGCAGGGGGCTACCGGTGACAGCGATGCGCCCTCCGGGGCCGAGCGGCGCGGGGCCCGACTGCGCGCTCGTCGCGGGCGCCGACGCGTGCCGCTGCGCCCACGACGCCCCGTTCCTGACCGACGACCAGATCATCGCCCGCGCCATGAGCATGCTGCGCTGGGAGCAGCGGGCGAGCCCGGCCGGCAAGCACGCCGCCCGCACCGGCCTGGACGCGCTGCTCGAGCAGGCCCGCGGCCGCGGCCCGTCCACGCTCGTGGCCGAGCTGCTGCGGATGTGCGTCATGGTGCGGATCCTCGGCGCCGACCCGGCCGACGCCGAGGACGTCGAGACGCTGCTCGCGGAGCTGATCGAGATCGCCGAGCTGGACGGCGACCCGCGCCGGCTCGGCGACGCCGCCACCCTGCGCGCCCACCGCACCGCGGTGTTCGGCCAGGGCGAGAACGCGCTGGCGACGCGGCGGCGGCGTTCGCGATCCTCACCGACATCACCGCGCCCGGGCCCGGCGAGGACCCGGCGCGCTGGGCCCGCGACCTCTCGCGCAGCCTCAACGGGCTCGTGCTCGTGCTGCTCAAGCTGGGCTCGCACGAGCTGGCCGACGAGGTGTCGCAGCGCGCCGTCGCGGTCTCGGAGACGGCCGGGTCGCCGATGGACCGGCTCGTGCACCAGCTCAACCGGGTCCGGCTGCAGCTGTCGTGGGCGCTGCGGCTGGAACGCGGCGGCCGGGACGCCGCGGCCGCCACCCGGTTCGTCGGCGCGGCCCAGACCGCGCAGGTCGCGGCGCGGCTGTGGGCGCCCGCGATGGCCCCGAGCGGCGGCGGCACCCGCCCGGCGGCGCAGGAGGTGTCGGTGATCGGCGCCGCGTACGCGCTGCAGCGCCCGGGCCCCGAGCACCTCGACCTGCTCTTCGGGCTGCAGCGGGTGGCGCACTTCGTCGAGGACCGGATCATGCTCGCCATCGCGACCGCGCGCTGCCTGCTCGCGGAGGGCCGCCCGGCCGACGCCGTCGCCGCGCTCGGCCCGCTGCACGAGGAGCTGCGCGACAACACGTCGGACGCCGTGCTCGCGCTCGCGCTGCACCGCGAGTTCGCGCGGATGGACCACCTCTCGCGGCACCCGTCCGACGGCTCGATCGCGCTCCAGCACTACTCGGCCGCGCTGGAACGCGAGCTGTGGGCGCTGCGCGAGGCCCGGCTCACGGCGCTGCGCAGCCACTACGAGAACCACCGCCTCGCCCGCGAGCACGGCGCCGTCACCGCCCAGGCCATGCAGGACCCGCTCACCGGCCTGCCCAACCGCCGCGCCCTCGACCTCTTCATGGCCGAGACGGCCGCGCCCCGGCGCCCAGCCGTGCGCCGTCGCGCTCGTCGACCTCGACGGGTTCAAGGACGTCAACGACGTCCGCTCGCACGCCGCGGGCGACGCCGTGCTCCGCGAGGTGGCCGGCTGCCTGCGCACGGCGCTGCGGGCGCAGGACCTCGTCGCCCGCTACGGCGGCGACGAGTTCGTGGTCGTGATGCCCGCGACGCCGCTGCCGGTGGCGTCGGCGGCGCTGCAACGGGCCGCGGACGCCGTCGCCGCCCTGCCGGCCGAGGTCGCGGCGGGCGTCACCGTCTCGATCGGGGTGGTGCGGGCGCCGCACGACGGGGAGCCGTCCGCGGCGCTCGCGGCCGCGGACGCCGCCATGTACCGGGCGAAGCGGGCGGGGGGCAACACCGTGGTCAGCGGTGGGCCGGTGTCGGCGCACACCCATGCGCGCTGACCGTTCGGGGCCGGACCGTTCGGGGCCGAAGCACCCGGAACGGGCCGGAACCGTCGGACCGCCCGGGTAGCGTCGAAGATCGGGGTGACCCCCCGGCGCGCGGGGTGAGCTGTGTCCGGCGAGTTGCCGACTTGCGAAATCCCGCAGATCAGGCCGACTCCCAGAACTTCACGAGCGCCTGCGCGCCGCGGTCCGGGTCCTGCGTCATCCACCAGTGCCCCAGCCCGTCCAGCACCTCGACGCGCGCCCCGGCCCGCGCCGCGGCGCGGCGGTGCTGCTCGTCCGTGCCGGTCATGGCGTCCTCGCTCGGCCGCAGCGCGAGGCCCGGCCGCGCCGCGGCGGCCTCGATCCCGGCGCCCAGCGCGGCCATCGCCGGCTGCGCCGCCGACCGGTAGAGCGGCAGGATGCACGCACCCATCGCCGCGCCGATCCCCGGCACCACCCGCTCCGCCACGGCCGCGGCCATCCCGGCCTGCGACAGCTGGGCGGCGAGCACGTCCCGCGGCGCGGCGACCATCCGGGCCACCGCCTCCTCCCCCGCCCCGGCGTCTGCCACACCCGCGCCAGGTCGTGCCAGACGTACTCCGCGTCGTAAAGCCCGAGCACGTCCGAGGCCCACGTGCGCACCAGCCCGGGCCGGGCGGTCACGGCGTTGAGCACGTGCCCGCCGCCCCAGTCGTGGCCGACGAGGTCGACCGGCTCGTCGAACGCCGCCAGCTCCGCGACCAGCCAGTCCCGGTACTCGGCGACGGTCGCGCCCCATCCGTCCGGCACGGGCGCGCCGAACCCCGGCGGGGCGAGCCGGACGGGCTCGGGCACACCCAGCGCCGTGAGCGAGTCGACGAGCGGGTCCCACACGGCCTGGGTCTCCGGGTTGCCGTGCACCAGCACTACTGTCATGTACTGAGCCAACCGGCCGTGCTCCGATGGCGTCAATGACCGGCACCCCGCTGATCCGGTCGTCCGGTGCCGAACCGGCCCGAACCGCCCCGAACTGTCGGGCCCCTCGGGTAAAGTTTGATCTAGGGGTGTCCCCCGACGCGATGGGCGACGTCTGCCCCGACTCGTTGCTACGGCAACCGGAATGTTGAACGCGTATCCACGGCCCGGGCCCTCACGCCAACCGCGTCATGTCCACGTTCACGGCGAGCGCCGCCGCCTTCCCACCCGAGTACACGCCCTTGAGCGGCGGCACGTCCGCGTAGTCCCGCCCGACCGCCACCCACACGTGCCGGTGCGCGATCGGCCATGTCGTTGGGTCGGGGTCGTAGCCCCCCACCCACCCCCACCGGGTCCCACGCCCTCGACCCCCACGCGTGGGCTCTCGCCCCCCCGCACGGGTGTCGCGCACCTCGGGTGTTCGCGCGCGGGCAGCAGGGTACCCCCGAGACGTACGGCCCCGGGGATGCCCATCTCCCGCAGAAGCAGCAGCGTGAGGTGCGCGAAGTCCTGGCAGACGCCCTTGCGCGTCCCCCACGCCTCGACGGCCGACGTGTGCACGCCGGTGGTCCCCGCCTGGTACGTGAGGTGCGAGCGCACCCAGCGGCCACGCCGCCAGCACCGCCTCGGCCGGGTCCTTGCCGCGGCGCAGCGCCCGCGCGGTGCGGGCCAGGTCGCGGTCGCGCGGGACGTAGCGGGTGAACTCCAGCGTCTCGGTGAACCGGTCGCGGAAGCCGTCGCTGCCCAGCTCGGCCCAGGTCGCGGTGCGCACCGGCTCCATCGCATCGGCCGTCTCGACGACCGACGTCGCCGTGACGGCCAGCTCGGTGTGCGGCGCGTGCAGGTCGAACGCCGTGACCGTGGTGCCCCAGTAGTCCGTGTACCGGTACGACCGCGTGGCCGGTGTGGTCTCGATCCGGCTGACGATCACGTTCTGCCGGTTGTCGGTGCGCGGCGTGAGCCGCACCTCGTTGTACGACTCGTGCACCGGCGCGGCGTACGAGTAGCCCGTCTCGTGCACGACCCTGATCCGCCAGCCCACTACGACACCTCCGGCGCGGTCCACGCCACCCACGGGGCGGCATGGAAGTACTGCAGGGCGACGGCGTCACCGACGTCGCGGATCGTCGACTGCAACCCGAGCAGCTGCGCCGGCAGGTCGTCGAGCAGCTCCTCGGGACGCAGGAACTCCAGCTCCGAACGCGCCCGGCCGAGCAGCCGCAGCGCCTCGCGCGCGCCCCGATCCGGGTGACCGGCCGGTTGTCCAGCTCGGACAGGCACAGCTCGGCCTGCCGCAGCGCGTGGAACACCGACCGCGGGAAGAGCCGGTCCATCAGCAGGAACTCGACCACCCGCCCCGCGTCGACGGCCCCGCGGTACGTCCGCAGGTACGTGTCCTGCGCGCCCGCCGAACGCAGCACGGTGATCCAGCCCGGCGACGACATGCGGTCCGACACCCGCGACAGCAGCAGCCGCACGACCATGTCGACCCGCTCGACCGAGCGCCCGAGCAGCAGGAACCGCCAGCTGTCGTCCCGGCTCATCGTCGACGCGGCCAGCCCGGAGAACATCGCCGCGCGGTCCTCGACGTAGGAGAAGAACGCGTGCGGCCCCACCCAGCGGGCGTAGCGCTGCCGCTCGGGCAGCGCGTTCCACGTGACGTTGAGGCACTCCCACATCTCGGCGGAGACGACCTCCCGGGCGCCGCGCGCGTTCTCCCGCGCCCGGGAGACGGACGAGACGATCGAGCCGGGCTGGTCCACGGAGTAGCCGACGAGCTCGGTCAGCGACCACGCGTCGAGCAGGTCGCCGTCGGGCGGCTCGACGCCGAGCACCCCGAGCAGCGTGCGGGCGGCGTCGTCGGCGTCGACGGTGGCGTCCTCGAGGAGCTGGTGCACGGACACGTCGAGGATGCGCGCCGTGTCGTCGGCGCGCTCCACGTAGCGCCCGATCCAGTAGAGGCTCTCGGCGTTGCGGGCGAGCACGGTCAGCCCTCCGCTTGCTGCTGCTGTTGCTGTTGCTGCTGGTCCAGCGTCAGGCCGGGGCCGTGGGCCGCCGCGGGCGACCCCGCCGGCGCGACCGCGGCGAGCCCGCGCTGCCCCAGCTCCCGCTCGGCCTCCGACGCCTTGCCGGGCGCGAGCACCCACGTGTCCTTGCTGCCGCCGCCCTGGCTGGAGTTGACCACGAGGCTGCCCTTCGGCAGCGCCACCCGGGTCAGCCCGCCGGGCAGCACGAACACGCTCTCCCCGTCGTTCACGGCGAACGGGCGCAGGTCGACGTGCCGCGGCACCAGCTGGTCGTCCACCTTCGTCGGCACGGTCGAGAGCTGCACGACCGGCTGTGCGATCCAGCCGCGCGGGTCCTTCCGGACGGCCTTGCGGGCGTCGGCGAGCTCCTGGGCGTCGGCGTCCGGGCCGAACAGGATGCCGTACCCGCCCGAGCCCTCCACCGGCTTGAGCACCAGCTCGTCGAGATGCCTGAGGACGTGCGCACGTTCGTCGTCGAGCCAGCAGCGGAACGTGTCGACGTTGGGCAGCAGCGGCTTCTCGTCGAGGTAGTAGGAGATCATCTGCGGCACGTAGGTGTAGACGAGCTTGTCGTCGCCCACCCCGTTGCCCACGGCGTTCGCGATCACGACATTGCCGGCGCGCGCCGCGTTGAGCAGCCCGGCGACGCCCAGCACCGAGTCCGGCTTGAACTGCAGCGGGTCGAGGAACTCGTCGTCGATGCGCCGGTAGATGACGTCGACCTGCTGCTCGCCCTCGGTCGTGCGCATGTAGACGACGTTGTCTCGGCAGAACAGTCCCGGCCCTCGACCAGCTCGACGCCCATCTGCCGGGCCAGCAGCGAGTGCTCGAAGTACGCCGAGTTGAAGACGCCGGGCGTCAGCACGACGACGGTGGGGTCGGCCTCGTTCGGCGCGGCCGCGGCGCGCAGCGCCCGCAGCAGGTGCGTCGAGTAGTCGCCGACCGCGCGCACCCGCTGGCGCGTGAACAGGTCGGGGAAGACCCGGGCCATCGTCCGCCGGTTCTCCATCACGTACGAGACCCCCGACGGGTTGCGGAGGTTGTCCTCCAGCACGCGGAACGTGCCCTCCTCGTCCCGCACGACGTCGATGCCCGCGACGTGGATGCGCACGCCGTTGGGCGGCGTGAGGGCCTGCGCGGCGCGGTGGAAGTGCCCGCAGCTCGTGATCAGCCGCCGCGGCAGCAGGCCGTCCCGGACGATCTCGGCGTCGCCGTAGATGTCCGCGAGGAACGCCTCCAGCGCCCGCACCCGCTGCACGATCCCCTTCTGCAGCCGGCTCCACTCGGCCGCCGAGATCACCCGCGGCACGATGTCCAGCGGGAACGGGCGTTCCTGTCCGGAGAGCGAGAACGTGATGCCCTGGTCGACGTACGCGCGGTCGAGCGCCTCCGAGCGCACCGCGAGGTCGGCGGCGGCGTGCGGGGCGATCGCGTCGTGCAGGGCCCGGTACGGGGTCCGCACGGTGCCGTCGGGCGCGAACATCTCGTCGTACGCGTCGGGATGCGGCCGGTCCGGCTCGAAGTAGCCGTCGAAGAGCGCCGATCCGCCGGACCCGTTGCGCGACCCGGCGTCGCCCGCCTCCGGCGGGGGCACGGACGCCGCCCGTGCCGGAGCCCGCCTGCCCTGCACCGCTCGTGCCAAACCGACCTCCCTGCCCGCCTCCGCGCCGTCATCCTCGCTCAGCCGCCGCACGCGCGGCCACCGCCGCGAGTTACGTACACGTGACGCGGGCCGGACCCGCGACCGGGCCGATTTCACCCGCTCGGCCCGGCGTCTGTACCATGGGCCGCTGAGCGCCCGGCGTGACGAACGATCCCCCGCCGCCGGTGCGGAGGACCAGTAGACGTAGGAAGAACTCGAGGCAACCGGCGTGGCCAACATCAAGTCCCAGATCAAGCGGATCAAGACCAACGAGAAGCGGCGCATGCGCAACAAGTCGGTCCGCTCGTCGGTCCGCACCGCGGTGCGGCGTTTCCGCGAGGCCGCGGAGGCCGGCGACAACGAGCGCGCCGCCGAGCTGCAGCGCGCCGCCGCCCGCGCCCTGGACAAGGCCGCCAGCAAGGGCGTCATCCACAAGAACCAGGCCGCCAACCGCAAGTCGGCGATGGCCAAGCGGGTCGCCTCCTTCTGAGGCCCGCTCTCCCGACGGCGCCGGTCCGCCCGATCGGCGCCGTTCTGATGCGCGGGTTCGGCGCTCAGCGGCGGCCGCGGGCCGCGCAGATCCGCAGCACGGCCCGTTCGAGCGCGTAGTCGGCGTCCGCGGCCGCGCCCTTGCGTCGGCGTTCACCTCGGCCGCCGCCGCGAACGCCTCGGCCAGCGCCGCCGGCCCCCACGAGCGCACCTGCTGCTGCGCCTTGCGGATCTTCCACGGCGGCATCCCCAGTGTGCCGGCGAGGCGGTTGGGGTCGCCCCGGCCGGCCGCGCCGACCTTCGCCAGCGTGCGCAGCGCGTCCGCCAGCGCGTCCGCGACCAGCACGGACGGCACCCCGAGCAGCTGGGCCCAGCGCAGCGCCTCCAGCGCGCCGGCCCGGTCGCCAGCACGACCTTGTCGGCCACCGCGAACCCGGACGCCTCCGCCCGGCCCCGGTGGTAGCGGCGCACCGCCTGCTCGTCGACCGTGCCGCCGGTGTCGGCCACGAGCTGGCCCGCCGCGGACGCGAGCTCCCGCAGGTCGGACCCGACGGCCTCGATGAGCACGCCCACCGCGGCCGGGGCGATCTTGCCGCCGACCCGGCGCACCTCGGCCCGCACGAAGTCGGCCCGCTCCTCGTAGCGCGTGATCCGGTTGCAGGTGGTGACGACCGCGCCTTGCCCTTCTTCTTCAGCTCGTCGACCAGCGCCTTGTTGCGCGCACCGCCCGGGTGGACCACCACGAGCACGATGCCGTCCGCGGGCCGGCCGGACTCCGCGACGACCGCGGCCGCCAGGTCCTTGCCGATCTCGTGCGCCGCGAGCAGGACGATCACCCGGCCCTCGGCGAAGAGCGACGGGCTGAGGCTCTCCGCGAGGTCGGCCGGCGTCAGCTCGGCCGCCCGGACGCGGCGCACCTCCGCCGTCGGGTCCGTCGCCCGGGCCTGCGCGACCACCTCCGCGACGGCCCGCTCGACGAGCAGCTCCTCCTCCCCGAGCACGACGTGCAGAGGGGCGGGCGGGGACGGCGCCGCGGGTGACGCTGGCATGCCCCCATGCTCGCGCACGGCACCGACCATTCGTGACCCGGCTCCCAGATCACGGGACGGGCTTGGGGTAACGTGGGTCGTGCCGTAACGTGACGGTCATCCCGCGGCGCCCGTGCGCGCCCGCGGCACAACTCCACATGGCTCATCCAGAGGGGCAGAGGGAACGGCCCGACGAAGCCCCGGCAACCGGCGATGCGCATTCAGCGCTCGATCACGGTGCCAATTCCGACCCGCGTGTGCGGGAAAGATGAGGAGACTTCTCATGACCCTGACTGCCGCCCCCCAGACCACCACCGCTTTCGACCTCGGTCCCGCGCGCGCCCTCTCCTGCCGCGAGTGCGGCCACGAGATCCCGCTGGCCGCGGAGTTCGCGTGTCCCGAGTGTTTCGGGCCGCTGGAGGTCGCCTACGACTTCGACGACGTCACGCGGGCGTCGATCGAGGCCGGGCCGAAGTCGATCTGGCGCTACCGCCGGCTGCTCCCCGTGCCGTCCGACGTGCAGATCCACCCCAACACCGAGCCCGGCCTGACCCGGCTGATCAAGGCCGACCGGCTCGCGCAGGCGCTCGGCGTCCGCAAGCTGTGGGTCAAGGACGACACCGGCAACCCGACCCACTCGTTCAAGGACCGGGTCGTCGCCGTCGCCCTCGCCGCCGCCCGTGAGCTGGGCTTCACCGTGCTCGCCTGCCCGTCCACGGGCAACCTCGCCAACGCCGTGGCCGCCGCCGCGTCCCGCGCCGGCTGGGACTCCGTCGTCCTCATCCCCTCCTCGCTGGAGCAGGCGAAGGTGCTCACCACCGCCGTCTACGAGGGCACGCTACTGGCCGTCGACGGCAACTACGACGACGTCAACCGGCTGGCCACCGAGCTCGCCGCGGAGCACGAGGACTGGGCGTTCGTCAACGTCAACGTGCGCCCCTACTACGCGGAGGGCTCCAAGACGCTCGGCTACGAGGTCGCGGAGCAGCTCGGCTGGCGGCTTCCGCAGCAGGTCGTGGTGCCGGTCGCGTCCGGGTCGCAGCTCACGAAGGTGGACAAGGGCTTCACCGAGCTGGGCAAGCTCGGCCTCGTCGAGGCCACGCCGTACCGGGTGTTCGGCGCGCAGGCCACGGGCTGCTCGCCGGTGTCGAAGGCGTTCGCCGAGGGGCACGACGTCGTGCAGCCGGTGCGGCCGGACACCATCGCCCGCTCGCTCGCCATCGGCAACCCGGCCGACGGCCCGTACGTCCTCGACGCCGTGCGCCGCACCGGCGGCGCGGTGGCCGACGTCAGCGACGCCGAGGTCGTCGAGGGCATCCGGCTGCTGGCCCGCACCGAGGGGATCTTCGCCGAGACGGCCGGCGGCGTCACCGTCGCGACCGCCCGCAAGCTCATCGCCGAGGGCCGGCTCGACCCGGACGCGAGACCGTGCTGCTGATCACCGGCGACGGGCTCAAGACCCTCGACGCCGTGGCGGGCGAGGTCGGCCCCTCGGCCACCGTGCCGGCGAGCAGCAAGGCGGTGCGGGAGGCGCTCGCGGCCCGCGGGCTCTGAGGGCCTGCCGCCGATTCGCCCCTCGGCGGCAAGCCGCTCCACCTTGTTTTTCGGGGGGTCCCCCCAATTTCCATTCTTCCAGATGGCACCGACGATTTCGGGCGGAGCGGCGGCGTTCCCGGTGAGTTGTCCACATCGGGGTCCGGCCATCCACAGTTTCGACGACCATCCCGACCGGCGGCCCATCCGGACCTAGCGTCGGGCTCGTGGCACCTCCCGACCCCTGGTCCAGCCGGCTGGCCGCCGTGCTCGGCCCGCCCAGCCCGGCGGCCGGCCCCGCGCATCCCGCGGGGCCCGGCTCGCTCGGGCCGGGCGGGGTGTGGCCGCCGCCGCGGCCGGACCGGGCGGTGCGCCGGCCCGGCGACGACGCGCCCACCGAGCCGATCCCGCTGATCCCGGCCGAGCCGGTCGAGCTCTCACCGCGCGGGCCGCGGCCTCTCCTCGAGCGGCTGCGCGAACGGTTCGTCCCGCGCGGCTGGCGCGGTGCCCGCCTCCATCCGGGCCGTCCGGGTGCCACGGCGCTCGTGCTCGTCGCGGCCGGGGCCGCCGTCGTCGCGGCGGTCGGGGTGTGGACGGAGCGGCCGCGCGCGGAGCCCGTCACCGGCCTACCGGCGGTGGCGGTCACCGAGCCGGCCCCCGCCGCCGGAAGCGGCCAGCGCCCGGCCCGAGCGCGGCGCCCGCGGCCCCGCTCGTCGTCAGCGTGTCGGGCAAGGTGCACCGTCCCGGGCTGGTCGAGGTGCCGCCCGGGGCCCGCGTCGCCGACGTGCTGGCGGCCGCCGGCGGCGCCCTGCCCGGCACCGACCTGGCCGCGCTCAACCTCGCCCGCCGTGTCGGCGACGGCGAGCAGGTCGCGGTCGGCGTTCCGCCCGCGCCCGACGGCACGTACGCCGGGCCGGTCGGGCCGGGCAGCCCGGCGGCCGGTCCGGCCGCGCCCGCCGGCCGGGTCGACCTCACGTCGCCACCGCGGCCCAGCTCGACGCGCTGCCCGGCGTCGGGCCGGTGATGGCCACGCGCATCCTGGAGTGGCGCACCCGCAACGGGCGGTTCTCCCGCGTCGAGCAGCTCCGGGAGATCGAGGGCATCGGCGAGCGGCGGTTCTCCCAGCTCCGGGAGCTGGTGACGGTCTGATGCGCACCTCCGACCCGTACATCCGGGTGACCGCGGCCGAGGCGGCGCGCATCCGCGACCTGCTCACGCCCGTGCGGCGCCCGCCGACCGGCCCCGCCCGCCCGACCTGCGGCTCGTGCCGGCCGCGCTCGCGGCGTGGGCGGTCGTGCTCCTCGGGCTCGGGCTGGGCCCGGCCGGCGCGGTCGCGGTCCTGCTGATCGCGACGGCCCTCACGGTCGCGGCCGCGCTGCGCCACCGGTGGGAACGGCGCCGGGAGCGGCCGCCGTCGCGCTGGGCGGCGCCGGCCGTGCTGGCCACGGCGGCTGCGCAGCGGCGGCCGGGCTGGTCGTCACGGCGCACACGCTGCTGGTCGCCGGGCACCCGCTGCGCGAGCCCGCCGAGCGCGGCGCCGCCGCCACCGTGCGGGTGGTGCTGCGCGACGACCCGCACCCGATCCGCACGGCCGCGTACGGCGCGCAGCCCGGCCAGGCACAGCAGGTGCTCGTGCCGGCCGTCCTCGAACGCGCCCAGGTCGACGACGGGCGGTGGGCCGCCGGCGGGCGGCTGCTGCTGATCGCCCCCGCCGAGGGCTGGAGCGGGCTGCTGCCCGCGCAGGCCGCCACGGCCGACGGGCTGCTCGCCCCGGCGATGCGCAGCGATCTCACCACGGCGGTGCTGCGGGTCCGCGGGCCGCCGCGCGACGTCGCCGAACCCCCGTGGTGGCAGCACGCAGCCGGGGACCTGCGTGAAGGGCTCCGCACGGCGGCCGAGGTGCTGCCGCCGGCCGCGGCCGGGCTGCTGCCCGGGCTGGCGGTCGGCGACACCAGCCGGCTCCTGCCGGAGGTCGAGGACGACTTCCGCGTCGCGGGCCTCACGCACCTCCTGGCGGTGTCCGGCGCGAACCTGGCGATCGTCGCCGGCGCGTGCTCGCCCTGCTCCGGGTGCTGCGGGCCGACCCCCGGCTGGCGGCGTGGCTCAGCGCCGCCGCGGTGGCCGGGTTCGTCGTGCTCGCCCGGCCGTCACCGAGCGTCGTGCGGGCGGCGGCGATGGCGGCGGTGGTGCTGCTGGCGCTGGCGATGGGCCGCGGCCGGTCCGCCGTGCCCGCGCTCGCCACGGCCGTGCTGGCCCTGCTGCTCGCCGACCCGGCGCTCGCCGTCGACCCCGGGTTCGCGCTGTCGGTGCTGGCCACCGCCGCGCTGGTACTGGTCGCGCCGGGCTGGGTCGCCGCGCTGCGCCGCCGGAGGGTGCCGGCGTGGGCGGCGGAGGCGCTCGCGGTGCCCGCGGCGGCGTTCCTCGCCACGGCCCCGCTGGTCGCCGCGCTCAACGGCGAGGTCAACCCGGTCGCCGTGGTCGCCAACCTGCTGGCGGTCCCTGCGGTCGCGCCCGCCACGGTGCTCGGGGTGCTCGCCGCGGTCGTCTCCCCGGTGTGGATGCCGCCGGCGCAGGCGTGCGCGTGGCTGGCCGGGCTCCCGGTGGGCTGGCTGGTGGTCGTGGCCGACCGGTCGGCAGCCGTGCCGGGCTCCGTCCTCCCGTGGCCGGACGGGCTGCCGGGCGCCGCGCTGCTCGCCGGTGTGGTGCTCGCGCTGCTCGCCATGGGCCGGTCGCCGCGCTCCCGCGCGATGCTGCTGGCGGTGGCCCTCGGGCTCGCACTGGTCCTCGTGCCCACCCGCGTGGTACGGCCGGGCTGGCCGCCCACCGGCTGGACGGTCGTCGCGTGCGACGTCGGCCAGGGCGACGCGCTGGTGCTCGCCACCGGACGCCCCGGCTGGGTGGTGCTCGTCGACGCCGGCCCGGAGGACGGCCCGGTGGACGCCTGCCTCGACCGGCTCGGGGTGCAGGGCCTCGCGATGGTGGTGCTCAGCCACCTGCACGCCGACCACTTCGGCGGACTCGCCGGCGCGCTGCGCGACCGGCCGGTCTCGGCCGTGGCCGTCGGGCCGCTCCGGGAGCCGCGGTGGGCGCTGGCCGCGGTCGCCGCCGCGGCCGCGGCGGCCGGGCCCCGCTGGTCGCGCTCCGGGCGGGGCAACGGCTGGAGTGGCCGGCGCTCACGGTCGACGTGCTCGGCCCGCTGCACCCGGCGACGTCGATCGACCCCGAGGACGGCACCGCCGTCAACGACGGGTCGCTCGTGCTGCGCGCCCGTACCCCGGCCGGCACCGCCCTGCTCACCGGCGACGTCGAGCTCGCCGCGCAGGCCGACCTGGTCGCCGCGGGCACCGACCTGCGGGCGGACGTGCTCAAGATGCCGCATCACGGCAGCCGCTACACCTCGGTCGGGTTCCTCAACGCGGTGGCTCCACGGGCGGTGCTGGTCAGCGTGGGCGCCGGCAACCGGTACCGGCATCCCGACCCCGGGCTGCTCGGCGGGCTGGCCCGGGCGGGCGCCACCGTGCAGCGCACCGACCTCGGCGGCGACGTCGCGATCGTGGCCGGTCCCGGCGGGCCGGGCCCGCACCCCGGCCTGGAGATCGTCACGCGCGGCGACCCGCTGCAGGCCCGCCGCCGGCTCACCGGCGCGGGACGACCACCACGCTCAGCAGCCCCGGCCCGACGTGCGCGCCGATCACCGCACCCACCTCCGACACCATCAGCCGGCACACCTGCGGCAGCCGCTCCCGCAGCCGCGCCGCCACGTCCTGCGCGCGGTCCGGGGCGCTCAGGTGGTGCACGGCGAGGTCGGCCGGGCCCGCGGCCGCCGCCTCCACCGCGAGGTCCACCAGGCGCTGCGTCGCGCGGGCGGTGGTGCGCACCTTCTCCAGCGGCACGATCCGGCCGTCCACGACGTGCAGGAGCGGCTTCACCGCGAGCGCCGTGCCCACCAGCGCGGCCGCGGCGCCGATCCGGCCGCCGCGACGGAGCCGGTCGAGGGTGTCGACGGAGAAGAACACCCGGCACCGGTCCGCCACGTCGGCGGCGGCCGCCTCCACGGCGGCGCCGTCCGCGCCGGCGTCGGCGGCGTCTGCCGCGGCGAGCACGGCGTAGCCGAGGCCCATGCCGGTGGCCCGGGAGTCGACCACCCGCACCCGGTGCCCGCCGATCTCCTCGGCGGCGAGCCGGGCCGCCTCCCAGGTGCGGAGAGCTCCCGGGAGAGGTGCACCGACACCACCGTGTCGGCGCCGGCGGCGAGGACCTCCTGATAGCAGGCGGCGAACTCGGCCGGCGCGGGACGGGAGGTCTGCACGTCGAGCCGGCTGTCGGCGAGCGCGGCGGACAGCTCGGCGGCGTCGACGTCGACGCCCTCACGCCCGGCGCGGTCGCCGAGGCGCACTTCGAGCGGCACAACCCGGATTCCGCGGTCCGCGACCACGTCGGACGGGAGGGAGGAGGTAGAGTCCGTCACGACGGCGACGCGCACGACGCGGGACCCTACTGCCCGCCTGTCCCGGGCGAGGCGCCGGTCAGGTGCGTAGCGCCGGACGGACCAGGTCGGCGCAGGCGGCGCCCACGGCGGCGTGGCCGGCCCAGCCCCAGTGCATGCCGTCGGGGTTGCCGTGGCCGCCGAGCACGTGGTCCCCGACCAGCGCGGGCAGGTCGAGCAGTGCCACCCCGTGCTCGCCCGCCCACGCCCGCACGGCCCGCTCGCCGGCGGCCCGGCCGGGGTGCACCCGGCCGTAGGCGGCGGCCCGGTGCGGCGGCGGCACCAGGCCGACCACCGGCACGTCCGGCCGGATCGTGAGCACGGCGGTACGGCATCTGTCCAGGTAGTCGATGGTCTGGGCCGGCGGGAGCGCCACCGGCCCGCCCCCGGGGAGGAGGGAGAACGCACGCGCGAGCCCCGGCTGCGCCCGCTGGTACCCGTGGCGCACCGCACGGCGCAGCCCGGCGGGACGCAGCACGGGGATCAGCTCGCGCAGGGCCGTGGGCAGCGGGGACGGCAACGTGTCCACGCCGCCGACGCCGAGCACGAGCGCGTCCACCGTGGGCAGCACGGGCCAGATCCGCGGGTCGGAGATGAGCGCCCGCCAGGCGTGGCGGGCGGTCCACCCGATCCCGGCGACGATCTCGGCGCGCCCGCCGAGCGCGGCCGCGGCGACGTTCGGCCACAGCCGGGGCTCGTCGGCCGGCTCGGCGCGGGTGGGCCCGTGGAAGGCGAGCGAGTCGCCCAGCACGAGCAGCACGGGCCCGGACGCCGTGCGCACCGCTACTGGTGGACGCCGACGTTGTAGCCGGTGAGCCGCCAGCGGGGATGGTCGCTGCGGCGGCCGAGCGCGGCCCACCGGCAGTTGCCGAGCCCGCCGATCGACGGCCAGGCGGAGGTGGGGAGCGCGAGCAGCCCGCAGACCAGACCGGCGATCAGCCCGCCGTGCGCGATGAGCACGGCGGTGACGTCGGCCGCGTCCTCGGCGGAGTACTCCTCGTCCAGCTCCTCCACCACGGGCAGCGAGCGGCGCACCACGTCGATGCGCGACTCCCCGCCGGGCGGCGCCCACGCCGGGTCGGACCGCCAGTGGGCGATCGCGCCGGGGTAGCCGGTCTCGATCTCCTCGACGGTCTGGCCCTGCCAGTCGCCGAGGTGCGTCTCGCGCAGCCGGGCGTCGAGCTTCACGGCCTGGCCGCACGCGGCGGCGACGGCGTCCGCGGTGTCGGCGGCGCGGCTGAGGTCGGAGCTGATCAGCCGGTCGGGCGCCAGCCGGGCGATCGCGGGGGCCACCTGGGCCGCCTGCGCCACGCCGGTCTCGGTGAGCACCGAGTCGATGTGGCCCTGCATCCTGCCTGCGACGTTGTAGTCGGTCTGCCCGTGACGCAGCAGCACCAGCATCCGAAGCGTCACACGGCTCCGTTCCCGACCCCGTTGGACCCGTTCGCCGCGGCACCGTCGGCACCGATCTCGGCCTCCGGGAAGGAGATCCGCGGGCAGTCCTTCCACAGCCGGTCGAGCCCGTAGTAGCCGCGTTCCTCGGTGTGCTGGACGTGCACGACGACGTCCACGAAGTCCAGCAGCACCCAGCGCCCCTCGCGGGTGCCCTCGCGGCGGGTGGGCTTCGCGCCCTGCTCCCGCAGCTTCTCCTCGACCTCGTCGACGATGGCCTGGACCTGCCGTTCGTTGGGGGCCGAGGCGATCACGAAGCAGTCGGTGATCACGAGCTGGTCGGACACGTCGAGCACGACGATGTCCTGCGCCTTCTTGTCCGCCGCCGCGGCCACGGCCACGCGGGCCAGATCGAGCGCCTGGTCGGTCGCCGTCACCGTTCCCCTTCCCGGGTGAGCGGGGCCCACCTCGTCCAGGGTCCATTGTCCCAGCCGCCGGGCGATTCCCCGACCCCGGTCGCCCTCCGTGTCACACGTGTGGTGTTTGGCGCCCCGGGTGGGTGGGGAACGTAGCCGCTGAGCTGTCGGGTGGGGGGAGCTTCTTGGGGGCCATGACGCGCCATGACTACGAGCGATGACGTCGCGGGAACCGGCGCCGCCGGGCCCGTCGACGACACACCGCCGGACGGGGTCGCGGAGGCGGCGGCGCGGGACGTGGCCCGGCTGATGGACCGGCGAGGGCTGCGGGACGTGGTGGATCTGGCGCGCCGCGTGCTGCTGGAGTCGACCGCCCTGCACGGGCCTGCGGCCGGGGCTCGACCGAGTGAGACGAGGGGGACCCTCTGTACGCTGCGCCAACATGAACGGCCCACTCGGCGAAGTGCCGCCAGCCGAGCAGTTGATGACGATCGCGCGTGAGGACCAGGGCGGATGCGTGGTCCTCGCGGTGCGCGGCGAAGTGGACCTGAGTACGGGAGGACGGCTGTTGGAGGCGGGGAGCGCGGCGCTGCGCGAGGCTGTCGGCGCCGATGGTGCTGGACCTGTCGAAGGTCGACTTCCTCTCGTCGTCCGGTCTGGGCCTGCTGGTCGCCCTGCACGACGAGGGCCGGGACCTCGGTGCGCCGCTGCGGGTTGTCGTGGACGAGTCGCGGCCCGTGATCCGGCCGATCCGCACGATGGGCCTCGACGAGGTGCTCTCGCTCTACCGCACCGTCGACGAGGCCCTCGCCGCCGGCTGACCGGCGGGCAGCCGTGTACACCGCACGTGAACCCGAGCCCGACGAGCCCCTCGGATCGGTGATCTCGATGAGCCTCATGTCGGACCCAGTCTCGCTGTCGGTCGTGCGGGAGCGGTTCCGGCGCTGGCTGGACGTGCTGGGCTGGCCCGTGCGCGAGGTGGACGACATCGTCATGGCCGTCAACGAGGCCGTGTCGAACGCGGTGGAGCACACCCACCCCGCGGCCCTCGGCGCCGAGGTGCGGGTGGCCGCGCGGCAGTTCGCGGAGCGCGACGGCGGCCGGCGGGTGCTGGTCGCGGTGGCCGGCGGCGAGTTCTGGACGCCCGAGCCGGACGGGTTCGAGGGCCCCGGCCTGCTGATGATCCACGCGTGCATGGACGCCGTCGAGGTGACGCGCGAGGCGGACGGCACCACGATGCTGATGACGAGCGCGCGGGTCCCGCCGCTCGCCTGAGCCCGGGCCCTCAGGCCGGGCGGGAGACCAGCTCGACCGTCGTGCCGGCGGGTCCGTGCTCGACGGCGAACCGCTCCGCGCAGGTCCGCATGATCACCATGCCGTGGCCCCGGCTGCTCGGGCCGCTGCGCGGTTCCCGCCAGCGCCCGCCGTCGCGCACGGTGATCAGGACGCGCCGGTCGCCGTCCGGTCCGGTGACGACCCGGCCGCTGACGTGCACGAGCCGGGATGCCCGATGCGTCCGGCGCCACGAGGTAGCCGTGCTCCACGCTGTTGCTGACGGCCTCGCTGACGGCGAGCACGAGCTCCTCGGCCTCGGCGACGGGCCAGCTCACCCCCGCGAGCCATGCGCTGAGGCGCTGTCGGACGAGCGACGCGGCCACCCACTCGGCCCCCACGGTGAGGTCGAGCGTGGCCGGGCCGGGCCCGGCGGCGTCGCCGGCGGGCTGTCCTTCCTGCCCGAACGCCGTCGTCATGGGGCACATCCTGCGGCCTGTACCGGCGGCGCGCAGCCGCTGGCCGCGGACGTGGTACAGGCCACTCGATCGAGCGTCCGATTCTCACGCGGCGTCAGCGGACGATCACCCCGGAGCACGAACGGCGCGGTCGCCGGGCGGACGCGCGCAGGTCAGCCCTTCGCGTCGCGGTAGAGGCTCCGCTTCGAGATGTACTGCACCACCCCGTCCGGCACGAGGTACCAGACCGGCCGCCCCGCGGCGACCCGGCGGCGGCAGTCCGTCGAGGAGATCGCCATCGCCGGCACCTCGACGAGCGTGACGCGCCGTCGGGCAGGTGGTCGTCCTCCAGCTCGTACCCGGGCCGGGTGACGCCGACGAAGTGCGCGAGCTTGAACAGCTCGTCCAGCCGGTGCCAGGACAGGATCTGGGCGAGGGCGTCGGCGCCGGTGATGAAGTACAGCTCGGCGTCGGCGTACTCGGCCTGCAGGTCGGCCAGGGTGTCCGCGGTGTACGTCGGGCCGCCGCGGTCGATGTCGACCCGGCTCACCGAGAACCGCGGGTTGGACGCCGTGGCGATGACCGTCATGAGGTAGCGGTCCTCGGCGGGTGTGACGTCGCGGTCGGTCTTCTGCCAGGGCTGCCCGGTGGGCACGAAGACCACCTCGTCCAGGCCGAAGCGGTCCGCGACCTCGCTGGCGGCGACGAGGTGGCCGTGGTGGATCGGGTCGAACGTCCCGCCCATCACCCCGATCTTCCGGTGCACCAGCAGAAGACTAATGCGTTCACGGAGGGAAACACGGTGGCAACGACCACGTCGTAGCGTCTTGTGAACCAAGCGGTTCACACACACGCAAGGGAGTAACCATGCAGCTCAGCCCCGACCTCGCCGCCGCGTGCCTCGTGCCGCGCCGGGTCTCGACGCCGGAGGAGGCCAAGGCCGTCGTCGACGCCGAGGGCGCCGCGATCGTCGGCGGTATCGCCGACGAGGAGGCCGCGATCGCGTTCGGCCGCGCGATGCTGGGCTCCGACCTGCGGCGGATCGGCCGCCAGATCGAGGTGACGAAGAAGCGCGCCGTCGAGGAGGGCGCCAAGGTCGACGAGCAGCCGGTCGACGCGCGCGGCCGCAAGCGCCGCCTGTCCAGCGACGTCTCCCTGCCTATGCCCCCGCACAACGACGGGTTCGCGTTCGGCGACGCGGCGCCCGACCGCCTGTTCCTGTTCAGCGAGCGGCCCGCGGCCGAGGGCGGCGAGTCGTTCCTGATCGACGGGCTCAAGCTGCTCGACATCCTGGCGCAGGACCCGGAGAACGCCGAGATGGTCGCGTTCTGCCGGTCGGTCGACATCGACCACTCCGAGCCGAACTTCCCGCAGGACGGCTACTCCCCCATCGTGCGCACGACCCCGGCCGGGCGGCCGCAGGTGCGCCACCACCCCTACCTCGCGCCCGTCATGGGTCCGGGCGAGGCGACCGAGTGGCCGTTCGTCGAGCACTGGAAGGCCGCGGTCACGCAGGCCCGCGACACCGGCGCGCGGTTCCTGCTGAAGGCCGGCGAGATGGCGTGCGTGGACAACTACCGGGTCTTCCACGGCCGCCACGGCTACGCCGACCCGGCCCGGGTGCTCTACTCGATCTGGGGCTGGAGCGGCGCGGCCGTCGCCGTGCCGGCGGGCGAGTTGGACATCGTGAACCCGAAGCCGGTTCAGCTGGCCGGCTGAGCCACCGCGTCCCGCGCGGCCGCGCACCGGCGCGCGAACGCCTCGGCGGTGGCGGCGTAGCTCGCCGCCACCGCACGAGCGTCGCCCGTGGAGAGCAGGTCGAACTGCAGGCCGCGCCAGATCGCGACGATCTCCCGGGCGAGCGCCGCGGCCGCGGCCGCCGGGACGCCCTCGGCCCGCAGCGCGCCGGCCACCTGGTTGGTCCAGTCGTGCCCGACGCGCGCGAGGAAGTCGTCGAAGCGGCCGGGGTTGTGCGCGGCCTGGCCGAAGATCTCGAAGAACAGCCGCAGGAACGGGAGGTTCTCCGGCGCCGCGATGCCGTCCCAGGCCGCGAGCAGCCGGTCGACGAGCGGCGTGCCGGGCGCGTCGAGGGCGGTCATCGCCGCCGTGAACGTCGGGAAGCGCTGCGACGCCGCGTTGAGCGCCTGCGCGATGAGCCGCTCCTTCGAGCCGAAGTAGTAGAGCAGCATGCGGTTGTTGGTGCCGATCTCGCGGCCGAGCCCGCGCAGGGTCAGCTCCGCGACGCCGCGCTCCAGCACGTAGTCGACGGTGAGCCGCAGGAGCCGGTCGCGCTCCGGTTCGACGTCCGCCCCCATGTCGGAGCACGGTACCGACCGCGTGCGGACCGCGGGTCACCTGGCTGCCGCCCGCCCGACACACGGGCGACGCCTGCGCGCAGCCGTTACGTCCGGGCGTCGCCGGCGCAACACGGCAGCAACCGTCGCTCCATAGCGTGGCCGTGAACCGCCCGATTCACTGGAGCCCGCATGCCAGCACGGACGAGCGTCACCCCCGCCCCGGTCGGCACCGCCGACCACGCCGCCGGCGGGCCTGCTCCCGCAATCGCCCTGACCGGCATCGTCAAGGACTTCCCGCTCCGCCGCGGCGCCGCCGTGCGCGCGCTCGAACGGCTCGATCTCACGATCGGGCACGGCGAGTTCGTCGCGCTGCTCGGCCCGTCGGGCTGCGGCAAGTCGACGGTGCTGCGCATGGTCGCGGGCCTGGAGCAGCCCACCGAGGGCACGGTCGCCGTCGAGGAGCGCAGCCCGGCCGACCTCGTCCGCGCGCACCGGCTCGGCGTCGCGTTCCAGGAGCACGCGCTGCTGCCGTGGGCGTCGGCGCGGGAGAACGTCGCGCTGCCGTTCCGCGTGGCGGGCCGCCCGGTGGACCGGCAGCGGGTCGGCGACCTGCTCGCGCTCGTCGGCCTCACCGGCTTCGAGGACGCGCGGCCGCGCCAGCTCTCCGGCGGCATGCGCCAGCGCGTCGCGATCGCCCGCGCGCTCGCCCTCGAACCGGACGTCCTGCTGCTCGACGAGCCGTTCGGCGCCCTGGACGCGGTGACGCGGCGGCGGATGAACTTGGAGCTGTCGCGGATCTGGATGGAGCAGCGGATCACCACCCTGCTCGTGACGCACGACGTCGACGAGGCGGTGCTGCTGGCCGACCGGGTGGTCGTGATGTCCGGGCGGCCGGGCCGGGTGCGGCACGTGCAGGACGTCGACATCCCGCGCCCGCGCGGCACCGACGTGACCCGCGAACCCGGGTTCCACGCGCTCGTCGACAAGCTCACCGCGCTGCTGGACGACCCGAGCCGGGGGCCGCGTGACCAGCCCGGCCACGACCGCTCCGCGGGTGACCGACCGCGGGCTGGCCGTCGCCGGCGTGCTCGCGGTGGTGGCGCTGGCCGAGCTGGTCGGGCGCACCGGCGTCGCGGGGGTGGGCTGGCCGCCGATCAGCGAGGTGCTGCTCTACCTGACCGAGCCGTCCGCGCAGGCGCTGCTGGGCCGGGCGCTGGCCGCGACCGGCACGGCCGCGGCGGCCGGGTTCGTGCTCGGTACGGTCGTTGCGCTGCTGGTCACGGCGCTGGGCGCGCTCGTGCCGGCCACGGCGTCGGGGCTCGACCGGCTCGCCGCGGTGGTGCACGCCGTGCCGCTGATCGCGGTCGGGCCGCTGCTCATCGCGATCGCCGGCCGCGAGGCCACCCCGACACTGGTCGCGGCGCTCGCCGCCGGGTTCGCGGTGTTCGTCGCCGCGACGTCCGCGCTGGCCTCGACGAACCCCGCACAGCGCGACGTGTTCGCCGTGCTCGGCGCCGGGCGGCTGGTCACGCTGCTGCGGCTGCAGCTGCCGGCGGGCGTCCCGCTGATCGTCGACGGGCTGACGCTCGCGGCGCCGGCCGCCGTGCTCGGCGCGGTGATCGGCGAGTGGTTCGGGGCGCGCCGCGGGATCGGCGTGCTGCTCGTCAGCTCGATGCAGAACCTGCAGGTCAACCAGCTGTGGGCGGCCGCGCTCACGGCCGCGGCCGTCTCCCTGCTCGCGTACGTCGTGCTGGTCGCGGTGCGCGGCGCGGTGAACCGGAGGTTCTTGTGACCGCGCTGGGTACCACGCCGGCCACACCCGCGAACCGGGTCGCACGCGGCGCGCAGGCGCTGCTCTCCCGCTACTGGACGGTGCTCGCGCTGCTGCTGGGCTGGCAGCTCTTCTCGTCGCTCTCCGGGCTCAACCGGATCGTCGTGCCCGCGCCCGGCACCGTGTTCGGCGACGTCGTCACGAACATCGGCGTCTACCTGCCCGACCTCGCCTGGACGCTCGGCATGGCGGCCGCCGGGCTCGTCGTCGGGATGGGCCTGGGCACCGCGCTGGCGATCGCGGTGTGGTCGTCGCGGGTGGTGTCCGGGATGATGACGCCGGTCGCGCTGATCATGCGGTCGGTGCCGGTCGTCGCGATGATCCCGGTGCTCGCCCGGGTGTTCGGCTACGGCTGGACCACGGTGCTCGTGATCACCAGCATCGTGTCGTTCTTCCCGGCGTTCGTGATGGTCGGGGCCCGGCTGCGGGACGCGCCGCGGGCCAGCGTCGACCTCATGTCCGTGCTCGGCGCCTCCCGGCTCACCGTGCTGCGCCGGCTGCTGCTCCCGCACGCCGTGCCCGGCCTGCTCGTCGCGTTCCGGCTGACGGCGTCCACGGCCGTGCTCGGCGCGATGCTCGCCGAGTACCTGATGGGCGGGCGCGGCCTCGGCACGCTCTTCGCCCAGTCGGTCAGCTTCTACCAGGTCGACCGCGCGTGGGGCACGGCGCTGGTCGCCACCGTCGTCTCGGTCGCCTCGTTCGTCACGGCCCGAGCCGTGGAGCGCTGGGGCACCGCCCGCTTCACCTGAGCCGCTCTCCCCGTTCCCCGAACACACCCGATCCCGCCCCGAGGAGATCCCCATGTCCACCGACCCCACGCTCTGGTCCCGCCGCAGAGTCCTGCGCACCGCCGGCCTCGCCGGTCTCGGGCTCGCCGTCGCGTCCCCCGCCCTCGCGGCCTGCGCCGGGGGCGACACCGCAGGCGGCGGCGAGACCACGTCGCTGCGCGTCGCGCTGGGCTGGATCAGCAACGTCGAGTTCGCCGGGTTCTGGATCGCCGACAACCGCGGCTACTACGCGGAGGAGGGCCTGGAGGTCGAGTTCATCTCCGGCGGCCCGAACGCGCCCCAGCCCACCCAGACCCTCGCCGCGGGCGGCGCCGAGATCGCGATCCCGGTCGCCATGCAGGCGTTCATCTCCGCCGTCAACGAGGGCAACGACTTCGTCGCGTACGGCACGATGTTCCAGAACGCCCCGTCGGCGCTGCTGTCGATGGCGAGCCGGCCCGTCCGCACCGCGCAGGACCTGGTCGGGGCCCGGGTCCTCGGCCAGCAGGGCGTGCAGCCCTACGTCGAGGCGGCGATGCGGCTGGCCGGCGTGCGGTGGAGTACGAGTTCATCCCGGTCGGCTACGAGCCGAGCCCGCTGGTGGAGGGCCAGGGCGACGTCTACACCTGCTTCGCCACCAACCAGCCGATCATGCTGGAGCAGCAGGGCATGGTCGAGGACCGCGACTTCGTCGTCACCACGTACGAGGAGCTGGGCCTGCCGCAGTACGCGAGCCTGGTGTGCAGCCAGCGGTCGTGGCTGGACGCGAACCGGCCGGTCGTCGAGCGGTTCATGCGGGCGACGATCCGCGGCTGGCAGGACAACTCGACCGACCCGGCCGTCGCGGCCGAGCTCGCCGTCAACGACTACGGCGCCGACCTGGGCCTCGACCTCGCCCAGCAGACCCGCGAGAACGAGCTGCAGATCCCGTACACGGAGAGCGACCTGACCCGCGAGCAGGGCCTCTTCCGCATCGACCCGCAGCGCATCGCCGGTCCGATGTACGCCGCCTACGCGGCGGCCGGGGTCTCGCCGCTGCCCGACGTCACGCGCATCATCGACACCACCGTGCTCGACGCCGTCTTCCAGGGAAGGTCCACCGTCTGATGCGCCGCGACCTCCAGCAGCTCCCCAAGGCCCACCTGCACCTGCACCTCGAAGGGGCCATGCGGCCGGCCACGCTCGCCGACCTCGCGGCCGAGGCGGGCGTGCCGGTGCCGCCGGTCCGCGGCTACACCTCGTTCGCGGAGTTCGGGACGCAGTACCGCTCCGCGTCCGCGCTGGTCGTGACCGAGGAGCACCTGCGCAGGGTGGTCCGCGAGGTCGTCGACGACGCCGCCGACGACGGCGCGGTGTGGGTGGAGCCGCACTTCTACCCGCCGCGGTACGCCGGGCAGCTCGGCACCGCGGAGGAGGTGCTGGAGATCGTCATCGACGAGGGGCAGCGCGCGGCGGCCGCCCGCGGCATCGGCTGCGGGTGGGTCGTCTCCGCGCTGCGCGACTTCGACCCGGCGCAGGCCGTGGACCTCGCGAAGCTCGCCGCCCGCTACGCCGGGTCGGGGGTGGTGACGTTCGGGCTGGCCGCCGACGAGTCGCTGTTCCCGCCGGAGCCGTTCGCCGAGGCGTTCGGCATCGCGCGCGACGCCGGGCTGATCTCGGCGCCGCACGCCGGCGAGCTGGCCGGCCCGGCGAGCGTCTACGGCGCGCTCGACGCGCTGGGCGCCCGCCGGATCTGCCACGGCGTGCGGTCGATCGAGGACCCGGCGCTGGTCGAGCGGCTCGCCGCCGACGGGATCGTGCTGGACGTCTGCCTCACGTCGAACGTGATGCTCGCGGTGGTCCCGTCGCTCGACGAGCACCCGCTCGTGAAGCTGCTCGACGCGGGCGTGGCCTGCACGCTCAACGGCGACGACCCGCTGCTCTTCGGCCCGGGCCTGCTCGCGGAGTACGAGCTGGCCCGCGAGCTGGTCGGGCTCTCGGACGAGCGCCTCGCCCAGCTCGCGCGCGCGTCGATCGTCGGCTCCGGCGCCCCCCGCGAGCTGGCGGCGGACGCGGTGGAGCATGTGGAGGACTGGCTGACGGCGCCGGTCTGAACCCGGCATTCGGGCGGGACGTCAGCGGGCGGCGTTCTTCACGAAGCCCGTCTCCTTGTCCATGAGGCTGCGGTCGCCGCCGTGCCAGCACCGCGGACGTGCCGGCGGCGGGTGTCGTCGTCGGTGGCCCGCGCGGCCGAGTGCCACAGGTACGCGTCGTGCAGGATCACGTCACCGCGCTCGACGTAGACGGGGTACTCGCCGTCGATCTTCTCGAAGCCCAGCGGCATCGGCGCGGGCGGCGGGGTGTCGGTGTAGCCGCGCGCGGGCGGCGTCCCGTCCGGCACGGCGACGTTGTTGGCGTTCTCGAAGGGCGAGGCCGTGGCCCACAGGTGGCTGCCCGGCACGACCCGCAGGAACCCGTTGGCCGGGCTGGTGCCGTCGAGGTGGAACGTGAACGCGGTGCCCGGCCAGATGTCCATGTGCGGCACGGCCTGCCAGTCCGCGTGCCAGCCGATCCGGGTGTAACCGGACTCCCGGCCCGGGCGCGCGTCCTGGTAGACGACTCCGTTGTTGCCCTTCCAGAAGTCCGGCCCGAGGATGCGGGCGACCAGGTCGACCAGCACGGGCGTCGCGAGGGCCTCGCCGATCGCGGGCGCCAGCTCCTCGGCGTGCTCGACGTAGTTGACGAACCGCTCGGCCTTCGTGGCGTCGTCGAGGTACTTGGTGGAGCCGTGGCGGACGTCGAGCGTCCCGGCGAGCACGCCGTCCTGCGCGGCGACGCACTCGGCCTCCATCCGGTCGATCAGCTCGGCCGGCACGAGGTCGCGCAGCACCACGAAACCCCAGCGGTCGTAGAACGCCTTGACGTCGTCCGGGTCGTCGGCCGGCGTGAACACGCCGGCCGAGGCGAAGGCGGTCAGGTCGAGAGCTGTCACGGCCACTCCTCGTATGAACCGGTTGGTTCATACAGGATGACCTGTGCCGATGCCGTCCGCGGTTACGTTCCGGTGAATCCGCTCAGCGCCCGCGCCGGCGGCCAGCGCGTCGGCGAGGAACCGCAGCTCGCGGTGCATGGCGGCCTGGCCGTCGTCGGCGTGGCGGGCCACCGAGTGCCGGTAGCTCACGGCCGACGCGAGCAGGTGCGCGGCGCTGTCGACGTCGGCCGCGGCGCTGCCGTGCGGGCGCGCGGCGGTGAGCACGGCCCTGATCTGCTCGACCATCCGCCCGAACCGGTCCTGCAGCGCGTCGAGCACGGCCGGGTGGGTGTCCGCCTCGCGCCAGAGCAGGTGCGAGAGCAGCGCGGACGAGTCGAGCGCCCGGTCCAGCGCGTCCACGAGCCGGCGCAGGCTCCCGGCGACGTCGCCGGGCACCACCACCCGTTCGGTGTCGATGCGGTCGTCGGGCAGCCGCTCCACCAACGCGCTGAGCAGGTCCGGCTTGCGCTTGAAGTAGTAGTGCACGAGGCCCTTCGGCACGCCTGCCCGCTCCGCGATGCGGGACGTCGGGGTGGCGTCGAACCCGGCCTCGGCGAACAGTTCCTCGGCGGCGACGAGGATGCGCTCGCGCGCGCCGGGCTCCGGCGTCCGGCCGGTCCCGTCGGTCGTGTCGGTCATGTGCTCCTCACCCGCCCATCCTGACGCGCAGCACGGCCGCGACCGACGTGCGGCCGCGGCCGTGCTGTGGTTCGACGAGTTGCTTTCAGTTGCTCGGTCGGTCAGTGCGATCCGGCCAGTCCCCGGTGCTCCGCGTTGGCGGCCGGCAGGGCCGCGAGCCCCACGGCGACCGTCAGGACGGCGGCGACCCAGGAGGTCCAGGACGCCCCCGCGAAGGCGGTGTAGCCGAGCACCCACGGCGAGATGAAGAGCAGCACACCGAGCACGACGTGCACGTACTCGCTGGCGACCGATCCGGGCGAACCCAGGGACCAGAGGCCGGTGAGGGCGATCAGCACACCGAACACGATGAGCGTCCACAGCGCGGTGGCGTCCGTGGACACCACGATGGGCGAGAGGGCCGTCAGCACGCCGATCACCACGGCTGCCCAGTCCTGCCACCGGTGCCATGACCTCGTGGTCATCGCGATCACTCCCTAATCAGATCGAGCCCTTGTGAGGAGATCAAGTGGGACACCACGATGATGCGCTTGACTGGCCGCCCGGTCAAGTCACGGGTGAGCGACGGGGTGAGACCTTCGGAACACCCTTGTCGGGCCCGGATGTGACGCCGCACACTCCTTGCGAACCAACCGGAACGACACGTCGAGGAGGTCTTCCGATGCGAGCCACCACCGGCGACCAGATCGCCATCGAGACCGCCACGCTCGACACGCCCCGGCGCTGCGGCGAGGTCGTCGAGGTGATCGGAGCGGGCGAGCGGGAGCACTACCGGGTGCGCTGGCAGGACGGCCACGAGTCGATCTACTTCCCGGGCCCGGACGCGCGCGTGCTGCCGCGCGACTGACACCGCGTACGGGATGCTCGTCGGGTGCGAGCACCCCGCGACATCGCCGTCCTGCGCAGCGTCAGCACGAGGTCGGTCAGCCCGGAGAACCCGACGGGCGAACCGGGCCGCGGCGGCCGGGCCACCGAGGGCACCGGCGCCGCCGCGGCCCGCGAGCTGGGGCAGGGCTGGAAGGTCTCGCCGAGCGTCGAGATCCGGGCCGGGCGCACGCACGACCTCGCCCGGATCGACGGGTCCGGCCGGATCACCCACATCTGGCTCACCACGCACCCGGACCACTGGCGCAGCCTGGTGCTGCGGGCCTACTGGGACGGCTCGTCGACCCCGGCCGTCGAGGTCCCGGTCGGCGACTTCTTCGCCCAGGGCTGGGGCCGGTTCGCGCAGCTCAGCTCGGCGATGGTGGCCGTCAACCCGCACGGCGGCATGAACAGCTACTGGCCCATGCCGTTCCGCCGCGGCGCCCTTATGACGCTGGAGAACCTGTCGTCCGCGAACGTGATCGTCTACTACCAGGTGACGTACGAGACCGGCAGCGACGAGACCGGCAGCGGCTACCTGCACGCCCAGTGGCGGCGCTCGAACCCGCTCACCGCGGGCACCACGCACACGCTGCTCGCCGACGTGCGCGGCGCCGGGCAGTACGTCGGCACCTACCTCGCGTGGGGCGTCAACTCGCGCGGCTGGTGGGGCGAGGGCGAGATGAAGTACTACCTCGACGGCGACCTCGACAAGGACCCCGCGTTCCCGACGATCTGCGGCACCGGCACCGAGGACTACTTCGGCGGCGCCTGGAACTTCGACGTCCCCGGCCAGGGCTACACCGCCTACACCACGCCCTACCTGGGACTGCACCAGATCATCCGGCCCGACGGCCTCTACGAGAGCCAGCAGCGGTTCGGCATGTACCGCTGGCACGTGCCCGACCCGATCCACTTCGCGTCCGCGCTGCGGGTGACCGTCCAGGCCCTCGGCTGGCGCAGCCACGGCCGCTACCTGCCCCGGCACGACGACATCGCCTCGACCGCGCTCTTCTACCTCGACGCCCCGAGCACCGTCCTCCCGCCCGCGCCGACCCCCGACGAGCTGGAACACCTGTAGAGGCGTCTGTGGACAACTCCGCCCGCCCGGCCCGGAACCGACGTCCCCCACCCGTACCTTTGTCGATCGGGGGACCCAGAATCAGGCAGGCCCGTGGGCTCGCCGCCGGGTGACCCGCTCGCCCGGGTGCGCGCGCTGTGCACGGCCCTGCCCGAGACCACCGAGGCCCGCACCCACGGCGCCCCGACCTGGTTCGTCCGGCGCCGGTCGTTCGCCAAGTTCGTCGACCCCGCCGGGCACCGCCTCGACCAGCCCTACGTCGCGCTCTGGGCCGCGGCCCCGCCCGGCGTCCGGCAGGAGCTCGTCGCGGCTGCGCCGGACCGCTTCTTCGAGCCGCGGTTCGGGGGGCGCGGCTGGGTCGGCGTGCGGCTGGACGGGGAGCCCGACTGGGCCGAGGTGCGCGAGGTCGTCACCGACGCCTACCGGCAGGTCGCCCCGAAGTCGCTCGCGGCCCGGCTCGACGGTTGACGCGGACCTCAGGCGTCGTGCGGCAGCGCGCCGAGCCCTTGCTGCACGAACAGTGCCCTGACCTGCTCGTCCCCGACCTTGCGCCAGCGGTGGGCGAGCGTGCCCGGGTAGTAGAGCGTGTCGCCGGTGTGGACGACGAACAGGCCCTCGCCGGCGATCTCGACCTCGATCGCCCCCGCCAGCACGAAGATGAACTCGTCACCCTGGTGCGCGTACTCGGGGCCGAACTCGTCGGACGCGCCCTCGAAGAGCATCGGGTAGATCGCCCGGGTGCCCGCCACCAGCGACCGCGCCGAGCCGCCGGGGTTCTCCACCGGGATGCCCCCGCCGGCCGGGACCAGGCTGACGCGCATGTCGGTGCGGTCGAGCGTCATCGACATCAGCGCGGGCTGCGAGGTGCCGAGCGCCTGCGCGATCCGGTGCAGCGACGCCATGCTCGGCCGTGCGATGCCGCGTTCGAGCTGGCTGAGGAACGGGTGGGAGAGGTCGGACGCCCCGGCGAGCTGCACGAGCGTCATCCCCAGCTCCTTGCGCCGGGCCCGGATCACCGCACCGAGGCGGCGGCGCAGCTCACGCTCCCCGTCGGC
>MKJX01000067.1 GCA_001942415.1 Pseudonocardia sp. CNS-139
CGCCGGCTAGCAGAAGACGCCGGGGACTGACGGACCAGGTTCTACAACGCTCTCTGAGGGCACGCGAGTCGCGGGCTGGGTGCGCGCGAGTCGTGCCGTGTCGCTGCTCGGCTCCTGGTCCGGTCATCCGGGCCGTGATCCGAGAGCCGCAGCTCGCCGATCACGACGTGCAGGTCGGCGATCATCGTTGCTGGTCGGGAGAGTTGCGTTCACCACTCCGCGCGGCCCGTCCGCCCGCGCTCCCGGCCCTGTCGGCCGCCGTTCGGCGCACGACGCCGGTCGCCGCAACGCGGCCCCGGGGGACGGTCCTTTCCGTGCGCTGAACGGGCGGGTCGCAACTGCCCTCGTCGGCCGTCGCGTGGTATCACCCGTACGGGTGGACCGCTCGGAGAATGGCCTGGTGGTACCCCCCATTTCCCCTGTGGGGGCCTGCGTGAGTACGTTCGGGGGAAGCCGCGGGTCAGGCCCGCGACGGCGATCAGGATGCGCCCTGGCTGCAGGCCGCACGGAGAAAGACGGAGGAGACCGTGGCCCTTCCCCAGCTGACCGAGGAACAGCGTGCTGCCGCCCTGGAGAAGGCGGCCGCGGCGCGCCGGGCCCGGGCCGAGCTGAAGGACCGGCTCAAGCGCGGCGGCACGACCATCGGTGAGGTCCTCAAGCAGTCCGACACCGACGAGGTGCTGGGCAAGATGAAGGTCTCGGCGCTGCTCGAGGCGATGCCGGGAGTCGGCAAGGTCCGCGCGGCCCAGATCATGGAACGGCTCGAGATCGCGCCGTCCCGACGGCTGCGCGGGCTCGGTGAGCGCCAGCGCAAGGCTCTGCTGGCCGACTTCGAGGGGTGATCAACACCTCTCGCGTCGCCCGGAGGAGGGGCCGGTTGGTGGTACTTGCCGGCCCCTCCGGCGTCGGCAAGTCCAGCGTCGTCGCCCGTCTGCGGGCGCGGATGCCGGAGCTGTACTTCAGCGTCTCGGCCACCACCCGCGACCCGCGGCCCGGTGAGATCGACGGCGTGCACTACCGGTTCGTCGGCCCGGACGGCTTCGACCGCCTCGTCCGGGACGGAAAGCTGCTGGAGTGGGCCGAGGTCCACGGCGGCCTGCAGCGCTCGGGCACCCCGCGGGAGCCCGTCGAGCACGCGCTCGACGAGGGCCGCCCGGTGCTCGTCGAGGTCGACCTGCAGGGCGCGCGGTCGATCAAGGGGGCCATGCCGGAGGCGATCACCGTCTTCCTGGAGCCGCCCTCGTTCGACGAGCTGGCCCGCCGGCTGCTCGAGCGCGGCACGGAGTCCGAGGAGCAGCTCCGGCGCCGCCTGGAGACCGCCCGCGAGGAGCTCGCCGCCCGCGAGGAGTTCGACGTGGTCGTCGTGAGCGACGAGGTGCAGGCCGTGGTCACGCGGTTGGTAGAGTTGCTGGTCGGCGCGGACGATCCCGCCGTTCGCACGTCCCCGCAGGAGTTCTCTTCGTGAGCATGCCGATGACCGGCACCCTCGCCGGTGCCGCCCCCGAGGGCATCACCAACCCGCCCATCGACGACCTGCTCAGCCAGGTCAGCTCGAAGTACGCGCTGGTGATCTACGCCGCCAAGCGCGCCCGCCAGATCAACGACTACTACTCCCAGCTCGGCGAGGGCCTGCTCGAGTACGTCGGCCCGCTCGTGGAGCCCGGCCCGCGCGAGAAGCCGCTGTCGATCGCGATGCGCGAGATCCAGTCCGGTCTGCTGGAGCACACCGAGGGCGAGCACTAGTGCCCCGGACGGGGCACTAGCTCGTGACCGGCGCGACCCCGCCCAGCGTGCTGCTGGGTGTGGCCGGGGGGATCGCGGCCTACAAGAGCGCGGAGCTGCTGCGGCGGCTCACCGAGTCGGGCCACTCCGTCCGGGTGCTGCCCACGGCGTCCGCGCTGGAGTTCGTCGGAGCCGCCACGTTCGAGGCGCTCTCCGGCCAGCCGGTGCACACCGGCGTCTTCACGGACGTCCCGTCGGTGCCGCACGTCAAGCTGGGGCAGGGCGCCGACCTCGTCGTCGTCGCGCCCGCCACCGCCGACCTGCTGGCCCGCGCGGCGAGCGGCCGGGCCGACGACCTGCTGACGGCGTCGCTGCTCACCGCGCGGTGCCCCGTGCTGTTCGCGCCGGCGATGCACACCGAGATGTGGGAGCACCCGGCCACCCGCGCCAACGTCGCGGTGCTGCGCTCCCGCGGTGCCGTGGTGATGGAGCCGGCGTCCGGGCGGCTGACCGGCAAGGACACCGGGCCCGGGCGGCTGCCCGACCCGGCCGAGATCGCCGGCCTCGCCCGGCTGCTGCTGGAACGGCCCGACGCGCTGCCGCGCGACCTCGACGGCCGGCGGGTCGTCGTGTCGGCCGGCGGCACCCGCGAGGCGCTCGACCCCGTGCGGTTCCTGGGCAACCGGTCGTCGGGCCGGCAGGGCTACGCGCTGGCCGCGGTCGCGGCCCAGCGCGGGGCGCACGTCACCCTGGTGGCGGCGCACACGGCCGACCTGGGCGCCCCGGCCGCCGTCGACGTCGTGCGCGTCGGCTCGGCGCTGGAGCTGCGCGACGCGATGCACGCGGCCGCGAAGGGCGCCGACGCCGTGGTGATGGCCGCGGCCGTCGCCGACTTCCGGCCGGTCGCGCTCGCCGAGCACAAGATCAAGAAGGACGGCTCGGAGCCGGCGCCGCTCGCGCTCGCGCTCAACCCGGACATCCTCGTCGAGCTGGTCGCGGCGCGGGAGCCGGGCCAGGTGGTCGTCGGGTTCGCCGCCGAGACGGGCGACGCCTCCGGTGACCCGCTGCACCACGGCCGGGCCAAGCTGGCGAAGAAGGGCTGCGACCTGCTCGTCGTCAACGCCGTCGGGGACGGGCGGGCGTTCGAGGTACCGGACAACGGGGGCTGGCTGCTCGGCGCCGACGGCACTGAGGCGGTGCTCCCGTCCGGCTCGAAGGCGCTGCTCGCGTCGCGCGTCTGGGACGCGGTCGCGGCGCGCCTCGCCTGACGCGCTCTCCGGAGTTCCCCCGCGGGGCGGGCGCAGCTGCGGGTCCGGGGAAACCCGGCGCAGCCCGCCCCGCGGGGAGGTCCGGGGCTCAGCCGAGCAGGCCGCCGAGCGGGCCGCGGGTGCCGCTGCCGGTGTCCTCGGCCGTGCCCGGCTCGGCGTCGGTCGTGTCGCCCGGCATCTCCTCGTCGGCCGCGTCGGGCTCGGTCGTGTCCTGCTCCGCGCTGTCGCCGTCGGTGCCGTCCGGCTCGGCCGCGGGGGCCGGCGGCCGGCCGTTGACCGTCACGTACTGCTGCGCCGACCAGCCGCCGAGGTCCGTCAGGTGCACGAACCCGTCCCGCGTCTCGCCGACCTGCACCTCGGTGCCGGCCTCGCACAGCGCGACGATGCGCGAGTCGATGTCCGGGTTCTCGCGCACGTTGACGTTCTCGATGCACCGGCCGGGCTCGTCCGCGGACGCCGTGCTGACGAGCGCGACGGTGGCGCCCGCGCTGATGGCGAGCACCGCACCGACCACCGCTGCGGCGCGGCCCGGTCGGTTGAGGAGCGAGGTGGGGGCCTTCATGGTGGTTCCTCCGTCGGGATGGGGTTCTCGCGGGGACCAACGAGCGTCTCCGTTACCGATTCGCTACCTGGCGCAACCATCACCGGAAGGGCTGACGGACCGGCGCTGCGGGGTGGCCGGGATGACCGACGGTCATCCGCTCGCCGCCGTTCGCGGGGCCGAAGTGGTCGACTACGCTCGCCGTTCTGGCATTCGGCAGACGCCGCGGACTGGCCGCGGCGCGCGAGACGGACGGGGTGCGGCGTGGCGAACGCAGGCCGGCGGTTGTTCACCAGCGAGTCGGTGACCGAGGGTCACCCGGACAAGATGTGTGACGCCATCAGCGACACCGTCCTCGACGCCCTCCTCGCCCAGGACCCGCGCAGCCGCGTCGCCGTCGAGACGCTCGTGACCACCGGGCAGGTGCACGTCGCCGGCGAGGTCACGACCAGCGCCTACGCCGACATCCCCACGCTCGTGCGCGAGAAGGTGCTGGAGATCGGCTACGACTCGTCGGCCAAGGGCTTCGACGGCGGCTCGTGCGGCGTCAACGTCGCGATCGGGGCGCAGTCGCCGGACATCGCGCAGGGCGTCGACACGGCGTACGAGGCGCGTGTCGAGAGCGACGAGGACGAGATCGCCCGACAGGGCGCCGGCGACCAGGGCCTGATGTTCGGCTACGCCAACACCGACACCCCGGAGCTGCTGCCGCTGCCGATCGCGCTCGCCCACCGGCTGGCGCGGCGGCTCACCCAGGTGCGCAAGAGCGGCGCGCTGCCCTACCTGCGCCCGGACGGGAAGACGCAGGTCACGATCGAGTACGACGGGGACAAGGCCGTCCGGCTCGACACCGTGGTCGTCTCCAGCCAGCACGCCGCCGACATCGACCTGGAAGGGCTGCTCGCCCCCGATGTCCGCGAGCAGGTCGTCGAGCCGGAGATCGCCGAGCTGGGCCTCGACGTCGCCGACGTCCGGCTGCTGGTGAACCCGACCGGCCGGTTCGTCGTCGGCGGCCCGATGGGCGACGCCGGCCTGACCGGCCGCAAGATCATCGTCGACACCTACGGCGGCTTCGCGCGCCACGGCGGCGGCGCGTTCTCCGGGAAGGACCCGTCGAAGGTCGACCGCTCCGCCGCGTACGCCATGCGCTGGGTCGCCAAGACCGCCGTGGCCGCCGGGCTCGCCGAGCGCATCGAGGTGCAGGTCGCGTACGCGATCGGCAAGGCGGCGCCCGTCGGCCTGTTCGTCGAGACGTTCGGCACCGAGCACGTCGACCCGGTCCGGATCCAGTCCGCCATCACCGAGTCTTCGACCTGCGCCCGGCCGCGATCATCCGCGACCTCGACCTGCTGCGCCCGATCTACGCGCCGACCGCCGCGTACGGCCACTTCGGCCGCACCGACCTGGACCTGCCGTGGGAGGACACCGGCCGCGCCGACGCGCTCCGCGCGGCCGCGGCGCCTGAGGAGGCATTTCGTGAGCGAGCTTGCGAGCGAATCATCGACACAGCGCCTCCGCGCCGCGTCATTTTTCGATGGGCCGGCCGAGCGTGGCGAGGCCGTGCGTTGAGCCTGCCCGAGCCGGCCGTCGCCGTGCACCGCGCGGCCGACCCGCCCGACATCGCGGGGCCGCCGTCGGTGCGGTTCGTCGCGCCGGGATCGGTGACGGCCGGCCGGTACGGGCTCTTCGAGTACCGGATCGGCCCGCGCAGCCCCGGCGCCCGGCCGCACTACCACCGGACGTTCTCCGAGGCGTTCTACGTGCTCAGCGGCGAGCTGACGATCTACGACGGCGCGGGCTGGTCGACGTTCGGCGTCGGCGACTACGCGCACGTGCCCGAGGGCGGCGTGCACGCGTTCCGCAACGACGGCGACGACCCGTCGCGTTCCTCATCCTGTTCTCCCCGGGCATCCCGCGGGAGCGGTTCTTCACCGAGATCGCCGAGATCGGCCGGGGCGCCACCCAGCTCACCGCCGACGAGTGGGTCGAGTTCTACGCGCGGCACGACCAGGTCAACCTCTGACGTCCGGTCGTGAGGAGGTTCCGTGACGCGATCCGTGCCGCGGGGCCCCGCCCGCTCCGCCCGCAACCGCGGGGAGTGGCAGCCCGCCGCCGACCTGCCGGTCGCGCGGGTCGCCGTCGACGTGCCGCTCGCGCACCTCGACCGGCCCTTCGACTACCGCGTGCCCGCCCACCTCGACACCCAGGCCGCGCCGGGCGTGCGGCTGCGCGTGCGGTTCGCCGGGCGGCTCGTCGACGGCTTCCTCCTGGACCGGGTCGCCGAGTCCGACCACGGCGGGCGGCTCGCGTGGGTGGAGAAGGTCGTCTCGCCGGAACCGGTGCTGTCGGCCGAGGTCGCGGCGCTGTGCCGGGCCGTCGCCGACCGCTACGCGGGGGTGCTGGCCGACGTCCTGCGGCTCGCCGTCCCGCCCCGGCACGCGCGGGTCGAGGGGGAACGCACCGGCGAACCGGCGTCGCCTGCGGGGCGGGATGCTTCGGGCGGGGACGCGCCGGCCCGCGCGGATGCCGGTGGTGTGGGTTCCGGCCCGGCATCAGGAGACGCCGGCTCGGGTGGCGCCTCCGCGGAGGGCCGGGTGCGCGGGTCGGCAGCGCGATGGCGCGGTCGGGCGGGCGCGGAGGTGGTGCGGTGCCGGGCCGGCCGCTCGGGGTGTGGCTCGGGAGGGCCGCGGAGGACGTGGTGCCGGCCGATGGGACGGCCGTGCCGGGTGCGAGCGGGGCGACGCGCGATGTGCCGGGTGGCGGAGTGGTGACCCGGGATGCGCGGTCGGGAGGGGCCGCGGAGGTGCCGGCTCGACCGGTGGCCGTGTCCAGTCCGGATGCGGCGGCCGGTGATGCGGGTTCCGGGCGGGGCGCTCGGGGTGTGGGTTCCGGCGGGGCCGCGGAGGTGCGGGCGTCGGCGCATCGGTCGGGTCGGGGTCGCGGCGCCGGTCTCGGCTGTGTCCGGTTCGGACGTGTCGGCCGGTGATCTGGGTATCGGGCCGGGCGCTCGCGGTGTGGGTTCCGGCGGGCCGGCGGAGGGCCGGACGCGGTCGGTTCCGGGAACGGGTGTGTCGGTGCCGGTCGACGGGGCTGCCGGGCCGGGCGCGAGCGGTCCGGTGCGCGACGTCCCGGGTGCGCCCTCGGGCGGGGGCTCCGCGGCGCCGGTTGCACCGACCGGGTCCGGACCGGCCGGGCGGGATGCACCAGCGGGCCCGGTGCCGCCGGGTGCGGTGGCGGGTTCGGGCGGCTGGCCTGGCTCCGGGGTACCGGCGCGGGAGGGCGGTCGGGCGCCGGTCCGGGCTGGCTTCGTTCGG
>MKJX01000068.1 GCA_001942415.1 Pseudonocardia sp. CNS-139
CGCGTCTCGCCGCCGTCCTGGGTTTCGCCGCCTTCTCGCGCGGGAGTCCCTCGCCTTCGCGCCACGCCGCTCCTGACCGCCGGCCGGCGAGCGCTCAACGAACGGCCTGGTCGCGAACATGCCGAGCGAGCTCGACGAGCTGGGCCATCCCCGCCTCCCGCCCGGATCGCCACGCCACGTCGAAAGCGTCCGCGCCCAGGCCACGGCGGGCCCGGTCGATGTCGCCCGTGACCAGCTCGTGGGTGGTGGGGAAGTCCTCGACCACCCCGTGGGCGTCCGCGTAGGCGGACCACGCACCGAACAGGCGGGCGCCGGCCTCGGGATCGCCGAGCCGGACGGCCACCACGGCGAGGGTGGAGAGCATGTAGGTCAGGGTCCAGCTGTTCGAGGCGGCCACCGCGAGATCGATCGCCTCGGCCAGCAGCACGGCGGCCTCGTCGTTGCGGCCGCCGCGCTGCGCCGCGACGGCGCGGAGGTTGAGCGCGGCCCCCGTCTCGAACGCCGACCCCACCCGCCGGGCCGCCCGCTCGGCCTCCCGTGCGGCCCGTTCGATGTCGGGTGTGCGACCGGCGAGCAACGCGATCTGCGTGGTCGCCATCCGCGCGTGGGCGACCCAGTAGGGGTCGCCCAGGGCGTCGGCCCGGCGGTTCGCCTCGACGAGCAGCTCCCGGGCCAGGGAAAGGTCCTGGGAGAACAGCGCCGTGGAGGCGGCGAGCGTCGCGGCCTGGGTGGCGAGCACCTCGTCGTCGTCACCGGTCGCGAGGTCGAGCGCCTCCCGGCTGTGCCGGCAGGCATCCGCCGGAGCGGTCAGGTGCTCCAGCCCCGCCCACGCCACCAGCAACCGGGTACGGCTCCGCGGTGTCAGCGGCCGGGCGTGCAGGCGGGCGGCCCAGGAACCGCCCTCACGACCGTGTCCGCGGATCGCCAGGTGCAACCACACCAGCCAGAGCAGCTCGGTGGCATCGTCGGCGCGGTCGTGCTCGACGAGCCAGTCGAGCGTGACCCGCAGGTTGCCCAGCCCCGCTTCGAGCCGGTGCAGCGCCGCCGCCTGGCCGGAGCCGTGCAGATCGTCCGCCAGGCCGCGGGCCGTGGCCAGGACGGCGTCGGCCAGACCGGCGCGGGCCTCGTCGGCCTGGCCGTGCTCGAGGTGCTCCCCGGCGTGCTGACGTACCGGCTCCAGCAGGCGGAACCGATCCCCGCCCGCGCCGTCGGCGACGCGGATCACCAGGGAGTGCTCGACGAGCTCGGTGAGCGCGCCGGTCGCGGCGGCAGCGGAGAGACCGCTGACGGCATGGGCATCCGCCCAGGTGAACCCGCCCACACACACCGACAGCCGCGCCAGGAGCGCCCGTGCCCGCTCGCCGAGCAGCTGCACGCTCCAGTCGAGGGTCGCCGAGATGCTCCGTTGCCGGGTGGGCAGGTCGTGAGGCGCGAAATCCGACGGCAACCCCATCGTCTGCAGCAGGGTGCGCGGTCCGATCCGGGCGGCCGCGGTGGCCGCGAGCTCCAACGCCAGCGGCAGACCGTCGGCGTGGCGGCACAGCTGCGCGATCACGGACGCGTCGCCCCGGTCGTCGGCCCGGTCGTCGGCGACGGTGCCACCACGAGCGCTCATCCGTTCGCGGAACAGCCGGACCGACGTGTCGTGGTCCAGCGGCGCCACCCGCACCTCACGTTCGGCTCGGATCCGCATCGGGACCGGCCGGTGGTCAGGATGGTGAGCGCCGGGCAGACCGAGACCAGCGTGGCCACCGCGGGCGCGCACGGGAGAACGTGCTCGATGTTGTCGAGCACGAGCAGCAGCCGCCGGTTCCCCACGAACGACGCAACGGCCTCGACGCGGTCGGCGGTGCCGGAGTCGGGCACGCCGAGCGCGGTGGCGATGGCGGGGACGACGTCCGCGGCGGAACGGACATCGGCGAGCTCGACCAGCACCGTGCCGGCCGGGAAGTGCCCGTGCGCCGCGGCCGCGACCAGCAGCGCGAGCGTGGTCTTGCCGACCCCGCCCGGCCCGGTCAACGTCACGACGGAGTGCGACGGCGTCACCAGGCACCTACGATCGCGTCCACCTGGTCGTCGCGACCGATCACCGGCGCGGCGGGTGCGGGCAGCCGTTCGTTCGCCGGTGCGCCGACGAGCGCGGTCGCCTTCGTCCGGGAGCCCGCGGCCGACGCCTCGGGCGGCGGGACGGCGGCGACCAGAAGGGCGCGCTCGTCGTCGTCCAGGCCGAGTGCGTCGGCGAGCGCGCGCACCGTGTGCGGATAGGGCCGGCGACGCTCGCCCCGCTCCAGCGCCCCCACCGCCTTCTGAGTGATACGCGCGCGCGTCGCGAGCTCCTCCTGCGTCAACGACCGGGCGGCCCGGTACCGGCGAAGCAGCCCGGCGAAGTCGCTCACCGGCGCAGCACCCCGTTACCGGCGGTCGTGTCGGAAGGACGGGCGACGACCGCGGACTTCGGCTCCACGGTTCAAGCATGCCCGCCCGGCGGTCGCCCGTGACGTCGCCCCGGGCACCTCACCCCGCCGCCGTCGCCGTCTCGGAAGCGAGACCGGCAGCGAGACCGGTGGGTGGTGACGGACCCGGCGATGGCCTCGGTGAACACCTCGTCGGCCGCGTCGGCCAGCGGATGGGGCTCACGGGTGAGCGCGGAGAGCGCGGTAGCGATCTCGCCGAGCGTGGCCTTCGTGTACAGCGAGGTCGTGGTGGCGGCGCTGCCGCCGCGCGGGAGGTGCCCGGCGTAGGCGGCCGCGATCGCCGCGCCGTAGGTCCGCTCGACCCACGTGATCGTGGTGTGTCGCAGCCAGTGCGCGGTCACGTTCCGGCGGGCGGCCCACGGCACGGCCGCGCGGACCCGCTTCCAGATGTTGCGGTAGCGGGCCTGACCCATCGGTTTGCCCGAGCGGTAGCGCAGCAACGGGCCATCCGGGTCCGCGGCCCCGCCCCGGTTCTCGGCGTGCGCGAGCAGGTGCCGCATCAGGGTCGGCGAGACCGGCTGCCAGCGCTCGGTGTTCCGCTTCTCCCGCAGCAGGATCAGGCACTGTTCCGGGTCGAGGTCCGACGCGCGCAGTGCCAGCACACCACCGACCCGGCATCCGGTCTCGACGTGCAACCTGAGTACGAGCGCGTCCAGTTCCGGGTCGTTCCCGGTGCTCGCCACCACCTCGTTGATCTGCGCGAGCACTGTGTCCGGGATGGCCTGACGAGACGACGGCAACTGCGGCGGCTTGTTTACCTTCATCGCCGGGTTCGTGTCGTCCGTGAACAGTCCTAGGTCGTGCTGGGCGTGCTGGTAGAGGCTGCGGAACGCGGACACGGCGTGCAGGTGGGCGGAGTGGCCGTTGCGGTAGCCCTTGCGGGAGCGCACCACGCTGTCCTTCTTCATCTGCGTGATGAACGTGGTGATGTCCGACGGTTTGACCTCGTCCAGCCGCTTGTCGCCCAGCTTCGCCTTGATCCGGCGCCAGTAGGTCCGATACACCCGGAAGCCCGGCGGCTCCGCCTTCATCAGGACCTCGATGTAGTCAGCGACCGTGGGCATCACCGGCCTGCTCGGCGGCGGGGGCGCCCCGTCGAGCAGGTCTTCCGGGCGCAGCCCCATCCGGGACAGCAGCAGCCGCGCCGCCTCGATCAACGCCGCATTCGCCCCGACGACGGTCGGCGCGGCGTCCGGCGCCGTGTTCGATGTGGCCGCGTCCGGCATGGCAAGAGTGACGGTCATCGGGCACCACCCGCGGTCGCGCCATCCAGGCTGGCCAGCGCCCGATCGACCGTCGCGGGCGGCAGCACCCGCAACACAGCGGCGTCGGCGACCAGCAGCACCCGGTCCCCGGGCCGCAATCCGGCGGCGTGGCGGACGGGCGCGGGCAGTCGCACATGCCCCTGCGGCGTCACCACCGATCGGCCCTCGGCGTTCGCGCGCACGGTGATCTCGTCCCGAGTCCCGGTGATCTCCAGCGTGGCCTCGGGCTCCCACCCCACGCGCGCAGCACGGCCCGGTTCGCGATCCGGCCGTGCACGTCCAGCACGGCCACCCCGTACACCGCCGTCGCGGTCCGCCCCGCCGGTACCTCCGCCAACGGCAACGGGCCCCGCGCACGACCCCGCCGTGCCCGCGCGGAGCCCTGCGGGCGCGGCCCCACCCCGCCCGGGACCACACCCGGGACCAGAGGAGCGATCATCGCTGTGGTCACAGCGACCACCCCCGCCCGGGCAGCGGGGACGGTCGCTGACTGTCACAGAACGCGTTCAGACACAGGGTCGTCAGGTGTCGCAGATGTGCTGCGTTCGTGCGCCGGAATGTGGCTTTCCCGGCAACGGGTTTCTCAGTGCTCCCGGAAACGCTTCGTCATGTCGTCGACGAGGCCGCGGAAACGCGTGGCCTCACGGCCGAACGGCGGGCTCGGGGCGAGCCGCGTGGGGTCGGGCCGCGTCACGAACGAGACGAGCCAGCCCAGCGGCTGCGACTCGGCCAGCGCCTCCTTGGCCTCGGTGTCGCCGGCCCAGTCGCCGACGTCGAGGAGCAGCTCCCTGGCGAGGTCGAGCTGTTGCGGGTCGACGGCCAGCGGGCCCTCGGCGAGGTCGTCGGACAGGCCCGTGAGCGTGTAGGCGTTGACGTCGTCGACGACCACCTCCAGCTCGCCGACGCCGGCCCGTTCGACGATCTCCGGCCACGTCGACGCGGCGACGAGGTCGTGGTCCTCGGCGCCCTCCTCGGCGACCCAGCGGGCGAGCGCCCGCTCGCTGCGGAAGACGTCGATGCGGCCGCCGGAGCCGAGGAAGACGGGCGCGTCGTCGAGGTAGCAGCGCAGGGTGAGGTAGTCGCCGTCGCGGGTGGTGATCCGGATCGGGTCGATCCCGATCTCCTCCCAGAACCCGGCCGGCCCGTCGTCGTCGCGCTCCTCGGCGTCGTCCACGTCGTCGTCGGCCGCCGCGCCCTGCGGCTCGTCGGCCTCCTCGACGACCTCGACCTCCTTCTCCGCGGCGGCGAGCGCATGGGCGTCCACGGCCGGGGTCTCGACCAGGTCGTCCAGCGCGTCGATGACGTCGTCCCAGCGCTCGGCGATCGTCTCCAGCATCTGCGTCCAGAGCCGCGCGCCCTCGCGCCCGACGAACGGCAGCGTGCCCTGCCGCAGCAGCGCGAACGCGGGCGCGGCGTCGAGCACCTCGGTGACGGTGTCCAGCTCGCACACGTCGGCGATCGAGCGGACCATCTCGGTGATCTCGGCGAGCTCGCCGACCGTCCACGTGTCCGGGTCCTCGGCGGCCAGCTCGGGCACCGCCGATCACGTCGTAGCGCTGGGTCTCCTCGGGCGTCAGCTCCGCGACCGTCAGGTCCGGCACGACCGACCAGGCGGGGTGGTCGATCAGGTCGTGCTCGGTGGCCGTGCGGACGAACGCCGCGAGCTGGGTCACCTCGGGGAACGCGAACAGGGCGTCGTCGTCCCCGAGGAACGCCTCCCACTCCTCGCCGTCCTCGCGCCACCGCGGCGCCCAGAGCGTGACGAGATCACCCTCGGTGAGCGAGAGCTGGATCGGGACGATGTCGCTGGCCACGGGGCAAAGCCTAGAACCGGACCCGGTCAGCGCCCTACCGGGTGCCACACGGTCTTGATCTCCGAGAGGCCCTCAACCGGGTGACGCCCGGCGCGGCCGCCGGATCGGGCTCGGCGGCCGGCCGCGGCAGCACCCGTTTGACCGTCGCCGCGGCCGCCGCCTCCAGCTCCGCGGCCAGGTCGGCGGGCGCCCCGGCCAGGTCGATCGCCTGCACCTCGCCGTGCGCGGCGAGCCACGGCGCCAGCTCCGCCGTCCGTCCGGTGAGGAGGTTCGCGACCCCGCCGGGCACGTCCGACGTGGCGAACACCTCGGCCAGCTCGATCGCCGGGAGCGGGCGCTCCTCCGACGCGACCACCACGGCCGTGCACCCGGTGGCGAGCGCGGGCGCGAGCACGTCCACGAGGCCGACCAGCGAGGACGCCTGCGGGGCGAGCACCGCGACCACCCCCGTCGCTCCGGCGTCGACCACGAGACCAGCGGGCCGGCGACCGGGTTCACCGAGCCGAGCAGGCTCGCGATCTTGTCCGTCCACCCGGCATACCAGACCCAGCGGTCGATCGCCGTGCCGACGAGCGCCGCGGCCCGCTCCGGCGCGACGCCCTCGGCCGCGGCGACGGCCTCGGTGAACTGCTCGTGGCGGCCCTGCAGCATCTCCGCGACGCGGTAGAGCACCTGCCGCGGTTGTAGGCCGTGGCCCCGGACCAGCCGGGGAACGCGGCCCGGGCCGCGCTCACGGCGTCGCGGACGCCTTGCGGGAGGCGAGCGCGGCGTGCGCGAGGAGCCGGCCGCCGGCGTCCGTGACGGGGTAGGTGCGGCCGGACTCCGACCGCGGGAACGCCCCGGCGACGTACAGCTTGTAGGTCTTGGCGACGGCGAGGCGCTCGGTGGGGCCCATGGCGCGCCAGGTTACGACCCCGGGGGCCGTCGCGCATCGACCTGCCGCGCGGCACACCGGCCCCGATGCGGATCTTGCGGACGGCTCTGCAGCTGGTGGCCGTGCCGGCGGCGGCCGTGGCCGGGTTCGCGTTGTCGACGGAGGAGCTGGCGGGTGGCTGAGCTGCGCCGAGCCCAGGGCCCTGCCGGTCGAGTCGTAGATCCCCGTGCCACCACCTCCCCTCCCGGGCGCCAGCAGCAGCGCCCCGCCCGGCACCACCACCTGCAAGTGGTCTTGAACGTGAAGTCGGGGTTGCCGCCGGCAGCCCGGTACGTCCGCGATGAGCTGGCGGGCCTTCTCCGGGTCGTACTTCGGCCACGCTCGGACG
>MKJX01000069.1 GCA_001942415.1 Pseudonocardia sp. CNS-139
CGGGATCGTCCCCGAGCACGCGCACGGTCCGGACTACGCGCGCAACCCGGTCGGCTCCGGGCCGTTCCGCCTCGTGCAGTGGGACCCGGGCCAGCAGCTGATCGTCGAGCGCAACGACGACTACTACGGCCAGCGCCCGCGTTCCGCCGGATCGTGTTCCTCTTCACCGGCGAGGACGCCTCGATGGCCGCCGCGACCGCGGGCCAGGTGGCGATGGCCGCCGTGCCGTCGTCGCTGGCCACGGCGTCCGTCGCGGGATGCGGCTGGAGCCGGTGGCCTCGGTGGACAACCGCGGGATCATGTTCCCCTACGTGCCCGACACCGGGCAGCTCAGCGCCGACGGGCAGCCGATCGGCAACGACGTCACGTCCGACCTGGCCGTCCGGCAGGCGGTGAACTGGGCCGTGGACCGGCAGGCGCTCGTCGACGGCGTGCTGGAGGGCTTCGGCTCGCCCGCCACCGGCCCGGTCGACGGTCTGCCCTGGTACGAGCCGCGTTCGGCGATCAGCGGCAACGACCCGGCGCGGGCGGGGTCGATCCTGGAGGCCGCCGGCTGGGTGGACGCCGACGGCGACGGCGTGCGCGAGCGCGGCGGCGTGCGCGCGGCGTTCACGCTGCTCTACCCGGCCTCGGACACCCTGCGGCAGGGCCTCGCGCTGAGCGTCGCCGACATGGTCGCGCCGGTCGGCATCGAGATCACCGCCGAGGGCGTCAGCTGGGACGTCATCGACACCCGGATGCACACCGACGCCGTGCTGTTCGGCTGGGGCAGCCACGACCCGACCGAGATGTACAACCTGTACTCGTCCCGGCAGGCCGGCGTGGAGTACTGGAACCCGGGCTTCTACACCAACCCCGAGGTCGACGCCCAGCTCGACGCCGCGATGGCCGCCACCGACCCGGAGGTCGCGAACCGGCACTGGCGGGCCGCGCAGGCCGGCGAGAACGGCGGCGGCTTCGGCCCGGCCGGCGACGCGGCGTGGGCGTGGCTGGTCAACCTGCAGCACACCTACTACGTCGACGAGTGCCTGGACCTCGGCCGTCCGCAGGTGGAGCCGCACGGGCACGGCTGGCCGATCACCGCGGGCATCACCGGTTGGCGCTGGACCTGTTGAGGCTGCTGTCCGCGGTGCTGGGCCGCCTCCTGCGGCTGGCCGTGCTCCTGGCCGCCGTGGCGGTGGCGTCGTTCGTCCTGATGGTGAGCTCGCCGGTCGATCCGGTGAGCGCGTACGTCGGCGCCGACGTCGCCGCGATCGGCCCGGAGCAGCGGGCGCTGATCGCCGAGCGGTGGGGGTTCGACGACCCGCCGGTGGAGCGGTTCCTGGCCTGGCTGGGGAACCTCCTGCAGGGCGACCTCGGCCACTCGCTGACGTTCAACCAGCCCGTCACCGACGTGATCGGGGAGCGTTTCCTCACGAGCCTCGCCCTGATGGGCGTCGCGTGGCTGCTGTCGGGCCTGATCGGGTTCGGGCTCGGCGTGCTCGCCGGCGTGCGTCGCGGGCGCGCGGCCGACCGGGTCGTGACGTGGTGGGCCTACACGCTGGCCTCCGCGCCGACGTTCTGGGTGGGCCTGCTGCTGCTCTACGTGTTCTCGGTGTGGCTCGGCTGGACGCCGCTGTGCTGCGCGGTGCCGGTCGGGGTCGTCGCCGACGAGGTGACCCTGCTCGACCGGCTCCACCACCTGGTCCTGCCGGCCGTGACGCTGTCGGTCGTGGGCGTCGCGCCGGTTGTGCTGCACACCCGGCAGGCCGTCGTCGAGGCGATGGAGAGCGACTACGTCGCGTCGCGCGGGCCCAGGGCGACTCGACGGCCGGGCTGGTGCTGCACCGGGTGCTGCGCAACGCCGCGGCGCCCGCGCTGCTGCTCCAGTTCGGGTCGTGGGGTGAGCTGTTCGGCGGGTCGGTGCTGGCCGAGCAGGTCTTCTCCTACCCCGGGCTCGGGGCCGCGACGACCGCCGCGGCGCTCGGGCAGGACGTGCCGCTGCTGCTCGGGATCGCGCTCTTCACCACCGTGTTCGTGTTCGTCGGCAACACGCTCGGCGACCTCGTGCACGCCCGGGTCGACCCGCGCGTCGGCCGGGCGGGCCGCGACGATCTGCGCCGGACGGCGTGGCGGGACGCCCGCGGCGCGGCCCCCGCCCCCGCGCGGGCGACCGCCGAGGAGGCCGGATGACCGCCGTCGCCGCCGCCGGGCACCTGCCCGACCGCCGCCGCCGGACCCTCTGGTGGATCGCCTCGGCGCTGGCCGTGGTGCTCGGCGTCGTCGTCGCGGGCACGCTCGGCGCGGATGCCGCCCAGACCACCGGCCTGGCCGACCGCAACCTCGGCCCTTCGTGGGAGCACCTGTTCGGCACCGACCGGCTGGGCCGCGACATGCTCGCGAGGACCCTTGCCGGACTGCGGCTGTCGCTGCTGGTCGGGACGTCGGCGGCGCTGATCTCGGCCGCGATCGCCGTGGTGCTCGCGTGCGCCGCGGTGGTGTTCGGGGGTGTCGTCGACCGGGTCGTGAGCTGGCTCGTGGACGCGTTCCTCGCGCTGCCGCACCTGGTGCTGCTGATCCTGCTGGCGTTCGCGCTGGGCGGCGGCACGCAGGCGGTGGTGATCGCCGTGGCGGTGACGCACTGGCCCACCCTCACCCGCGTGCTGCGCGGCCACGCGCGCCATGTCGTCACGTCCGACTACGTCGCCGTCGCCCGCGGGCTGGGCCGCAGCGGGTGGTCGATCGCGACCGGCCACCTCGCCCGCCACCTGCTGGGCCACGTCGTGGTCGGCACGGTCCTGCTGTTCCCGCACGCGATCCTGCACGAGGCGGCGCTGTCGTTCCTCGGGCTCGGCGTCGACCCGGCCGGGCCGTCCATCGGGGTGCTGCTGGCCGAGTCGATGCGCTACCTCACCGCGGGCGCGTGGTGGCTGGCCCTGCTGCCCGGGCTGTGCCTGCTGGTCGTCGTGAAGCTCGTCGACACGATCGGCGAGAACGCCCGTGCGCTGGTCGACCCGAGGAGCGTGCATCTGTGAACCGCCTGCGGGTCGAGGGCCTCACCGTCTCGTTCGTGCAGTACGAGCGCGGCTGCGCCGCCGTGTGGTGCCCGGGCTCACGGGCATGGACCTCGACGTGGCCGCCGGCGAGGTCGTCGCGCTCGTCGGCGCGAGCGGCGCCGGCAAGAGCCTGCTCGCCCACGCCGTGCTCGGCCTGCTGCCCCCGAACGCGCTGGAGGGCGGCCGGGTGCTCGTCGACGGCGCCGAGGTCGCGCCCGCCGACCGCCGCCGGCTCGCGGGGCGCGACGTCGTGCTGCTGCCGCAGTCGGTGACGTTCCTCGACCCCGTCGCCACCGTCGGCGCGCAGGTCCGCCGTTCGGCCCGGCTGGCCGGGCTGCCCGACCCGCGCACGGCCGCGGTCGCGGCGCTGCGCCGGCACGGCCTCGGCCCCGAGGTGCTGCGCCGCTACCCCCACGAGCTCTCCGGCGGGATGGCCCGGCGCGTGCTCGTCGCGATGGGGACGCTCGGCAGCCCGCGGCTGATCCTGGCCGACGAGCCGCGCCCGGCCTGCAGCACGAGAGCGCGGAGACCGTGCTCGCCGAGCTGCGGACGCGGGCCGACGCCGGCTGCGGCGTCGTGCTGATCACGCACGACCTCGTCGCCGCGCTCGGCGTCGCCGACCGGGTCGTGATCTGCGACGAGGGCCGCACCGTCGACACCGTGGCGCCCGCGGACCTGCGCGGCGACGGCGAGCACCTCACGCACCCCTACACCCGCGCGCTCTGGCGGGCCCTGCCCGCGCACGGCCTCCGGGTACCTGCTGGGGGGACGGCTGATGCTGCTGCTCGACGACGTCCGCTTCCGCTACGGCCCGCGCCTGCCCTGGGTGGTGGACGGCGCCGGGCTGAGCGTCGAGCCCGGTGAGGTCGTCGGGCTCCATGGTCCGAGCGGGTCCGGCAAGAGCACCCTCGGCCGGCTCGCGGCCGGCCTGCTGCGACCGCACGCCGGCGCGTCGAGGTCGACGGCCGGCCCGCGCGCCCCCGCCGCGGCCGGCCGCACCCGGTGCAGCTCGTGCTCCAGCACCCCCAGCTCGCGATGGACCCGCGCTGGACCGTGCGGGAGATCCTGGCCGAGGCCGACCCGGCCGCCCGCGCCGACCCGGAGCTCGTCGCCGCCCACTGGCTCGACCGCTACCCGCACGAGGTCAGCGGCGGCGAGCTGCAGCGGGTCAACCTCGCGCGCGCCTGCTCGCCCGCCCGCGCTACCTCGTCGCCGACGAGATCAGCGCCAGCCTCGACGCGCTCACCCAGGCCCGCATCTGGCACCTCCTCCTCGACCGCGCCCGGTCGGAGCGGATCGGCGTTCTCGTGATCTCCCACGACCGCCCGCTGCTCGACGCCGTCGCGACCCGGCTGATCGCCAGAAACTGAGCCGTTCTCAACGAGCGGCTGCTCCGGATGGTCGTAAATCCTGCGTGACCAACCACTCACCGGGAGAGCCCGATCGGCCCGGAGGGTCGTTACGGAGGAGTCACTCCGGCGCGTCCGCCCGTTACGCGCCGGGTGCCAACCTTGCGCATCCGGAAAGGGTGGAAGCGGTGCGCACACGAGTCACGGCCGGAAACGGCGGCAACGCCGGAGCGGCGTTCCGCGGCCCGCAGGGCGGAGCTGAGCCGGCATGCCCGCCCCGAACGGATCAGGACCGGCGCACGCCGCCGCCCGCGCGCCCGGGCCGGCACGTGGGCGCAGCTGCGCCCGCTGGCCCGGCGGGTGCACTTCCTGGCCGGGCTCCTGGTCGCGCCGTTCGTGCTGGTCCTGTGCCTGACCGGCCTCGTCTACGTGTTCAGCCCGCAGATCCACGCCGACCTGTACGCGTCGCAGCTCTACGTCGAGCGGGTCGGGGACGCGCCGCGCCCGCCGTCCGAACAGGTCGCCGCGGCGCTCGCCGCGCACCCGGAGGCCGCGCTGCGGTCGGTCGTGCCGCCGTCCGCGCCGGACCGGACCACCCAGGTGATCCTCTCCGTGCCCGGCCGGGCGCTGCCCGGTGAGGCGCGCACCGTGTACGTCGACCCGTACACGAACTACATCAACGGGGAGCTGACCACGGTCGACGGCCGGCTCCCGGCGAACGCGTGGCTCCGGGACCTGCACGGCGACCTGCACCTCGGCGAGATCGGGCGGCTGTACTCCGAGACCGCGGCGAGCTGGCTGCCGGTGATCGCCGTCGGCGGGCTCGCGGTGTGGGTCGCGCGCCAGGGAAGGCGGCCGCGCACCCTCCGCGAGATCCTGCTGCCCGTCCCGCGGGGCAAGGGCGAGCAGCTGCGGATGCGGGCGGTGCACGGCCCGCTGGGGCTGTGGCTGACCGTGGGCCTGCTGGTGATGAGCGCGACCGGGCTGGCCATGAGCCGGTTCGCCGGGCGCGGGGTGCTCGACGCCGCGCCGCCCGCGCTGCCGACACCCCCGGTCGACGTCCCGGCGGGCGGGGTCGCGCTCGGCGTCGACGAGGTGCTGGCCGTCGCCCACGTCGAGGGGCTCGGCGGCGAGGTCGAAGTCGCGGTGCCGGCGGCGCCGGACCGGCCGTACACGGTCACGGAACGCTCGCCCGGCCTGCCCGTCCAGAAGGACGCCGTCGCGGTCGACCCGTACACGGGGGAGGTCACGGGGCGGGTCGGCTGGGACGACTACCCGCTGCTCGCCCAGCTGCGCGTCGCCGGGACGGACCTGCACACGGGCGTCCTCTTCGGCCTGGCCAACCAGATCCTGCTGGCCGCGTTCGCGGTCGCGACGATCGTGCTGATCGTCGTGGGCTACCGGATGTGGTGGAAGCGCAGCCCGTACCGGGGGCAGCTGCCCGCGGCCCCGCCGCGGGCGCTGCGCGGGCTCGGCTGGCGGGTCGCGGTCCCGGTTGCCTGGTCACCGTGGTGCTCGGGTGGCTGATGCCGGTGTTCGGGGTGAGCCTGCTCGCGTTCGTCCTGCTGGACCTCCTGATCAACGCCGTCCGGCAGCGGGAGGACCGGCCGCGCCGGGTGGCCGTGCTCGGCGGGCTCCTCGCCGCGGGCGCCGCGGCCGCCGTGCTGCTGCTCGTCCCGCCCGGACGTTCCGGGCGGGCCCGACGGACCCGCCGGCCCGGACGGCGGCTCCCCGCCGCTCGCCGCGGGACCGCGCCCGGCGGGCCGCCCGCCCCGCGCCCCGAGG
>MKJX01000070.1 GCA_001942415.1 Pseudonocardia sp. CNS-139
CGCGAGTCGCGCGAAAAGTGCGCGCGAGTCGCTGGAAAAGTGCGCGCGAGTCGCGGCCGGGGGGCGGCTCACTCCGGCCGCAACCACCCCTCCACCAGCCCCTCCCCGCCCAGCCGCAGCAGCGCCTCGGCCCGGTCGGCGGCCTCCCGCGCGGCGTCGGCGGCGTCCAGCAACCCCCGGAACGCGGCCCCGTACGCCCGCTGCTCGTCGATCGGCAGCAACGGCACCCGTACCCGCTGCCCGTACCGGCCCGAGCCGCCGGAAGGCGGCGTCGACCGCAGGATCCCGGCGAGGTACTCGGCGTCGAGCTGGTCGGGGTCGGTGCGGTAGACGGTCAGCCCCGGCCCGAGGACGCGCCCCGGTCGGCCACCCGCGCCCGCCCGAGCGCGCCCCCGACCACGTCCCCGGCGCGCACCCGCACCATCCCGGGTCCTGCGCCCGTGCGCCCGCTTGGAACGGTGCCCCGCGCGAGGTCGGACACGACGAGCACCGCCACCGCGCCCGGCCCGGCGTCGGTGACCTCCCGCGGCGCGTGCCGCACGGTCAGCGCCCCCACCCTGGCCAGCTCACCGATCGTCGCGCCGGGCAGCGGCACCCCGTCCCGGGTGACGCGCAGCGCGGGCACGGTGGCCGGCGCGCGGCGGCGCAGCTCGGTGAACGCCCGCCCGGCCTCGGCCGCGGCCCGGCGGGGGAGGTGCCGCTCCGGGCCGACGTCGACGTCGTCGTCCAGCAGGTCGAGGACGTGCACGGCACGCGCCCGCCCGGCCACCGCCCGCCCGGCGGCGAACGCCGCCCACAGCTCCGCGGCGCCGTCCGGGTCGGTGCGCGCGAGCAGCACGGAGTCCGGTGCCGCGGCGGGCGGGGTGAGCACCCAGAGGTCGACGGGCCGGCTCTCGGCGTCGTCCTCGACGGTCAGCACGGCGCGCAGCGCTCCGGCGCGCAGGAGCTCGGCCCGGACCCGTCGCCCCGGGCGCCTGCCGCCACCGCCGTACGGCAGCCGCAGCACGGCCCGCCCGCCCGGCCGGACGTGCGCGAGCGCGTGCTGCACCCACGCGAGCTCGGGTTCGGTGCGCGGCGGCAGGCCGTAGACGAAACGGGGGTCGCCCGCGAGCCCGTCGTGCGGCCACGTCCGGTCGGCGACGGGCGGCGCGCACAGCACGGCGTCGAAGGCCCGGCCGGGGAACGCGTCGGCCGCGAGCGCGTCTCCGACCAGGACGGGCCCGTCCACCCGTCCGCCGGCCAGCAGCAGCCGGATCGCGGCGATCCGGGCGGCCACGGCGTCGACCTCCTGCCCGGCCGAGTCCGCGCCGCCGGCCGCGAGCAGCAGCGCGCCGGTGCCGCACGCGGGGTCGAGCACGCTGCCCCCGTCCGGGAGCGCGATGCGCGCCATGGCGGCGGCCAGCCGGTCGGACGGCTCGCCGGGACGGCGGCGGTGCCGGGTGCAGAGGTCCTCGAAGGCCGCGGCCGGGCCCGGTGCGGCGGCCAGCTCGTCGAGGAGCCGTTCGAGCTCGGGGTCGGCGGGCGCGCCGGTGCCGGGTAGCCCGCCCGCCGCGTTCGGATCCTTCCTGGCCAGCAGGAACGCGCCGGCGGCCGCGAGCCGGGCCGGCACGTCGAGGGCCGCGCCGCCGGACTGCAGGCGCTGCCACGCCCGGTCGGCGACCGACAGCCGATACTGCTTGCCGTTGCGCCGCAGCCACGCCTCGACCTCGGCGAGCGCGAACCGCGGGCTCGACGCGGTGCCGGCCACCGGGGCCGGGAAGTCGTCGTGGCGGCGGCGCCAGTTGCTCACCGCGGCCCGTCCGACGCGGCCGAGCCGGGCGATGTCGCCCGTGCTGACGGTCGGGTCGGATGCGGACACGAAGCTGACGCTAGTTCACGCCACCCACAGTTGTGAAGCATGTTCACAACGTGAGAGGGTGACCCCATGTCACCGACGCTGCGCTCCGCGGCCGGCTCCGACGTCGGACGCCGCAGGCCGATCAACCAGGACTCCGCGGTCACGAGCCCGCGGTTGCTGGCGGTCGCCGACGGGATGGGCGGGCACGCCCACGGGGAGGTCGCGAGCAGCGTCGCGGTTGCGGCGCTGCTCGACATGGACGCCCGGCTGCGCGGCACGGAGCTGTCCGGCGTCGACCTGCTGTCCACGCTCCACGAGGCCATCGACGCGGCCGGCGCGCGGCTCACCGAGCTCGGCCACCAGGAGCCGGAGCTGCGCGGCACGGGCACGACGGTCGTCGCGTTCCTGGTCGACGGGCTGCGCATCGGCGTGCTGCACATCGGCGACTCGCGCGCGTACCTGCTGCGCGACGGCGAGCTGCACCGGCTGACGCACGACCACACGCTCGTGCAGTCCCTCGTCGACGAGGGCCGCATCTCCGAGGCCGAGGCCGCCACCCATCCGCGACGGTCGTGGCTGGTCAAGACGTTGCAGGACGGCAGCACGCCGGAGCCGGACCTCTTCATGCTCGAAGGCGCCGCGGGCGACCGGTACCTGATCTGCTCCGACGGCGTCACGGCCGTGCTCGACGACACCGCTATCCACGACGTGCTCGCCGGCGCGGGCGCGCCGTCCGACGCCGTGGTCCGGCTGATCGAGCTGGCCAACGAGGGCGGCGGGCCGGACAACATCACGTGTGTGGTCACGGACTTCGTCGAGGACGCCGAGGACGCGGAGCCGGTGCCGGACGAGCCGGTGGTGGTCGGCGCGGCGGTGTCGGCGCGCAGCTGACCCCACGCTCAGCGCCGCGCGACGAGGCGCCGCAACGGGACCGGCAGCGTCCGTCCGGGACCGGCCCGCCGGGCCAGCGCCGCACCCGCCCGGTCGCGGACGCCGGCGCGAGCGGCGGCCACAGCCCGGCCCGCGGCAGGTCGTCCACCAGCGCGAACGCCGCACCGGGGTCGGGCAGCGGCACGGTGAACGGCACGCGGTCGTCGCTGAGCACCGCGAAGTCCGCGGCGGCGAGCAGCCATCCCGCGTTGTCGAGCGCCGAGCGGTTCGCCCAGCCGCGGCGGTGCACGGCGGACAGCAGCGGCGCGTGCCGCACCTCCGCGAGCGTGCCCGGCGTCGCCGACGGCACCACGATCACGAGCGTCCCCGCCGGCCGCAGCACGCGTCGGACCTCGGCGAACACCGCGTCGAGGTCACGCAGCACGGGCAGGGCGAGCATCAGTACGAGCCCGTCCGCGGCATCGGTCGTGACGGGCAGCGCGGTCGGCACGCCGCGGACGACCGGCCGTCCCGGGCCCGGCCGGGCGTGCGGGTCCACGCCGAGCCATCGCCCCGGCCCGAACCGCCCGGCGAGCGGACCGGTCCCGCAGCAGACGTCGAGCACGTGTTCGGCGTCGGCGAGCGGGGCGGCGACCCAGGGGAGCGGCCCGGCGCCGCTGCGGTCGGTCAGCGTGCGCAGGACCCGCTCGGCGGTGTCGCGTCCGGGTCGGCGGCCACGGCTGGGAGTGTGGCAGCGCACCGCCGCGGCCTGCCGCGAGGCCCTAGCCTTGCGCTATGGCGCACGTGACCGTCGAGCCGGCCCCGCCACCCAGAGCCCGGCCGGTGGCCGGGGTGGTCGGGACCGCCGGGTTCGGAGCGGCCGTCGCGCTGCTGGTCGCCGGCGGGGTCACGGCGCTGTCCGGCGCCCGGCCCGCCGCGTCGCTCGGCCTCCCCGACCCCGGCACGCTGACGGTCGTCGGCCTCCCGGTGATGCGCGCGGCGTCCGAGGTCGGCATGGTGCTGACGATCGGCGCGGTGCTGCTGGCCGCGTTCCTCGTCCCGCCCCAACGCTCGGGCTATCTCGACGTCGCGGGGTACCGCGCGTTGCGCGTCGCGTCCTGGACGGCCGCCGCCTGGACGGTGGCGGCACTGCTGATGGTGCCGCTGACCATGGCCGACGTGCTCGGCCGGCCGGTGCAGGACGTGCTCGATCCCGACCTGATGCTCGACCTGCTGCCCCGGCTGTCCGGGGCGAGCGCGTGGCTGGTCACCGGGCTCGTCGCGTTCCTCGTGCTCGCCGGCACCCGCACGGCGCTGACGTGGGGCTGGGCGGTGGTGCTGCTCGGGCTGGCGGTGTTCGGCGCCTGCCGGTGACGTTCACCGGGCACTCCGCGAGCGGCGGTGCGCACGACGTCGCGACCGACAGCCTCGTGCTGCACGTCCTGGCCGCGTCCCTGTGGGTGGGCGGCCTGGTCGCGGTGCTCGGGACGGCGGCCGCGCGCGGCCCCGACCGGGAGGCGGCGCTCGCCACGGCGGTGCCGCGCTTCTCCCGGCTGGCGCTGGTGTGCTGGCTCGCGCTGGCCGTCACGGGGATGGTGAACACGCTGGTCCGGATCCCGCTGGGCGCGCTCCCCGGCTCGGAGTACGGGCTGCTCGTGCTGGTCAAGGCGGGTGCGCTGCTCGCGTTGGGCGGGTTGGGCGTGCTGCACCGGCGCCGGACGGTCGGCGCGGCCGCACGGGGGGAGCCGAGGGCGTTGCTCCGGCTCGGCGGGGTCGAGGTCCTGGTCATGCTCGCGACGATCGGCGTGGCCGTCGCGCTGGGCCGCACGGCGCCGCCGGACACCGGCACCGGCCCGCCGTCGCGCCTCGCGTCGGTGATCGGCTACGACCTCGCCGGACCGCCGACGTTCCTGCGGCTCGTGTTCGACTGGCGGTTCGACCTGGTCTTCGGGACCGCGGCGATCGTGCTGGCCGTGGTCTACCTGCTCGGTGTGCTGCGCCTGCGCAGGCGCGGGGACGACTGGCGGGTGGGCCGCACGGTCGCCTGGCTGCTGGGGTGCGCCGTCCTGCTCGTCGCGACGAGCTCGGGGCTGGGCCGGTACGGGCCGGCGATGTTCAGCGTCCACATGGGCCAGCACATGCTGCTCGGGATGCTGGCGCCGATCCTGCTGGTCCTGGGCGCGCCGGTGACGCTCGCGCTGCGCGCGCTGCCGGCGGCGGGCCGGGCCGGGCCACCGGGTCCGCGGGAGTGGGTGCTGGCCTTCGTGCACGCGCCGTTCGTGCGCTGGCTGACGCATCCGCTGGTCGCGCTCGCACTGTTCGTCGGGAGCTACTACGCCCTGTACTTCTCGGCGCTCTTCCCGGCGGCGTTGCCCGAGCACTGGGCGCACAAGCTCATGAACCTGCACTTCCTGCTGGTCGGGGGCCTGTTCTTCTGGCTCGTGGTCGGGATCGACCCGGCGCCCCGGCGCTGCCGCCGGCCGCCCGGATGGGCCTGGTCTTCGCCTCGGTGCCGTTCCACGCGTTCTTCGGCGTGGCGGTGATGAGCGCGAACAGCGCGCTCGGCGGGGACTACTACCGCAGCCTCGCGTTGCCCTGGGTGCCCGACGTTCTCCGCGACCAGCAGCTGGGCGGCGGACTTGCCTGGGCCGCCGGCGAGTTCCCGTTGCTCCTTGTGGTGGTCGCGTTGCTCGTCCAATGGTCGCGACAGGACGAACGGTCGGCTCGGCGCGATGATCGTCGGGCCGATGCGGACGGCGATGCCGAACTCGAGGCGTACAACGCGATGCTGCGCCGCCTGGCGACGGCCGAGCCGCCGTTCGTCGCGCAGAGCGACCAAAATTCGAGTGACCCAGGTCACGACGACAAGGCGGGTTCTGCGCCCTCGACGGTGCAGGTCCGGGTCGACGGGGCGGCGCGCGAGACCATCTCCGCAGGTCAGGGCGACACGACGGGCTCGTCCGACGGGTCCGGAAAGGCCGTTTCGGGTCGACCGTTCGTCGCGCCAGACGACCGTGATCGCGACGGTGAGTGACGTCAGAGGACTCGTTTCCGCAGGTCAATGCGGGTACGAGGGGGCCGATTTGACGGGCTGTCAAGCCCTCGCGTAACTTTCTCTTCGTCAGCGGGACACCGGACAGAACGAAGGCCTCAGAGCCCCGGTCAGCAGGGCCCGCCGACCGCCCCCCACAGGGACCCCCCGGATCCACTGGAACCGGGAGGTGTACAGTGGGGAACACAGCCCCGAAGGACGCTTAACGGCGGACGATGGTGTGCGGGTGTCTTTTGAGAACTCAACAGTGTGTCGAGCTTGTTTTTGGCGGATTGGTTTTGTGCCAGTTTGTTTTGTCGAGGCCCCGTCCTCGACGTTGTTTGGCCAGGTTTTGTTGGAGAGTTTGATCCTGGCTCAGGACGAACGCTGGCGGCGTGCTTAACACATGCAAGTCGAG
>MKJX01000071.1 GCA_001942415.1 Pseudonocardia sp. CNS-139
GCTGGCCGACCGCGAACGCGGGACGCGGCCGCGGCGGCCGTCGCCGGGCGGGCGGCGGCGGCGCGTGGCCTGGCCGGCCGGCTCGCCGCGGCCGTGGCGCTGGCCGACCGCGAACGCGAGGTCCTCGCCGCCACGGCGGAGCAGCTCGGGCGGGACGCGGCCGGGCACGCCGACGCGCAGGCCCGTGCGGAGCAGGCGGCCGCGCGGCACCGCCGGGTCGCCGCCCACGTGCGGCTGACGGCCGCGCGGGCCGGCGGCGAGCGGTGCGCGGCCGACGTCGCCCGGCTCGGCGCCCGGCTGGCCGCGTGGCAGGCCACCCCGGCCGTGCACGCGCTGCGGGAGGCGCAGCGGCGGGCCGCGCAGCTGGAGGCGCAGCTCGCCGCGGCCACCGAGGAGGCCGAGCCGCTGCGGCAGCGCCGCGACCGGGCCGCGCGCGCGTACGCGGCGGCGCTGGACGCGGGCATCCGGGTGCTGGACGAGGAGGTCGGCCGGCAGCGCGCGGAGGCCGAGCTGGAACGCGAGCAGGAGCTGGCCGCAGCGCGCGGAGGCCGAGCTGGAACGCGAGCAGGAGCTGGCCGCCCGCGAAGCGCGGGGAGGAGGCGCTGGCCGACCGCGGCCGGCTGGCCGCGCAGCTCGACGCGGCCCGGGCGATGCTCGCCGCGCTCGACCGCGACCTGGCCGCCGCGGTGACCGCCGGGCACCTGCGGGCCGCCGAGACCGTCCCGGACGCCGTCGCGCGGCACCGGGACGCCGACGCCGAGGCCGACGCCGGGCTGGAGCGACTCGGGCGGGAACGCACCGAGCTGGCCGCCGAGCGCGGGCGGGTGCAGCAGGCCGCCGCGGCGCTCGGCGAGCGCCGTCGGACCGTCGAGCGCGAGCGGGACGCGGCCGCCGCCCGGCTCGCGGAGCTGCGGGACCGCGTCGCCGAGCTGGCCGCGGACGAGCGGCTGGTCACGCTGGCCGGCGGCGGCGAGATCGACCCGCTGGCCGAGGCGGGCGATCTGGCCGACGTGGTGTCGCGGGCCGTCGCGCGCACCGAGCGCCGCCGCATCGAGCTGGCCGTCGACGGCGCGGAGGACGAGCGGGCGCTCGCCGCGCTCTCGGCCACCGGCCTGCTGCCCGGCAGCCTCGACCTCGCGCACGCCCAGGACGTGCTGGAACGGGCCGGGATCGCGGCCACGACCGGCTGGAGCCACCTCGCGCATGCGGTGCCGGCCGAGCGGCACGCCGCCGTGCTGCGCGCCGCACCGGCGCTGGCCACCGGCCTGCTCGTGCACGACGAGCGCGACCTGCCCGCCGCGCGGGACGCGCTGGCCGGGGCCGGGCTGCGGCCGCGTCGGCGGTGGTACTGGCGACCACCGCGGCGCTCGCGGACGTCGTCGCGGCGGTCGCCGGCGGGCCCGTTCCGGCCGGGCAGCCCTACCTCGTGCCCCCGGCCGCGGCCCTCACCGACCGCCGCCGCCGCCGGCGACGAAGCTGACCGCCCGCGAACGCGCCCGCGCCGCGCGGTCCGTGACCGACGGCGAGCTGGCCGCCCAGCGCGACCGCGACGCCGACCTGCTGCGCCGGCTGCGCTCCCTGCGGACGGACTGCCCGCCAGGCTCGCTCGACGCGCTCGCCGCCGCCCTGGCCGGGGCGCGGGAGCAGCTCGCCGCGCTGGCCGCCGAGCAGGAGCAGGCCGCGGCATCGGCGGCGGCGCTGACCGATCGGGAGGCGGCCCTGGAGGCGGCCCGCAGCGCCGCCGAACGCACCCGGCGCAGCGCCGCGGCGGCGCTCGGCGTGCTGGCCGGGCTCGTCCCGCGGGCGGCCGAGGCCGCGGAGCACCGGGCGCAGGCGGACGAGCTGCCGGCCGCCATCGCCGCCTGCGCCCGGACGCTCGCCGCGGAGGTCGAGGCCGAGGAGGCGCACCGCCGCCACGCGGACGCCGCGTTGGACCACGCGGGCGCGCTGGCCCGCACGGCGGCCGCCCAGCGGGCCGACCGGGCGGCGCTGGGTGATCTCCCGGACGGCGTCCCGGCCGATCTCGGTGCGCCGCCGGTGGCCGAGGCGAAGGCGGCCTGGGAGGGCGCGAGCGCCGCCTACCGGCGCGAGGTGTCGGAGTCGGCGCTGGCGTCGTCGCTGCAGGAGGCCGGCCACGCGCTCGCGCGGGCCCGTGACCAGGTCGGGGAGCTGCCCGCCGGAGTCCGGGACGAGGCCGCGGCGCTGCTGGACGGCCCGGACGGGCTGGACGCCGCCGCTCGCGCGGCGGCCACCGCCCGGGCCGGGGCCGAGCACGAGCAGGCCCGCGCGGCCCTGTCGCGCGCGGACGCGGAGATCCACCTGGCGCAGGCCGAGCTGGCCGAGCACCCCGCCGCCGACGCGCCGACCGACGGCGTGACCAGGGACGACGCCCTGCTCGCCGCCACCGCCGCCGACCGGGAGGCCGCCGGGCACCGGCAACGCCGCGCGGACGCCGTCGCCGCGGCGGAGGCGGCCGGCACCGAGCAGGCGGCCGCGAAGGAGCGCGCCGCGGAGCTGCGGCACGCGCTCGATCTGCTGGGCGTCGCCGACGCCGACTCGGACACCGGCCCCGCCGAGCCGTTCACCGGCCCCGTCGACGCGGCCCGCGCCGCCGTCGAGCAGGCGCGCGCGGCGCTGGCCGCGGGCGAGGCCGACGCGCAGCGCGCCCGCCGGGCCGTGGAGAAGCTCGGGCAGGAGCTCGCGCTGTGGGCCGCGGCCGACCGGTTCGCGGGTGTGAAGCCCGCCGTCCGGGAGCGGTTCCGCACCGGCGACCCGGCCCGTGACGTGCTCCCGGACGCCGAACAGCTCGCCGGCGACCTCGACCTCTTCGCCGCCAACCTCCGCCAGCGCGTCGACGAGCTGGAGGAGCACAAGGGTGTGGTCGTCACGGCGATGGCCGGGATGGTCCGGCAGGCGCTCAAGGCGCTCAGCCGCGCGCAGTCGCTCTCCGAGCTGCCCGAGACGCTGGGGGAGTGGGCCGGGCAGCGGTTCCTGGACGTCGGCCCGCGCTCGACGGTCGAGACGGCCGACGCCGTCGTCCGCGACCGCTGCGCCCGGCTCGTCGACGCGCTGACCAGCCGCGGCGGTCCGGTGCCGCGCGGCCACGACCTGCTGTGGCAGGCCACCAGCGCCGTCGTCGGCGAGGGCAACTGGAAGGCCCGGGTGCTCAAGCCGTCCACGACGTTCGCGCTCGAGCGGGTCTCGGTGGAGCGGATGCGCAAGTGGTCGGGCGGGGAGAAGGTGACGATCTCCCTGCTGCTGTTCTGCATGATCGCGAAGCTGCGCGCCACCGGCCGCGGGCGCGACCGGCCCGGGCTGGGCGTGCTGCCGCTGGACAACCCGCTCGGCAAGGCCAACTACGTCGTGTTCTTGAATCTCCAGCGCCGGGTCGCCGCCGCCAACGGCATCCAGCTGGTCTTCCTGACCGGCGTGGGCGACATGAAGGCCGTCGGGCGCTTCCCGAACGTCATCCGGATGCGCAACACGCGCAGCCGCGACCGCGAGTACGTGCGCGTCGACGACCGGGAGGTGGCCGCCGCCGACCCGGCCGGGATCGTGGACGTGACCCGGGTGTGGCGGGAGGACCCGGCGCTGACGCTGATGTGAGCGGCGCCGCGGCCGCTCAGTTGTCCTCGGCGTCCTCGCGCAGCTCCTGCAGCCGCTCCTGCTCCTCCTCGGCGATCTCCTGCTGCACCTCACGGTCGCGCTCGCTCTGCCGCACGACGTTGACGCTGCCGAAGGCGCCGCCGCCGTTCACCGTGACCTCCCGGCCGGGGCCCGCGCTGCACGCCTCCTCGCAGTTGAGGCTGCCGAACACCACGGTGCCGGAGGTCCGGACGTGCGCGTCGTCCGGGACGACCACCCGCACGCTCCCGAACAGCACGCCCACCTCGACGTCGGACTGGTCGGCCGCGCTGATCTCCCGGCTCCCGAAGAGCGACATCCCGTCGGCGGCGCCCAGCGCCGGCACGCCGAAGATCAGCCCGACGCCGAGCACGGCCGCCGCGGCGAGCCCGGTGACCACGCGCTTGCGGGTCTGCTGGTCGGGCATGCGGACGGCCGGCGCCGGGAGCTTCTCGGTGACCGGCTCCTTCGGGTGCGGCGCCGGCAGGTCGGCGACCAGCGCGTCGAGGTCCCGGCGGGTGCGCGCCGCCCAGCACAGCGCCGCCCGCTCGTCGTACTCCGCGAGGGTCAGGACGCCGTCGTCCAGCGCGAGCCGCAGGCGCTCGTCGGTCTCCCGGCGCTCGCGGTCGCCGACGCGGATCTCGGGGGGCTGGGGCGCGTCCACGTCACCCATCCTGGCGGATCACACCCGTGGGCGGATCAGGTGTTCCCCTGAGTCCCGGTAATGGTTTCAGTAGTGGATCGAGCCGCGGGCGCCGCCGCCGACCGACACCGCGTCGCCCGTGATCGCGACGCTGCGCGGGGAGGCCAGGAACGTGATCACGTCGGCCACCTCGGCCGCGGTGACGAGCCGCCCGATGCTGGTCCCGGCGCCCATCGCGGCGGCCGCCTCCTCGGGGGTGGTGCCGCTGCGCTCGGCGCGCGCCGCGAGCATCCCCGGCGTCCGCTCGGTGACGGTGGTGCCCGGGTGCACGGTCGTGACGGTGATGCCCGACGGGCCCAGCTCGTCCGCGAGGTTCTTGCTCAGCGCGGCGACCGCGATGTTGCGGATCGAGCCGGGGATCGAGCCGGTCGTGCGCGCGTTGAGGCCGCTGATGTTGACGATCCGGCCCCAGCCCTGCGCCACCATGTGCGGTGCGACGGCGCGGGCGGTGCGCAGGTAGCCGAGCACCTTCGTCTCCACCTCGACGCGCACGTCGTCGTCGGCGAGGTCGGCCAGCGCCGGGATCGGCCCGCCCGCGACCTGCGCTGCCGCGTTCACCAGGATGTCGACGCCGCCGAGCGCGCCCACGACCTCGGCGACCATCGCCCGCACGGCGTCGTCGTCCCGGGTGTCGGCGGGCGCGACGACGATGCGGGTGCCGTGGCTGCCGAGCCGGGCGGCGGCCTTCTCCAGCGCGTCGCGGTCGCGCGCGACGACCGCGACGTCCGCGCCCTCCGCGGCGAGCTTGTCGGCCACGGCGAAGCCGATGCCCCGGCTGCCGCCGGTGACGATCGCGCGCTTGCCGGTGAGTTCGAGGTCCACGTCGACTCCTACTCCTGGGATGACTGGGGTGACAGCACGGTGACGACGGTCGAGTCGTCCTGGGCGCGAGCCCGCGCGCTCGCCCAGCAGGTAGAGCTGCTGCGCGGCGGCGGCGAGCGGGAGCGGCACGTGGGTGTCGCGGCCGATGCCGGTGACGATCCCCATGTCCTTCACGAAGATGTCCAGCCGGGAGCGCACCTCGGCCCCGTCGCCGTAGGCTGGAGCATCCGCGGCCCGCGGTCGGACAGCATGAACGACCCGGCCGCGCCCGCGGCGAGCGTCTCCACGACCTGCGCCGGGTCCAGGCCCAGCCCGCGGGCCAGCGCGACGGCCTCGGCCGCCGCGGCGATGTGCACGCCCGCGAGCAGCTGGTTGATCGCCTTCATGGCCTGCCCGCGCCCGGGCGCGGACCGACCACGGTGAGCGTGGACGCCAGGTGGTCCAGCACCGGCCGGCTGCGCTCCAGCGCCTCCGGCTCGGCCCCGACGAGCACGAGCAGGTCGCCCTTGCCCGCGCGGACCGGCCCGCCGCTGATCGGCGCGTCGACGAGCGCGAGCCCGCGTCCGGCCAGCTCGGCGGCGACGGCCCGGGCGGCGCGACGGTGCTGGTCAGCACCACGATCCCGCCGGCCGGGAGCGTGCTCGCGACGCCGTCGTCACCGAAGATCGCGGCGCGGGCCTGGGCCTCGTCGCGCACGGCGAGCAGCGCGACGCCCGCGCCGGCGGCCGCCGCGGCCGGGCTCGCCGCCGGGGTCGCGCCGGCTGCCGCGGCCGCGTCCCGCCGGTCGGCGGCCACGTCGAACGCGGTCACGTCGAACGCCGTGGCGAGGTGCGTCGCCATCGGCAGCCCCATCGCGCCGAGGCCGATGACGGCCACCCGCGGGGACGGATCGGTCATGG
>MKJX01000072.1 GCA_001942415.1 Pseudonocardia sp. CNS-139
GTGTCGGCCTCCTCGACGATCCGGGTGACCGTGACGCCGTCGGTCTCGCGCAGCACCCGCCCGTAGCCGGTGGGGTCCTCGAGGTCGGTGGTCAGCAGCGAGACCGCCGCGCCGGCCGCGGTGTGCGCGGCCAGCAGCTCGCCGAGGGTGGCCGGCTCCAGCATCGGCACGTCGCCATAGGTGACGAGCACCTGCCCCGTGACGCCGTCCGGCAGCGCGTCGAGCCCGCAGCGGACCGCGTGGCCCGTGCCGAGGCGGCGTTCCTGCTCGGCGGCCACCACCGGGCGGGCGAGCTCCCCGCCCAGGGCTGCGACGGCGTCGCCGACCTGGTCGCGGCCGTGGCCGACGACCACGACGAGGTGCTCGGGCTCCAGCGCCGCGACGGCGTGCACGGCGTGCCCGAGCAGGCTGCGGCCCGCGATCGGGTGCAGCACCTTCGGCACGGCGGAGCGCATCCGGGTGCGTCACCGGCGGCGAGGACGATCGCGGCGGCCGGGCGGACCGGCGAGACGCCACCGGTCGGCCCTGGCCCGGGACGGTCGAGCATGAGCCCACTCCCTGGTTTCTGCTGCTCATCGGCAGCGCGGCGGTACCGGCGGTCGGAGACGCCGGAATCCTACGGCTTGGCCCCCCACCCCGTCGTGGCGCGGGACGCGGGTCCCGTAACCGGCGCGGGGAGGCGTCGTTGTCCGGGCGGACACATTCCGTGCCGGCTCGCGCACGCACCGCCACGGTTCGCACGTATCTCGAAGGACGGTCGATGGGCGAGCACGGCAGGCGTGCGCGATGGCGCGCGTCGCGGGTGGCGGTCGCGGTGGTGCTGGCCCTGGGCGGTGCCCTGGCGGCGGCCGGCGTGGCGACCGCGGAGCCGGAGCCGGTGCCCGGCACGCCCTGCACCGTCGACGCCGTCGCCTGCGTCGACCTGGCGGGCAAGCAGGCGTGGCTGATCACCGACGGCGCGGTGAGCCACGGCCCGGTGCCGATCAGCCCCGGTGGCCCCGGCCACGAGACGCCGGTCGGCGACTTCACCGTCGAGTGGAAGAACGCCAACCACCACAGCACCGAGTTCGACGGCGCCCCGATGCCGTTCGCCGTGTTCTTCGCCGAGGGCGGCATCGCCTTCCACGAAGGCCGGCTGGACGGCCCGTCGGCGGGCTGCGTCCGGCTCGGGCACGAGGACGCCTCCCTCTTCTACGACGTCCTGCAGATCGGGGATCCCGTCCAGGTGCGGTGACCGGTGAGCGGCCGTCCGTCGACCGTTCGGCGTCGCCGGCTGGCCGGTCACCTCATCGGGGCCATCGGCTCGCATAGTCCAGACGTCTTCGGTGATGTTAGGAGCGTTAACAGGACAGCAAGCCCGCCAGCTCCGAGGAGAGCCATGCCGACGCGCACCGCACGCACCGCCTGGAACGGCACGTTGCAGGAGGGGGCCGGGCAGGTCGAGCTGACGAGCAGCGGGGTCGGTACCTACGACGTCAGCTTCCCGAAGCGGGCGGCGGAGAACGCCGACGGCACCACGAGCCCCGAGGAGCTCATCGCCGCGGCGCACTCGTCCTGCTACGCGATGCAGCTGTCGGCGCTGATCGGACAGGCCGGCGGCACTCCCCAGTCGCTCGACGTGACGGCCGACGTCACGCTCGGCCCGGACCCGGTGGGCGGGTTCCGGATCACGGGGATCGCGCTGACCGTCCGCGGCGAGGTCGAGGGACTCGACGCGGCGGGTTTCGAGGAAGGCCGCGCAGGCGGCCAAGGAGACGTGCCCGGTCAGCAAGGCGCTGACCGGCACGACGATCACGCTGGACGCGGCGCTCGACTGAGCGGCGCGGCGTGGTCGTTGCAGCAGAGGAGAAGAGCATGAGGTGCACCGGTAACGGGCGTCCGCCCGAGCCGCCGCCGTCGCCGAACGGCCGCTGAGGGGCGCCGGGTCGCGGGGGGCCCGGCGGCGATCGAGCAGAGACCGGGGTGGTCCCGCAGGGCGGGACCACCCCGGTGTCGTGTGGCGATACGTTCGGGCGGTGGACCAGATGATCGCCGCACGGTCGATCCGGGCGATGGCCGATCTGGCGACGCCCATGGCCATCCGGGTGGCCGCGACGCTCGGCCTGGTGGATCGCGCGGGGATCGCCGGGGCCACGGCGGAGCAGCTCGCCTCCGCGACCGGGACCGCACCCCCCGCCTTGGAACGGCTCCTCGACCACCTGGTCGCCGTCGGAGTCTTCGAGCGTGACGGGGAGTCCGGCCGCTACCGGCCCACGGACCTCGGCGCTCAGATGGGCGAGCACGCCCCGTCGGGGATCAGGCCCGTCCTCGACATCAACAGTGCCGGCGGGCGTGCCGAGCTCGGCTTCGTCGAGCTGCTGGGGACGATCGCAACAGGCGGGTCCGGCTACGAGCGGAGGTACGGCCGCGACTTCTGGGCCGACCTCGACGCGCACCCGGAGCTGCGGCGCTCGTTCGACGCCCAGATGACCTGGCGGTTCCGGGTGCAGGCGACGCAGATCGCGGAGCGCTTCGACTGGAGCCGCTTCCCCGAGATCCTCGACGTCGGCGGGGGCGACGGGAACGTGCTCGCCGCGATCCTGCGCGCCCACCCCGGCGTCCGCGGTCAGGTCCTGGACCTCCCTCCGACGGCCGCCGCGGCCGCGGAGAGGTTCACGAGGGTCGGGCTCGACGACCGTGCCGGTGCCGTCCCCGGCAGCTTCTTCGACCCGCTGCCCGCGGGCGCGGACGCCTACCTGCTGTGCGACGTCCTGCACGACTGGGACGACGAGCGCGCCCGCGCGATCCTCGCGGGATCCGCCGGGCCGCCGGGCCGGACGGCACCGTGGTGGTGGTCGAGCGCTGCGCGGGCAGGGCGCGAGCACCGGGATCGACCTGTTCATGCTGATGTGCTTCGGCGGCCGGGAGCGGACGGTCGAGGAGCTCGCCGAGCTGGCCGCCGGCTGCGGCCTCGGGCTCCGTACCGCAGGTCCGGTGGCGGACGGGCGGACGGCACTGGAGTTCGGGGTCGCGCACGTCGGCACGACGTGAGCCGCGGGCGGCCCCGGACCGACCTGCCGCTCCGCCGCCAGGATTCGAACCTGGACCATCGGAACCAAAATCCGAGGTGCTGCCGTTACACCACGGCGGACAGACCTTCATCCTGGCACGCTGGTTCACGGGGACTGAACGCGACCGGTCCGGGTACCTTCGCCGCGGCGACGGGGCGTGCACGGTTCGCCGGATGTTCCCGATCTGGGGGCTGTGCGCGCCATGCTCGTCCCCTACCCTCGCCGACGGCGGGCGATCAGCGCTCCGTCCCCAGGCCCCCGGCCGGCCCCGTATCGACCTTCCGAGGAGCCCCATGACCGCAACCGCCGAGGACGCGGCGGCCGACCCGCTGAAGTCCGGTCCCAACCCGGTCGTCGCCGGTCGGCGCACCAACCTCCAGCACGCGTTGATCTACGTGTTCGTGCTGGTGCCGATGGTCGCGCTGGTGGTGGCGGTGCCGCTCGTGTGGGGATGGGGCGTCGACTGGCACGACCTCGTGCTGTTCGCCGTCTTCTACGTGATCGCGATGCTCGGCGTCACGGTCGGCTTCCACCGCCACTCACGCACAAGGCGTTCAAGGCGAAGCCGTGGCTGCGGGTGGCGATGGCGATCACGGGGTCGCTCGCCGTGCAGGGCAACGTGCTCAACTGGGTGGCCGACCACCGGCGTCACCACGCCTTCTCCGACCGCGAGGGCGACCCGCACTCGCCGTGGCTCTTCGGCACGTCGCCGTGGGCGGTGACCAAGGGCTTCCTGCACGCGCACATGATGTGGTTCTTCGACCGCGACGAGACCAACCACCGCCGCTTCATCCCCGATCTGCTCGCCGACCGGCACATCGTGCGGGCGAGCAAGGCGTTCGGGGTGTGGGTGACGATCAGCCTGCTGCTGCCCGCGCTGCTCGGCGGCCTGATCTCGTGGTCGTGGGCGGGCGTGCTCACCGGCTTCTTCTGGGGCGGGCTCGTCCGGCTGGCGATCTGCAACCACGTCACCTGGTCGATCAACTCGATCTGCCACATGGTCGGCGAGCGGCCGTTCCGGTCGCGCGACCGGTCGCGCAACTTCTGGCCGCTCGCGATCTTCTCCATGGGCGAGTCGTGGCACAACCTGCACCACGCCGACCCGACGTGCGCGCGGCACGGCGTCCTGCCCGGCCAGATCGACATCTCCGCCCGGGTGATCTGGATCTTCGAGCGGCTCGGTTGGGCCTACGACGTCCGGTGGCCAACGCCGCAGCGGCTGGCCCGGCTCAGCGGCGCAGCGTAACCGCCGCGGACGGGCCCGCGACTCGGCGGCCGCGCGCCACACAAGGCGTCACTGTGCTCCGACACGTCACCTGACCAGGCAGAATCGGACGAAGTCGACGAAGCACCGCACCGAGTACCCCGGACGGGTCGTTGCACCGTCCGTGGAACACTGGCGCGGTGCGCACAGGGGAACGACGGCGCTCGCGTCGTGCGGCGGGGGAACCGACGCAGTGCTGACCGACAACGCCGTCCAGCCGAGTGAGGGCCGGGTCGACGCCCCGGCGATGACGTGCCGGCTCTGCGGCTCGGCGGAGCTGAGGAGCTTCGTCGACCTGGGGGCCACGCCCCCGTGCGAGCTGATCCTCACGCCGGAGGCGACCGAGGCCCCCGAGACCACCTACCCGCTGCACGTGCGGGTCTGCGACCGGTGCCTGCTCGCGCAGCTCCCGCCGCTGATCACGCCCGAGGAGACGTTCACCGAGTACGCGTACTTCTCCTCGTTCTCGACGTCATGGGTCGAGCACGCCCGCCGGTTCGTCGACGGCGCCGCCGGCCGGCTCGGACTCGGCCCGGGGTCCTTCGTGGTCGAGGTCGCGAGCAACGACGGCTACCTGCTGCAGCACGTCGTCCGGCGCGGCATCCGCTGCCTGGGCATCGAGCCGTCGGTGAACGTCGGCGAGGCCGCGCGGGAGAAGGGCGTCCCGACGCTCACCGCGTTCCTCACGCCGGAGACGGGGGCGACCGTGCGCGCCGCGCACGGCGGCGCCGACCTCGTCTGCCTCAACAACGTGTACGCCCACATCCCGGACGTCATCGGGTTCACGAAGGGCCTGCGCGCGCTCGTCGCGGACGACGGCTGGGTGTCGATCGAGGTGCAGCACCTGCTGACGCTCGTGGAGCGCAAGCAGTTCGACACGATCTACCACGAGCACTTCCAGTACTACACGCTGCTCACCGGGCAGCGGGCGCTCGCGTCGGGCGGGCTGACGCTCGTCGACGTCGAGCTGCTGGACACGCACGGCGGCTCGATCCGCATGTGGGCCCGGCCGAGCGAGGTGGCCGGCGAGCCGTCGGAGCGGGTGCGCGAGGTGCTCGCGGCCGAGGCGGCCGCCGGGCTGCACACCCCTGAGGGCCACGACGGGTTCGCCGCGGCCGTCTCGAAGGTCCGCGACGACCTGGTCGCGTTCCTCATCGAGGCCCGGCGGGCCGGCAAGCGGGTGGTCGGCTACGGCGCGCCCGGCAAGGGCAACACGCTGCTGAACTACTGCGGCATCCGGCCGGACCTGCTCGCCTACACCGTGGACCGCAACCCGTACAAGCACGGGAAGTTCACGCCGGGGATGCGCATCCCGGTGCTGCCGCCCGAGCGGATCGCCGAGGACGAGCCCGACTACGTTCTGGTCCTGCCCTGGAACCTGCGTGACGAGCTGGTCGAGCAGCTCTCCTACGTCCGCGATTGGGGTGGGCGCCTGGTCTTCCCCATCCCGGAGCTCGAGGTGGTCTCATGAAGGTCGTCCTGTTCTGCGGTGGCTACGGGATGCGGATGCGGGACGGCGTGTCCGACCTGCCGAAGCCGATGC
>MKJX01000073.1 GCA_001942415.1 Pseudonocardia sp. CNS-139
ACTCGCGCGCACGAATCCAGCGACTCGCGCGCACTTTCGCAGCGACTCGCGGGCCTCGTTCCGCGAGTCGCCGGAAAAGTGTGCGCGAGTCGCGCTCGGCGGTCCGGGGGAGGGGCGGCATCGGCCGTTCGGCCGAGGCCGCACAGCGGATCCGTACCTCCGGCTGAGGCGACACCCAGGTTGCGCGTCGCACGCTGGAGCCATGACGGAAGTGCTGACGGATGTGCTGCTCTGGGTGGGTGCGGCGGCTGCGCTCGCCGTCCTGCTGATCATGGCCATCACCCCGCTCCTGCCCGAGACGCGCCGCCGCGCGCCGGACGCCGCCGGGCCGGGCGCGTCCCCCCGGCAGGCCGTCGGCTCCCGCGGGTAGAACCGGCCTAGACTCCGGGGTCGTGGCGGGGCGGATACGGGACAGCGACATCGCGGACGTCCGCGACCGCACCCGGATCGACGAGGTCGTCGGCGAGTACGTCGCCCTGCGCCGGGCCGGTGCGGGCTCGCTGAAGGGCCTCTGCCCGTTCCACGACGAGAAGACGCCCTCGTTCAACGTCCGGCCCAGCCACGGCACGTTCCACTGCTTCGGCTGCGGCGAGGGCGGCGACGCGGTCGCGTTCGTCATGAAGATGGAGCACATCGGGTTCGTCGAGGCCGTCGAGCGGCTGGCCGAGCGGGTCGGCGTCCGGCTGACGTACGAGGGCGGCGGCAGCTCGGTGCAGCGCGACCGGGGCACCCGGACCCGCCTGCTGGAGGCCAACAGACGCGCCGCGGATTTCTACGCCGCGCAGCTGCGCACACCCGAGGCGGCCACCGCCGTCCAGTTCCTGACGAGCCGCGGGTTCGACGTCAACGCGGCGCAGACGTTCGGCTGCGGCTACGCGCCCGGCGGGTGGGACGCGCTCACGAAACACCTGCTCGGCGCGGGGTTCTCGCTGGACGAGCTGATGAAGGCGGGGCTCTCGAAGGAGGGCAGGCGCGGCCCGATCGACCGGTTCCACCGCCGCCTGCTGTGGCCGATCAAGGACCTCGGCGGCGACGTCGTGGGGTTCGGCGCCCGCCGCCTCTACGATGACGACACGATCGAGGCGAAGTACCTCAACACCACCGAGACGCCGGTCTACCGCAAGACGCACGTGCTCTTCGGGCTCGACGTGGCCAAGCGCGAGATCGCGAAGCGCCGCCAGGTCGTGGTCGTCGAGGGGTACACCGACGTCATGGCGATGCACCTGGCCGGGGTGCCGACGGCCGTCGCGTCCTGTGGCACGGCGTTCGGCTCCGAGCACATCTCGGTGATCCGCCGGCTGATCGGCGACGACTCGTTCGACCTCGGCGAGGTGATCTACACCTTCGACGGCGACGCGGCCGGGCAGGCGGCGGCGCTCAAGGCGTTCGAGGGGGAGCAGAGCTTCGCCGCGCAGACGTTCGTGGCGATCGCGCCGGACGGCCAGGACCCGTGCGAGCTGCGGCAGAGCCACGGCGACGCGGCGGTGCGCGACCTGGTGGCGCGGCGCGAGCCGCTGTTCGAGTTCGCGATCCGCTCGATGCTGCGCGACTACAACCTGGACTCCGCCGAGGGCCGGGTCGCGGCCCTGCAGCGCACGGTGCCGGTCGTCGCGAAGATCAAGCGCGAGGAGCTGCGCGACGAGTACGCGCGCCGGCTCGCCGGCTGGACCAGCTGGGACGACATCGCGATGGTCGTGCGGCGGGTGCGGGAGTCCGCCGGGGTGCCCGCCGACCAGGTCCGCGTCGGCCGGGTGCCGCGCCGCGACGCGTCCGTCCCGCCGCCGAAGGACGACCCCCGGCTGCACCTGCAGCGCGAGGCGTTGAAGGCGGCGCTGCAGGTGCCGGCGATCGCCGGGCCGAGCTACGACGAGCTGCCGGAGCAGGTGTTCACGCACCCGGCCTACGCGGCGGTGCACCGTGCGGTGCTGACGGCCGGCGGGGTGTGCGGCGGGCGCGAGGGCCACGCCTGGGTGGACGCGGTGCTGGCCGAGACGCCCACCGAGTCGCGGATGCTCGTCACCGAGCTGGCCGTCGAGCCGATGGAGCTGCCGCGGCGCAACACCGAGGAGGCCCGCTACGTCGCGAGCGTGATCGCGGGCGTGCGGCTCGCGCTCGTGGAGGCGCAGGTGGCGGAGCTGAAGGCGCGGCTGCAGCGCACCAACCCGATGGAGGAGGCGGACGCCTACCACCAGCTCTTCGGCGACCTCGTGCCGCTGGAGCAGTACCGCATCGCGCTGCGGGAGAAGGCGGCCCGGTGAATCTCCTGCAGGCCGTGCGGAAGCTGCTGGGCCGCGACGAGCTGCCGGCCGGGTTCGCCGGCACGCTCGACGCCGACGAGCGCGTGCTCGCGTCGGCGGCGGTCGTCGGCGGCGGGCACCTCGTCGTGACGTCGCGCGGGCTGTGGCTGCCCGGCCCGGACGGCGTCGGGCGGCTGGGCTGGCACCTCGTGAGCAAGGCGACGTGGTCGGGCGGCGCGCTCACGCTGGTGGAGGCGCAGGAGCGCGCCGACCTCGGCGGCATCGTCCTGCTCGCCGACCTCCCGCCGCGGCGGATGCGCCTGGCCGACCCGGGCCGCGTCCCCGAGACGGTGCACGCGCGGGTGGAGGGCTCGATCCGGTCCCGGCACCACCGCGACCTGCCCGGCGGCGGCGCGTGGTTCGTCCAGCGCAAGGTCGCCGGCCGGGACGGCACGGTGCTGCAGGTGCGCGCCGACCCGGGCACCGACGAGGCGGTCGTGCGGCAGGTGGCCGGCGACGTGGCGCGCACGCTCGGCCTCGCATGACGTCCCCGACCTGGGATCCGGCGCTCTACCTGGGCTTCGACGACCACCGCTCACGCCCGTTCCACGACCTGATCGCGCGGGTCGGCGCCACCGCGCCGCGGCGGGTGGTCGACCTCGGGTGCGGGCCAGGGCACCTCACCGGCCTGCTCGCGGCCCGCTGGCCCGGCGCCGCGCTGACCGCGCTCGACTCGTCCCCGGACATGGTCGCGGCCGCCCGTGAGCGCGGGATCGACGCCCGGCTCGCCGACGTCGTCGACTGGACGCCCGCGCCCGACACCGACGTGGTCGTCACCAACGCGGTGCTCCAGTGGGTGCCGTCGCACCCGGACCTGCTCCCGCGCTGGCTGCGCGCGCTCCCGCCGGGGGCGTGGTTCGCGATGCAGGTGCCGGGCAACTTCGGCGCCCCGTCGCACGTGTTGATCCGGGAGCTGCTGGCCGAGCCGCGCTGGCGGGGACGGGCGCAGGTGCGCGGGGAGAACGCCGTGCCCGCGCCCGCCGAGTACGCCGCGCCGGCTGCCGCCACCGGCGCGGACGTCGACGTCTGGGAGACGACCTACCTGCACCGCCTCACCGGCGACGACCCGGTGCTCGGGTGGATCAGCGGCACGGCGCTGCGGCCGGTGCGGGACGCGCTGGACCCCGGCGACTACGCGGCCTTCCGCGCCGAGCTGGCGCCGCGGCTGCGCGCCGCCTACCCGCGGCAGCCCGACGGGACGACCTGGTTCCCGTTCCGGCGGATCTTCGTGGTGGCTCACACAAAAGCATGAGCGCTGTCGTATCAGTGCTGTTACGTTAGCGCTGTGACATCTCCGATCCCGCCTGACGAGACCTCCGCCCGAGGGGGACCCCCGGGTTCAACGTTTCCAGAGGGGACCGACAGTTCTGCCTCGGGCGGCGCGCGGGGCGGCGAGTTGTCCACATCGGGCCCCGACCCGACGCGGGAGAGCGCGCTGCGGCCGCTGCGCCGGCTGCTCGACGCGATGGACGCCGACATCGCCCGCCTCTACGCCGCGCGCGGCGTCACCGGTGTGCGGCCGCGGTTCAGCATCGCGCTGATCCGCCTGCACCACCTCGGCCCGATGACGGTGAAGGCGCTGGCCGCGGAGGTCGACGTCACGCACTCGGCGATGAGCCAGACCGTCACGGCCATGCGCACGGAGGGCCTCGTCGAGACCGCGCCCGGCCACGATGCGCGCACCCGCGACGTGCGGCTGACCGAGCGCGGGCGGGCGCTCGTCCCGTTCCTGGAGGACGAGTGGCGGGCCACCGAACGTGCGTTCGCGGCGCTGGAGGCCGAGGTCCCGTACGCGCTGACCCGGGTGGTCGACGACATGGCCGCGGCACTGGGCCGCCGCTCGTTCCTCGACCGCATCACTGTCGAGCTGGCCGAGCTGGACGAGCGGTGACGCTGCTCGACCGCGTGGTCGACACCCGCCCGCTGCGCGCGTCCGCCGCGTTCCGCCGGCTCTGGATCGGCACGACCGCGGCCACGTTCGGCGCGCAGGTCGGCGCCACCGCGGTGCTGTACCAGGTGTGGGAGCTGACCCGCAGCCCGATCTGGACCGGCGCGCTCGGCCTCGCGAGCGCACTGCCGACGCTCGTGTTCGGGCTGGTCGGCGGCACGTTGGCGGACTCGTACGACCGCCGCACGCTCGTGCTGGTGTCATCGCTCGGCACCCTCGCGATGGCCGGGTTGCTCGCCGTGCAGGCCGGGCTCGGGCTGGGCTCGCTGCCCCTCGTGCTGCTCCTGGTGACGGCCCAGACCGCGGCGGTCGCGCTCGGCTCGGCGCCGCGGCGCACGTTCGTGCCGCGGCTGCTGCCCCGCGAGCAGGTCCCGGCCGGGGTCGCGCTCAACCACATCAGCTTCCAGATCGCGATGCTCGCCGGCCCGGCCGTCGCCGGAGTGGTGCTCGCCACCGGCGGGCTGACGGCCGCCTACGCGCTCGACGCCGCTGCCGTCGCCGTCTCGCTCTACGGCGTGGCCCGGCTGCCGCGGCTGCGCCCGGACGGTGGCACCCGGCCCGGCCTGCGCGCGACGTGGGACGGGTGGCGGTTCGTCGTGCGCCGCCCGGTGCTCTCCGGCGCCGTCGCGACCGACCTCGCCGCCACCGTGCTCGCGATGCCGGTCGCGCTCTTTCCCGCGATCAACGAGCAGCGTTTCGGGGGCGACCCGCAGACGCTCGGCCTCTTCCTCTCCGCGATCGCGGTCGGCGGCGTCGCCGCCGGGCTGACCTCCGGCGCGGTGACGCGCGCGTCCCGGCCCGGGCTCGTCATGGCCGGGGCGGCGATCGTGTGGGGCCTCGGGCTGGCCACGTTCGGGCTGGTGGACGGCCTGGTGGCGACGCTCGTGTGCCTCGCGGTCGCCGGCGCGGCGGACACGGTCTCGGTGATCTCCCGCGGCACGCTCGTCCAGCTCGCGACGCCCGACTCCTACCTCGGGCGGGTGTCGGCCGTCGAGAACGTCGTCGGCGCGGGCGGGCCGGGCATCGGCGACGCGCGGGCCGGACTGGTGGCCGGGCTGACGTCGGCGTCGTTCGCGGCGGTCAGCGGCGGGCTGGCGTGTGCGGTCGCGGTGGCCGCGGTCGCGCTCGCCGTGCCAGGCCTGCGCCGCTGGCGCGCCGCGGACGCTGAGCGTCAGCCGGACCGGGGCCGGTCGGGGCTGGCGGCCGGCCCGCGGATCGCCGCGGAGCGCAGGGCGGCCGGCGTTGCGGTCCGACTCGAGTGTGTGGTCGCGGTTGGCGCCCCGCGGACGCTTGAGCGTCAGTCGGGGCCGGGCCGGTCGAGCGCGGTCGCGTCGTGGATCGCCTGTCGATCTCGTGCGCAGCGCGTCCAGTCGCCGTCGAGCTGGGGGGGGGCGCGGCACGCTGACGCAGCCGACTG
>MKJX01000074.1 GCA_001942415.1 Pseudonocardia sp. CNS-139
AGGCGTGCGGGGGCGTTAGCCGGCTGTGCGTCTGACCAGCACGATCCGGAAGAGGTTGGCCAGCCGGTACCCGCCCGCGGACGTGCGGTGGGGTGCGAGCCGGTCCAGCACCGCCTCCCGCACCGCGGCCTGCCCCACCCGGGCGGCGGCCATCCGCCCGATTCCCGCCGCCAGCAGCGGCGCGACCACCGCGTCGGCGTCCGCGTAGTCGAACGGGCAGACGACCTCGGCCCGTTCCGCGACCTCCAGCCCGGCCAGCCCGACGAGCTTCGCCAGCCGGGCCGGGTCGGTCACCGGCGGCGGGCCGGCCGGGGTCCGGCGCGACGGCAGCCACGGCGCGAGCGCCTCGCCGAACGCGCGGACGTCGCACTCGTGCTCCTGCCCCCACACCGTCACGGCGACCTGCGGGGCGACCCGCGCGGCGGCGCGCAGCACGGCGACCGGGTTGGCGACGTGCGAGAGCAGCTGCACGGCCGCCGCGACGTCGAACGGGCCGGGCGGCGGGTCGTGCACGTCGCCGACCGCGAACCGTCCGTCCGGGACGGCCGCGCGGGCCGCCGCGACGGCGCCCGGGTCCGCGTCCATCCCCGTCACGTGGGCGCCCCGGGCCGCGGCGGCTGCCGCGAACAGGCCGGGGCCGCAGCCCAGGTCGAGCAGCCGGGTGCCGGCGCCGACGCCCGCCAGGCCGAGCACGGCCGCGTACAGCGGCTCGCCCCAGCCGGCCGGCCCCTCCTCGGACACGGGAGGAGGCTAGCCCCAGACGTCCTGGGCCACGTCGACGATCAGCCGCAGCTTCGCGACCTGCTCCTCCACGGTGATCGCGTTGCCCTCCACCGTGGACGAGAACCCGCACTGCGGGGAGAGGCAGAGCTGGTCGAGCGGCACGTACTTGGACGCCTCGTCGATGCGCCGCTTGAGGTCGTCCGGGTCCTCCAGCTCACCGGTCTTGGTCGTCACCAGCCCGAGCACGACCTGCTTGCCCGGCGGCACGAACCGCAGCGGCGTGAACCCGCCGGAGCGTTCGTCGTCGAACTCGCAGAAGAAGCCGTCGACGTCCAGCTCGCCGAAGAGCGCCTCGGCGACGAAGTCGTAGCCGCCCTCCGCCGCCCACGACGAGCGGAAGTTGCCGCGGCACATGTGGGTGGTGACCCGCATGTCCTCGGGGCGGCCGGCGATCGCCGCGTTGATCTGGCGGATGTAGCGGATGTGCTGCGCGTCCGCGTCGTCGCCCTTGGCGGCCAGCTCGGCGCGCTGGGCCGGGTCGTTGAGGTACGCGAGGCTGGTGTCGTCGAGCTGCAGGTAGCGGCAGCCCAGCTCGCCGAGCGCGGTGATCTCGGCGGCGTAGGCGGCGGAGAGGTCCGCCCAGAACTCCTCGATGTCCGGGTAGACGCCCCGGTCGATGGCCGCCGTGCCGCCGCGGTAGTGGACCATGCTCGGCGACGGGATCGTCAGCTTCGGCACGGCCGTCGTGACCTGGTCCTCAGGTACGTGAAGGCGTCGGCGAAGATCGGCTCGCGCAGCGCGACCCGGTCGTGGATCGCCAGTCCGGCGGACGTGAAGGCGCCCTCGCCGTCCTTGTTCACCATGCGCACGCGGATCTGCTCGTCGGTCTTGGAGACGCCGCCGAGCTGGTAGATGAAGTCCATGTGCCACGACGTGCGGCGGAACTCGCCGTCGGTGGCCGACCGGAGGCCGATCTCCTCCTGCATCGCCACCGCGTCCTTGATCGCGGCGTCCTCGGCGGCACGCAGCCCGTCGGCGTCCAGGGTCCCGGCGGCGAACTGCTCGCGAGCCGCGAGCAGCGCCGGCGGGCGCAGGAGGCTCCCGACGTGGTCGGCGCGGAACGGCGGCTCGCTGCGTCGATGCATGCGCCGAAACCTATAACCGTGACCAGGCCGCCGCCGTCCCGCTTTCCACAAGGTGGAAGCCCGGCGCGGGGTCTCCCTGCGTGCCAGGCTGGGCCCGTGCAGCATGCGGTGACGACCTTCCTGACCGACTACGGGATCGACGGCCCGACGCTCGCGAGGGCGGTGGAGGAACGCGGGCTCGACGGCGTGTTCCTCACCGAGCACACCCACATCCCGGTGCGCCGCGAGACGCCGTGGTCCGGCGGCGCCGAGCTGCCCGGCTACTACTCCCACACGTTCGACCCGTTCATCGCGCTCACGGCGATGGCCATGGTCACCGAACGAATCGCGCTGGGCACGGCCGTCGCGCTGGTGCCGCAGCACGACCCGATCGTGCTCGCCAAGACGATCGCCAGCCTCGACGTGATCTCGGGCGGGCGGTTCGAGCTCGGCGCCGGGCCGGGCTGGAACAAGGAGGAGATGACCAACCACGGCGTCGACCCGCGCCGGCGCACCGCCCGCATGCTGGAGCATCTCGACGCGATGCGGGAGATCTGGACGAAGGACGCCGCGGAGTTCCACGGGGAGTTCGTGGACTTCGAGCCGATCTGGTCGTGGCCCAAGCCGGTGCGCACGCCGCCCGTGCTGATCGGCGGCGAGGGGCCCTCGGTGATCGACCGGGTGCTGTCGCACGGCGACGGCTGGATGCCCCGCCGGGTCGCGCGCGCCGACGTGGACGCGCTCGGCGTCCGGATCGCGGAGCTGCGCCGCCGCGGCGCCGACGCCGGACGCGGGCCCATCGACGTGACCGTGTTCGCGGCCGAGAGCGACCCGGCGACGCTCGCCGCGTACGCCCAGGTCGGGGTGGACCGCGTGCTCTTCCTGGTGCCCGACCTCCCGCCCGACGAGGTGCTGCGCACGCTCGACGAGCTGGCGGCGCTGCCCCGGGTCTAAGGGGAGACTGCGCGCCGCTCCGGGTCCTGTGGGAGGAGCGCGGCGCGGGCCGCGGCCCGGCGCACCACCCGTTCCAGCTCCCAGCGCCGGGCGGCGAAGTCGGCCCGCGAGACCGACACGCCGAGCGCACCGGCGATCTCCCCGCCCGGCCCGGCGATGGGCGCGGCGATCCCGGCGACGCCCGCCTCGAACTCCTCCAGCTCGATCGCCGCGCCGTCCGACCGGATGCGCATCAGCTCGCGGTCGAGCGTGCGCCGGTCGGCGACGGTGAGCGGCGCGAGCCGCGGCAGCCCCGTGCGCGCGATCAGCTCGGCGAACCGGCCCGGCCGCAGCGCCGCCAGCACGACCTTGCCGCCGGCCGTCGCGTGCGCGGCCGTCGGCTCGCCGACCCGCATCAGCTCCGGGCGGGGGTGGTCGGTGCAGTCGTCGACGTGCGCCACGACGATGTCGACGTCGCGCGACACCGTGAGGTACGCGGCCGCCCGCGCCGTGGTGTGCACCTCGTGCAGCAGCCCGCGCAGCGCGACGGACGGCCGCACCTGGTCGGTCAGGCTCCGGTGCAGCTCGGCGATGCGGTAGCCGAGCCCGTAGCCGCGCACGTCGTGCAGGCGCACGAGGTAGCCCTCGTCGACGAGGGTGCCGAGCATCCGGTAAACCGACGGCAGCGGGACGCCGAGCCGGCGCGCGATGGCCTTGGCGGTGACCCCGTCGCCGGCCGCGCCCACCGCCTCGACCACCCGCAACGCCCGGGTGACCGAGGAGCCGGCCGTGTGCTCCGGTGCCACGGCTCCAGTGTCGGGTACAACGTCCGGGGAACGCACCCCTCCGATCGGACGGATGGACCATGGACGACGACGAGCTGCACCGCCGCATCGATGCGCTGGTGGCCGAGGAGCACAAGCTGGAGCGCGCCCACGTCGGGCAGGCGCTCTCCCCGGACGAGCAGCAGCGGCTCGCCGACCTGGGCGTCCAGCTGGACCGGTACTGGGATCTGCTGCGCCAGCGCGACGCCCGCCGCCGGGCCGGCCTCGACCCCGACGACGCCGAGGAGCGCCCCGGCGACGTCGTGGAGGGTTACCGGCAGTAGCCGGATCCGGGAGAAGATCCGGCGTGCAGATCACCCCGATCAGCCCGGAACGGCTCGCCGGCGAGGTCGCCGAGCTCGTGATGGCCCGCCCGGGACGGGTCCGGCTGGCCGTCGATGGGCCGCCCGCCGCCGATCCCGACACGCTCGGCGAACGGGTGGCCGAGCGCCTGCGCGAGCTCGGCCGCGCCACGGTGCTCGTGCGCGCGGCCGACTTCCTCCGCCCGGCCTCGGTGCGCCTGGAGTTCGGCCGCGAGGACCCCGACGAGCTGCTCGACCGCTGGCTCGACGCCGCCGGCCTGCGCCGGGAGGTGCTGGACCCGGCCGCCCCCGACGGCTCGGGCCGCGTGCTGCCCAGGCTGTGGGACGCGACCGCCGACCGCGCCTACCGTGAGCCGTACGTGAACCTCCCGGCCACCGGCGTCGTGATCCTTACGGGCGCGCTGCTGCTGGGCCGCGGCCTGCCCCTCGACCTGACCGTCCACCTGCACATGACCGAGGCCGCCCTGACCAGACACACCCCGCAACCCACCCGCTGGACCCTCCCCGCCTACACCCGCTACGAGAAGGAACACACCCCCACCACCGCAGCAGACCTAGTAATACTGAGCGACCACCCCCACCGCCCCGCCCTCCGCCGCTGACCGCACAACCTGAGGGCCCCACCGATTCCTTAAAGATAGGGGAACTCCCCTACCAACAGATCCGTTGAGCGCTGAAGATGGAGCGAGGGGAATTGCAGGCAGCAGGTGGTTGGGGGGTCCCGGGGGGCGAAGCCCTCCGGGCCGGGGTCTGGGGGTTGGACCCCCAGGAAACGCTAGGAGGCGGCTTCTGGCGAGTGCACCGAAGGTGCACGAGCAGGCCAACCTGCCGCCGACTGTGGGCGAGGAGGGAGTTGAACCCTCACGTCCTCACGGACACACGGACCTGAACCGTGCGCGTCTGCCATTCCGCCACTCGCCCTGACGGAGGAAAGCTAGCACGGGCCCGTTGGGCGCAACGAGGAGCCCCCCGTCTCGGGGGGCGCCACGAACCTGGCTAGCACAGATACGATCGGTACTGCCAGCAACACGCCGATGCGAACGGAGGAAGATCGCTTGGGCCGCGTCGACAGGTTCGAACGCCGTCTCCAGGGACTGGTGGGCGACGCTTCCCGCGGGTCTCGGTGGCAGTGTCGTTCCCCAGGAAGTCGTGCAGGCGCTGCTCAGGGAAGCCGAAGGCCGTATCGAGGAGCTAGCCGGAGGGCGCCTGCTGGCGCCGAACCGGTTCACAGTGCTGCTCAGCCCTACCGATCTCGATCGCATGGGCGGTGACCGTGCGGAGATCGTGAACTCGCTGTCCGCCTCGGTCGCCGAGCAACTCACCGACCAGGGATGGGACACCTACGGTGAGGTCGTAGTCTTCCTGGAGCGCTCCGATGCGCTGCACACGGGACAGTTCCGCACCCGCTCGGCTGTCGACCCCGACGCTTCCCGTCGGGACGCCGTCCGAGCTCGCGACGCAGGAGAAGCACCCATGAGCCAGCAACCGGGCCACCCCGAGGAGAACGGGCAGTACGGCTACGACCGTGGCGCCCCCGGCGGATACGGGCAGCAGCAGACATACGCGCCGCCCGCGTACGACCAGCGCCAAGGGGGGTACGACCAGCAGGGCGGTGGCTACCCGCAGCAGCAGGGCGGCTACGGCCAGCAGGGCTACGACCAGGGCTACGGCCAGCAGGGTGGCTACGGCGGCCAGCAGCAAGGCGGGTACGACCAGGGCCAGGGCTAC
>MKJX01000075.1 GCA_001942415.1 Pseudonocardia sp. CNS-139
TGCGGGCTTGGCCGGGGTGGTCGGTGAAAGCTGTGGACAACCGTGCACGAGGTGGACAACTCGGTGCGTAGCCGTGCTGGTCAGGCGTCCAGCGCGGTAGCGAGATCGGTCAGTGACGCGACCGTGAGGTCGGCGTCCGGGTCGGTGGTGGGCGGTTGCCTGACCGGGCCGTACTCGGCCGGCCGGTGGACGTAGGCGGTACGCAGCCCGCACCCGCGCGCGGCGACCAGGTCCTCCACGTGCGCCGCGACCATCATCACCCGCTCCGGCTCGAGCCCGAGCAGCGCGGCCGCGCGAGGTAGGTCTCGGGGTCGGGTTTGTAGTGCCGGAAGAGCTCGGCCGAGAGCACCGTGTCCCACGGCAGGCCGCCGTGTCTGGCCATGTCCACGAGCAGCGCGACGTTGCCGTTCGAGAGCGACGCGATCACGTGGCGGCTCTTCAGCCTGGTCAGTCCGGGGACGGAGTCCGGCCACGGGTCCAGGCGGTGCCAGGCCAGCACCAGCTCCGCCCGCACCTGCTCGGGGGTGGCGGCGAGCCCGTACTCGGTGAGCAGGTCGTCGAGGGACGCCCGGTGCAGGTCGTCGAGGTGGGTCCAGGGTCGGTCACCGGTGCGCACCTGCTCCATCGACGGGACGTAGCGGCCCCGCCAGGCGTCGGCGAAACCCTCGGCGTCGAGTCCGTCCCCGAGCAGCGCGCGACCTCGCGGGCCACTCCGGTGCGCCAGTCGACCACGGTCCCGAACACGTCGAACACGAGCGCGCGCACGTCCACGAGGGTGGACAGTACGGCGCCCGTGTCCGACCGGTGTTCCCTCAGCGCGCCACGCGGTCCGGATAGCGCGTCTTCAGGAGGCTCTTGCAGTACTCGCCGTTCGTCTCGATCCCGACCCGCTGCAGCCGGGCCCGGCGCAGGTGCAGCGGCACCTGCTCGGACGTGAGCCGGCTGCCGTCGGCGTGGATCAGCAGCGGGGCGTCGTCGCCGTGCGGGAGGCCGAGCGCGGCCCGGCGCTGCCGGAGCCGGCTGAGCTCCGCCGACGGCGGGACCGAGCCGAGCGTGGCCGCGGCCAGCTCGTCCGGACCCGCGCCGGCGTCGACCAGCGGCCGGGCCACCCGGTCCTGCCCGGCCAGCGCCGCCTTGCGGAGGAACTGCGCGCGCAGCTCGTCCAGCTCGGCGGTGGCCTCCCCGGAGAACGTCCCGACGAAGCCGGCCTGTGCCGCGACCCCGCCGTTGATCTCGGCGGAGGCGTGGTGGTCGGCCAGCGTCACGTCCGCGTGCCCGATCCCCGGCACGGCCGCGACGGCGTCGTAGGCGTCGGCGACCATGAGGAACGAGAAGTTGGGCGCGCAGAAGAACGTCGGCAGGCGCAGCACCACCGCGGCCGTGCCCGAGTCGGAGACGGTGCACGACTCGACGAAGTCGAGGTCCGTGATGGGCTCGTCCAGCTCCGGGTCGAGCACCGTCCCCAGCGCGCGCCAGACGGCTCCTTCGAGCCCGTCGCGCGGTCCGGCCATTCGCCTGGGACCCCGCGACGCCCTCGACCAGCTCCTCGCCCGGCTGCATGCTCTCGCCCGCCGTCGTCGGGAGCTGGGCCTCGGCCGGCACCGGGATGTCGTACAGCCGGGCCGCGTTGAGGCCGAGGATCTTCTTCTTGGTGGCCGTGGTGAGCTTGGCGTAGTCGGTGAACGCCTCGTCGTCGGGCATCTGCCAGTCGACGAATCCCTCGACCTGCCACTTCGGCACCCAGATGTTGTAGTCGCCGCCGTAGAGCATCTTGTCCTCGCCGACCCAGAACATCAGCTCGCCGATCACCTTGGCGAAGAACTTCGGCCGTGCGTGCATCAGCCCGCCGATGACGACGGAAGTCCCGCGTACACGTTCGGCTCCTGCACCGCCATGAAGCAGAAGTCCTCGATGCGCGGCAGTCCGACGTGCTCGACGATGAAGTTGAGGTCCTGGAAGTCGGTCGCCGCGTGGTCGACGTCGGAGACGTCGAACGCGTCCTTGTCCAGCGGCCAGATCGTGGGGCCCTTGTGGACGTGGATGTTCTTGATGCCGAGGTCCTGCGCGGCCCGCAGGAACCGGTAGGCCTCCGGGTCGCTCAGCTTGTAGCCGCGGGACTCGCCGTTCCATTCCGCGGTGTAGAGCTTCACGCCCTTGAGGTTGTACTTCTTGGCGTCGGCCTCGAGCTCGCGCATGCCGGCGTCGCCGTCGCGCGGGTCGAAGCGGCCGTTGACGATGAGCCGGTCGCCGAAGCGCTCCAGCAGCTGCGCGTTCTGCGCGGCGGTGTTGAAGCCGTTGGTGTACCACTCGCGCAGGTACGTCGACTGGAAGATCGCGTAGTCGACGTGCCCCTCGAGGAACATGTCGCGCTCGAAGTCGTCGGGCGTGACCTTGAGGTACTTCTCGTAGTCCCAGTGGGTCTCCGGCGGGCCCAGCTGGTGGTAGCCGTAGAAGCAGTCGATCCAGCCCTTCGCGTACTGCTCGGCGCCCGGCTTCCAGTTCTCCCGGCTGGCGTCCCAGAAATGGCTGTGAGAATCGACGATGAAGTACTTCTCGCCGTCCTTCTGATACATGGTGGTGGGCCTCTCGCGTCGGTGCGGTCTTCCTGGGTCGACTGGTCAGGGAACGAGGATCGCCCGGCCGCGCACGCGTCCGGCGTCCAGGTCGTGGAGGGCGTCGAGCGCCGCGTCCAGCGGGTACTGCCTGGTGTGCAGCGTGACCTTTCCGGCCTGCGCCAGCACCATCAGCTCCGCAAGGTCGTTGTAGGTGCCGACGATGTTGCCGATGATGTTCTTCTCGCCGCCGACGAAATCGAGTGTGGGAATGCGCAGCTCGCCGCCGTAGCCGATGACGTACTGCGAGCCGGCCGGCGCCGTCATCTGCCAGGCGTCGTTCTCGGCACCGCCCTCGGCGACGAAGTCGAACACCACGTTGGCGCCCTTGCCGCCGGTCAGGTCCTGCACGGCGTCGATGTGCGTGCCGTCGGCGAGCACGGTCTCGTCCGCGCCGATCTGCTTGGCCAGCGCGAGCGCGTCCGGGTTCCGGTCCACGACCACGATCCGGGTCGCGGTGAGCGCGGCGAGCGCCTGGATCCCGATGTGCCCGAGACCGCCGGCGCCCTGTACGACGGCCGTCGTGCCCGGGTAGAGGTCCGGCACCGCCTTGCGCACGGCGTGGTAGGCGGTGATGCCGGCGTCGGCGAGCGCGGCGACATCGGCCGGGTTGGTGTCGGGGTTGAGCTTCACGCAGCCCGCGCGGTGGTGCGCAGGTACTCGGCCATGCCGCCGTTGTTGTCCGACAGGCCGGGGAAGAACGCGTTCTCGCACTGCATGTCCCGCCCGGCGCGGCAGGCGAGACACAGCCCGCAGCTGGGCTGCGGGTGCAGGATCACGGTGTCGCCCACGGCGACGTTGGTGACGCCCTCGCCCACCTCGTGCACCCAGCCCGCGTTCTCGTGGCCGATGACGTAGGGGAGTTCGGGGTTCATGGCCTCGGCCCACTGACCCTCGAGGATGTGCAGGTCGGTGCGGCAGACGCCGGCCCCACCGATCTTGACGATCACGTCGAGCGGGCCTGCCAGCTTCGGTTCGGGGATGTCGTCGATCTTCGGGTCGGCGTGGTACTGGTGCACCCGGACGGCCTTCACGGCGGACCTCCTGGCTCTTCGTTGCCCTGGCCTCCGATTCCAATCCGGGGTGCTGCCGGTCACAACCACCCCTATTCCGCGGAGTGAGAAAACGGGCCGCTCCGAGCGCGCGCCGATGCGCTAGCGGCCTCTGACCTGCGGATTCCCGTCCAACTTGATCGATCATGGCGCCCTCGGAGCCCTCGTCCGGGGTCTCCTACCCGTGGGTAACCTCATGCCTGTGACCACGGACACGAGCTGGGTCGGGCCCGCGATGGCGCAGTCCGTCCCCTGGGTGCGGACCTCGGGAGTCGAGTTCGGCGACGTGACCCCGCGGCGGGCGGTGGCCGCCCTGCCGGACGCGCCCGAGCTGCGCAACCACGTGGGCGGCCCGCACGCCGCGATGATCTTCGGGCTGGGCGAGACGGCATCCGGGGCGGTCGCGCTGGCCGCGTTCGGCGGGGCGATGGAACGCGCGACTCCGCTCGTCGTCCGGTCCGAGATCCAGTACGTCAAGCTGGCCCGCGGCCCGCTCACGGCGGAGGCCGTGCTCGACCGTGACCCGGCCGACGTGCTCGCCGAGCTGGACGCCGGGAGGCGCCCGGAGTTCGCGGTGACGGTCTCGGTGTCGGCCGAGGGCCGGGAGACGGCCCGGATGACGGTCGTCTGGACGCTGCGGCCCCACCGTTAGGAGCACGGAGCGGGCGGCGGCGGGGCGGGCCGACTACCGTCCGGGCCCGTGCGGGTCGTGATCGCTGGAGGACACGGGAAGATCGGACTGCGCCTGTCCGCGCTGCTGGCCGGCCGCGGCGACGTCGTGACCGGGGTGGTGCGCAACCCGGCGCACGCCGAGGACGTCGAACGGGCCGGTGCCGCCGTTGCGGTGCTCGACCTGGAGGCGGCGTCCGCGGACGCCCTCGCCCAGGTCGTGACCGGCGCGGACGCGTCGTCTTCGCGGCCGGGGCGGGGCCGGGCAGCGGGGCGGCCCGCAAGGACACCGTCGACCGCGCGGCCGCCGTGCTGCTGGCCGATGCGGCCCGGCTCGCGGGGGTGCGGCGCTACGTGCTGGTCTCGTCCACCGGTGTCGACGAGCCGCTCGCCCCGGACGCGACCCGGTCTGGGCGGCGTACGTCGCGGCGAAGAAGGCGGCCGAGGACGACGTGCGCGCCCGCGGCGACCTGGACTGGACGGTCCTGCGGCCGGGCAGCCTCACCGACCACCCGGGCACCGGGCGGGTGCTCCTGGAGCCGCCGCCCGTGCCGCGCGGCGAGGTCACCCGGGACGACACCGCGGCGGTGCTGGCGGCCCTGCTCGACGAGCCGCGCACCGCGGGGAAGACGTTGGAGCTGCGCGAGGGGGAGGCTGACGTGCACGACGCGGTCGTGGCGGTGCTGACGTGAGCTCTCCGGGGACCGGCCGGACGGTGGACGTCGTCGTGGTCGGCGGGGGTGCGGTCGGCGAGAACGCCGCCGACTACGCCGTGCGCGCCGGGCTCTCGGCCCTGATCGTCGAGTCGGAGCTGCTCGGCGGCGAGTGCTCGTACTGGGCGTGCATGCCGTCGAAGGCGCTGCTGCGCACCGGGCACGCCGTCATGGCCGTGCGCCGGCTGCCGGGCACCACGGCCGACTTCGACCCGCAGGCCGTGCTGGAGCGCCGCGACCGTTTCACCGGCAACTGGAACGACGAGGGCCAGGTCGAGTGGGCGCGCGGCGCGGACATCGCCGTGCTGCGCGGGAGCGGCCGGCTCGCCGGCGAACGCACCGTCGAGGTGGAGACCGGGCTCGGCCGCACCGTCACGGTGACGGCCCGGCGCGCGGTGGTGGTCTGCACGGGCAGCGTGCCCGTCCAGCAGCCGTGCCGGGCTCGACCGGGTCCGCACCTGGACCTCACGCGACGCGCCTCGCGAAGCTGATCCCGGACCCGGCTCGGCCGCGTCGGCGGCGGGTCGGCGGCGGTGGAGCTGGCGCAGCGTCCGCCGGCTCGGCCGCAGCCTCAAGCACCTGCGACCTGC
>MKJX01000076.1 GCA_001942415.1 Pseudonocardia sp. CNS-139
TCGCTGTCGCCCCCCAGCATGTAGGGGGGCAGCGACATCATGAAAAACGTCCGGCCGGGGGCCGGGGGACGGGACCCGCGCGGTGTCGTCGCGCTCACGGCGCCTCCACAGCGGTGACCCGATCGTGGGCCCCCGGATCAGCACGGTAGGGACGGGGACGGACGGATCCGGGCGGCCGGCCGGGGTTGTCCACATCGCGACCGCGACCTGCGGAGACACCGGCCCCGCCGGGCGTCCTGTGGACAGCGCCGCCGCAACTCCCGCGTTCCGTCGGCCCTCCTCGGTAGCGTGGATCCCGGGGGGCCCACCCCCGGGATGTGTCGGGCGGCAGACCGTCCGGGGGCGAAGCAACCGCCGCGCGCGCACACGATCACCCCACCCGCCCCCGTCCGGCGCGCGGCCGGACACACCCCACCCGCCCCCGTCCGGCGCGCGGCCGGACACCAGGCGTCCCACACCCGGGCCGGGGTCACGCCCGAACTCGCGATCGTGACGTGCCAGCCCGCCCGGCGCAGCGCCGCGGCCGGCCCGGCCGCGCTCCCGCCGCCGTTCCGGCCGGCGCCGCGGGCCGGGTCCCAGGTGGCGGTGTCGAGCAGGATCGCGTGGCCGCCGCCGGCGCGGCGCGCGATCAGCGCCTCGACCTGGCCGGGGCCGAGCGCCCCGAGCACCGCGAGCACGTCGGTGCCGGACGCGAGCTCAGGGCCGCCGAGGTCGGTGCGGGCGGACGGGCGCAGCGCGGCGAGCGAGTCGAGCAGCGCCTCCTGCGCGCCGGCGCCGGGCGCGGTCAGCTCGATCCCGTCCTCCGTGACGAGGTTGAGCGGCTCGCCGCGCCCGAGCATGTGCACGCAGACGCTCGCGGCCATGCTGATCGCGAACTCCAGGCTCGACTCCGGGCCGCGGCCGCGGTGGGCGGCGTCGCGGCGGTCGAGGATGACGGTCATCCCGCCGCGCCACGGCCGCTCCTCCAGCCGCACCATCAGCTCGTCGTAGCGGGCGGTGCTGCGCCAGTGCACCCGCCGCAGCTCGTCGCCCTGCCGGTACTCGCGGATCAGCACGTCGGACGCGCCCTGTCCCTGGTGGGCCAGCGCCGCGCCGGGCGTGCCCTCGCCGGCCCCGATCGCCGGCGGCAGCCCGCGCAGCGGCACCACCCGCGGCAGCACGACCAGCCGGTCGGCCGGGGCGAGCTCGCGTTCGAACTCCGCGAGGCCGAGCGGGTCGCGCGCGGTGCCGGTCAGCGGCCCCACCCGGTGAACGCCGCGCAGCATCGGCCGCAGGGGATAGGTGACGGCGCCGCCGTTGCGGCTGGAGAGCCGGTGCACCGTGAACCGGGGCGGCGACTCGGGGCTCGGGCCGGCCGCGTCCGGGGCGGTGTCGGCCAGGCGCAGCGCGCCGATCAGCGGGCCGCCGGACAGCCGCAGCCCGACCGTCACCGGGGTGCCGACCGGCACCCGGCCCGGGCTCAGCTCGCGATCGGCACGCACGGTCCGCCGCGTCCGCGCGGCCAGGAGCAGCGCGAACACGGGCAGCACGGCGACGAACACCCCGACGCGCAGCAGGTCGCGCTCGTCCAGCGCGATCGCGCAGACGGCCGTCGCGATGCCGCCCGCGAGCAGGCAGCGTCCGCGTGTGGTGAGGCCGGAGAAGCGGCCGCCGCCTTCGGGCACGGTCGGTCAGGCGCCGGCCCGCGGCGGCGCGGGCACGGGGAGGCGGGACAGGATGCTGCGGACGATGTCGACGGCCGACCGGCGCGAGGCGAGCGCGTCCGGGGTGAGCAGCAGCCGGTGGGCCAGCACCGGCACGGCGACGGCCTGCACGTCGTCGGGCACGACGAACCCGCGGCCGGCGAGCGCGGCCTGCGCCCGGGCGGCGCGCACGAGCTGCAGCGTGGCGCGCGGGGAGGCGCCCAGCCGCAGGTCCGGGATGCGGCGGGTGGTGCCGACCAGCTCGACGCAGTACTGGCGCACCTCTGGGCCCACCCGCACCCGGCGCACGACGTCCACGACGGAACGGACCATGCGCGCGTCGGTGACCGGGCGCAGCGTCTCCAGCGGGTCGGCCGCCGAGTGCTCGTCGACCATCGCCAGCTCGGCCGCGAGGTCCGGGTAGCCGACGCTGACGCGCGCGGTGAACCGGTCGCGCTGGGCCTCGGGGAGCGGGTAGGTGCCGTCCATCTCGACCGGGTTCTGCGTCGCGACCACCATGAACGGGCTGGCCAGCGCGTACGTCGCGCCGTCGACGGTGACCTGGTGCTCGGCCATGCACTCCAGCAGCGCGGACTGGGTCTTGGGGGAGGCGCGGTTGATCTCGTCCGCGATCACGAGGTTGGCGAACACCGGGCCGGGCCGGAACTCGAACTCGGCGGTCTGGCGGTTGTAGATCGACATGCCCGTGATGTCGCCGGGCAGGAGATCGGGGGTGAACTGGACGCGGCTCACCGAGCTGTCGATCGACCGGGCCAGCGCCTTGGCGAGCGAGGTCTTGCCGACGCCCGGGACGTCCTCGACGAGCAGGTGGCCCTCGGCCAGGAGCGTCACCAGCGCGACCCGGACGACGTCGGGCTTGCCGACGATCACCCGCTGCACGTTGGCCGCGATCCGGCCGCACAGCTCGGCCACCTCGGTGAGCCCGGCCGAGTCCCCGTCCACCCCGGGGCGGCTGCTCGTTGTGGTCACGCGGCCTCCTCGCGGTAGTCAACACCGTCCCGTCGGACGGGACGCGCGAGGCCCCAGTCTGTCAAACAGCAGGGGAGAACTTCCCCCGATGGGGTGGCCGGCCGTCCCGACGGTCCCCCCACTTTGCCCCACGGCGGTGCGGGCGGCGGCGGAATGCGCCGTGTGGACCTTCCCGGGCGGGCGTTCGGCGCTGTTCGTCCGACTCGGCGCGGCCCCGACGTGACGCTCCGTGGCTGAACGGGGTGCGCCGCCCGTCGCGCGAGCGGGTGGTCCCCCACCTTTCCCCACCGGTTCTGACCTGCGATTTTGTCCCGCGAGCTGCGCCGATGCCGGGATCGTCGCGGTTGACGGTGGGGGGAAGTGGGGTAATGTGGTTACCGCTGGGGCACAACGGGGCCGCAGGTGGAGGTGGGGCCGGTGTTCCTCGGCACCTACACCCCGAAGTTGGACGACAAGGGGCGGCTCACGCTGCCCGCGAAGTTCCGGGACGAGCTGCGAGGCGGGCTGATGATCACGAAGGGGCAGGACCACTGCCTGTACGTGTTCACCCGTGACGCGTTCACGGAGCTGGCGGAGAAGGTCGCGTCCGCACCGCTGACCAGTGAGTCCGCCCGCGTCTTCCAGCGCAACCTCTTCTCCGGCACCGACGAGCAGAACCCGGACGGCCAGGGTCGCATCGCCATCACCCCCGAGCTGCGCCGCTACGCGGGGCTCAGCAAGGACTGCGTGGTGATCGGCGCGTTCACGCGCGTCGAGATCTGGGACGCCGAGGCCTGGCAGCAGTACCAGGACCAGCACGAGGACACGTACGCGAAGGCCCAGGAGGAGGTGCTCCCCGGGCTGATCTGACGCAGGTGAGCGGGCAGGGGAGGCGAGCCCGGCGGTGTCCCCACCCGGTAGCCCTGGCGCACCTTCCCCGGTGCCAGGTCTGCCGGGTGGAGGCATCGCCGGGACGGGCAGCCGGTCGGGAGCCGGCGAGTCGGGGCAGGAGGTGTGGCGTGGGGCAGCACGACGGCGGGAACGGGCCGGCTGGGGCCAGGCACGTGCCCGTCGCGCTGCCCCGGGTCGCCGAGCTGCTCGCGCCCGCGATCGCCGACCGCCCGGCCGTTCTCGTCGACGCGACGCTGGGGCTCGGCGGCCACGCCGCCGCCCTGCTCGCCACGCACCCGCAGCTCACGCTGGTGGGGCTGGACCGGGACCCGGACGCGCTCGCGATCGCCGGCCGCCGGCTCACCGCCCACGCCGGCCGCGTCCACCTCGTGCACGCCGTGTACGACCGCATCGCCGACGTCCTGGGGGAACTGGGGCTTCCCCGGGTCGACGGCGTGCTGTTCGACCTCGGCGTGTCCTCGATGCAGCTGGACGCGGACGAGCGCGGCTTCTCCTACGCCCGCGACGCCGACCTCGACATGCGCATGGACCCGACCACCGGCCCGACCGCGGCGGACGTCCTCAACTCCTACCCGGTGCCGGAGCTGGCCCGGGTCCTGCGCGAGTACGGCGAGGAGCGGTTCGCCGGGCGGATCGCGGCGGCCGTCGCGCGGCGGCGGGCCACGGCTCCGCTGCGCCGCAGCGGCGAGCTGGTCGAGCTGCTGTACGAGGCCGTGCCGGCGGCCTCCCGGCGTACCGGCGGGCACCCGGCCAAGCGCACGTTCCAGGCGCTGCGGATCGAGGTCAACGGCGAGCTGGACGCGCTGCGGGCGGCCCTGCCGGCCGCGGTCGACGCGCTGGCCGTCGGCGGGCGGATCGTCGTGCTCGCCTACCAGTCGCTGGAGGACCGCATCGTCAAGCGCGAGCTGGCGGCGCGGGCGAGCTCCCGGTCGCCGGAGGGGCTCCCGGTCGAGCTGCCGGGCACCGGCCCGGAGCTGCGCCTGCTCACCCGGGGGGCGGAGCAGGCGGGCGAGGACGAGATCGGCGACAACCCGCGGGCCGCCTCGGTGCGGCTGCGGGCCGCGGAACGCATCCGGGAGGCGGCATGAGCGGCCGCGTCCGGACGGGAGGGGGTGGCGACAGTGACAGTGACTGCACCGGTCACCGGGCGGGGGCGGGTCACCGCCAGGACCGCGGGTGCCACGGCGATCCCCGCGCAGCGCGGTGCGAACCGCGTCGCGGACGAGCCGAAGAAGGCCGGTCAGCGGTCGGCGCGGCGGGCCTACGCGCGCCGGGACGACCGGCTGCGGCGGCTGCTCGGCGGGCGTCCCGTGCGTACCGCCGCGCCCACCGGGCGGGCCCAGTTCGTGCTGCTCATCATGGTGTTGCTGGCGATCGGGCTGGTCGCGACGCTCTGGTTCTCCACGGCGGCCGCCGCCGACTCCTACCGGCTGCAGGACGCGCGGGCCGAGGCGCTCGCGCTGAGCCAGCAGGCCGAGCGACTGCACCGCGAGGTCGCCGGGATGGAGTCGCGCCGGAGCTCGCGCGCCGGGCGGGCGAGCTGGGCATGGTCCCCGTCCAGGACCCCGCCCGGCTCGTCGTCGCGCCCGACGGCGGGGTGGGGGTGGTCGGCCGAGCCGCGCGCCGCGGTCGGCCGGCCGGCCCGCCCC
>MKJX01000077.1 GCA_001942415.1 Pseudonocardia sp. CNS-139
TCGATCGAGCACCGCGGGTTCGACGCCCTCGACGTCGCCCCGGACGCCGTCACCGTCGCGCACCGGCTGGACTGGGTCACCGCGGCGGGCGCGACCGTGCTCACCGAACGCCGCGCGCTCACCGTCACCGTGCCGGACCCGGCGGCGTGGGTGCTGACCTGGTCGTCGGTGCTCACCAACGTCACGGACACGGCGTTCCCGCTCGGCAGCCCGGCCGTCCACGGGCGCGCGGGCGCCGGCTACGCGGGCCTGTTCTGGCGCGGGCCGCGGTCGTGGACCGGCGGCGACGTGCTGGTCGCGGGCCGGTCCGGCGACGACGACCTCAACGGCCACCGCGGGCCGTGGCTGGGCTTCACCGGCCGCCACGACGAGGGCGGCGACGCGTCCACGCTCGTGTTCGTCGACGCCGAGCGGAACCTCCGGCACCCGGCGCCGTGGTTCGTGCGCTCCGGGCTCTACGCCTGCCTGTGCCCGGCCCCGTTCGCGGAGCAGGAGTACCTGTTCGCCCCTGGTACGGACCTCGCGCTGCGCTACGCCGTGGTCGTCGCCGACGGCGAGCACGACCCCGACGGCGCCGCCGGTCTCGCGGCGCTCGGCTCGAAGGCCCTCTCGCAGACCTGAGTCCCCAACCCCGGAGGAACATCCATGCTCAAAGGTGAGCGCCGCCGGTTCCGGCTGGTCGCCGCGCTGGCCAGCGCCGTCCTGCTGCTCTCCGCGTGCGGGGGAGGAGGTGGTGACGGCGACGGTGGCCCGGTGGAGCTGCGGTACTCGTGGTGGGGCAACGCCGAGCGCGCCGAGCTGATGCAGGAGGCGATCGCGATCTTCGAGAGCGAGCACCCCGGCATCCGGATCACGCCCAACTTCGCCGACTACGCCGACTACTGGCAGCGGCTCAACACCGAGTCGGCCGGCGGCGGCACGCCCGACGTGCTGCAGATGGACTTCGGCTACCTGCGCGAGTACGGCGACCGTGGCCTGCTGCTGAACCTCGACGAGACCCCGAACCCGGTGCCGGTCGACGACCTCCTGCCCGGCCTGCAGCAGGCCGGCGTGGTGGACGGCGAGCGCTACGCGGTGGCGCTCTCCGGCAACACCTGGGGCCTGGTCTACGACCCGGCCGCGTTCCGGGCCGCGGGCGTCACGGTGCCCGAGAGCTGGACGTGGGAGCAGTACAACGCGGCGATCACGCAGGTCGGCCGGGCCGGCGGGATCTCGGGCGCCTGGGACTACACGTCGATCATGGGCGTGTTCGAGATCTGGCTGCGCCAGCAGGGCCGCACCGGGCTCTTCTCCCCCGACGGCCGGATCGAGGCCACCCGCGAGGACCTCGCGCGGTTCTGGCAGCAGGGCGTCGACCTGCGGGCGGCCGGTGCGTTCCCGCGGCAGGAGGCGGTGGCGCAGGCGCTGCCCGTCACGGTGATGGCGCCGACCTCGCCGCGTCGGCCGTGAACCTCGACAGCATGCTCACCCGGTTCGCGGGCGAGTCGGAGCGCGCGCTCGCGCTCGGCCCGATGCCCAGCTCGGACCCGGACAACCTCGGGCTGCGGCTGCGCCCGGCGATCCTGATCTCGGCGTTCAGCGGCACCGACCACCCCGAGGAAGCCGCCGAGCTGGTCGACTTCATGGTCAACGACCCGCGCGTCGGGGCGATCTTCGGCGGCAACCGGGGCCTGCCGGCCAGCAACGCGCAACGGGAGGCGGCCCTGCCCGTCCTGTCGCCGACGGACGCCGCGATCGTCGCGTACGAGGAGTCGATCGGGCAGTACCTCACCGAGACGGCCTCGATCCCGCCGGCCGGCGCCGGCACCGCCGACTCGGCGTTCCTGCGGCTGAACGAGGAGCTGGCCTACGGGCGGCTCAGCGTGCAGGAGGCCGTCGACCAGTGGTTCACCGAGACCGAGGCCGCGCTGGGATGACGGCCGGCACGACGGCCGGCCCGGCGCTCGCCGGCCGGCGTCCGGGTGGCGGGGCCGGGGGGCCGGCCACCCGGACGCGGGACGGGCGGCGCCTGCGGTCGGACGGTCCGGCGGGCTGGTTCTTCCTGTCCCCCTGGATCCTCGGCATGGTGCTGCTGACGCTCGGGCCGATGCTCGCGTCGCTGTACCTGTCGTTCACCGACTACAACCTCTTCACCACCCCCGAGTGGGTCGGGATCGACAACTACGTCGACATGGTCGCCGACCCGCGCTGGCGGCAGTCCGTGCTGGTCACGCTCACGTACGTGCTGATCTCCACGCCACTGAAGCTGGCGCTGGCGCTGGCCGTGGCGCTGCTGCTGGCCCGGCCGCGGCGCAGCCAGGGCTTCTACCGCTCGGCGTTCTACGCGCCGTCGCTGATCGGCGCGAGCGTGAGCATCGCGATCACCTGGCGGGCGCTGTTCAGCGACGACGCCGCGGTCGACCAGGTGCTCACCGCTCTCGGCTTCCCGTCGGGCGGGTGGGTCGGCGACCCGTCGCGGGCGCTGATGATCCTCGTGCTGCTGGCCGGCTGGCAGTTCGGTGCCCCGATGGTGATCTTCCTGGCCGGGCTCAAGCAGATCCCCCGCGAGCTGTACGAGGCCGCGAGGTGGACGGCGCCGGGCGGTGGCGGCGGTTCCTCTCGATCACGCTGCCCACGCTCTCACCGGTGATCTTCTTCAACGTGCTCATGGAGACCATCGGCGCGTTCCAGGCGTTCACCAGCGCGTTCGTCGTGAGCACGGGCAACGGGCTCGGCGGCCCGGCCGGCTCGACGATGTTCTACACGCTCTACCTGTACGAACGCGGCTTCCAGGACTTCCGCATGGGCTACGCCTCGGCGATGGCCTGGACGCTGCTGGTGGCGGTCGCGCTGGTGACCGTGGTGCTCTTCCGCACCTCGCGCTCGTGGGTCTTCTACAACGACGGGAGCAGCTGATGGCCGTCGTGGCCGAGAGCAGCGCCACCTCGCCGGGAAGGGCCTGCGGTGGGCACTGTGGCACCTGGTCGCGCTCGCGATCCTCGTGGTGCTGCTCTACCCGGTGGCCTGGACGTTCGGGGCGTCCTTCACGCCGTCGAACGACATCGTCGGCAACGTCGCGGTGTTCCCGGCCGAGCCGACCGGCGCCAACTACGCGCGGGCCGTCGAGGGCATCGCGGGCGTGAGCGTGTGGACGTTCTTCCGCAACTCGCTGGTGCTCGCCGGGCTGGCGGTGGTCGGCACGGTGGTGTCGTCCGCGATGGCCGCCTACGCGTTCGGCCGCCTGCGCTTCCGCGGCCGCGGCGTGATGTTCGCGATGATGATCGGCACGCTGCTGCTGCCGTTCCACGTGATGATCATCCCGCAGTACGTGATCTTCCAGCGGACCGGCCTGATCGACACCTACGTGCCGCTGCTGATCGGCAGGTTCCTCGCCACCGAGGCGTTCTTCGTCTTCCTGATCGTGCAGTTCGTCCGGACGCTGCCGCGTGAGCTGGACGAGGCCGCCGAGCTGGACGGATGCGGGCACCTGCGGATCTTCTGGCACGTGGTGCTGCCGCTCGCCCGGCCCGCCCTGATCACGGTGTCGATCTTCACGTTCATCTGGACCTGGAACGACTTCCTCGGCCCGCTGCTCTACCTGAGCAGCCCGGAGAGCTACCCGCTGCCGATCGCGCTGCGGGCGTTCATCGACCAGACGACCGCCTCGGACTACGGCGCGATGATCGCCATGTCGATGCTGGCACTGGTGCCGGTGCTGCTGTTCTTCCTGGCGTTCCAGCGCTACCTCGTGGACGGCGTGGCGACGTCCGGGGTCAAGGGATGAACAGGCTGGAGCTGCTCGCGGAGAGCCTGCTGCTCGGTGTGCTGGTGGCGGTGGCGGCCGTCCCGGTTGTCACGCTGCCCGCGGCGCTCGCGGCCGGGTGCGCGGGCGTGCGCCGGATCGCCGGGCACCGGAAGGCCGGCGCCCGGGTGTTCGCCGGGGACCTGCGCCGCGCGCTGCGCACGTCGGCGCCGGCCGGGGCGGCCGTGGCCGGCGGCGGCGCGCTGCTCGGCTTCGACGCGTTCGTGCTGCTCCGCTCGGCGATCCCGGGCCGGACGGCGGTCGCGGTGGTGGTCGCCGCGGTGGCGCTTGCCGGGCTGGTCGTGCTCGTCCGGGCCGCCGCCGGGTGGCGGCCGGAGCAGCGGTGGACGGCGTCGCTGCGCGCGGCGGGGCAGCGCGGTGCCGCCGACCTCTCGGGGTCGGCGCTGCTGGCCGCCGCGGTGGTGACGGTGAGCGTGCTGACGTGGCAGCTCCCCGCGCTGCTCCCGCTGACGCTCGGCTGCCTGGTGGTGGCCGGTGTGGCGGTGGAGACACGGGCGGCGGCCCGGCACGGCTGACCATCGGCGTATAGTTGCTTGTTGGCAGGCAATTATATGGAGGCGGTATGGCCGTGACCGGCGAGCGCAGGCTGGGACCGCTCAGCACCTTGCGCAGGCAGACGTTCGCCTCGCTGGCCAACCGCAACTACCGCCGCTACCTCAGCGGCCAGTCGATCTCCCTCGTCGGCACGTGGATGCAGACGATCGCGCAGTCCTGGCTGGTCCTGCAGCTCACGGGCTCGGCGACGGCCGTCGGTGTGGTCGTCGCGCTCCAGACGCTCCCGCAGCTCGTGCTCGGCCCGTACGGCGGGCTCGTCGCCGACCGCATGGACAAGCGCAGGCTGATGATCGGCCTGCAGTCCCTGATGGGCGCGCAGGCGCTGCTCCTCGGGGTACTGACGCTCACCGGCACCGCGCAGCTCTGGCACGTCTACCTGCTCGCGCTGCTGCTGGGCGGCGTCAGCTGCTTCGAGAACCCGGCCCGCCAGTCGTTCGTGCTGGAGATGGTCGGCCCGGCCGACCTGCGCAACGCCGTGAGCCTCAACTCCGTGCTGGTCAACTGCGCCCGCGCGGTCGGCCCGGCCGTCGCCGGCATCGTGATCGCGACCGGCGGGACCGGCGTGTGCTTCCTCGTGAACGCCGCGAGCTTCGTCGCCGTGATCACCTCGCTGCTGCGGCTGGACGTGCGCGAGCTGGTGCGGTCGGCGCCCGCGCCGCGCGCTCCCGGGCAGCTGCGGGAAGGTTTCGCGTACGTCCGGCGCACGCCCGCGCTCGCCGTGCCGCTGCTGATGATGGCGCTGGTCGGCTGCCTCGCGTACGAGTTCCAGGTGGTGCTGCCGATCGTCGCGAGCGAGACGTTCGCGGGCGACTCGAGCACCTACGGGTTCCTCACCGCCGCCATGGGCGCGGGCGCGTGGTCGGCGGGCTCTTCGTGGCCGCGCGCGGCAGCACCGGGCTCAACCCGCTCGTACTCGCCTGCAGCGCGTTCGGGGTGGCGATGCTCGCCACCGCGGTCGCCCCGACGCTCCCGATGGCGCTGCTCGGGATGGGGCTGGTGGGCGCGGCGAGCGTCGCGTTCCAGTCCGTCGGCAACAGCACGCTGCAGCTGGCCGCCGCCCCGCACATGCGCGGGCGGGTGATGGCGCTGTGGGCCGTGGCGTTCCTCGGCTCGACGCCGATCGGCGGCCCGATCGCGGGGTTCGTCAGCCAGCAGCTCGGCGGGCGTGCGGGCCTGCTGCTCGGCGCCGTGGCATGCCTCGGGGCCGCCGGGATGGGTGCGGTGGCCGCGCGCCGGGAGAAGCGGGCCGGGCTACGGGGTGCCGAAGTCCTCGGGTGAGACGTCGTCGAGGAACTCCCGGAACGCCTGCACCTGCCGCTCCGGCTCCTCCGACGAACCCGCCGGGAAGATCTCGCCGACCGGCTGGCCGACGTCCTCGATGATCGTGTCCGCCACCGCGATCGGCAGCCCCTCGCGCACCGCGAGCGCCAGCGCGTCGCTCGGCAGCACCGCGACCCGGGTGCCGCTGTCGAACACCAGGTCGGCGGTGAACCGGCCCTCCCGGAGCCCCGTCAGCTCCACCCCGTCCAGCGTGTGGCCGAGCCCCGTGACGACCGGCACCAGCACGTCCTGCGGGAGCGGCGGGTCGTCCTCGCCCCGGCGGCCCACGGCGATCACCTCGGCTGCGGGCGGCGCAGGAAGACCGGAACGCACCGGTCGCCGTCGACCTCGCAGAGGACGAGCACCGGCTCGCGCGTCCGCGCGTGCACGACCAGCCGCACGCACCCGCATCGCTCGCATCCCGCCTCCTCGCAGACTGAGGGCAAGTGTGCGGCACCCACGGGCTCGCGTCGAGGCGACGGAGGGCCGGACCGTCACCGGTCGGCGCGCGGGCGGCTGGCCCGCGCGCTCGCGGCCGCGAGCAGCTCCAGGAGGCCCGGCTGGTCCAGGTCGGACGGCCGGGTGATGCGGACGTAGCGGTGGCGCCGGCCCGAGCCCTGCAGCAGGCGCTGCGGGTCGGGCAGGTCGATGCCGTCCACCACGCCGAGGTTCACCCAGCGCGAGTACACGCTGATCACGCAGATGAGCCCGGTGTAGCCGGTGGACCAGCCGAACCCGATGTCGTTGCCGTCGACCGTCTCCACCACGTCGTCGGGCAGTGCCGACCGGACCAGCTCCCGGGTGCGGTTGGCCAGCTCACGCACGTCCGGAGCCGCGGAGGCGATGAGCACGTCGGCCGAGGTGTCGCTCATCACCCCAGCCTAGGGAGACACGCCCTGCTGTCGCGCCTGGTCAGACCCCAGAACCTGACCGGCGGACCGGGTGAAATCGGACAGTTCGGCAACCACGGAGAGTGACCTCCTTGAGCCGTTCGCGTTACAGGTCCTCGGGACCCTCCTGCGGGACGAGCCCGATCCGGTCGGCCACGGCGCCCATCACGTCCTGCACGGCGACGGTGTCGGCGAGCGGCATCACCGCGCTCTCGGTGCGCCCGGCCAGCAGGCCCTCGGTGACCTCCCGCAGCTCGTGCACGTATCCGCCGCCGGTGTGCGGCGCGGTGACCTCCTCGGCATCGCGGCCGGTGCGGTGCACGACAACCGTGTCGGGGTGGTGGAACCGCGGCAGCACGTCGATCCACCCACCGGTGCCGTACACCCGCATCTGGCCGGGCGTCGCGCACCGCAGCGACGTGAAGAGCGACGCCGTGCGTCCGTCGGCCCAGCCCAGCAGCACCGCCTCCTCGACGTCCACACCGGACGCGGACAGCAGGCCGTGCGCCTGCACGGTGTCCGGTGTGCCGAGCACCATCTGCGCGAACGAGATCGGGTAGACGGTCAGGTCGAACAGCGCGCCGCCGCCGACGGCCGGGTTGTAGTAGCGGTCCTCCGGGTCGGTGGGCGCGTGCACGCCGAGCTCGCCCTGCACACTGCGGACCTCGCCGATCGCGCCGTCGGCGAGCAGGTCGCGCATCCGGACGACGGCGGGCTGGAACCGCGTCCACATCGCCTCCATCGCGAAGACGCCCTTCTCGGCGGCGAGCGCGGCGATCTCCCGGGTGGCCGCCGGGGTCACCGTGAACGCCTTCTCCACCAGCACCGCCTTGCCGGCGGCCAGGGCCGCGAGCGCCACCGCCCGGTGCTGCGGGTGCGGGGTGGCGATGTACAGCACGTCCACCGCGTCGTCCTCGACGATCGCGCGGTACGAGCCGTGCGCCCGCGCGATCCCGTGCGCGGCGGCGAACGCGGCGGCCCGCTCGGCCGACCGGGACGCGACGGCGACGACCTCGGCCTCCGGCAGGTGGACGAAGTCCTGCACGACCTTCGCCGCGATCCGCCCCGGCCCGACCACTCCCCAGCGCACTCTCTCCACACCGCCATCCTGACGGACCCCGGTTGTCCACACCTGTGGAGAACCCGGTGGAGAACTCGAACTGTTGTTCGACGTCGATCCCGGGGACCCCCGTTCGTCGTCAGTGCGAACCGCGGCACCCCGCCGCGGTCGACCCCAGGAGGAAGAGATGGCGAACTTCGTCTTCGCGTACCACGGTGGCAGCGGCGCCCCGGCCACCCCGCAGGAGCAGGAGCAGGTCATGGCCGAGTGGGGCGCCTGGTTCGGCGCGCTGGGCTCGGCGGTCGTCGACGGCGGCGCGCCGTTCGGGGCGTCGTCCATGGTGCGGCCCGACGGCTCGACGGCCAACGCCGGCGCGGCCGGACTGGGCGGCTACAGCGTCGTGACCGCGACCGACCTCGCCGCCGCGACCAACCTCGCGAAGGACTGCCCGGTGCTGCGCGCCGGCGGCTCGGTGGACGTCTACGAGGTCATCCCCATGTGAGAACGGCCCGCGGCCTGGCGCGTCGCACCGGCGCGCCAGGCCGGGTCGGTCGTCGGTCAGTGGTGCGCCGCCCGCTCGACGGTCACCTGGAGGGCGGCGAGCAGCTCGCGGGCGTCGTCGAGGCTCAGCTCGACGGCCACCCGGGCGCCCGGCCCGCGCTCCGGGTTGAGGAAGTCGATGTTGACGGTGTGGTCGTGCTGGGCGTGCACCGGGTGGTCGTAGTAGACGGTGGCGGTCCGCAGCGGGAACCAGCCGTCGGGGCCCTTCCCGCTGCTCGCGACGACGTCGATCTTCTCGGTGCTGTAGGTGCACACGGCCGCCTCACTCCCCGCCGAGGCGCGCGCCGAAGACGCCCGGACCCGCTCCCAGCCGTCGAGCGCGGCCGCGACCCGGTACGACGGGCGGTCCGAGGAGAAGAACGCGTGTCCGGCGTCGTCGTAGCGGTGGAACTCGTACTCCTTGCCGTGCTCCTGGAGCAGCTTCTCCAGCTCGTCCACCTGCGCGGGCGACGGGTGCGCGTCGTCGTTGCCGAAGAGGCCCAGCACCGGCGCCCGCAGCTCGCCGACCCGGCCGGCCAGCGGCTGCACGCGCAGCGGGAACCCGTCCGGCACCTCGCCCACCACGAACGCGCCGTAGCAGTCGACCGCGCCCTGGATGTCCAGCTCCAGCGCGGTGAGGAAGGCCTGCCGCCCGCCGGAGCAGAAGCCCATCGTCCCGACCTTGCCGTTGGACGTGGGCAGCGACCGCAGCCAGCGCACCGCGCCCGCCACGTCCCCGACCAGCCGTTCGTCGGGCACGCCGCCGTTGGCACGGGCCGTGGCCGCGGCGTCGTCGGGGGCCGCGCCCGGCGCCTCGCGGCTGTACAGGTTCACGCAGATCGCGTTGTAGCCGTACGTCGCGAAGCGGCGGACGAACTCCTTCACCTCGCGGTCGTAGCCGGGCAGATGGTGGATCACCACCACGCCGCCGCGCGTGCCGCCGTCGAGCGGCCTTGCGGTGTACGCCTCCACCTCGTCGTCGCCGGCGCCGCGGATCCCGATCGTCTCCGCGAGCAGGGTGTCGTGCTGCAACGTTCCTCCAGAGGTCGGTCCGGCCGGCGCGGGAAGCGTCAGGCCGCGACATGCCTACCCCCCGGCCCCGCCGACGTGACGCCGCCGGGTGACGGAAGCCTCGCCGTACACCTGTCCGCATGCCGGAAACCGCTCGCCGGCACCGTCAATCGTCTCTTGACGCCGACCCCGGCGCCCGGCACCGTACGGCGACACCTATAACGGACTAATGTCCGCTAGACGGACACGATCGCCATTGGAGCGCCGATGACGCAGCAGAGCGCCCCCGACGGAGGGCCGGCTCCGAGCAGCACCCGGCCGGTCCGGCCGGCGTCCACGGCGGCCCTCACCCTGGGCTTCGCCGTGCTCTGCCTCTCGTACCTGCTCAACGCGATGGACCGGCAGGTCTTCTACCCGCTGCTGCCCGAGATCCGGAACGAGTTCGGGTTCTCGCTGGACCAGTCCGGCCTCCTGGCCACCGGGTTCACGCTCGGCATCGCGCTGACCGGCCTGCCCGCCGGGTACCTGCTCGACCGCATGTCCCGGCGGACGATCGTGGTCGTCAGCGTGGTCGTCTACTCGCTGGGCACCATCGCCATCCCGCTCTCCGCCGGCTTCGCCGACATGGCGCTGTACCGGCTGGTCAGCGGCATCGGCGAGGGCGTGCAGGCCACCGCCATCTACGCGATCATCGGCGCCTACTACTTCCACCGCAGGGCCTTCGCCGCCGGCTTCATCGGGCTCGCGTTCGGGCTCGGCGTGTTCCTCGGCCCGGTGATCGGCCAGGCGCTCGCCACCGGGCTCGGCGGCTGGCGCGTCCCGTTCTACGTGTTCGGCGTCCTGGGGCTCGTCATGGCGCTCGTGCTGCTCGTCGCCGTGCCGCGGCAGATGAGCGAGGCGGTCGCCGGCCGGGAGAGCGCCGGCGACACCGCCTCCTACGACCACATCCCGGCCAACCCGTACAACCGCAACACGCTGGGCTTCGGCATCACCTCGCCGTCTCCGGGCTGGTCTTCTACGGGTTCCTCGGGCTCTACCCGACCTTCCTGCGCGAGCAGCTGGAGTTCGGACCCGGGCAGGCCGCGCTGGCGGCGTCGCTCGTCGGGTTCGGCGCGATGATGGCGCTGCCCGTCGGCTGGCTGGCCGACCGCGTCGACCAGCGCATGCTGCTCGCGATCGGCTTCGTCGGCTCGTCACTGACGGCGCTGGCCGCCTACCGGTTCGCCGCCGACGTCCCCACGCAGTACGTGCTCGCGTTCCTGATGGGGACGTTCGCCAGCGGCGTGCTCTTCACGAACTGCAGCACCGTGCTCCAGCGGGCCGTCCGGCCGGAGCACGTCGGGCGCGGCGCCGGGATGTTCATGCTCACCTACTACGTGGCCGCGGCCGTCTCGGGGCTGATCTTCGCGCGGCTGGTGGCCGGCATGGGCTGGGAGGCGCCGGCCTCGTCCAGCTCACGCTGCTCCCGATCGTCGGGCTCGCGGCGCTCGCGCTCGTCGACGTCCGGAGGATGAACGTGCCGCCCCGGGTCAGCTGAACCGCTGCTCCAGCCGGAACGTCACCTCCTCGCCGGCCGCGCTCTTGCCGATCGCCTTGCAGAGCGCGGCCCGGATCGGCAGCCAGTGCGGCCCGGTGCCGGACGGCATCAGCGTCGCCGTGAACGGGTGCCCGTCGACGGTCCCGCCGACCTTCACCGGCCGGCGGGTCCCGAGCAGCTCGGCCGAGCCGGGCACGGTGACATAGGTGGCGAAGGCCCCGTCCTTCTCGATGGGGGCGGTGAAGGTGTGGTCGAGCGGCTCGGCCATCACGGCCGGCCCGCCACCAGCACCGCGCGCAGCGGCCCGGCGAACGCCGCCGGGTCGTCGACGAACCCGGTGTGGTCGCCGGGGAAGTACGTCGCTCGACGCCGAGCGCGGCCGCGAGCGCCGTGGTCGTCAGGTCGCACAGCTGGCCGGCCGACTCCCGGCCGATCCCGGCGACGATCCGCACCGGGCCCTCCCGCAGAGCGGCGAGGTCGGGCTGCCAGTGCGTGCTGAACCGCAGCTCGTGGGCGAACCACTGGCGCTCGTCGGCGACGACCTTCGGGTCGCGCTCGCCGCCGAACCACTCCTCGACGGCCTCCGGGGGCATCGGGATGTCGGCGTTCGCGAGAACCGCGACCACGCGCCCGTCACGTCACCGGCGAGGTACGTGGCGATCATGTCCTCGTGCGCCGCCCGGCGCTGCTCGCGGTCGTCGAGCAGCTCGGCCAGCGGCGGCTCGTGGGCGATCACCGTGCGCACCTGCTCGGGGCGCGCCTGCGCGAGCGCCAGCGCGGTGACCGCGCCGCCGCTGGAACCGAGCACCGCGGCCGGTCCGGCGTCCAGGTGGGCGAGCAGGCGGGAGAGGTCGTCCGCCCGCCGCTCCGGCGTCGAGTCGAGGTCCGGCCCGGTGATCGGGCTGCGGCCCACCCCCCGCGGGTCGGTCGTGAGCACGGTGTGGTCGGTGGCGAGCAGGTCGGCGAGCGGCGCGAACGCGGCGGCGTCCATCGGGGCGCCGACCAGCACGACCAGCGGTCCCGAGCCGCGGACCTCGTAGTACAGCTCGGCGTCCGGGACGGCGAGGGTGGCGGTCGTCGCGGTGGTCGTCGGGGTCATGCGGGTCTCCTTGCGTCGCTCCGGCGTTCGGTCGCGGAACCAGACTCCGGAGGCAGGGGCAGAATCATCGGGTGTGACGGAGAACATCGCAGTGACCGACCAGGCCGAGCTCGACCTGGCCAGGGCGCGCGCGGGCGACGGCTCCGCGTTCACGCACCTCGTCGAACCGCTGCGCGGTGAGCTGCACGCGCACTGCTACCGCATGCTCGGGTCCAGCCACGACGCCGACGACGCCCTGCAGGACGCGCTCGTGCGCGCGTGGCGCGGCATCGCCCGCTTCGAGGCCCGCAGCTCGCTGCGCAAGTGGCTCTACACCGTCGCCACCAACGCCTGCCTCGACGCGATCGCCCGCCGCGGCCGCCGGGAGCTGCCGATGGACCTCGGCCCGTCGAGCGAACGGGCCGTGGCCGGCGACACCCCGCTCACCGACGTCGCGTGGCTCGGCCCCTACCCGGACGCCGCGCTCGCCGCGGGGCCGCCCGCCCCCGAGGCGCGCTACGAGCAGCGCGAGGCCGTGGAGCTGGCGTTCGTCGCCGCGCTGCAGCACCTGCCCGGCAACCAGCGCGCCGCGCTGCTGCTCTTCGAGGTGCTGGGCTTCTCCGCGGCCGAGATCGCCGACACGATGAAGACGTCCACCGCGTCCGTCAACAGCGCACTCCAGCGGGCCCGCAAGATCGTCGCGGAGAAGGTCCCGCCGCGCACCCAGCAGCGCGCGGTGGCCGACCTCGGCGACGCCCGCCTGCGCGAGATCGTCACCGGCTTCTCCGGCGCCCTCGAACGCGGCGACACCGCCGCCCTCGTCGCGCTGCTCACCGAGGACGTCACGTGGTCGATGCCGCCGCTGCCGCACTGGTACCGCGGGCGCGCCGCCGTCACCGACTTCGTCAGCATTGTGCCGATGACGTGCGGCTCGTGGCGGCACGTCGCCACCAGCGCGAACGGGCAGCCGGCGATCGGCTGCTACCTGTGGGACGACACGGCAGCGCGGCACGTCGCGTTCTCGGTGGACGTGCTCACCCTGCGCGGCGACCGGGTGGCCGAGGTCACCTCGTTCATCGGGGCCGAGCACTTCGCGGTGCTCGGCCTCCCGGCCGCCGTCGACTGAGCAGCCGTCAGGCCGCGCGGATCTCGTACCGGAAGAGCCGGACGTAGTCCCGGGACAGCGGCAGCGCGGCGAACACCCGGAACGCCACCCGTTGCGGCCGCAGCGGGATCGTCGCCCACTCCTGCAGCGCCGACACCCGGTCCACGACCCTCAGCCGCGGGTTCCACGCCTCCAGCTCGCTGCCGTCGCCGATCCCCGACCGGAAGAAGCGGGTGACCGTCGGCGTCCAGCGCGGGACCCCGTCGAAGAGCAGCTCGCCGCCCCTCGCGAAGCGGTCGGTGATCCGCTGCAGCAGCCCCCGGACGTCGGCCTCGACGAGGTAGGGCAGCAGACCCTCGGCCACCACCAGCACCGGGCGGTCGGCCGGGATCTCCTCCAGCCAGCCCGGGTCCGTCACCGACGAGCCGATCATCCGATAGCGCGGCTGCTCCTCGTAGAGCTTCCGGCGCCCGACCATGACCTCCGGGACGTCCACGTCGTACCAGTCGACGCCGGCCGGCACGTCGAGCCGGAACACCCGGCTGTCGAGGCCGCAGCCCAGGTGCAGCACCACCGCGTCGGGGTGGCGGGCCAGGAACGCGGCGGTCCACACGTCGAGCTTCTTCGCGCGCAGTGTGACGACGAACTGGCCGCCCCACGGCTGGGAGTAGCGGCGCAGCCGAGCGAGGTCGTAGTCGATCCGGTCGATCACGTCGGCGGCGGTGTGGTCGGCCAGCACCGAGTTCGGCAGCGGCTCTCCTCCGCGTGCAGGTACAGCGTCATCAGCATCGTCGAGGGCACCGAACCCAGTCGCAGCCCGGTGAAGTCGACCTTCTCAGCCACCGTTCCCCCTCCTGCCATCCCGAAAGCTCTCCCAACGAGAGACGAAGTCCGCGCCGAAGTCACGGATGCAGAACTCCAGGAAGTCGCGCAGCTCCTCCAGGTGCTCGCGTTGCACGCTCCGGTCGGCGCCGACCGCCGACAGCCCGAACTCCGCGGCGGCGATGCCGGGTTGCATACGGGCGGCCTGGAGCTGGAGCACGCGGGTGAAGCCGCCGGCGGTGATGCGGTACTCGTGCCGGCGCTCGGACGACGGCCGGCGCTCGATCATCCCGACCTCCTGGAGCTGACGGGCGACGGTGCTGACCGACGCCTTGCTCACCCCGAGCGCCTCCGCGAGCTGCGCCAACGACTGGTGCGGCGGGTCGCACACCATCAGCCGGCCGTAGATCCGGCCCATGGTGCGGGTCCCGCCGGCCATCTCCAGCCACAGGCCCATGCGGTCGACGAAGTCCGCCTCGTCCGGCGACATGACCCTCCGCATCGTTCGTTCAGTACGGACTGAACGAACTGTACACCGGTGGCCGTCAGCCGGAAACGAGACGTTCGGCGTGGTCTGCCTCGTCCTCGCGCAGCACGGCGGGGCCGCTCGACCGCAGCCGCCAGCGGGCCGCGAGCGCATCCCCGATCCGGGCCCTGACCTCGGCCTCGTCGGCGGGCTCGGCCGCGAACAGCACCCGCAGCCGGACGTCGGCGCCGTCGCGCGTCGCAGCGGTGTGGTGCGCGGCGAGCGGGCAGGGCGGCGCGTGGTCCCAGTGGCCGCAGAGCGCGACGGTGACCGCGGCGCCCGGTGCCCGCTCGTCGCCGCCGGGGTCCATGGTCACGGTCGCCTCGTGCACGTACGCGCGGCGCACGGGACTGATCGTCCCGGTCCGGACGCCGCCCGTCGAGTGTTGTCGGTGCCGCGCCCTACCCTCGCGGCCATGCCCGAGTGGATCACGCCGGCCGAGTTCCACGCGGCCACCGGTATCGAGCACTGGCGCGTGCTCTACGACGGCGCGCACGCGTTCTTCCGCACACCCACCTACGCCGACGGCGTGGCGCTGGTGGCGGCGGTCGGCGCGGTCGCCGCCGACCGCCGCCCCGACGTGAACCTGCGGGCCGAGGGGGTCGGCGTCGGCCTCACCACCCGCGACGTCGACGGGCTCACCCCGCGCGACGTCGAGGTGGCCCGGGCGGTCTCCGCGGCCGCCCGCGACCTCGGCGCCACCGCCGACCCGAGCGCGGTGCAGGTGGTGGAGATCGCCGTCCAGGCGCTGGTCGTGACCGACGTCCTGCCGTTCTGGCGCGCCGTGCTGGGCTACGCCGAGCGCGGGCCGTACGACCTCGTCGACCGCCGCGGCAAGGGCCCGGCGATCGCGCTGCAGGACATGGACGCGCCACGCCCGCAGCGCAACCGCCTGCACGTCGACATCTCGGTGCCGCACGACATGGCGCAGGCCCGGGTGGCCGCCGCGGTCGCGGCCGGCGGCCGGCTCGTCACCGACGAGCACGCCCCGTCCTGGTGGGTGCTCGCCGACGCGAGGGCAACGAGGCGTGCCTCGCCACCTGGATGGGCCGCGGCTGACGCTTCCCCCGGCCTACCTGCTGCGCAGCGGGTCGCTGCCGTCCCAGCCCACGGAGGCCCGCCACATGGCGGTGAAGCCCTGGTCCATCCCCGCCGTGGCTTGATCAGCTCAACCATGCCCGGCTTGTCCAGGCCGCCGTCCATGTAGGCCACCTCGCCGCCGCCGCTTCCGGTGCCCGCCCGGAATGCGAGCGCATACCCGTCCTTCTGCATTCGCGCGATATCGCCGTCGATGTCGTCACTGGCCACCCCGAAATGGTGGAAACCGTATCCGGAGCGGTCGACCATCTCCTTGTAGACCGACGGGCTGTCGTCCAGGGGCTGGATGAGCTCGATCTGCATGTGCCCGGCGAAACCCATGGCGATGTCCACCCGGGCCACGCTCTCCTCGCCCCGGTAGACAGGCTGTTCCCCGCCCCACCCCGGGATCAGGAAGAACGGCCCGGCTTTCAGGTCGGCGGTCCAGAACGTCACCGCCTCGCGGACGTCGGGCACCACGAAGGCGGTCTGGATGATGCCGCCGTGCGGCTGGCCGAACCCGAAATCGGGCATTCCCACTCCTCGCTGAGTCCACCATCTGAAATGCGCGACACGCGGCGCATTCGGACCGTACTCGCCGACGCGCCGCCGTGGGATGGGCGTGACGGCGCCGGCCGGCAGCGCTACCGTCCGCTGCACAACCCAAGGCAACGTTGGGAGGCCGCCATGGCGGGCAAGTTCGAGGTGTACGAGGACCGCGCCGGGAAGTACCGGTTCCGGCTCAAGTCGAGCAACGGCCAGGTCGTCGCGACCGGCGAGGCGTACGAGACGAAGGCCGCGGCCAAGAAGGGCTGCGAGTCGGTCCAGAACGCGGCGGACGGCGCGACGATCGTCGAGACCGACTCCTGACCCACGCCGTCCGCCTCACCGGCGGGCCTCGACGAGGTGCCGCGTCGAGTGCGCCACGAACCGGCCCTCGGCGCGGATCTGCGCGTCGAGCCGGCGCAGCGCGTCGCGGTAGCGGTCGACGCCGAAGTCCGGCACCCACCAGACGCACTTGCGCAGCACGTAGACGACCGCACCGACGTCGAAGAACTCCATCCGGCACCGCGCCGTCCGCAGGTCCACGACCTCCAGCCCGGCCGCGGCGGCGGCCGCCGTCTCGTGCCGCGGGTCCCGCGCGGCGCGGCTCGCCGGCTGCGGGCCCAGGAAGTACTCGATCAGCTCGATCGCCGACCCCGGCCCCACGTGCTGGGCGAGGTAGCCGCCGCCGGCGACGAGCACCCGCGCGATCTCCGGCCAGTCCGGGCGCACCGGATGCCGGCTCACCACCAGCTCGACGACCCGTCCGGGAACGGCAGCGGGTCGCCGTCGCGCGTCGCGACCACCTCGACGCCGCGCGGGCCCAGCAGCGCCGCGGCCCGGCGGGCGTTCGGCGGCCAGCTCTCCGTCGCGCACATCCGCGGCGGGAACGCCGGCACCTCGGCGAGGACCTCCCCGCCCCCCGTGTCGACATCCAGCGCCGACGCGACCGTGGGCAGCCGCCCCGCCAGCAGCCGCGCGTACCCCCACGGCGGGCGCTCCTCGCTCGCCCGGCCGTCCAACCAGCCGAAACCCCACCCCGTGACGTCGGCGGCCGCGGCCTCCGCGACCAGCTCGTCGAACCCGCGCACCGTCCCAGCATCGGCCGCGCGGCAACCGACTTCCTAGGACCGCGGCCCCGGCCGCCAGCTCTCGCCGAGGGTGCCCTGCGCCGCGGCCGTGCCGCTGCGACCGCCGCCGCGGCCACGCAGGACATGGGCGAACCCCACCGCCAACAGCCCTCCGACCAGCGGGCCGACGAGGTAGGCCCACCACGCCGTCCAGTCGCCGAGCACCAGCGCCGGCCCGAGCGAGCGGGCCGGGTTCATCGACGCGCCGCTGACCGGCGACCCCCACAGCCCGGCGAGCGCGATGTAGCTGCCCACGCCGATCGCGGCGAGCGGCCCGATCTGCTGCGCCCCGGACGCCGTGCCGAGGATCACGCTCACGAGCCCCGTGGTCAGCACGATCTCCCACAGCATCGCGGTGGTCGTCGAGATGCCCGCGCCCGGCAGCGTCAGCCCCGCGCTGCCCTGCCTGCCGATCAGCGCCCACAGCAGCAGCGTCGCGAGGGCGGCGCCGAGTAACTGGGCGACGACGTACGCCGGCACCCGCCGCCACGGGAAGTCGCCGCGCGCCGCGAACGCGATGCTCACCGCCGGGTTGAGGTGCGCGCCCGACACCGTCCCCATGAACAGGATGATCGCCGCGACCATCAGCGCCGGGGCCACCACCCGCGCGCCGTACGGCACCGCATCCGCCCCGAACCGCGCGTTGACCATGCCGCCGCCGACCGCGACGAGCACCAGGAAGAACGTCCCGAGCAGCTCGGAGAACAGCCGCCGGCCCTCGTAGCCGTCGTCCCAGAAGTCGAACTCCCCGACGACCGAGTTGGGCTGCCCGATCGAGCGCAGGGCGACCCGGTCGTCCGCTCCTGTGGTCATGGCGCCCTCCTCCGCCCGGAGCGCCGAGAGTCGTCCGGCCCCGGGATCACCCGCATCACCCGCCCGGGGTGAGCGGCGCTCAGCCCAGGTCCGGGCGCGGGCTCGTGCCGTGGGAGAACGAGGCCGACTCGCGTCCGCGCTGCGGAGCGGTCTGCTTCTCCAGCCGCTCCAGCACCCGGCGCAGGTCGTCGAGCAGCAGCTCGGCGAGGTCGTGGGAGAAGCCGTTGCGGACCACGATGCGCAGCGCGGCGATGTCCTCGCGGTGCGGCGGGAACGTGTACGCGGGCACCAGCCACCCCGCCTCGCGCAGCCCCGCCGACACGTCGAACACCGAGTACGGCAGCTCGCCCTCCAGCACGAACGCGAACACCGGAAGCTGCGAGCCGTCCGTCAGCAGCCGGAAGGGGCCCATCTCCGCGATCTTGACCGCGAGGTCGATGGCGACGTCGCGGCAGGTCTGCTGCACCCGCCGGTAGCCCTCGCGGCCCAGCCGCAGGAAGTTGTAGTACTGCGCGATCACCTGGCCGCCGGGCCGGGAGAAGTTCAGCGCGAACGTCGGCATCTCCCCGCCGAGGTAGTTCACCCGGAACACGAGCTCCTCGGGCAGCGCGCCGGTGTCCCGCCACAGGACCCAGCCCACACCCGGGTACACGAGCCCGAACTTGTGACCCGACGTGTTGATCGACGCCACCCGCGGCAGCCGGAAGTCCCAGAGCAGGTCCGGATCGCAGAACGGCGCGACCATCGCCCCCGAGGCGCCGTCGACGTGCACCGGGACGTCGACGCCGGTCCGGGCCTGCAGGTCGTCGAGCGCGGTGCAGATCTCCTCGACCGGCTCGAAGCTGCCGTCGAACGTCGAGCCGAGCACCGCGACGACACCGATCGTGTTCTCGTCGCACGCCGCCACCGCCTCCGCCGCACCGAGGTGCAGCCGCCGGCCGTCCATCGGCACCAACCGCGGCTCGACCTCGAAGAAGTTGGCGAACTTGTCCCAGCAGACCTGCACGTTCGCGCCCATGACGATGTTGGGCCGGTCCGTCGGCTGCCCGCTGGCGCGGCGCGCCTTCTGCCACCGCCGCTTCAGCGCGAGCCCGCCCAGCATGCACGCCTCGCTCGACCCCGTCGTCGAACACCCGATCGCCGTCGCCGGGTCGGGAGCGCGCCACAGGTCGGCGAGCATCCGGACGCACCGCTGCTCCAGGTCGGCCGTACGCGGGTACTCGTCCTTGTCGATCATGTTCTTGTCGAACGACTCGGACATCAGCTGCTGCGCCTGCGGCTCCGCCCACGTCGTGACGAACGTGGCGAGGTTGAGCCGTGCGTTGCCGTCGAGCATCAGCTCGTCGTGCACGACCTGGTACGCGACATCCGCGTCGAGCTCCCCGTCGGGGAAGGCGAACCGCGGCACCGTGACGGGCTCGCGGGTGAGCACCGGGTTCACCGGGATCTCGGTCCGCTCCCCGCCCGTCTCGGACGGCTGGTGGGCGATGGGCATGGCCGCACGGTAGGCCGAAGCCGGCGATTCGGCCGGGCTCGCCTGACCCGGAGGTGGGTGCGGCCCTGGTGGGCGTCACGTCTTGGGAGTCCGGCGAGACCGGGTGCGGCCCCGGCTGCCACGCTCGCCGTCGCGGCTCGACCGGCGCGGCAGCACCTCGCACGCGGTGTATACCGCCGGGTTCTACGACGCCGAGTGACCACGCGGAGCGGAAGCGGTCTCAACGGCGGGCACAAGCACCGCTGGATAGGGTCCGACAGGCCACAACGGGGCCCTGACCTGCGAGGGCACCGTGGCACGGTGTCAGCCTCTTCGTCCCAGGCCGCGCGAGCAACTTGATCAACCTTGCCAGATATCCTGGTTTGCCTAGGCCTGACAACCACCGGGTTGTGGCAAGTCAGCTGGTGAGCAAGCCGAAGAGTTGTCAATCTCCTCAACTTGTCAGAAGGTGGCAACTCGTGTCCTGTGGCAACCTCGCCTAGACTCGTAACGTGACCAACCCGCTCGACCTCGACACGGAACCTAGTGAGGCCGAGCTGCTCGAACGTGCAGCCGCCGACCTAGCACGCCTCCTGGGCCCCCACTGGGACATCCGCCAACAGCCACTACAAGGCCAGGGCGACGCCACTTGGAAGATCCGGGGGCCTGACGGACGCCAAGCCACACTCGTCGTCGAGGTCAAGAAGCATGTCTCCCCGGCAAGCGTCCAACACGGTGTGATTCCTCAACTCGGGAGGCATATCCGACAGGTGGGCGGTAGCGCCACGGCGATCCTCGTCTCTTCATGGCTCAGCCCTCGCACTCGCCAGGTCCTCGAAGCGAAGGACATCAGCTACCTGGACGTCACCGGCAACATCTCGCTCCGCGTCGCCGATCCCGCCATCGTTATCCGGACCCGGGGCGAGCAGCGCGACCCCGCCCCCAGACGGCAGGTCCGTAGAGGGATCTCAGGCCCACGGGCCGGAAGGATCGTTCGCCAACTTGTCGACTTCCAACCGCCGCGTCGGCCGAGCGAACTCGCTGCTGCAGCCGACATTAGTGAGAGCTATACCTCTCGGCTCCTCGAAGTCTTGAGCGAAGAGGCGCTCATCCGTCGCAAGGGCCACGTCATCACCAAAGTCGACTGGCAGAACCTCCTCCGAGCCCGAGCGAACAGCTATCAGCTGATACGGACAAATCATGTCGTCGGCACCGTCGCGCGTCGAGGCCTGGACGCGACTTACAACGCCCTCCGCAACGGTGCAACTTCCCATCCAGTTCTGATGACTGGCGCGATGGTGGCCAACAACTACGCGCCGCTCGTCGTCGGCGGCGCGCTCATGCTCTACGTACCACCCGGGCCGCACATCGTCGACGAGGTGATCAAGGATCTCGGGCTCCTCCGAGCGCCATCTGGCGCAACCGTGCAACTGCTGCAACCGATGAGCGAGGGCGCCATGGAGAGGCCCGGTCCCAAGATCGACGGCATCGGTACCGTTGGACTGAGCCAGCTTGTCCTCGACTGCCTCAGCGGCCCTGGCCGACTACCAGCAGCGGGCGAGGCACTGATCGAGTGGATGGAGAACCACGAGGACGACTGGCGCAGGGGGAGTCCCATCGCGGGTGGCAAAGCTCTCCTCTAGCGTGAACGCCCCATGAACCGTACGTCTGGATCTTGCCGTGTCGCGCGTCCCTGAGGGTGTCGACGCCTCCCCGAGCTCAACATCGTCGCCCGAGAGGTGCTCCTTGACAGCCTCGACGCTCTAGTCGAGCATGCGTCGGCGATCACTGTGGTCGGAGCCCAGGCGATCTACCTCCGCAGTGCGGATGTCGACCTCACCGTCGCCACTTTCACGAGCGACGCAGACTTCAGTGTCGATCCAGACCTGCTCGAGAGCGAGCCGCTCCTGCAGCAGGCTATGACTGCTGCCGGCTTCATGCGCAAAGACCGCTGGCCCGGGCAGTGGTACGCAAGCCGCAGGGTTGGTTCGACGACCGCCGATATTGGCGTCGACCTACTCGTTCCCATGAGCGTCGCTGGACGGCCAGGAAAACGCGGAGTCGACATTCCTCCTCACGACAAGCGGGCCGCCGGAAAGGCTGATGGACTTGAGGCTGCTCTCCTCGACGCCGACGTCATGGATATCGCCACCCTCCGTCCCGTCGGAACTGAAGGCCATCGCGTCCGCTCCGCGCGGGTCGCCGGCCCGGCTGCGCTCCTCGTCGCCAAGGCTCACAAGATCGCCGAGCGCCGCGAACAACTCCGTCCGCTCGAAAACAAGGACTCGGGGGACGTGGTCCGTCTGATGATGGCGACCGATCCCGACGACGTGGCGAGCCGGTTCCAAGCACTGCTCAAGAACGAGCGCACCGCCATGGCGACCGCTGCCGGCATTGCGAAGCTGCGCGGGCTTTTCGGCGGGGTACGCACTGTCGGCACGCTGATGGCTGTCAAGGCCTTGGCCGGTGACCCTATCGAGGACCAGATCGCCAGCGTCGTCGGCGCCTACCTCGAAGCGCTGCCCGACATCGAGGACACGTAGTTCACGGAGCTACTGGCCACGGGGAGGTACAGCGTCCTGACCTAAGAAGTCCGGCAAGGACTCCATGCGGTTCATCGGCGAGATGGGCTACAAGGGCATCGCCGCGAGCGGCGCGCCGACGCGAAGCGCGACTGGCATGACCGATGGCTGGCGGACGAAAACGACTGCAGCGAGATCGGCCCTACCTCCGAGCGGCGGCCCCTGCAGGAATGGTGGGACCGCTCATCCCCGCGCCCGCTCTGCCCGAGATCACCACGGCCAGGGGCGCGGCCCCCTCCCCATTCCCTCCCTTGCGCGGTGGCGACCACGACGGAAGAGGCGCCGCAAGACGTTGATCACCCGACAACTGTAGGTACGGAGCGTGGCTACTCGCTACACAGTGTCATCGTACCGGTCAGACGGCAACTCGAAATCACCGATGAAGCAGCGGGTCAGCTGCGACTTCGACGACGCCACCGCCGCCGCTACATCCGCCACTCGCCACGGCCGAGCCAGATTCTCCCGCATCAACTCCCCGGCCTGCCGCGATTCCGTGGTGAGCGGCGCGGCAGTGAGCCGCCCGACCACCCCGTCGGTGCTGCGCACCGGCGCAGCACGGCCGATGACCAGGTGGAGCACCAGCTCGACGGCGCGGGCGAACAAGGCCATCAGCTTCGCCGCCACGGTGGTCAGCGGCTCCGCGATCGAGGCGTCCGGGGCTCGTGCGCCGGGATCATTCCGACCCGTTCGCGCCGCCGAGCCGCTGCCCGTCCCACCACGCAGCCCAGAGCCCGGCATACACACCACCCGCGGCGACCAGCTCGTCGTGGGTCCCGGTCTCGATGCTGCGCCCGTGCTCCATGACGATGACCCGGTCGCACGCCGCGGCCTGGGAGAGCCGGTGGGCGATGACCAGTCCGGTGCGGCCCGCGAGAGCGGCGTGGGCGGCTCGGTCGAGCAGACCGGCGTGGGTGGAGCCGGCTTCGGCGGTTGCTTCGTCGAGGATCGCCAGCTCCGGGTCGGCGAGCAGCAGGCGGGCGAGGGCGAGCTGTTGTGCTTGGGCGTCGGTGAGCGGATGACCGCCGGCGCGACGAGGGTGTCCAGACCCTCGGGAGCCAGGTCGAGGAGCGCGGTGGCACCGGTGGCGTCGAGCGCTGTGCGGAGGTCGCGGTCGGTGGCCGCCGGGGCGGCGAGGGTGAGGTTGTCGCGCAGCGTCCCGGCGAACACGTGGACCTCCTGGGTGACGACCGCGGTGCGGTCCGGGCGGGTCACCGAACCGGTCGCGGGCGGACGGATGCCGGCGATCACGGCCGCGAGCGTGGTCTTGCCCGCGCCGGAGGCGCCGACGACGGCGACGTGCTGACCGGTGGCGATGTCGAGGGTCACGCCGTCGAGCACGAGCGGGGCATCGTCGTCGTACCGGAACGCGACCTCGAGGAGCCGTACGGCGATGCCCGGCCGGGTCGCCGATCGATGCCCGTCCGCCGCGTGGTCCGTGGCGGCCGGGACGGTGACGACGCCGATCATGCGGTTCAGCGAGGCGAGAGCGGACTGGAAGGTGTCGATGACGAACATCACCTGGTTGACCGGCCCGAGCAGGCGCAGGACGAGCAGCATGGCGGTGGTGGCGCCACCGACGGTGGAGGCTCCGGTGTCGATGAGGAAGAAGCCGACGACGAGCACGGTGGCCAGGCTCAGACATTCGCCGAGGTTCAGCCGGGCGTGAACATGCTCTGCACGGTGCGGGCCTTCAGCGCCTGCACCGCAACGTTCCAGGAGGCGGTCATCACGGTGTGGTGCCGCTGCTCTGCGAGTCCGAAGCCGAGCACGGTGGCGTAGCCGCGCTGGGACTCGACGATCTGCTGGGCACGCGTGCTCATGGCCGCGCGTTCGGCTCGGTACACCGCCAGTCCGGTGCGCAGGTACCAGCGCAGGGCGAGGACGTAGACGGGCAGCACGAGGACGAGCGCGGCGGCGTAGGGCCATTCCAGTGCGGCCAGACCGCCCAGCGACACGATGATGGTGAACGCGGCGACCGTCAGAGCCGGGATCACCGCGGGGGCGGCATCGGCCACCGCGGTGACGTCGTCGCTGGACCGGGAGATCAGGTCCCCGGTGCCGGCGCGTTCGACGACATGCTGCGGGAGCGTCAGGCCCCGCTCCACGAGCCGTTCACGCAGACCGGCCAGGATGCTGTGGAAGACGCGCGTTGCCAGGACGACCGTCACCGCCGTGCCGGCGGCGCCGAGGACCGCCGAGGCCATCATGACCGCCGTGAGCACCAGGACGGTGCCGAGATCGGCGGTGCCCGCCTGCACCCGGTCGACGAGCAACCCGATCGCCACGGGGACGACCAGGTCGACGACGGTGCCGGCGATCCCCACCACGCCGACGGCGGCGAGGCGGAGCCGATGCCCACGGCTGATCCGCCACACCTCCCGCGCCGTCTCCGGTCCGGTTGCGACGGGCAGCGCATCGCCTGCGGTCGTCCCGGTCATGTGGCCGCCGTCCGGTCGGGTACCGACACGTCGGCGAGCAGGTCGACGACGCGGTCGCAGCTGGCCAGCAGTGCCGGGGACGAGGCGATCAGCAGCGTCGAGCGTCCGGTACGGATGGCGCTCAGCCTCCCTGCGATCGCCTGCTCGGTCACCGAGTCGACCGCGGTGGTCGGATCGTGCAACACGAGTACCGGCGCACCGGTCGCCAGGGCCCGCGCGAGCGCGACCCGTTGGCGCTGGCCGCCGGAGAGGCGGTTGCCGTTCTCGCCGACCGGGTCGTCGAGGTCGGCGGCGAAGTCGTCGCAGGCCGCGGCGCGCAGCGCGGCGTCCAGCCGCTCGGGCAGGCTCGTGGGAGTGGTGAGGTTGTCGCGGATCGTGCCGGAGAACAGCGTGGCCCGGTGCGGCGCGACGGTGACCCGGGAGCGGTACTCGGCCGGGCTCAGCTCGTGTGCCGCGAGTCCGTCGAGCCGTACCTCGATGTCCCGGTCCCCGTCCGGGCTCAGCAGCGCCTCGGCGATGCGTGCGGCGGTCGGGTCGTCGGCGCGCACCCCGACGAGCTCACCGGGCTCGACCTGGACACGCACGCCCCCGCCGACCACGTCCAGCGTGGGCACCGCCGACACGGACGCCGGGGGTCGACTCCCATCGGTCGGCACCGGCCCGTCGGCGCCCCGCAGCACGTCGAGCAGGCGTGCGGAGGAGGCGCGGGAGCCGGCGAGGTTGGGGATGGAGAGGCTCGCGATCGCCTCCATCTGGGGCAGCAGCGCCTGCGCCAGGCCGACGGCGGCGATCAGCCCGCCGACGCTCAGCTGCCCGCTCACGGCGAACCAGCCCGCCAGTCCGGTCACCGCGACGACGAACACGCCGTTGACGACGCCCGAACCCATGAGGAACCGCCCGAGCAGCCCGGCGTTGCGGTGCGCGCCGAGGAGGGCCTCCCTGCTGGCCTGCCGGTAGCGCGTGGTGGCCTCGGCCTCGGCGCGCACACCCTTGATCACCCGGTAGCCGGTGACCAGATCGGTCGCCTGTCCTACCGTGGCGGCGAGAAGGGTCTGGTACTCGCGGGTGTCCCGGGACAGTCGCTCGCTGATCACACCCATCAGCCAGACCGCGACCGGCGCCCCGACCAGCACCACGAGTCCGAGCAGCCAGTGCGTCACCAGCAGCGAGGCGGCGATGAACCCGATGGCGGCGATCCTCGCCATCGGCATGATCGCGAGGAGCGCCCCGTTGGACAGCGTCCGACGTCGTTGGTCATGACCGACACGACATCGCCGTTCGGTGCTCGCGTGGCTCCGCTGAGGGAATCTGGGCCGACGGGATGCAGTACCCGGGCGGAGAGGGTGGCCCTCAGCCGATGCTGCAACGACTGCACCGAGGAGACGGTCAGCCGCAGCGAGAGCCCGGCCGCCGCCGTCAACGCGACGTACAGCGCGATCAGCACACCGAGCCACAGCCCCAGTTGCCCCGCGTCGCCGGTGGCGAGTGCCCGGTCGATCGCGACGCCCATCACCACCGGGACCGCCGACTCACCCACCTGCCACACGATCGCCAGCAGCATCGCCGGATGGTGGTCCGCTTCACCGATCCGATCACGCGCAGCACGAACCGACCGGCGGTCACCTCCGGCCCGACGGCGAACGGCCGTACCGCGGGCTGCTCGGCGGGTGCCCGCCCCAGCCCCGGCAGCCAGGGCGTCAGAACCCGCGACCCGGCCCCGCCGACCCGGCATCCTGCATGCCCGTCACGGCTGTCCCGAGGTCCGGTCCCTGCCCACCGGCACCACGTGTGGTGTGCCGGTCACCGGGTCGGGGACGACGAGGCAGCGCAGCCCGAAGACCTCCTCGACGAGCTCGGCGGTCACGATCTCCGACGGCGTCCCCACCGCGACCACGGCGCCGTCCTTCATGGCGATCAGGTGCGTGCCGTAGCGGGCGGCGTGGTTCAGGTCGTGCAGCACGGCGACCAGGGTGTGGCCGACCTGGTTCAGGTCGGTGAACAGCTCCATCAGCTCGATCTGGTGGGCGATGTCGAGGAACGTGGTCGGCTCGTCCAGCAACATGATGTCGGTGTGCTGCGCGAGCGCCATCGCCACCCACACCCGCTGCCGCTGACCACCCGACAGCTCGTCCACCTGGCGGCTGGACAGGTCGGTGACCGCGGCTGGTGCATCGCCTTGAGCACGGCCTGCTCGTCGGCCTCGGTCCACTGCCGGATGAACCCCTGATGCGGGTACCGGCCCCGGGCGACCAGGTCGGCCACGGTGATCCCATCCGGGGCGATCGAGGCCTGCGGCAGCAGCCCGACCCGCCGCGCCACCTCCTTGGTCTTGAAGGAGCTGATGTCGGCGCCGTCGAGAACGACCTGCCCGGCCGACGGTCTCAGCAGCCGCGACAGTCCGCGCAGCAGGGTGGACTTGCCGCACGCGTTCGGGCCGACGATGACCGTGAACGACTCGTCGGGGATCGCCACCGACAGCTCGTGGGAGATGACGCGCTTGTCGTAGCCGATCGTCGCCGACTCCACGTGCAGGCGTGCGCCGTCCCGAGGCGGAGCAGACATGACCACGCTGGTGTGGGCGTCACAGGCGTCTCCTGGCTTCGGTGAACAGCAGCCAACCGAGGTAGCCGCCGCCGAGCATCACGGTGATGATCCCCACCGGCAGCGGAGTGGGTGCGATGTGCTGGGCGATGTAGTCCGCCGACAGGCACAGCAGCGCGCCCACGACGGCGGCGGGTGCGAGGGTGATCCCCGCGGTACGGGCGAGCCGACGGGCGATCTGCGGCGCGACCAGGGAGATGAACGCGATCGGCCCCGACGCGGCCGTGACCGTCGCCGTCAGCGCCACACCCACCACGATCAGGCCCAGGCGGATCGGGGAGACCCGCACCCCCTGAGCGGCGGCCGCGTCGTCACCCAGCTCCAGCTGTCGCATCGGCCGGCTCATCGTCGCCGCCAGCAGCAGGAACACGAGAATGCACGCGCTGCCGATGACCACTTGGTCCCAGGACACGCCGTTGAGCGACCCGGCGCCCCAGGCCGCCGCGGCCAGCGCCTGGTCCAGGTCGGCCACGTGGATCAGCCAGGTGTTCAGCGAGTCCAGCATGAACGAGACGCCGATGCCGACGATGATCAGCCGGAAACCCTGCACCCCCGCCGAAAGCGAGCAGGTACACGACGAGAGCAGTGGCCATGCCGCCCAGCAACGCTCCACCGACCAGCTGCCAGTAGGTGCCGTTGACGACCAGGATCACGATCAGCGCGCCGGTGTAGGAGCCCTGGGAGAACCCGATGATGCCGGGGTCGGCGAGCGGGTTGCGCAACATCGACTGGAAGACCGCCCCGCTCACCCCCAACGCGGCCCCGAACACCAGCGCCGCGGTCACCCGCGGCAGCCGCCACTCGACCACGATCTCGTGCACCAGCCCGGTCTGCCCGCCGGCCAGCGCGGAGACCACCTGCCCGGGGCTGAGCAGGTAGGAGCCGGTCATCAGCGCGAGCAGCGCCATGCCGGTGACCGCGAGCGCGAGAACCGCGCAGACGACGACCGAGCGCCGGTCGAACCGCATCGCGACCCGCCGGCCCCGCACGGTCAGCACCCGCCGTCCGAAGTCCACCCGCTCCCCGGACGCCCCGCCCGCCGAGCGCGTGCGAGCCGACCGTGACGACACGCCCGTGCTCACAGTCCGCTCGCCTTCTTCCGCCGCACCAGCGCGATGAGCACGGGGGCGCCGACGAAGGCGGTGACGACCCCGACCTGGATCTCGCCGGGCCGCAGCACGACCCGGCCGAGGATGTCGGAGATCAGCAGCAGGCCGGGCCCCAGCACCGCGCTGTAGGCGAAGATCCAGCGCTGGTGCGGGCCGACGATCCAGCGGGCCACGTGCGGCACCATGAGCCCGAGGAACACGATCGGTCCGGCGATGGCCGTCGCACCTCCGGCGAGCAGGGTGAGCGCGATGATCGCGAGGACGCGGGTGCGCGCCAGGCGGACGCCCTGGGCGACCGCCAGCTCGTCTCCCATGGCCATGGCGTTGAGCGGACCCGTCACCGCGAAGGCCAGCACGAGCGCCACCGCGAAGCACGGCAGGATCGGCCACACCACCTCGAGCGGGCGGCCCACGATCGAACCGGCGTTCCAGGAGCGCAGCGCGTCGAACGCGTCCGGGTTGGTCAGTTGGAGCGCGTCCCGGGCGCCCCCGAGCACCGCGCCGACGCAGAGCCCGGCGAGCACCATGACCACCGGTGAGGAGCCCTGCCGCGTCGACCCGATGGCGAGCAGCACGAGCGTGACGATCAGCGCCCCGGCGAACGCGAACCACATGTAGCCCTGGACGTCACGGACGCCGAGCACGCCCACGGCGACCGTCACCGCGAAGGACGCACCGGCATGGACGCCCAGGATGCCCGGATCGGCCAAGGGGTTGCGGGTGAGCGCTTGGATCAACGCGCCCGACAGGCCGAGCGCGACGCCGACGACAAGACCCACGATCGTGCGCGGCAGCCGGTAGTCACGGATCGCGAACTGGTCGATGCTTCCATCGCTCAGGTGGAACAGCGCATCCCACACCACCGACGGCGCGATCGCCGTCGATCCGATCATGACGCTCAGCACCAGCAGGACGACCAGCACCACCAGCGCGACGACCAGACCGAGCAGACGACGACGCGGTCCGGGCACACGCACGGTGCCCGGACCGTCCTGCCGCAGGGCGAGGGCTGTCACACCCCGGCCGGGAGGGTCGCCAGTGCGCTGTCGAGCGAGTCCAGGTAGCGGATGACGGACCCGTAGGAGTTGTTGCCGGGGCAGAAGACGCCGAGCGCGCGACCGGAGCTCACGGCGGGCAGCGCCTGCCAGGTGTTGGTCTCGACCACCGGCACGAACGGCTCCGTCGGGTTGCCCTCGACGTCGACGGGGTAGGTGATCACGTCGTACCTCGACAGCTCACCGATCTGCTCGAACGGCAAGGACGTCCAGGCCAGGGGCTCGGCGCCGGCGGCCGCCTCGGGGAAGTTCATGCCGACCTCGTCCCTGGCGATCTCGGAGCAACCGATGTCGGCGATGGCGAACGTCCCGGGATCGGACGACGACCAGCGAATGACGTCGACGAACGAGGTGCCGTCGATGAGCTCGCGGTACTTCTCCTGGATCGCGGTCACGCGCTCCTCGAACTCCGCCTTCTGCCCGCTCAGCGCATCCGTGGTGTTGCCGGCCTCAGCGACTCCGTCGGCGAGGGCCTTCCACTCGGTGTCGAGCCCGTAGAACACGGTCGGGGCGATCGCCGTCAGCTGCTGCTCGATCACCTCGAACTCGGAGTCGGGTATCTGGACCAGGATGAGGTCCGGCGTCAGGCCGGCGAGTTGTTCCATATCGACCTCGTCGGCGCTGGCCGCGAGAATCGTGGCCGACGCGTACGTCGCCCGCTGGTCATCGGGCAACCGCTCGACGTCGGAATCCGACTCCGCCGTGACGCCGATCGGTTTCCCGCCGAGGTCGATGAACGGCAGGGTCGTGTTGCCGATCGTGGCCACGCGCTGGGGGTCGGCGGGGACCTCGATCGCGCCGTTGTCGGCCTGCACGGTGCGGGTCTCGGCGACCGTGCCGGCGGGCTCCTCGGTGCCGGCGCTGCCGCACGCGGTGAGGACGAGCGCCGTGCCCAACAGGGCGGTGGCCAGTCTCAGAGGGTTCATGTCTTCTCTTCTTCGTTCGGGGGAGGTGATCAGGGGGTGTCGAGCCGCGCCAGTTCGTGGACGGTGGTGCCCCAGCCGACGGTGTGTGTCGCGCTGCGGGCGAGGCCGGCTCGGGTGATGACGGCGTCGAGCTCGGCGGCGGTGCGGAGCCCGGAGCCGTGCACGGTGAGAGCGAGCAGGTCGGCTTCGCCGTCGTGTTCGTCGAGGTCGTCGACGTCGAAGAGCTCTTCGACCAGCAGGACCCGGCCGCCGGGGAGGAGGTTCTCGGCTGCTCGGCGCAGGGCATGGGCGGCATCGGCGTCGGCCAGGGTCTTGACGCGCGGATGACGAACACGCCGTCGGCAGCGGGGCCGGGTTCGAAGACGGACTGTTCGACCACGTCGACCCGGGCGCGCTGCTGCTCGTCGGGGATGGTGGCGGGCAGGTCGCGGCGCAGCCAGTCGGCCTGTGCGGGCAGCGCGCAGATCGTGATCCGCAGGTCGGGGTGGGCGGCGACGAACTCGCGGGCCTGCGCGCCGGCGCCGCCGGAGTGCAGCACCAGGTGCCGGACGCCGGCGAGCAGGTCGGACTTGGCGATCGGCTCCGCCAGCGCGGCCTGGAACAGGGCGAGGCGTTCGAGGTAGCGATCCTCGTAGTCCTGTTCGGCTCGCACCTCGGCGAAGGTCTGGCCGGTGACCGAGGCGTAGGACGCCCGGCCGGTGCGGATCGACTCGGTGAGCCCGTGGATGCCGAGCATCTCGCGCCCCGTCACACCGGCGGAGTGCAGCGCGTTGGCCACGAACTCGACGGTCAGCACCTCACCCACCGGCGTCAGGCCGTAGTGGCCCGGTGTGGTCTCGGTCAGGACGTCCAGGGTGTGCAGGTAGCGCAGCAGCTTGCCCAGCGCCCGCTCATCGGTGTCCGCCTTGACGGCCAGGTCCGCGACGCCGGTGACGCCGCGGGAGATCAGCTCGGGAACGCCCAGCTCGACGGCGGTGCGGATGGCGATCGGTGCGATCAGCTCGGTCAGATCGTGGAGCTTCTCGAACGGGGTCCTCGTCTTCTCGGGGTCGGGCACCGCACCGTCGGTCTCCAGCGCGACGACCTCGCCGCGACGCCAGTACCCCGCGAACTCGATGTCCTCCTTGGGCACCCCTCGGGCCTCCACCAGGTGGCGCCGGATGTCCCGCACCGTCGCCTGTTCCCCGGCGAGCCACACGAACGGCCTGCCTTCCCACCAGCCGCAGTTCCGGACCGCATCCACCAGGCAGGTGGTCGCGCCGGCGTCGGCTCCGTCGCGCACGAGCCAGGTCACCTCGACGCCGGGCAGCTCACGCAGCTCCTGGCGGTGTTCGGACTCGGCAACCTCGATGAACACCTGCGCCCTCGCGCCCTCGGGCAGCTCGTCGAGCAGGCGGCCGATCGCCGGGATCGTGGTGTCGTCTCCGGCGAGCAGCAGCCAGTCCGCATCCTGCGGGAGCGTCTGCGACGAGCCCGGGCCGAAGAAGTGGACGCGATCGCCGACCTGGGCGCGGTACGCCCAGGTGGTGCCGACGCCGATGCCGTGCTTGACGATGTCGACGTCCAGCTCGCCGGTCCCGGGCTCCCAGCGACGTACGGTGTAGATCCTCGACAACGGCCGCGGATCTCTCGGCAGGTCCAGGCCCTTCTCCTGCTGCACCGGCAGCACCGGCTCGGCCTCGCCGGGGTAGGGGAACACCAGCCGGATGTGGTCGTCGAAGCCCGTTGAGTCGAACGCCGGCCGGGCGAAGCCGTTCGCCGAGGTGAACTCACCCAGCTGCGCACCTGCCAACGTGATCCGCCGCATCCCCGGCGTCACGTCCAGCACACGCACGACCTCGACCTCTCGCAAGGTCAACGGGTGCACGCTGATCCGGCGCGAGGTCTTCGGCATGCTGTGACGTTAGGCAATCCTTACTTGCCGTGGTGTGCGCAGATCGCCATATGGTTAGGACGTGATGGGCGTGGATTCACCACCGCCGGGTGCGAGCCGACCGCCGCCGGTCCCCCGGGTGCGGTCGAGCGGCTCATGGGACCAGCCCGAGCATCTCCTGCTCTGGGTCCGTACGGGCTCGGCGTGCGTCCGGATGGAGGACAGTCCGGAGTTCCGGCTCGCCGAAGGCGAGGGCGTCTGGATTCCGGCGAACCCCGGCAGCTGCTGGACGGTCGTCACCAAGCCGGGCACGGTCGCCTTCCCGCTGCTGACACATCCGAGCATCGCAGCCGGGACCTTGTCCGAGCCGAGGCGGTTCGTGGTTCCCGATGGCTGGCAGGACTGGCTGATCCAGCACTTCAACCTCATGGTCACGCCGCTGACCGGTCACGGGTACTCCCAGGACGCGCTCGTCGATCTTCTTCGCGGCCCCGGTCGGCGACCGCCTGCTGCGCGAAGGGCGGACAACCAGGCGTACGTGGTCGATCCGCCGGTCATGCCGAGAGCCGGCGGGGCCCGGGAAGTGGCCGACGAACTGCTTCGGAATCCCGCGCTCGACCTCACCGTCGCCGACTGGGCGGCACGGGTGCTGTCCAGCCCGCGCACCCTGCTCCGCGACTTCCGCGCGGACACCGGGCTGACCTTCGAGCAGTGGCGGCTGCGCTGCCGGTTGAGCGCGGCTGTCGAGTTCCTGGTCGCCGGGTTCGGCGTCGACCAGGTTGCCGCGCGGGTGGGCTTCGCCAGCCGCAGCGGATTCACGCGCGCGTTCCGGCAGCAGTTCGGGTCGACTCCCCACGAGTTCAGCCGGACGCTCTCCGCGCACCACGCCATCGGTGACCACTCGCGGCGCGCGACTGCCGCGCGTCAGGCCGGTGACCTCGTGACGATGGTGCGGGAAGGCCGGGTCGCGCCCGATGCACCCGGGTTGCTCCCAGCGACTCGCACGACCTCGCACACCAACAACTCCCACGTGCTCTGCTGGGCGTACCGCGGCAGCGGATACCTGGACGTCGGCGATCGTCGTTACGAGTGGGGCAGGGGCGTCGCGACCTGGATTCCGGCGGGTGTGAAGCACGTCACGGGTGTGCGTCAGGACTCGATCTCGCTGCCGATCGGGGACGCCGACGCCGGCGAGCTGGGGCTGACCGAGCCGTTGCAGGTCCAGTTCTCGCCCGACTGGGACGACTACCTGATGTTCTGCTCCATCAGTGCACGCACCCCGGTGCGGCCGGACGACTACAACCCCAGCCACATCCTCGATCTGTTCGCCGACCAGGTCGCCGCGCAGCGAGCGCTGTCGCTGCCGATGCCGACCGACGCCCGGGCACGGGGAGCCGCCATGTACTACTTGCGCCGCATCGGTACTTCCGGCGGGTCAGGGCTCGACGTGCCCGCCGACATCCACCGGGCCTTCCGCGAACAGACCGGTATGAGCTTCGCCCGGTGGTGCTACGCCGCCCGCATGCGCATCGCCCGAGACATGCTCGCCGGTGTCGCCAAACCCAGCGCCGTCGCCCGCCGTCTCGGGTACGCCCACCTACCGACCTTCAGCTCCGCCTTCACCCGCTTCCACGGCCTCTCACCGCGCGAGTACCAAGAACGCGAGACCGGGAGGTCCTGACCGACCAGGATTCGCACGTCAGCGGCCGATCACCCAGCGGGTGGGCGCCGACGACAGGCGTCCTACCAGGGCCTTATATGGAGCCGCCTTGGGGAGTCGAACCCCAGACCTACGCATTACGAGCCGGCTCCCGGCCTCTAGCCCGCCGTCCGGGCCCGTCTGCGCGGGTCCGGACGTGCTGGTCGGCCCCGTGACGACACCCGTGCAGACCGGCGTAGACGGCGAGCAACTGCAACCACGAGTGCAACCACGCTGATCATGTTCTGAGCGCGCCGGACGAGGCGCGCTCCTCGGTCGAGCCTTCATCCGGAAGGCTCCTCATGACTGACCGCATTCCCGCGCGCCGTGCCGAGGACGAGGCCGCCTCGGCGCTCAATCCTGCTCGGTTCACGGTCACACCGGTCCCCTCGGCGATGCAGTCGACGTCTTCCCGCGACAGATTGCACGGGACCGTTCTGCCGGGCCGCCTCGCCGGACTGGCGTCGGCCACCCCTGGCGGCGCCGGCCGCACGGTGCGCGCCGGAGGCTGGCGCACCGGGCAGGCCGAGCGACGGCATCGGGGTGGCCATGCTCAGGCCGAGCCCGGCGGCCGGCTGGGCTTGTCCCATGTGCCATATCTGTCCGCGAGGAAGAACGACCGGACCGTACCGGCGAGCCGGAGCCGCTGTGGAAGCCGTCGTTCCCGAGCCCGGAGCTCGTGCAGCACGCGGCCGACCTCATCCCGCACATCAAGCCGGAGCCGGGAGACCTCGGTGAGGGCCCGCGCTGGGAGATCGTCGTAAGTCCCGGCGCGTTCAAGGTGCGCACCCGGAACTACGCGCGTGCCGAGCGGACGCACGAGCGAGCCACTGAGCGCCGTCGGAAGCAGATCGACGTGGCCGCGACTTGGGACGGCGACATCCCGGACCCACAGCCGACCCGCGGCACCATTACCGGCTGGACCCGACGCTCCCGAGCGCGGCTAGTCGAGCGCCTGTCTGACCTCGATTACACGAAGCTCTACGGCCGGTTCCACATCTGCTCCAGCTGCCGTGCTGAGTTCGACGCCGACCTCGACCGCTGCCCGCGCTGCCGCTCGGACCGCTTCAAGACCGAGGACCGCACCGGCCGGCTGCCAGCGATGCTGACCCTCACGTACCCAGGAGACTGGCTCACCGTCGCACCCTCCGCTGATGTGGCGATGGGCCACTTTCAGTCACTCTGCAAGCGGTACGCGCGGGCCTGGGGCGAGCCGCTCCGCGGGCCGTGGAAGAAGGAGTTCCAGGGCCGCGGCGCCGTCCACTTCCACATCTCGACCACCCCGCCGACGCGGATGATCACAGTCTCCGACCCAGAGACCGGCCAGCAGATCCGCGTCGACTTCAAGCGCTGGCTCTCGATCGTCTGGGCTGAGATTGTCGCCACCCGCACCCTGAGGAGCGCCGGAAGCACCTGCTCGCCGGGACCGGGGTCAACTATGCGCAGGGCTTAAAGCTCACCGATCCACGCCGCGTGTCGATCTACTTCGCAAAGTACGGCGCCGCCGCAACGGGCAAGGACTACCAGCACCGGGTTCCGCCGGAGTGGCTTGACACCGCGCTCACCTGCACCACCTGCGCCGAGGAGTACCGCCAGGACCTCGACGTGTGTCCATCCTGCGGTAAGCAGAACGGCCGGGCCATTAAACGGGGCACTGCGGGCCGCTTCTGGGGTTACCGTCGCCTCGACCGCCTAACAGCAACTCGTCAAGTCGCGCCACCCATTGGCTTAGCCTTGGGCCGCATTGCCCGCCGCTGGTACCGAGCGAAGGGCCTCACGAGGCAAGTCACTGTGAAGCGAGTTAGTCAATCGAACGGCCGCACCAGCTATCGTAAGGCCAGTGTTAGTAAGCAACTCTTTCCCCACAGCCGCGGCTTTCTTTGCCTCAACGACGGCGCGTCGTTCGCCGAACAGATAAGCAAGGCAGTCTCCCACTATGGAACTCGCTTGACCTCAGAACCGATATGGTCCGGCAGCGTTATACCCTTGCAGGCGCACGATACCTTGATCGGGCGACCGGAAAAGTAGGTCGCCCTTACCCAGGAGCGACTGAGCGCCACCCTCATCAAGAATGACGCGAGAGTCGACCGCTGACTGAACCCTGAGAGCCAATCGCGCGAAGTTGCTCTTCATTACTCCTGTTACCACATCTGTAGACGGACGCTGCGTAGCCGCGACGAGATGGCCCCCAATAGCTCTCGCTACCTGATTGAAGCGGGTCACTAGCGTCTCGAAACGCTTGCGATCGGCCGTTGCCATCACCAGTTCCGCGAACTCGTCAATCAATACTACGAGCGGACGGAGTGGCGCTTGCAGTCCTCTCGCTGACGCATCGCGAAGCATGTCCTGGACATTGGTGATCTGGGCCGGATCATCACGCTCAATTGCATCCGCGGCATAGGCGTTGAACACTTTACGCCGTGCAGGAAGCCGGTCGTCCACAATCTCGGCGAGCAAATCGACAGCCCCTTCGACACCTGAATGATAGTCGGACGACGATTTCAAGTGCGGAGCCTTACGGAAGTCGATGTAGTCAGACATACCCTTCGCATCGATTATTACAACATCTAATTCCTCGGCAGTATAGAAATAGGTCAACTGCCAAAGGATCGAGCGCAAGAAGACGCTCTTGCCGCTACCAGTTGTCCCCGCCACGAGTAGGTGCGGGAGTTCATCAAGACCGACAATAAACGGCTTGTAGTCTAACTGCGCACCAAGAGCGATCCTTACTGAGCCCACCGCCTCACGAATTCCCGCCACCATCGATACGTCACCAATGTGTCGAGAACTCCGGGGAAGTTCAACACACGCGTAACCGGGTTCCTGAGGCCAGTTGGAGATGCGGACGCTACTAGTCCCCAATTCGCGAGCGATATCGCCCTCCTGCGACTGCAGCGTGGACAAGCGAGCACCGCGGGCCAAGCGGATCGGAATCTGAACGACCGATGGGCCTACTGTGGCACGATCAACGTCAATCTCCCGCAGCGGCGCATTTCGAGCGATGAGAGAATCTCGAACTTTCGCCGCCCACTCATTGAGAGGCTCGCCATGCTCCAGCTCTTCTTCGGCGATAGACGCGAGATCCTCTGTTGCTTCATCTCTGGTGTTAACTGCAGTAGGGGTCCTCTCATGATCATTACCAGGAGAGCCGCTGTCGCCTGTGCCACTGTCACTACCATTGTCCGTAGCAGCGGGATCGGTAGATCCTTCAGCCTTCGCGGACCCTCCCGCTGCTGGCATCCCATCGCCATCTCCCGACCCAGCGCTCAACTCCATCAAGCCCTGGAACTCATCGAGGAGACTAGCGTCGAGTTCGACATGCCCACCGGCCTTGGACTGCAGGGCCCTCTTCAGCCAGGGAACACCAAGAGTCAGTACAGGCGTCCGGCCATCTGTCGCGACACGTGAAACCGCGTCCGCAGGCTCATTCGTCCCAACCACAAAGATCCGCGACTTGACAGTAACCTTTGTAGGCGCCTCGAACAACTTGTTGAGGGCTCGGACCCTTGCTTCATATTCAGCTGGCGCGTCAACTCGGACAGAGTCCCACTGTTGCAAAGCCTCGAGGAAGACCTGCCGTTTGAGTATCTCCCGCCGAGACGGGGTCAGAGGGTCATCCGGATCGATACCGAAGATCTTCCGAAGCACCTTCGCCATCTCATTGACCTGCTCAAGGGCTTCCGATACCGCTTCCGGTTGCGATCCTTCTGCCCAGTTGAGCGCGTCTGTGCGGGACTTAACCTCAGCCGCCGTAACCACGACTTCGGACCCAGACCATGTCAAAGTGAGGAGATCAGCGCGCCGATCTGGACCCTCACGGAGGTTCAGCCACTGGCGCGCCGATTCGGTGTCCAGGCTCACGACCAGCGAACGCTCCTCCTCCGCAGATTCCTCCTGCAGATACGCAAGTACAGCAGCCAGGCCTAGACGCCCTAGGACCGAACTACTCGATAAGCCCCGCGGGCCTTGAAGAATCCCAGAAGACCTTCAGGCAGTGCCATCCTGACCGTCTTCAGCAAGAAGTCCTGCAATTCACTCTGCTCAGGATGGATCCAGGTACTCTGCTGCAAATAAGTGAGGACCGGCTCCAAGAGCATCCGAGTGTTGCTGGAGTAGACGTACGCCACGTGCGTCCCTGCGATCAGGCGGCCGAGAAGTCGCAACTCCGCAATCTGGGACGGAGCAGCTAAAGGCGAGGCGCCCTCGCATAATGCGACCCACGTGGACAAGGTACCCAGCTCGGCTAACGCCGACACAACGCTCTCCGCCAACAGCGGGGACCGCTCCTGAGTTGGTGGACCAAGACCTGTCAGGTCTTGCTGCATGTCAGCAGCCTCAATTAGGCGGCCGCTGCCACTCGAAGGGCGGATGACTGGCCTCGAGCTAATAGGATTGACGTTGAATGACCACTGCGTGATCACCGAGCCCTGCAACGGGGCCGCGAACTTGGACGTGAACTTGCCTGGACTTGAATCACCTACATTGAACGCCACTACCAGATGAGGGCGGATTTTCTCCGCAACAAGCCGGCGTGGAAGGCTCGCGATTTCATCTCCGTCATGGACTTGGAGTTGGAACCTGTCGGGATCAGCCTCGGTGCTCGCCAACTCCTCGACGGCCTCGTCGACATACTCCTGCATCTCCTCAACATCACGAGATGCTGTAAACAGATCCAAGCGCACCCGCTCACTTCGCGATCCGCCGAGCCATTTGATCAATGACTTCGCCAACCGCGGAGAAATCCCCACCAGGGCGATCGAGAGGCTCAACTGCGTGTATGGGTGAACATTGATGAACCGTTCAATCAGTTGCTGAACAGTTCGGCCAACCTCGCTGCCCTCTGCCTGCCGCGGGCGAGTCTCATAGATTGGCAGGTGGTTGTTATTACCCGAGTAGCTAAGCGCACGCTTACTGTCGCCAACGTTAACCGAAATTCCAGGCATGCCGGGATCGACTGCCGAAATGAGGAGCTCAACGAAATCATCATCAATCTCATTAGCGCTCGCACGAATTACCTTTGCTGCGGCGACCCGTGGCTCAACGACGATCGGGTGTAGGGGCAACAGATGCGCAGTAACTGAATCACCAGATACCGCGACCCGTATGTCGGACGCTGCGAGAACTTGTCCGACTTGGGTAACATACTCTCTATCTGCCGCGTCTAGAGATGAGTGAAGTTCACTTAAGCCTGCCCACAACTCAACCCAGGTATCAATAAGTTCGTCAGCCTGGGTCCGCAACCGCTCTGAAGTCGCGAAGAGTCGAACCCCCTCGTGAGGAAGGTGTCCGAGATAAGGCAGTAGGGCAGCGCGCTTCTCTAGCAGTCTCTCGCAGGCAGCCGCAGCACTGGTCTTGAGCGGTTCCGTAAGACGCCCTTCCAACGTCTTTAGGATCCGAAGAGCCTCAGCCAGATCGACCCAGGCGCTCTCTCGAACGCTCTCTTCACTCGTTTGTCGGGCCGCGGCCTGGAGATCTACCGTCGAACCGGCGACCTCCGCGTAGTGGTCGACCCCGCCCGGCGAGAGCCACTCAGCGAAGTTGTCCACCGGTGCCGATTCCCACGGCACGGCTGACCCCGCGATAGTGATGGTCCCCTCTTGCGCGGCCTCTGACTGCGTTCCAGAGTTATCCGAAAGTTGCCTCAGGAAGTCGTCCTCTGAGAAGGATGAATCCTGCACGAGGGACAACAACGATGGCGCGGTGTACTCGCTCTTAGGGCTAGACTTCTTCTTACCCTGCTTCTTGCTTACAGATCGGAAAGCCGACCGGATGGTCTCGTAGTCCAGTTTCGCGAGTCTCTCATTGCGTGGTGACCTCGCGTAGGCTCGCACAGCTGCGAAATCGGTCGAGTCGAACAGCTTCACAAGAAGCCGCTGAACCGTAGCCGCATCGCTGCTTCGTAATTGCGTGACCAGCGCGGCATTGTCTGCAAGTCGGCCACGATCAATGTCCAGGACGCCGGCGTCTGGCAACAGGCCGATTCGCCAAAGCTCAGTTCTCGCAAAGTCCGGCATCTCCGCGCCCGCAGACTCAAGTGCGTTGCAATAGTCGGCGCAGTCAATGAGATCTGCCCGGCTGTCGTCACGAAGATTTCCTAATAGGCGTCCGAGCGGAACAGGCAACGCCATCTCTTGCACCTGCTCAATTGTTCTACCGAAGAGTGTCGCTCGCACCTCGGTAGCCCGCAAAACTCGAACGTTCAGGAGGCCCGCCGCTCTATTCCGCTCAAGATCACCAAAAATGAGAAGCGGGAGCTCCGACTCCGGATCATCACGCCACGCTATCGCAGTATGGACGTCGCGAGTGATCTCAATAGGCCCTGGCACGAATTCTCGGTCATTCTCGACGAAAACGGCCGCGCGGGCGCGAAGATCATGGCCCGCCAATTGCTCTAGCACTTCGTGGATCGGGAACGGCGTTGAAAGCTCCGGGATGCGCAGATACGCCAAGTTAGATCGGAGGCGGTGCAGAATAGTCGTCGTGATTGCTTCGGCTAGCCGTGTCTGTACACTCTTCGCCGTCATTTCCTCACCCACAGAGTTCGCGGATCAAGTACCTCTGTCACACCGTCTGAGTAGCGGCGCGCTAGACCGACCGCGGCCAGAAGGCGTGAGAGTTCAGCCTGGTTCTGTTCTAGGTCTTCTTCCGAGGCGCGTGGATGTAGGCTGCGAGCTGAGGCCCGGGACCCACAGCGACCCCGAATCGGTCCTCAAGGTTCAGCAGCCAGTCCGACATCAATAGGCTCTCAACGGGCTCATCCGGCATACCACCGAGCACAAGCGCTGGCAGAAGTGCCGTCTCCGCGCGAAGACGAGGCAGTCGTCCGCGCCGCGGGCCTATGAACCCACAGTGTCTTCCAACCGCATGGAACCAAGACCTGTGCTTGTTCCCCATTCCGGCGACGAGAAGATCCCTCAGCGTGTTCGCAAGCGCGGACGCCCGGTCCTCCTCGCTCCGGAGATAGCCGTCATAGACTTGGGCCGCGTGCGACAGGACAGCCTGCGAGCCGCCCGACAGCGAGTAAGGCTCGCATGTGTTCAGGAAGTACTTGGCTTGCGCGTCGTCAGGATCGCCGTCGAACTCCTTATTTACGAAAATGCGAAGTTCGTGCGCAAGCCATTGTTCAAACGCGAGGTGGACCGCCGTCAGCGACTCACTCGACGATTCGCGCAAAGAGGATAGTTCGCCTGGCGGTGTACACTCCAACAGTAGCGCCCGGCGCTCTCCACCCACTGCCAATGGGGGCAATTGCGCATAGGTCAGCAAGCCAACCCAAGTGGCGGCGTTGGCTAGAGTTTGAACGGCGAGTAGACTGTCACAGTCGGCGGAGAGCAGTTCCAAGCATCGACGTAGAAGAGCTGTTAGATCGTCTGCGAGAGCAGACGTGGGGTCGCGCCTAGTCCACTCAACGGGCTGCGGCGGTTCGGCGAGAGACCACCCGGACAGTTGAGTGTCATCAATCAAAGCACGCTCAAGTCCCCAATGAGGGTTTGGTTGCGGCATCTTCAGTCTCTCCACGCCCGCTTGCAGAAGTGACGAAGCGGCGGGGTCATTGAGCACTAGACCTGCACTCAGCGTACCGATCCCGAGGTGGATGGAGTCACTTGACGTCAGTCCAACGTGAGCCACCTGGAAAGAATGGTTGTTCAAGAAGACTGCACGATCCGTCGCAACCATTGCCGATACGGCTCGTCTGAGCAGGTCGAGTTCCTTATCACTCGTTGGCAGATCTAGTTTGCCTTTTGCTCGATCCCGCAGGTCTTCCTGCCCCACCTGCCATGTTCCGTCTTTGGTTGCTACGAAGTCCGCCGCAAGTCTTGTCTGTCGACGGCCCGTAAGCGAGTGGTGCAAGAACCCGTTCAGCACATGGACAGGCTGCGGCGATATGGACGTTGGGCTGAAGACCAACTGGCTCTCAACGTTATCGTTGTACCAGTCTCTGAGGTTGACCCCGACTATTGACTTCACGAAAGTACCTCGAGACCTCGATCTTCGTGTCTAACCCTGAACTGGTATGTGGCGCGGTCGCGGTGATCGTAGACTCGAATCTCTGGGTCATCCGTCGAGCTGACCGGAGCTTGGGCCATGAAAAGGTCGATCGCAAAGTCGAGCATCTCTTGATTCCGGTCAACGGCCAGCGTTCGGCGACGCTGCAACTGCAACCAGGTTGCGAAGTCGACCGTGAAGGTGGGGCTACGATCCGTCCAACTCAGTAGGAGACGATCAGGGAAGTACCCAGATGTGGAATGCCGTTCACTGTCATCGGAGTGGGGGATACGCAATCTCAGAGCCTCAATTGACGCCTTCGCGGCAGCGGCGAGAGCGGCAGGACGGCGTTGCGCTGCCATCCCATGATGGCGTGAAACCCACAACTCGGTTTCAGTCGTCGACGCGATCCGATACTTGTTTAGCAGATGTACGATTTGTCGAGCAGCGGCCCTGGGGTCAGCAACTGCGGTGCTCAGAAGGCTCTGATAGCGAGGGGCGGCACTGTGCTGACTCAAGACAGAGGAGACGTCGAGTCCTTGCCGAATAGGAAGTATGCCCGTTTCGCAGAAGCAAAATGGAGCATCCCTAAGGAGTCGGAATCGCGGTGGGAGACCACCGGCGACGGCCCAGGTAGGTAACATCGAATGCGATACTCGAAAAGTTTCCGAGCCAAAGCGCTCCGTCGACACCTGGCATCGGGATCTTTATAGGATCAAAGGCTGCGCTTAGCGCACGACACAAGGGAGTATCGTCGTCAAAGAGTCTCATCCAGAAGAAGCCGTCAACGTATTGGCTGTTAGCTTCCATTGGACATGTGTGGCCGAAGAAGAGATCGATAAAGAACACCCAGAGGTCGCGGGCTGTAAGGTGATTGCCTGCGCCTGAAAGTAGCTGCAATAGTTGGGGAATACGCTCCTTTGCGCGCTTGGACTTGCGCAATAACGCCGCACCCCTCACGCGAGGGCAGTTCTTATTCTTACCACATGTCGCGCAAGGGGTTACGTGCTGAAGCACCATCTCGAGCGCGCGGATCGCAAATTCGGACCGGGCGAGCTGCCTTCCAGCCAGATTGAGGATCAGCGCACCCGGCGGGTCCTCGACTGTTTCCCCCTGGGTCCGCTGATGGACGACAGTCTTAGCGACTCGAAAGAAGCCGCCCTGCGGCAGAGACGCGAGGCTCGCCAATGGGCCTTCATTAATGGTAATTAGAAGTGCCCGCTTGCGTACCTGCGCCTCATTTACAGCATTGATAATTGCTTCATCGAGGAGTGCGCTGGCATCTCTGACAAATAGGACGCTTCGGGGGGAGTCTCAGCCCCAAGTTGTGTGTCGTTTGTAACTTCGATGCACGTGCGGTTGGGAAGTCGAGAGAGCGCCTGCTGCGCGAGGTGAGACTTTCCATCTCCAGCGTTACCGCTAATAATTACTATTCGGCGATCTTGCAATGCTTTGACGATCTTATCTGTCAGCGGGTCCGCAATATCCAGGGCCTCCCTGACGTCGGGAGTCCACTTGTCGGCGTAGACAACGCCGCGTTCGAAGACGGAGCTAAGCGACGCAGGCACGAGTCGGCCGTTCCTCTCGCAGACGATCTTGTTGCAAACCTCCAGTGAACAGTATCCGACCCGTCAGGAGCTGCGCAGCGTGCTCCCCTGCTGGGCAACCTGGAGTGTCTCAGCCAGATCCGCGGTCCGCCCTGCTCGCTCGACTAGGTCTGCCAGCCTAGGTTCAACCCAGCGCTGCCTCCACTGCGTCGCGAGTTCCGCAGCGGTGGGCTGCAGCCCAACCTTCTCGTCCGACCAACCGAACAGCACCCCCGGAACGTCCGTGACCAGCGGTAGCGCGTACAGCGGTCGGCGAGTGTCGTGCCTCCTGAGGTCGGGAAGGTTCAGCCTGTCGAGGGCTCGCCCGACCTCGCGAAAGCGCGCGCCGGATCCTTCCCCGAATGAGCGCGTAATGTGTCGGTAGCCGTCCCACTCGCTGTTGAGCCGGCTGGTTGCTGACATCGTAGCCGATGATATGTGAAAGCTTCCAAATCCTGAAGTCTCACCATATTTTATCCAGCGTCTATGTCCGGAGCGCACTCGAGTGTACTGTGCGCTATGGCCTGGATACAGACCGGACGTCAGTATCACAAGCGGCCCAGGATTGGGCACGCGCTGCCTGACCTCGTGTAGGTAGACTTGTTGGGCGATCTGCCCGAGGGGCCTGTCTTGTCCCCACTCGTTCAGCGCCTCATACGAACCGGCGAGGGCGGCCATGAGCTTTCCCGCACGCAGACCGTTGAATGGTGGCGCAGCACCACAAATGCTAAGTTCGATAGCGACGAAGCCCATATGGTAGTGCCATATCTTGCGAAGGCCGGTCTCCACCCTTGCCGCGACTTGCGGATCCGCGAGTTCTTCGAGTGGATCTGATGCGCGGATGGCTTGTTGGACGGCGGTGGCGCCTCGACACAACTCGGCGGCAGTTTCGGCCTCTTGCAGATGGCTAGGTGCTGAGCCGCATTAGTTTTGTCGCCACGCTTCCGGGCCGAATTGAACGCTTCTCGGTTCCCACTGGCGATGGTCCGCAAGTCTGATTCACTGCGACTGGCGAGTGCCGCTTCAATTCCCTGTGGGTTGACAGACTGCAAGAGGGCGGTGAGCGTTGTCATCGTGGCTACGAGCGCGCCCGTGATGTCGCCGGAGCGCTTGATCGCGGCAGTGAACCCGCGGGAGGTAGTTGCACCATCCGATCCGATTAGGATACCTAGCCACTGGTCCCGCGCCTTTATCTCAGGCACTACGTTACGGAATTGAATGATCCCGATTGGCGTCGTCCTGTGCCGTTTATCGTTGAGAAGGAATGACACCTCCCGACCCGGTGCCGAACGGTCCGGGGTCATGGACCACGTTGCGCGTGCCGCCTTCCACAGGTTCCGGCCCTGAAGGTCTTCCACGCGCCTTAGTTCAGGCTCAAAGGCATCAGCGTCAATCAGTCGCAGAATCGCTGCCGGATTATATGCTCCGCTCGAGTCGAGAGACTTCATTACGGCTGTGAGGCGTGGACGCTCCTTGTCCTCGACGAGGTCGCGCTCGCGCATGTTCTCGTATAGACGACGGAGAGCCAGCCTCTTCAAGTCCTCCGGGATGCTGTCGCTTTCCCAGATCGATGCAAGATTAGCAGCGTCCGTTTGCCACCATGGGGTAGTAGCCACCGAGTACGTAATCTCGAAGGACGAGCACGGCCGTAAGGTATGCAGCCCCGTCTCGGCCTGCTGCGCCGGCCGCCTGCCGTGCCGCTGCCTCGAGCACGCGGACGATCTGTGACTGCGACTTCCCCTCCATGAGGGCGATAAGTTCTCTGAACTCCGCCTGGTACACGCCAAGGCCCTGCGGATCGAACGCCTTCAACGCATCGGCTTGTACCCGAACCTGGCGGCCTGAGACCTCGGCTGGTGCTCCCATGATGAGTTGGACTGTAGCTCCTCGGGGGGCAGCCGACCAGACAGGGTGCAGGCCGGCGAGGCGGTGACGTACAGGGACGCATGGTACGACCCTGCCTCCGGTGGGCCGGCGAGGGTTGCCGTGATCAGGCTGCAGACCGTCTCCGGTGTCGCCGCGGGGCATGCGGCCGCTAGACAGCGGACGATCGTCGTGACGGGCTCGCATCGGGATCGATTGCCTATACTGTGGAACTCCTGCACTCGATGCTCTGCAACTATTGCCGTGCCTCCGGATCAGGCTTGCAAAGAATCCGTCGTCAATACCTGCCCGAGTTGGTAGGGCCGAGTCGCCGCAGTATCCGCACGGGGCTACAGGTAGTTCGGCCCAAAGATTGTCCCGACTTGTGCAATCTACCCTCCGCTGATGTAGTTTCTGAGCATACGTCGACTGCGAGGTGGCGCATGAATAGGTCAGGGTCTTCGAACAGTTCTGGATGGGCCCTACTCCTCCCTCGCGGCGCGCACCTACCAGCCGGAGCGCCGGCGGGGGCCTCGGGTGGAGCGCCCGGCGGACGAACGACCGAGGCCCCCGCCGGCCACTTCTGGTAGCCCTTGGGTGCGTCGTGAGGGAGGCCGACCTCCTGAGCGGTGCCGGGTCCAGGGCGGCGCCCTGGTCGCCGAAGGCTCCGCCGGAGGCGGCCAGGCTCAAGTGCGGACGAGGTTGGTGCCGTCGTGAGCGCGAGTGACGACACCGTCCGGGAGAAGGGCATCGGTGACGCGGACCGCGTAGGCAGGGTCCATTTGCTCAGTGATCTCGTCGACGGTGAGCCAGTCGACGGCGCGGGCCTCGTCGGTACTCGGGACGGCGGTGCTCTTTGGGTGGCAACGGAAGACCATCGCCACGATGCCGCGAGGCAGGTTCTTGTACACCCCGGTGAGACGTTCGACCTCGACCTCGACGCCGGTCTCCTCCAGTACCTCGCGGCGGACACCAGCCTCGAAGGTCTCGTCCAGTTCCAGCACGCCACCGGGGGGTTCCCAGTGGTGGTTGTCGCGGCGCTGGATCACGAGGATGCGGCCGTCGTCGCGGACGACGATCCCGGCGACGCTCACGGAGTGCTTCGGGGTCCCCACGGTCCGGCGCTCCCGTCACTGCTGGTCATGGCTGATCTGCGCGCTCACGCGCGATCTGTCGCGGTTGCTGTCGTTCACTGGTGTTCCACCCGTAGGCTATCGCTACCTGCAGTTGCCTACTCGTCTGGAGAAGCTGTGTCGCTCGGGTCCCTCGACCGCAGCGACGATCGCGCGCCCTACAAGCAGATCGCCGACCATCTGCGGGGCGCGATCGAGCGGGGCGTGCTGGAGCCGGGCGACCGTCTGCCCTCCGAGGCGGACCTGATGCGGCACTACGACATCGCACGTATGACGGCGCGGCAGGCGATTCAAGAGCTGCGCACCGAGGGGCGAGTCGTAGCCGAGCAGGGGCGCGGCGTCTTCGTGCGGTTGCCCGCTCCCGTGCGGCGGCTCGCCTCCGACCGCTTCGCACGTCGACACCGGGACGCCGGCAAGGCAGCCTTCATCGCTGAGGCCGAGAAGGCCGGCGTGGCGCCGAGTGTTGACGACATCCAGGTGAGTCGCGGGCCGGCTCCGCAGCCCGTCCGCGAGCGGCTGGGGCTCGACGAGCCCGGTGAGGTCGTCATTCGCTCGCGGCGGTACCTGGCCGAGGGGCTGCCCGTCGAGAGCGCAGTCTCGTATATCCCCGCGGATCTTGCAGATGGGACGGCGATCGCCGAGCAGGACACCGGCCTGGCGGCATCTACGCCCGCCTGGAAGAGGCGGGGCACGAGTTGGCGCACTTCACCGAGGAGGTGTCCGCGCGGATGCCGACGGTCGAGGAGCGGCGCCGGCTTCAGATCCCATCAGGCACGCCGGTCCTCCTCGTCGTGCGGACCGCCTACGACACAGCAGGGCGAGCGGTCGAGGTCTGCGACACCGTGAAGGCCGCTCCCGCCTACGTCCTGGAGTACGACTTTCCCGCTCGCTGACCTGCCGATTCGGCTGCAGTCGTATCGCGTCGTCTCAACTCCTCTAGTTGTCTGAGTGATTCGTGCTACCGTCTAAGAGTGAGGTCCTCTAGAGGACTTTCCGGCACACATCGACTCGGGAGACCCGGTGATCCAGAACTTCACGGTGGACCAGAGCAAGACCTTCAACTCGCTGCTGCTGCTCGCGGTCGAGCCGAAGACCGCCTTCGGCGACCAGTACCGCCAGGAGGTGACCAAGGAGGGAACGCCGAAGTGGACCGCGCAGATCGCGGCCGAGTTCACGGCGTTCGGGCGGTCGCAGCGCGAGCTGATCAACGTCGGGCTGGTGAGCGACAAGAACCCGGCGAGAACCTCGCGCCCGGCACGCAGGTGGAGATGAGCGACTTCGAGATCGGGGTGATGGAGAAGCGGAACCGCGAGGGGCAGGTGACCGGTGTGCAGGTCTGGTACCGGGCTGGCGGCCTCCGCCCGATCAGCAACGGGCACGGCAGCAAGCCGCGGCCCGCGGCGGAGGTGGCCTGAGATGGACCAGCGCACCGAACGACACGCGTCGGCTATGGCCAAGGCCGGGGTGGGGCTCCTTGCGCTCCCCCTTGCCAAGCTGCCGCCGATCACGCATGTCGGCCTGCTGAACGACCGCGGCGGGGTGCTCGTGGAGTGACCGACTACGAACGCCAGGTCCTCGACTGGATCGGGTGCTGGGAGACCCACACCGTGGCCGTCCTGGCCGCTCTTCTTCGACGCGCCCGCCGAGCGTAACTGCAACCAGAAACGCAACCAGCTCGACCGAGGCTGATCATGCAATCCAGCGTTGTCGCTGGTAGGTGGTGGAGCCGCCTTGGGGAGTCGAACCCCAGACCTACGCATTACGAGTGCGTCGCTCTAACCGACTGAGCTAAGGCGGCGAGTGGTGCGGGCTCAGTGTAGCGGCCGGGTGGGGGTGGCTCGCGCCCGGCCGAGTGGGTGGGGACCGGTGGTTACAGTGGCTCGTCAGCCGTCCCGCAGGAGGTCCGTTGCAGCCGATCGACCTGGCGTACGTCGTCGGGCTGTACCGGGAGTACGCGGACGACCTGGCGGCGGTCGGGAAGCAGCAGCGGGAGTTCGCGGAGGCGCTGGCCGGGCGGATGACGCCGCAGCTGGACGACCTGGAGGCGGAGATCACCTACCTGCTGCTGCGGGCGGTGCGGCCGGCGGTGGTGGTCGAGCTGGGGACGTTCCACGGGTGGTCGACGTCGTGGATCCTGTCCGCCCTGCGCGACAACGGGACGGGGCGGCTGCACAGCTTCGACATCGTCGACAACGTGCGGCGGAACGTCCCAGCGGAACTGGGCGAGGGCCGGTGGACGTTCGTGCAGGGGGACGTCCGGGAGACGGTCGGGCGGGTGCCGGCGGACGCCGGCTACCTCTTCGTCGACGCCGCGCACACCGCGCGGTTCGCGCGCTGGTACCTCGCGCACCTGTTCCCGCGGGTGCCGGCCGGGATCCCCGTGAGCGTGCACGACGTCTACCACTTCCCCGTGACGCTGCCGTTCCACGAGGGGCGGGTGGTCGTGCGGTGGCTCCGCGAGCACCGGACGCCGTTCTTCACGCCGGCACGGGCGCGGGTCCGGGCGTCTACGACTCGCTCAACGCGCTGCGGCGGGAGCTGGGCTTGGCGGCGGTGCGGGGGGTCGGGGGGACAACCCGATGATCTTCTTCAGGATGCCGGCGGCCGGCTGAGCTGCGCGGGCGCGGCGGTACTCCTCGGCCTCGGCGAGGAGGGTGCGGCGGTGGTCGTCGGCGATGTCGGCGGCGGTGAAGAGCTGGTTCAGCATGCGTCCACGATCGACTTCGGGGCGCTCGCGGACATCCGTGCCGAGCACTGACCGGGCACGGATTCCGTGGTCCGTACCGAGAATCAGTGGACGGTGAGGCCGGCTGCGAGCAGCGCCGAGCGGCCGCGCTCGCCGTCCGCGCCGCCCGCGAGGACGAGGGTGCGCGCGGACTGGTAGCGGCAGCCGGCGGCGTCCAGCGCCGCCGCGGTGGCGAGCAGGCCGTCGCGGTCGCCTGTGAGCAACGCGGCCGCGCGGTCCAGGAGCGCCGACGCAACCGGGTTGTCGGCGACGAGCGGCCGGGCGCTCTCGATCCGGGCAGCGGCCTGCGGGGTGCCGGCGAGGACGGCCGACTCCGCCCACAGCGCCGCGTACCAGGGCCGCCAGATGGCCTGGAACCAGAACCGGAAGTCGTGCGGCGGCACGGCGAGCTGCTCGGCGGCCTCGCCGGGTCGGCCGTGGTGCAGGAGCAGCAGCGCGTCGAAGAACGCCGCCGGGAACGCGTCGTGGGCCGGCCGGTCCCGCCGCACGAGCCCCTCGTAGACCTCGAGCCAGCTCGCCCGCTCCGCGTCGTCGCCGCGCAGGCCGTGCACGGTGGCCACGGCGTGGGCGCTGCGGCGCAGCGTGGACAGGCGCGGCCGGCCGGCGCGCTCCCAGCTCTCCCGGAAGCGGGCGCCGGCGGCGAGGGCGTCCGCCCAGTCGCCCTCGAGGAACGACACGATGATCGACCGGGCGAGCGCGACGTGGCCGACCTCGCGGTGCGGCGGGAGCTCACGGATGCGGTCCGCGATCCGGCGGGCCTCCCGCAGGTCGCCCGCCGCGACCGCGCTCTCGGCCGCCATGACGTGCGCGTCCGGCAGCTCGAACCCCATCTCGGCGCCGACCGGGACGGGCGTGAGGATCTCGATCCGGCGCATCGCGCCGGCCATCGCCGCGCGGCACTCGCCGCGGCTGAGCTGCACGGTGATGAGCACGTCGAGCGCGGCGCTCGCGGCCATCGGGTCGCCGCAGCGGGCGGCGAGGGCCATCGCGTGCTCGGCGGGCCCGGCGGCCGACGGGTCGTGCTGGACCGCCGCGAACGCCTCGGCGACGGCGATCCGGGCCTGCGCGACCTCGTGGTCGCCGGCCAGGCGGCGGGCCTCGGCGAGCAGCGCACCGACCTGCTCGGCGTCGGGCAGGTCGGTGATGCGCCGGTGGCGCGGTTGACCAGCTCGGCCATGCGGGCGATGTCGAGGGCCGCCTCGCCGGGCTCCCCGGCCCGCAGGGCGGCGTCGGCGGCCGCGCGGTGCAGCCGCATCGCGTCGTCGCCCGCGAGCTGCGCCTCGGCCGCGCCCGCGGCCAGGTGCAGCGCGACGGCCGCCTCGCGCTCGGACGGCGCGAACGCCGCGGCCTGCTCGTAGCGCCACCGCGCCTCGCCCGGCATCCCGCGCCGGTAGCAGAGCGCCGCGAGGACGGACGCCACGTCGTGCGCGGTGGAACGGTGCCCGGGCCGGTCCGCGCGCCGGACGGCGGCCCGCAGCTCGTCGGCGAGCCGGTCGAACGCCGCCCGCCAGCGGGAGGTGTCGAAGTCGGGCGCCGCGAGCAGGGCCCGGCCCTCGGCGAGCGCCCACAGCAGGTGCCGGCGGTGCGACTCGACGAGCTCACCGGCGTCGTCGAGCAGCTCCGCGCCGTACTGCCGGACGGTCTCCAGCGCCCGGTAGCGGGTGCCGTCGCCGCCGGTGGTCGGGACGAGGAGGCTGTGGTCGGCCAGCGCGGCGAGCAGCGCCCCCGCCTCCCGCCCCGTGACGGGCGGCCAGCCCGCGACCGCCGCGACCCCGCTCGCCGGGAACGGCCCGGCGAACGCCGACACGCGCCGCAGCACGGCCTTGGCCGGCTCGTCGAGGAGGGCGTAGCTCCAGTCCAGCAGCGACCGCAGCGAGCTGTGCCGGCCGTCGACGCGGCGACCGCCGGTGAGCAGCTGGAGGCGCTCGCTCAGCCCGCCCTCCAGCCCGTCGAGGCCGATCGAGGGCAGCCGCGCGGCGGCCAGCTCGATCGCGAGCGGGACGCCGTCGAGCGCGCGGCAGATCCGGGCGACGCGGCCGCGGTCGGTCGGAGCGAGATCCGCGCCGGCCGCCGTCGCACGTTCCTCGAAGAGGGTGCCGGCGTCGCCGTGCTCCGCGACCGACATCCCCTCGACGGGGAACACGCGCTCGAACGGCGGCAGCAGCCGCGCCCGGCTGGTCGCGAGCACCGCCAGGTCCGGGCCGCCGCCGAGCAGCCGCTCGACGAGCAGCGCGACGCCGTCGAGCAGGTGCTCGCAGTTGTCCAGCACGAGCAGCGCCTGCCGCCCGGCCGCCCAGCCGAGCACGGTCTCCTCGTCGCTGCGGCCCTGCTGCTCGCCGAGCCCGACCGCCGCGGCCACCGCGCGGGCGACCATCCCGTCGTCGGTGACGGGCACCAGGTCGACGTACCAGACGCCGTCGGCGAACCGGTCGACGACGTCGGCCGCGACCACCTGCGCCAGCCGGGTCTTGCCGACACCGCCCGGTCCGACCGCTGTGACGAGCCGCCGGCCGGTCAGTGCTCCGGCCAGCTCGCCGAGCTCCGCCGCCCGCCCGACGAACGACGTCAGTGCAGGTGGGAGGACCGGCCGGGCGACCGGGACGGACGATGTGCCGCGTTCGGCGGCCAGCCCGGCGAGGGAGCGCCGGTCGCCGGCCCCGAGCTTGCGCAGCAGCGACGAGACGTGGCTCTCGACCGTGCGGATCGAGATGAACAGGCGGGCGGCGATCTCGGCGTTGGTCAGGTGCTCGCCCACCGCGGCGAGCACCTCGGCCTCGCGGGCCGAGACCACCGGCTCGACCGTCCCCCGTGCGTCACGGGTGCGATTCTGCCGGGACCGACCGACAGGTTCAGCCCTGTTACCCAGCCCTGCTTGAGCCGGCGGGGTGGGTGAGCACGGTCATCATGGCCTCGACCGCGATCTCCGGCTTGACGTTCTGGTCGAGCGCGGTGCGGCAGGCCAGCACGGCCTCCAGCCGGCGCAGCAGCGACTCGGCCGTCCACTCGGTGGCGGCCTGGCGGACGTCGCCCTGGCGGTCGGGGTGCGTGAACGGCACGCCCGCGCCGCTGCCCGCCACGAGCGCGTCCCGGTAGAAGCCGGCGAGGTCGACGAGCGCGCGGTCCAGCGCGTCGCGCTGGGTGCGGGTGTTGCGCGACTTCTGCTGGCGCTCCAGGTCGCGTTCGGCGGCCTTGGCCCCGCGGCGGCCGCCGCGACGCCCTTGCCCGTGCCGCCCGCGCCCATCGCGACGGCCAGCTCCTCGCGCTCGGCGGCGTCGCGGCGCTCGCTCAGCTCGGCGGCCTCGGCCTTCGCGTCGCGGACGAGGTCGCGGCGTAGGCGAACGCGTCGCCGATGCCGCGCAGCCGCATGGGCAGGCCGAGCACGAGCTCGCGGTGCGCGCGGGCCTCCGGGTCGCGGGCCAGCCGGCGGGCCCGACCGACGTGCCCACCGGAGACGGACGCGGCCCACGCCGCGGTCTCCGGCTCGATGCCGTCGCGCCGCGCGAGGACGTCCGCGATCGCGGCCGGGGCCGGTGTGCGCAGCGGCACCGGACGGCACCGCGAGCGGATCGTGACGGCGACGTCGTCGGGGTGGTCGGACGGCGCGCAGAGCAGGAAGATCGTCTGGTCCGGCGGCTCCTCGACGAACTTGAGCAGCGCGTTGGCCGCGTTCTCGGTGAGCCGGTCGCGTCGGTGATGATCAGGATCTGGTAGCGGCCGGTGGCCGGGCGCCGGGCCGCCGACGACACGAGCTGGCGAATCGAGCGCACCGAGATCGAGAGCCCCTCCGGGACGATCTCGCGCACGTCGGAGTGGGTGCCGGCCATCACCGTGTGGCAGGACGGGCACTCGCCGCACCCGTGCCGCGGGCACTGGAGCGCGGCCGCGACGCCCGCGCGGCCACGGACCGGCCCGACCCCGGCGGCCCGGTGAAGAGCCACGCGTGGGTCATCGCGGCAGGGTTCTCGGCGGCCGCGCTCAGCTCGGCGACGGCCGAGGGCTGCCCGACGACCTCGTCCCACACCGTCACGGCACGACCTCTGCCTGCGGTCCCGGCTGTACGGGCGGCACCGGGGGCCGGGTGCGGGCGCCGGGCGGCGGCGGGAGCACCGCGGCCAGCCCGTCGGACACCCGCTCGGCCACCTCGTCGGGCGTGCCGTCGGCGTCGACCACGACGTAGTGGTGCGGCTCGGCGGCGGCCATGCGGGTGAGCAGCCGCTGCACGCGGACGTGCTCCTCGCCGGCGACGCCGCCCGCGGCCTGCGGCTGCTCGACGGCGCCCGGTCGAGCAGCACCGACACGTCGGGCCGCAGCCGTCCGGTGGCCCAGGCGGCGAGGTTCTCCAGCTCGCCGGGGTCGAGCTCGGCCTGCACGCGCCCGGCCGCGACGCCGAACTGCGCCATGGGGCTGACGAGGAACCGCTCGACGATCACGACCGAGCCGCCCGCCAGCGCCGGACGGATCACGCGTTCGACCCGGTCGGCCTGCACGGCGGCCGCGGCGAGCGCCTTGGCCCGCACACCGGAGAGCTCGGCCTCACGGGTGGCCGCGGCCCAGCGCTCGCCGTCGTGCTCGCCGCCCTCGGGCACCACGACGACGTAGCCGGCGGCACGCAGCCGGGTGGCGAGCCGGGCGGCCTGCTCGGTGGTCTCCTCGGCCGGGCCGCCCTCGACGGCGATCAGCAGGCCCTTGTCGAAGCGTGGCTCGCCGCGGCGCAGGCCGCCAGCAGGTCGGGCAGGATCGGCTCGGTGCGCCGGTCGTCCATCTGCCGGTACGCGAGCATCCCGACGACCGCGGCCACGACCCCGCCGGCCAGCATCACGACGCGGGTGCCGTCCACCACGACCGGGACGCCGAGCAGGTCGACGCGGTGCGCGCTGACCAGGCCGACGATCACCGGCACGACCGCCATCGACGCGAGCAGGGTGAGCCGCACGATCGACTGGACGAACGCCACGATCCGGCCGCGGATCTCGTCGGCCACCTGGGCGCCGATGATCGTCAGGCCGGTGAGGAACGCGATGCCGGCGAACCCGCCGACGAGCATGACGGCGAGGATCGCGATGAACAGGTGCGGCGCGAGCGCGACCAGCACCAGCGCGCCGCCCGCGGCCACGATCGCGGCGCCGAAGAGGCGGTTGTGCGGGATCTTGCGGGCCATCCGCGGCGCCGCGCCCATGCCGATCGCGAGCCCGATGAACACCGAGGCGAAGAGCACGCCGTAGGCGGCGTTGCCGCCGCCGAGGCTCGCGGCGTAGAGCGTGGCGGAGCCGACAACCGTGCCGCCCGCGGCGAACGCCCCGACGATGCCGATGACGAGGCCGCGGATCAGGGGCGTGCGCACGACGAACGTGGCGCCGTCGCGCAGCATCGTGAGCACCCCGGGCGCGGCCGCGCGCTGCTCGGCGGACCGCCCGGAGATCTCCGGAATCCGGAACAGCACGGTGAGCGCGATGACCAGGTATGCCAGCCCGCTGAGCACGAGCGCGAGGAAGACGGTGGGCAGCGCCGACCCGCTCCCGCCGATCACCCCGCCGACCCGGGTGATCACCGCGAACAGGCTGGACGCGTGATCACCGCGACGCCGTAGGTCATGACGAGGTTGAGCTGGTTGGCCGTCTCGACCTGGTCGGGCCTGCGCAGCAGGTTGGGCACCGACGCGTCCTTGGCCGGGATCCAGAAGAGCGCGCAGATCTCGATGAGGAACGTGGCGACGAAGAGCCACCAGAGCGACCCGATCAGCGGGATCGAGACGAAGAGGCCGAACCGCAGCAGGTCGCACACGACCATGACGTGGCGGCGGTCGAACTTGTCGGCGAGCGCGCCGGCCAGCGGGCCGAGCACGAGTGCGGGGAGCAGCTTGGTGGCCACCACGCCGCCGAGCGCGAAGCTCTGCGCCTGGTAGCCGCTGGTGAGCTGGGTGGCGAGGGCGGAGAGGGCGAGCAGGCTCATCCAGTCGCAGATGCCGGCGACGGACGTGACCGTCCACAGCCGCCGGAACGCGGGGATGGCCAGCACACTGCGCACGCGGTGCGCCGTGGACGCGGAGAGTGCCGGCGCCGTGACAGGAGCGGACGCGCTGCCGATCGCTCCTCACCTCCTCCGCGACGGCCGTTCACCGGCCGGCCGGCCGTGGTGAGCCCAGGGTAGTCGGGCCGGCGGACAGCGCCCGGCACGACCGCCCGCGCGCTCACAGTGCGTTCTCAGCGAGCCGGGTGGCCGTTACCGTGCGTTCACCACGGGTAGAGGATCGACACGACCATCTGCACCGCGATCAGCACGAACACCAGCACGAAGAACCAGGTGAACACGCGCGATCCGATCCGGCCGCGGGTGCGCCGGGAGAGCCCGAGGATGCTCGGGTCCTCGACGATCCGGGGGCGCGGCGGCGGGCCGGGGATCGTGCGCCGGACGGGGATCCGGCCCGCGCCCGGCGGCGGCCACGGCGGGGGGCCGGCACCGGTGAGCCAGCCGGGCGCGTCGGGCGCTGGGGCGCCGGGGCCGCGGCCTCGTCCCGACCGGCGTCGGCCGCGGGCTCGTCCCCGCCCGCCGTGGTGCCGTCCGGTCCGAACAGCGCGTCGTCCGCGCCCGTCATGGTGGCGGATGCTAGGCCGCGGGCGGGCACGGCCGGCAGTGCTTTGCGCCCGGCCGGGGCGTGGACCACACCGTCGGGCGAGGTCAGCGCCCGTCAGCGGCCGCGGGCGCACTCACCGTCGCCGTCACCCTCGTCGCCGCCCCCGTCGCCGTCACCGTCCCCGCCGCCGCCGTCCCCGCCGTCGCCGCCCTCGCCCTCCGGGGCGGCCGGGGGCGGCGGGATCGACCCGCTGCTGACGCTGAGCACGATCGTCTCGCCGGGCAGCGCGGAGCCGTTGGGGCTCTGCCCGACGACGGTGCCACGCTCGGCGGCGTTGTCGACGGTGCGGCTGGACGTGGTCCAGCCGGCGCGGGTGAGCATCGCCTGGGCGTCGTTCTCGGCCCGCCCGACGACGTCCGGCACGCGGGAGGCCGCGCCGCCCTCCAGGTAGCGCTCCTCCACGACGGGCAGCGGGATGACCGGCTGCCCCTCCATCAGCGGGCCCATCGCCCCGAACCACGTCTCGGCCGGGGTCTTGCCGCCGAAGATGTTGCCGGAGCGGCACGGGAACGGCGAGCCGGCGCCGTCGCACAGCGGGCGCGGCGACCGGGAGTTGTCGAACGTGATCACGGCGCCGGCCAGCTGCGGGACGAAGCCGACGAACGCCGCCGACTTGTGCTGCTGGGTGGTGCCGGTCTTGCCGGACATCGGCCGGTCCCAGCCCACCTGGCCCGCCGCGCCAGCCGCGGTGCCGCCCGGGAGGTCGTCCTTCCCGAGCGCGTTGACCAGCGCGTTCGCCAGCCCGGGCTCGACGGCCTGCTCGCACGGCGCCTCGGTGACGGGCACGGCCTCGCCGTTCGGGCCGGTGATCGACTCGATCGGGCTGGGCGGGCACCACATGCCGGCGCTGGCGAGGGTGGCGCCGACGTTCGACAGCTCCAGCACGCTCGTCGGGCTCACGCCGAGGGTGAACGACGCGAGCCGCTGCGCCTTCGTGACCTCGGCGATCGAGCGGTCGGTCGGGCGTCCGGTGCCCGGGTCGACGAACGGCGTGGTGGCGAGCGAGCGCATGCCCAGCCGCACCGCCATGTCCACGACGTCCGGGACGCCGGTGAACTCCTCCAGCTTGATGAACGCCGTGTTGGGCGACTGCGCGAGCGCGTCGGTGAGCGTCAGCCGCTCGGGGTACGAGCCGGCGTTCGCGACGGGGAGCGGGCGGCCGCTGCCGTCGGTGTAGATCGGCGACGCGTAGCCGCTCGGCGGCACCGCGAGCTGGTAGTTGATGCCGAGGCCCTTCTCCAGGGCGGTGGCCGCGGTGAAGATCTTGTAGACGGACCCGGCACCCAGGTTGACCGGCTCGTACGGGAGCCCGTAGCTCGTCTCCTGCTCCTCGGCGTCGAGGCCGAACGTGCGGCTGGACGCCATCCCGAGCACGCGGTGCTTGTCGGAGCCCGGCTGCACCACCGACATCACGTTGGCGACGTTGGGCTGCTGCGGCGGCACCTCGGCGTCGAGGGAGGCCTTCATCGCCTGCAGCACGTTGCGGTCGAGCGTGGTGCGGATCGTGTAGCCGCCGCGGTTGAGCTGCTCGGTGGAGAAGCCGGCCTCGGTGAGGTAGTCGACGACGTACTTGCAGAAGAAGCCGGCGTCGCCCGCGCCGATGCAGCCGTTGGGCTGGGTGTTCAGCGGCTGCACGACCCCCAGCGGGGCGGCGAGCGCGGCCTGCGCCTGCTCCTCGTCGATCATCGCCTGGTCGCGCATCTGCAGGATCACGAGGTTGCGCCGCTCCAGCGCGGCCTGCGGCCGGCTGACCGGGTCGAACGCCGAGGTGCTGTTCACCATGCCGGCGAGCAGCGCGGACTGCGGCAGCGAGAGGCGGTCGGGCGTGGTGTCGAAGTACAGCCGCGCCGCGGACGCGATCCCGGCCGCCCCGTTCCCGAACGAGACGATGTTCAGGTAGCGGGTGAGGATCTCCTCCTTGCTCAGCGTGCGCTCCATCTGAAGCGCGATCTGCGCCTCCTTGAGCTTGCGCGCCGGGGTCTGCTCGGTGGCCTTGAGCCGCTCGGTGTCGGTCTCCGCCTCGACGTAGAGCATGTAGTTCTTGACGTACTGCTGGGTGAGCGTGGACGCGCCCTGCACGACGTCGCCGGAGGCGGAGTTCGCGACGAGCGCGCGCAGCGTGCCCTGCCAGTCGACGCCTCGTGCTGGTAGAAGCGGCGGTCCTCGATCGCGACGATCGCGGCCTTCATCGCCGGCGAGATCTGCTCCGCGGCGACCGAGAGCCGGTTCTGGTTCTGCTCGAAGAACCGCGCGATCGGCGCCCCCGCCGAGTCGGTGACGACCGTGGTCTGCGGGAGCGGACCGTCCACCAGGTCGGTGGAGACGTTGTTGACGCTGTCGCCCGCGTCGCTCGCCACCAGGCCGAGCCCGGCTGCGGCGGGGAACGTCATGCCCGCGACGACCAGCCCGGCGAGCACGCCGAGTCCGGCCAGGAGTCCGATGGGCCTGGCGAGGCGCCGCGGAAAGCTCACGGGTGGGAGGGTACGGGAGCGTCCGGTTCCGCCCGCCGGCTCGCCTGTCACCGAACTTGAGTAGTTTTGCTCGGTTACCGGTGGAACCTCCCCCTTCCACACTTCGTCTGTGCTGGTCGTGTCACGCACAGAAGGAGGAAACATGGCGGGGCGGTGGAACTGGCGGGCCGCGGCGCGATGCCGTACGGCCGATGCCGAGGGCCTCTTCGTCACCGGGGCGCGGCAGCGCGAGGCGCGCCTGTTCTGCCGCGCCTGCCCGGTGCGCACGGAGTGCCTCGCGCACGCGCTGGACCAGCGCATCGAGTTCGGCGTGTGGGGCGGGATGACCGAGCGCGAACGGCGGGCCCTGCTGCGCGCGCGGCCGGACGTCCGGTCGTGGGCGGCGCTGCTCTTCCGGGCCCGCACCGCGCACTACGACCAGGAGCCGGCCTGAACCCGCTAACGGGCGGTGCGCAGCCGGCGGGCCGGCACGGCCTGCGGCGCCCCGCCGCTCGCCAGCCGCTCGCCCACCTCGCGCAGCCCGTCGAGGTCGGCGCGTCGGCGGCCACCACCGGCACGCGGGTGACGGCCACCGCGGGGTGCGCGCTGGTGAAGCGGGTGAGCAGGTGCTCCTCGCGGTCGGCCAGCTCCACGCGGTCGGCGTGCAGCCGCAGCACGGCGGCGGCGAGCGGGGTGCCGCGCAGCCCGGCGGCCGCGTGCCGGGCCTTCGCGGCCGAGAGGTCGGCGAGCACCGGGTGTGTGCGGTTGAGCACGAGCCCGGCCAGCGGCATCTCCTCGGCGGAGAGCCGGTCCACGAAGTAGGCGGCCTCGCGCAGCGCGTCCGGCTCCGGGGCGGCCACCACCAGGAACGCCGTGCCGGGCGAGCGCAGCAGCGCGTAGGTGGCCGTCGCGCGTTCGCGGAAGCCGCCGAACATCGTGTCGAACGCCTGCACGAACGCGACGCGTCGGCGAGCAGCTGGCCGCCGAGAATGGTCGAGACCGCCTTGGCGAACAGCGAGAACCCGGCGCCGACGATCTTGCGCAGGCCGCGCCCGCCGGCCCGCGCGGGGGCCGAGAGCAGGCGGATCATGCGCCCGTCGAGGAAGTTAGACATGCGCTGGGGGGCGTCCAGGAAGTCGAGCGCCGAACGCGACGGCGGGGTGTCCACCACGATGAGGTCCCACTCGCCCTTGGCGGCGAGCTGGCCCAGCTTCTCCATCGCCATGTACTCCTGCGTGCCGGAGAAGGACGTGGAGATCGTCTGGTAGAAGGGGTTCGCGAGGATCGCCGCCGCCCGCTCGGGGGTGCTGTGCATCTCGACCATCTCGTCGAAGGTGCGGCGCATGTCGAGCATCATCGCGTGCAGCTCGCCGGGGCCGGCGGCGTCGGCGACGCGCCCCGGCTCGTTGCCCAGCGCGGCCAGCCCGAGGGCCTGCGCGAGCCGCTTGGCCGGGTCGATCGTCAGCACCACGGTGCGGCGCCCGCGCTCGGCCGCCCGCAGCGCCAGCGCGGCCGACGTCGTGGTCTTGCCCACCCCGCCCGAGCCGCAGCACACCACCACCCGGGTCGCGGGGTCGTCGAGCAGCGCGTCGACGTCGAGCGGCGGGGAGCCCGTCACGGACCCACCTCGGTGAGCGCCCGGCCCACACCCTGCGCGGTGAGCGTCCCGGCCAGCTCGTAGAGCGAGCCGAGGTCCACGCCGTCGACCAGCTCGGGAAGCTCCAGCCGGGGCAGCGCGGACGCCTCGGCCAGCCGGGCGAGCGCCGCGCCCTCGGCGTGCACGCGCACGGCGTGCTCCACGGTCTCGGCCACCAGCCCGTCCACGACGTCCGGCGGGAGGTCGAGCCCCGCGGACGCGAGCCCGGCCCGGACGCGGTCGGCGTCCACCCGGCCGCCGGCCGCGGCCGCCACCGAGCGGTCCGGCAGCCACTGCGGGCGCACCCGGTTGACGAACACCGCGCCGGTCGGGAAGCCGGCGGCGGCCAGCTCGTCCACGGTCTCCAGCGTCTCCGTGACGGGCAGCTCGGCCAGCAGCGCGACGAGGTGCACGGCGGTGAGCGGGGAGTGCAGCACCTGCACCACCCCGGCGGCCTGGCTGTGGATCGGGCCGCTGCGCGCGAGGTCGGCCATCGCCTTGGTGACGTCCAGGAAGCCCACCACGCGGCCGGTGGGCGGCGCGTCGACGACCACGGCGTCGTACACCGGGCGCCCGTCGGGGCCCTTCCGGTTGACGCACTCCTTGATCTTCCCGGTGAGCAGCACGTCGCGCAGGCCGGCGCGAGCGTCGTGGCGAACTCGATGGCGCCCATCCGGCGCAGCGTGCGCCCGGCCATCCCGAGCCGGTAGAACAGCTCGAAGTACTCCAGCAGCGCGGCCTCGGCGTCGATCGCGAGCGCGCGCACCTCGCCGCCGCCGGGCGCGACGCGATCTTGCGCTCCTCGTAGGGCAGCGGGGGCGTGTCGAAGATCTGGCGATGCCCTGCCCTTGCGCTCCTCGTAGGGCAGCGGGGGCGTGTCGAAGATCTGGCGATGCCCTGCCGCCCCTCGACCTCGACGAGCAGCGTGCGCCGGCCGCCGGAGGCCAGCGCGAGCGCCAGGGCGGCGGCCACCGTGGTCTTGCCCGTGCCGCCCTTGCCCGAGACGACGTGGAGGCGGGCGGCCGACAGGGCCGCTGGCCAACCGGATGACGTCACCGTTCCAGGTTACGGAGGGCCCGCGCGCCCGGCCGCCTCGACGGGGTGAGGCGCTGGCTACAGTGCCCAGTCATGACCTCCACCGAGGTGACCAGGTGGGAATACCTCACCGCACCCGTGCTGATCCACAACACGCAGGCGATCCTCAACAACTTCGGCCGTGACGGCTGGGAGCTGGTCGCGGTGACCACCGGCGCGAACCCGGAGCAGCTCGTGGCCTGGTTCAAGCGCCCGGCGAAGGGCTGACGCCGGTGGCCACCCCGAGCGAGCGGCTCGCCGAGCTGGGCATCACGCTGCCGCCCGTCCCGACGCCCGCCGGTGCGTACATCCCGGCCCGCCGGTTCGGCGACGCGGTCTACACCTCCGGTCAGGTCCCGGTCGTCGACGGCAAGCCGGCCGCACTGGGCAAGCTCGGCGCGGAGGTCGACGCCGAGGAGGGCTACCGGCTGGCCCGGATCTGCGCCCTCAACGCGCTGGCCGCCGCCGACGCGCTGGTCGGCATCGACGCGATCGTGGGCGTCGTGAAGGTCGTCGGGTTCGTCGCCTCGGCGCCCGGGTTCACCGGCCAGCCGGGCGTGCTCAACGGCGCCTCCGACGTGCTCGGCGAGGTCTTCGGCGAGAGCGGCCGGCACGCGCGCTCGGCCGTCGGCGTCGCGGAGCTGCCGCTCGGCGTGCCGGTCGAGGTCGAGCTGATCCTGCAGGCGGGCACGGCGCACGCGGCCGAGGCCGGCGCATGACCTCGCCCGACGCGGCCTGCCACGAGCTGCTCCTGCGGATGGCCGGCCGGCTGCCCGACGAGCTGCTCTGGCGGATGCGCGACTGGCTCGCCGACGGCGGCCGCGACGCGCTGGCCGCGACGCTGCCCCGCGAGCTGCTGCGCCACCGCGTCGGGCTCACCGACCACGAGCGGGACCTGCTGGAGACGGCGGTCGTGGAGTGGGGTGCCGCGCACCAGCTGCTCGACGCGGTGCTGCCGGCCCTCGACCCCGACGAGGTCACCGTCACCTTCCGGGCCGACCCGGGGGCCGCGGACCTCGACACGGCCGCGCTGAGCGTGCTCGCGGTGGTGCGCGGCCACCCCGGTTGCGTCGAGCTGCGGCAGGGCTCGCGGCGCTCGGCGGGCGCTCCCGAGCAGCGGGTGGTGCTCGTTCTCGGCGCCGAACGGCCGTGGGCGCTCACGGGCACCCTTCAGCGCGTCCTGCGGGCCCACGGCGACCGCACACCGTGCGTGGAGGTGCTCCCGCCGCACGGGGAGCCACCTGCGTACCACCGGGCAGCCATCATCGGATCAGCGCCGCTGTGGCGTTCTGCGGCGGCGCTTGCCGGCGCGTGAGGCGGACCGGCCCGGTCGGACCGGCGGGACGGGAGGGGGGCGGATGAGGGACGGGACGTCGTCGGGGGACACGACCCACGACCTGTTGCTGGCACTGGCCGGCCGCGTGGACGACGACCTGCTCGCCCGCGCACGCGAGCTGGTCGCCGTCGGGGAGGACGCCAGGGCCGTCGAGCTCGTCGCCGCGAGCCTCGTCGCGGCCCGTGCCGTGCTCCCGGCCGGCGTGCGCGGCGCCCTCGTCGCGGCCGCCCGCGTCGCCCGCACCGGCCTCGACGCCGACACCGCGCTCCCGCCGCCCCGCCCCGAGGACGGCACCGAGCACCGCTTCGCCGCACCCCCGGACGACGACCGTGTGGCCGGCGCGCTGCTCGGGCTGCCGGAGCGGGCGCTGGCGGGCTGCCAGGTGCTCCTCGTCCACCGCCGCACCCCGGCCGGCTCGCGCCCGGGCCGGTGCCGCACCCCGTGGTGCTCGTCGTCGCCCCGGACGGCACCCGGCCCGTCGAGGTGCTCGCCTACCAGGTCGCCGTCGCGATCGAGCGGGCCGCGCCCGGGCGTCGGTCGAGGTGCTGACGGCCGACACCGAGCCGACCGACTACCACGCGTCCGCGCTCCGCTACGCCGTGCCCGTGATCTCCGCGCGCGACGTGCCGGCGCCGGCCGAGCCGGCGCGCCGCCGGGTGCCGGACACCGCGGGCCTGCTCGGGCCGTCGAGCCCGCACGAGGACGAGCCGCTGGGCGGCCTGCTGCCGACCCGCCGGCCCGGCACCCGGCCGGTCGCGGACGAGCCCGCGGAGCGCGAGGAACGCGCCGCCGACCGCCCGGACCCCGGCTCCACCGACCCGGCCGTGGCCGTCCTGCCGACCGACCGGCGCCGCCCGCGCGAGTCCACGGCCGAGGAGGACCTGCGCCCGGCCCGGGACGAGCCGCCCGCCCGGCCGGGGCCCCGGCCCCTCGCGGGCGGGCGGATCCGGCGCCCGTCCGTCACGCCGATCACGCGCGCGTCGGTGCCCAACCCGATCCCGCTGGCCCGCCGCAGCGGTCCGGTGCCGGTCACCCGCCAGCTCACGCCCGTCGACCCGCCGTCCGACGAGGACGTCCGCGACCCCCGCGACCAGGGCGCCGACCGGCCGTCCGGCCCGGCGCCGCGCCGGGTGCCGGACCAGCGCCCGCGCGACGACGCCGACGACCCGCTGAACGACCCTCTCAGCGACCCGCTGGACCAGCCGCTGCTGGACCCGCTGCTCGACCCGACGATCCACGAGGACGACCCGCTGGGCGTCGGCCGGATGCCGGCCGCGGACCGGCCGCGCCCGACCCGCGCCCCGGACGACGAGTGGTCGTCCGACTGGCTCTCGGCACGTGGGCCATGGCCCCGTCCACGCTGGACGAGACGCGCACCCGCGACCGGGCCCCCGAGCCCGCGGACGCCCGCACGGACGAGTCCGACGAGCTCCCCCGGCGCGCGGCGCGGCACCGCTACGCCGACGAGCCGGCCCCGGTCGACGAGCTCGACGACGGCGCGGACCTCCTCGACGAGGACGAGGACGACGGCCCCCGGGCCGATCTGGAGCCCGATCCCGACCCGGACGGCAACAGCCTCGGGCTGCGCCCGGAGTCGGTGGCCCGGCTCAGCGACGCCGACCGCCAGCTGCTCGCCCGCCTGCAGGCCGAGCTGCTGGAGGGCCGTCGGCCGCGGGTCACCCGGCGGGCCGGGATCGGCAACTCGTTCGGGCCCGCGGCGAACGGCGTCAACGGGGTGAACGGCGTGAACGGGTCCGGCGCGCACGGCAACAACGGCTCCGGCACCAACGGCCACCGCACGGACCCGCCGGACCTGGCCGGATAGGCAGTCCCGCGTCCGGACGCCTTGTTCTGCCTGGTCGGGAGCGCGGACCCTGGTCGGGGTGACCTCGAAGTCGCCCCACGTGGCATCGTTCTCCGACCTCACGCCGGCGTCGAGAGCGAGCTGGGCTCCGTGACCCAGCTCGACGCCGGCGCGCTGCCGATCCTGCGCGGCCTGTCGATCAAGCGCGTCGTGCTGGAGCCGGGTGCCATCCGCGAGCCGCAGTGGAACGTCAACGCCAACCAGCTCGCCTACTGCCTCTCGGGCACCGTGCTGGTGGCCACGCTCGGCAACGCGGACAGCTTCTCGTCGTTCGTCGTGACGGCCGGGCAGATGTACCACGTGGAGTCCGGCGCGATCTACCACATCGAGAACGTGGGGGACGGCCGCGCCGAGCTGGTGCTCGCGCTGCGCACCGAGGACCCGCAGCACTTCTCGCTGCGGGCGAGCTTCAACGCCATGACCGACGCGGTGCTCGGCAACACCTACGACCTGCCGGCGTCCGCGTTCGCCGGCTTCGACCGCGCTCCGGCCGACCAGATCGTCCGCCGCGAGGGCCCGGCCGACGTCCCGGCGGGCGCCGGCCTGCCGAACGCCCGCCTGTTCGACGTCGAGGGCCAGCACGCGCCGCTCTCGTACGCGTACGGGCACGCCCGGCTGGCCCGCAAGCAGTTCTGGGCCGCTCTCGACGACATGTCGATGTACTCGCTGCAGATCCGGGAGAACGGCATGCGCGAGCCGCACTGGCACCCGGTCACCGCCGAGATGGGCTACGTGGCCGCGGGGCACGCCCGGATGCGCGTGCTCGACCCGGACGGCACGCTCGACGAGTACCTCCTGGGCCCTGGCGAGGTGTACTTCGTCCCGCGCGCCTACCCGCACCACATCGAGGTCGTCGGCGCCGACGACATCCACTTCCTGATCTTCTTCGACCAGCCGACTCCCGGTGACGTCGGCTACCGCGCCACCGCGACCGCGTTCTCCCGCGAGGCGCTGGCCGCGGGCTTCGGCCTGCGCGAGCGCGACCTGCCGCGGTTCCCGGCCACCCCGGTCGACCCGCTGATCGTCGGACGGCGCAACCCGGTCGACCCGCTCGCCTGACCCGTCAGGGCGGCGCGGTCCCGGCCGGCACGCGGCCGGTCGGTCCGTCGGCAGGCCGGGCGGCGGGCCCGTCCGCCGCCGTGCGCGCGGCCTCCTGGACGAGGTCCTGCAGGCGGCGGGCGGCGTCGACGTGGTCGCAGGTCCACTCCAGCCGCACCGTCTGCGCCCGGACGGCGGCGTCCGGGGCGGGCGCCGCCCGGAGGTCCTCCCGCAGCGCCTCGACCAGCCGCACCGCCGACCCGCGGTCCCGGGGGAGCGCGTGCGGCACCGCGCCGGACCCGGTGATCGCCTGCGCCATCGCGGCGAACCAGTTCGTCACGCGCTCGGTGGTGACGACCAGCTCCAGCTGGGCCCGCGGCGCCTCGACGGGGGCCGGGCCGGCGTCGGCCCAGAGCGCGGAGACCGCGTCGGCGGTCAGCCGCAGCCCGGCCACCCCCGTGAGCAGGGACGCGACCTGGGCGAGGCTCAGCCGCTTGTTGCCGCGCTCGGCCAGGTACTCGCGGAACGCGTCGTCGAGCCGGCGGGCGGCGGCCGCCGCGCGCGTCCGGGCCGCGCCCACAGCGTCCGCGGCGGCGTCGCCCGCGCCGCTCTCGGCGGCGGCGCGCAGGTACGCCGCGCAGTCCGCGTACGCCTCGGCCAGCGCCTGCCGCAGCGCCCCGGCCGCACCCCGCGGCCAGAAGAGCGCCCCGACGGCCAGGCTCACCGCGCAGCCGATCGCGACGTCCTCGATCCGCACGAGCCCGATCTGCCACCCCGCCGGCCGATGACGTTGAACAGGATCAGCAGCGTGACGGTGAACCCGGCCTGGCCCGCGGTGAACGAGACCGCCGGGGCGATGCCGGCCACCAGCACCGCGAACGGCAGCAGCGCCCACAGCAGCGGCGGGTTCGCGCCGAGCACGACCACCAGCAGGCCCCCGACGACGAACCCGATCGTCGTCCCGACCAACCCGCGCACGACGCTCTGCCCGGTGCTCAGCGCGTTGGAGCGCAGCACGGACATGGCGCCGAGCACGATCCAGAACGAGTGCTGGGCGCCGCTCAGGTCCGCCACCAGCACCGCGCCGCCGAGCGCGATCCCGCCGCGGAGGCTGTTGCGCAGCCACACGGAGTGCGGCTCGATGTGCGCGAGCGCCCGCTGCTGCGCCGAGGCGATCGTCCCGGAGAGCCCCGGCTGCTGCCGGCCCAGCGCCTTCTGCCACCAGGGCCGCCCCTCCGCGGCCGCGGCGATCGCGATGTTCTCGGCGATCGCCGTCACAGCGAACGACAGCTCCTGCGCGCGGAAGCTCGGGGCCGGTGTGCCGGCGACCTGCTCGGCGGGGCGCCCGTCGCCGCCCGGTTCCACGTCGGCGACGGCCGTCGCCGCCATGGCCCGGTGGGCGCGCTCGAGGTCGTCGAGATGCCCTTGCAGGCTGTCCCGGGGCTCCTGCTGCGCGAGCACCCGGCCCGCGTGGTCGAGCAGCACCGCGGCCGCCGTCTTCACCGCCCGGACCGTCGGGTCCACCCGCGGCCGGTGCCGGGTGGCGGAGGCGTCGTCGAGCACCACGCTCAGCCAGACGACCTCGTCGACCAGCCGGACGATCGCGCGGGCCGCCGTGGTCAGCCCCGCGGGCCGGTACGGCGTGGCCAGGAACGTCGTGCGCAGCGCGGCGACGGCAGCGTCGGACCGGTCGACCGCCTCGGCGACGGAGCCGGCGGCGCCGCCGGGCCACCGCCCCGCCTCGGCGGTCAGGCGCTCGGACAGCCGGGCGCACGCCTCGGCCGCGGCGGCGCGCAGCGGCTCGGAGCGGGGCGCGGGCCACAGCAGCGTGACGGCGGGCAGCGAGACCACACCGGCCATCAGCCAGCCCAGCAGCCGGTCCGGGATCGCCGCGGGCCCGGCCGGCGTGGCGACCGGCAGGACGAAGCTCAGCAGGATCGACGTGCTCGCCCCGGCCAGCGCCGAGCTCACCACCCCGGAGAAGAGCACGAGGAACCCGACGACGAGCATGGCGGCCGCCGCCACCCACGGGTCTCCCGAGGCCAGCGTGCCGAGGACGATGAGCACGCACCCGATGCCGACCAGCGAGACCTGCGCGGCCAGCCGTTCGGCCAGCGCGCCGCCGAAGTCCGCGAAGAGCAGCATCGCGAACGAGCCGAAGGCGGCGAAGGTCGCCGCGACCGGGTTGCCGAGCACCTGCACCCCGACGGCGAGCAGCGCGGGCATGACGATCGCCGTGCGGGCCGCGCGCCGGGTCGCGCGCAGGTCGCCGTCGCGGGCGAGCAGCCACCGGTGAACCCTGCGCACGCCTTACCACTACCCGAGCCGGCGCGGCCCATCCTCACGACGGGCGGCGGGGCGCTACGGGGCTCCGTCCGCCGCCGCCCGGATCTCCGCCACCAGCTCCTGCAGCCGCAGCCCGCGGGCGACGTCCAGCGCGGGCGGCGGGCCGGCGCCGTCCACGGCCGCGACCAGCTCGTCGAGCAGCGCGGCGTAGCACTCCTGCGGCACCACCGCGCCCGGCGAGCCGGTGCCGCCCGGCCCGGCCGAAGACGGTGAACTCGATCTCCGACGGGTCCACCGGGAGCCGCATCGAGAGCGTCGCGGTGCTGTGCGCACCGCCCGCGTGGGCGAGGCCGAAGCGCCAGAGGTCCGGCTCGTCGTGGTGCGCCCACGCCACCCGGGTGACCGGGCCGGCCGCGGCGTCCAGCAGGTCGACGACGTGCGGGCCGAGGTCGAGCAGCGCGCCGTGCTCGGCCCGCCACGCCGAGCCCGCGTACGGCCCGCCGAGCAGCGAGCCCGAGAGCCAGCGGGCCGAGGCGACCGTGTCGGCGCCGGGCGCCGCCGGGATCGCGGCCAGCCAGTCCCGCACGGCCGGCGCATGCCGCAGGATCAGCACCATCGTCGAGTGCACGCCTGCGGTGCGGACCGCGTCGACCACGGCGGCGGCGTCCGCGACCGTGCCGGCGAGCGGCTTCTCGCAGATCAGGTGCCGGCCGGCGGCCGCGGCGCGCGCCGCGAGCGGACCCTGCACGTGCGGCGGCACCGCGAACGCGACGGCGTCCACGTCGGCGAGCAGGTCGTCGACGGCCGCGTGCGCGCGCCCGCCGTACTCGGCGGCGAGCTGCGCGGCGACCTCGGGACGGCGGGTCCACACCCCGGCGACCTCGGTGCCGGGGTGCGCCGCGAGGCCGGGCCCGTGCACCGCCCTCGCCCACGGTCCGCCGCCGATCAGTCCCACCCGCAACCGGTCCACGACCGCCATCCTCGCCTGCGGCGGGTTACTGTCCGGAGGTGGCTCCAGCGTCCGTCGAACCCCGGCCGGCGGCGACCGTCGTGCTCCTGCGCGACCGGCCCGACCCACCGCCCGGACGCACCCCGCTCCAGGTCTTCCTGCAGCGCCGCGCCGCGGGCATGGCGTTCGCCGGCGGGATGACGGTCTTCCCAGGCGGTGGCGTCGACGCGGCCGACCGGCCGGACCCGGACCGCTGGACCGGCCCCGATCCGGCGTGGTGGGGCGAGCGGCTGGGCGTCCCGGCCGAGCAGGCGGGGGCGCTCGTCTCGGCCGCGGTGCGCGAGACGTTCGAGGAGTGCGGCGTGCTGCTCGCCGGCCCGGACGTCCCCGACGGCGCCGCGGACCTGCGGGCCGACCTCGTCGCCCACCGCCGGACGCTCGCCGGCGTGCTGCGCGACGCCGGCCTCGTGCTGCGCGCCGACCTGCTGCGGCCGTGGGCGCGCTGGATCACGCCGGAGTCGGCGCCGCGGCGCTACGACACCGCGTTCTTCGTGGCCCGCGTGCCGGCCGGGCAGGACGCCGACGCGCACACCACCGAGGCCGTCGAGGCCACCTGGTGGCACCCGGCCGAGCGCTGGAGCACTGGGCACGCCGCGACGTGAAGCTCATGGCGCCGACCTTCCGCTCGCTGGAGGAGCTGGCCGCGCTCCCGGACGCCGACGCCGTGCTGACCGCGGCGCGCACCCGCGAGATCCGCCCGGTGCTGCCCGTGGTGCGGCGCGAGGGCGGGCGGACCGCCGTCACGGTCCCGGGGCAGCCCGACTTCGTGCTGACGAAGGACGGGGTCGTCCCGTGACCCACCCCGCCTACGGCGTGCTGCGGCCGGTCACGCCGCTCGCCTCGGTGCTGCTGGCCCGGAACCCGTCCCCGATGACGCTCGACGGCACCAACACGTGGGTGCTGCGAGCGCCCGGGGAGGCCGGGTGCGTGGTCGTCGACCCCGGAGAGGCCGGCGACGAGGAGCACCTGCGCCGCGTCGCCGACCACGGCCCGGTCGCGCTCGTGCTGCTCACCCACCGCCACCACGACCACGCGGGCGGCGCCCGCCGGCTCGCCGAGCTGACCGGGGCGCCCGTGCGGGCGCTGGACCCGTCGCTCGTGCTGGGGTCGGAGGCCCTCGGCGACGGCGACACGGTGGCCGCCGCGGGCGTCGAGCTGCGGGTGGTGGGCACCCCCGGCCACACGTCCGACTCGCTGTCGTTCCTGCTCAGCGGCCCCGACGCGGACCCGGCCGTGCTCACGGGTGACACGATCCTGGGCCGTGGCACCACCGTGATCGCGCATCCGGACGGCGCGCTCGGCCCGTACCTCGCTCGCTGCGGCGGCTCGCCGCGCTGGCGCCGGGCACCGCGGTGCTCCCGGGGCACGGCCCGGAGCTGGCGGACGCGCCGGCCGTCGCGGCGCACTACCTCGCGCACCGCGAGCAGCGCCTCGACAGTGCGCGCCGCGCTGGCGACGCTCGGGCCGGACGCGTCGGCGCGTGCGGTGGTCGAGCTGGTCTACGCCGACGTGGACCCGGTCCTCTGGCCGGCCGCCGAGCTGTCGGTGCTGGCCCAGCTGGAGTACCTGCGCGGCTGAGCGCCGGGGGCGAGCGTGCCCCGGCGCGACCACAGCACCACCGCGAGCGCGATCCCGGCCAGCCCGCCGACGAGGAACGCGGTGGGCGGCCCGGCCGCCTCGACCACCACCCCGGCCACCGACGTGCCCACGGAGATGCCCAGCGTCGCGGCGGTGACCACCCAGCCGAACGCCTCCGTGGCCGTGCCCGCGGGCGCGGCCACCTCGACGGCCAGCGAGTGCGCCGTGACCTGCGGGGTGATCAGCGCCCCGGCCGCCAGCATCACCACGACGAGCAGCACGAACGACGGGAACGGCCCGCTCAGGACCATCAGGCCGACGAAGAACCCGAACCCGCCGAGCAGCGCGGGCATCCGCAGGTGCAGCGGGCGCGGCCACGGCCGCATGCTGTAGAGCACGCCGGCCAGCACCGACGCCACCGACCAGGCCGAGAGCAGCAGCCCGCCGACCGCGGGCGAGCCGGCCTCCGCGGCGAACGCCGGCACCCCGACCTCGACGAACCCGACCACCAGCCCGAATCCGAGCGAGGCGAGCGCAACCGTGCGCATCCCCGGCCGCACCAGCGCGCCGAGCGCGCCGACCGGGCGGCGGGCCGGGGCCGGCCGGGTGGCCCGCACGGCGGGCGTGAGGGCGAACGCGGCCGACCCGACGGCCATCGCGGCGGCCGCAGCGGCCATCGCCGTGCCCGGCCAGGGCGCCAGCACCAGCAGCGCGGCCACGGCCGGGCCGAGGATGAAGAACACCTCCAGGCTGATCGCCTCGTAGCTGAACGCGGCGTCGCGCCGCGGTCCGGCGGGCACGAGCTCGGCCCACAGCGCCCGGGACGCGCCCGGCAGCGCGGGCTGGACGAGCCCGGTCAGCACCGCGAGCGCCACCAGCATCCCGACCGGCTGGCGGCTCTGGATCGCGGTGACGAGCGCGGCCGCGCAGACCGCGAAGAGCCCCGCCGCGACCAGCAGCGGACGGGTCGGGCCGAGCCGGTCGATCACCCGGCCCTGGCCGACCGAGCCGAGCGCGACCCCGACCAGCGCCCCGGCCGAGACGAGCCCGGCACTGGCGAACGAGCCGCTCGTCCGCTGGACGTAGAGCAGTTCGGCGAGCCCCATCATCGCGATCGGGAACCGGCCGAGCGCCGAGGCGAGTGCGGGCGCGAGCGCCCCGGGAGCGGTCAGGGCGGCGCGGTAGTCGGCCGGCGATGCGGAGTCGGACACGCCTCCAGGGTCGCACACAATCTGGTACGCGCGTACCAATTTTTTCGGGCCGGTAAACGAAAGGGCCGCCCTCCCGCATGCGGCGGGGGGCGGCCCTCGGTCGTCGGGCGGGCTACCGGGCCCGGCGGGCCAGCCGCTCGGGCTCCAGGATCAGCACGCTCTTGCCCTCCAGCCGCAGCCAGCCGCGGTGCGCGAAGTCGGCGAGCGCCTTGTTCACGGTCTCCCGGGAGGCGCCGACGAGCTGCGCGATCTCCTCCTGCGTGAGGTCGTGCGTGACGCGCAGCAGGCCCGACTCCTGCGACCCGAACTGGCGCGCGAGCTGCAGCAGCGACTTCGCGACACGGCCGGGGACGTCGGTGAAGATCAGGTCGGCGAGCATGTTGTTGGTGCGCCGCAGGCGCCGGGCCAGCACCCGGAGCAGCTGCTCGGCGATCTCGGGGCGCTTGCCGATCCACTCCCGCAGCGCGGTGCGGTCCATCGTGTACGCGCGGACCTCGGTGACGGCCGTGGCGGACGACGTGCGCGGGCCGGGGTCGAAGATGGACAGCTCACCGAACATGTCGGACGGGCCGGCCACCATCAGCAGGTTCTCGCGGCCGTCCGGCGACTTGCGGCCGATCTTCACCTTGCCGCTGCCGACGATGTACAGGCGGTCGCCCGGCTCACCCTCGGCGAAGATGACGTGCCCGCGCGGGAACTCCGCCGGCTCGAGCGCCTGGGCCAGCGCCTCCGCCGCGTGTGGCTCGACACCCTGGAAGATCCCTGCGCGGATCAGAACCTCGTCCACTGCACCGCTCCTCGTCCCCGCCGCTGCCCCGCGGCAGATCACCGGCGGGTCAGTCTAGGGGGTGCAGGCACCCTGTGTGACGTCACAACCGCCGTTTTGGTCCCACGTCCGGGCGACTTTCGTCCCGGACGTCCGGACGGTATCCCGAGCGGCCCCTGCGGTGCTGGTCAGGCGGCCCTGCTGCGGCGTGGCGGGCGCCGGCCGCGCTGGCCGCGGTCGCGCAGCCGGAACAGCTCCAGTGCCCGGCCGGTGCCCTGGCGGAACAGGCGCGCAGCTCGTCGGGGCGCGGCCGTTCGAGCAGCTCGTCGAGCTCCTCCGGACGCACGGTGGATTCCCGCAGCTTGGACTCGACGCGCTCCATGCCGAGCGCGAAGAACATCACCAGCAGCGGCACGAGGACGGACAACCAAGCGGTCATGGTGCGCACGATGGTCCCGCATCGGGATCGGCGACACGCGGCCGGGGGGCCAGGTGTCGTGTCCCCGATACCGATTCGCAACCTTCTCGATCACCGTGCGTGACGGCGGCGGGCGGGTCGGGCGACCGCCGTCGTCGGCGGGGTGTCGGTGGGCCGCCGTAGGCTCCTCCTCGTGACCACCGCTTCCCGCAGGCCCGCCGCCTCCGGCAGCCCGGCGCCCACCGCGGCGGGCCGCAGCGCCGCCCGGCTCGCCAGGCGGGTGGCCGAGGGCGAGCCGCCGCTCGGCCGTTCCCGCCGCGTCGCGCGGATGCTGCGCACGCTCGCCGCCACCCATCCCGACGCGCACTGCGAGCTCGACTTCACCACCCCGCTGGAGCTGGCGGTCGCCACCATTCTGTCGGCGCAGTCCACCGACAAGCTCGTCAACTCGGTCACCCCCGCGCTGTTCGCGAAGTACCCCACCGCGCTCGCGTACGCCCAGGCCGACCGGGCGGAGCTGGAGGAGATGGTCCACAGCACCGGCTTCTTCCGGAACAAGGCCAACTCGCTCATCGGGCTGGGCACCGCGGTCGTCGAGAAGCACGACGGCGTGCTGCCCGCCACCCTCGACGAGCTGGTGAAGCTGCCCGGCATCGGGCGCAAGACGGCCAACGTGATCCTCGGCAACGCCTTCGACGTCCCGGGCATCACGGTCGACACCCACTTCGGCCGGCTCGTCCGGCGCTGGGGCTGGACCGAGGAGGAGGACCCGGTCAAGGTCGAGCACGCCGTCGGCGCGCTCGTGCCCAGGCGCGACTGGACGATCGTGTCCCACTACGTGATCTTCCACGGCCGCCGGGTCTGCCACGCGCGCAAGCCGGCCTGCGGGGCGTGCACGCTCAGCGCCGACTGCCCCGCCTACGGCACCGGGCCCACCGACCTCATCGCCGCGGCGGCGCTGCTCAAGGGCCCCTCCCGGCCGCACCTGCTGCAGATGGCCGCGTCCCGGACGACTCCGTCCCGCCCGCGGCCCCCGGCGAGGACCAGGACGCCCCGTGATCGACCTCGGGGCGCGGCGCGCGGAGATCGTCTCCACCGTCGTGGTCGTGGCGCTGGCCGCCGTCGCGGTGTTCGCGCTCTGGCCGCGCGGCCCGGTGGACACCCCCGCGCGCACCGCCCCGTCCGGGCCGCAGGCGGTCGCGGTGGCCGACGCCGAGCTGGCCGCGCCGCGCGCCGCCGCCGGCCTCGCGCCGTGCCCGGCCGCCACCGGCGCCCCGTCCGCCGGCCCGCTCGCGGGCGTCACGGTGCCCTGCCTGGGCGCGCCCGGCGGCGTCGACCTCGGCGCCGCGCTCGCCGGCCGCCCGGCCCTGCTCAACCTGTGGGCGTCCTGGTGCGGGCCGTGCCGCGACGAGCTGCCCGCGCTCGCCGAGTACGCCGCCCGGCCCGGTGCGGTGCCGGTGCTCGGTGTCGACGTGCAGGACGACCCCGCGCCGCGCTGGCCCTGCTCACCGACCTCGGCGTGCGGCTGCCGTCCGTCAGCGACCCCCGCGACGTGCTCCGCGCCGCGCTGGACGGCCCGCCCGTGCTGCCCGTCTCGTTCGTGGTGCGGGCCGACGGTTCGGTCGCCCGCGTCGACCCGCCCACCCCGTTCCGCGACGCCGACGAGGTGGCCGCGGCGGTCGAGCGGCTCTCATGACGGAGGGCAGGCCAGCGCTCCGGCCCGAGCTGGCCCCGCCGTGGCTGCACCCGCTGCTCGACGGCGTCCGGGGCGTCGACGCAGCCGAGCTGCTGCGCCACCGGATGCACCCGCCGGCCGACGGCGGGCGCCGGGCCTCGGTGCTCGTGCTCTTCGCCGAGGGTCCCGGCCGCGGGCCGGACGTGCTGCTCATGGAGCGCGCGAGCACCCTGCGCAACCACGCCGGGCAGGTGGCGTTCCCGGGCGGGGGCGCCGAGCCGGACGACACGAACGCCGTGGCCACCGCGCTGCGGGAGGCGCAGGAGGAGGTCGGCGTCGAGCCGGCGGGTGTGGTGCCGCTGGCGACGCTGCCCGACCTCTACGTGCCGGTGTCGCGGTTCGTCGTCACCCCGGTGCTGGCCCACTGGGCGCAGCCGACGGCCGTGCACGCGGTGGATCCCGGCGAGACCGCGGCCGTGGTGCGGGTGCCGCTCGCCGACCTCGCGGATCCGGACAACCGGCTGAGAGTACGTCACCCGTCCGGGTTGACCGGGCCGGGCTTCATGGTGGCGGGGCTGCTCGTGTGGGGGTTTCACAGGGGGGCCTATTGTCCGCGCTGTTGGATAGGGGGCGGGATGGGCGCGTTCGTGGGACACCACCCGGGTGGCGGACCTCGACGCAGCGTGGTCGACGGCACGGGCCGGCCGGCGGGAGGTCGCAGGATCATGAGCACGGGGCCCCGCGGGGCCGGGGCGGACCGGGCGGGCTCGACGGTGGAGTGGGCGGTTCTGTGAGCTGGGTCGATGTCGTCGTCGTCCTGCTCGCACTGATCGCGGCCGTCTCCGGGTGGCGCCACGGCATGGCCGTGGCCCTGCTGTCCTTCGTCGGGGTGCTCACCGGCGCCGTGCTCGGGGTCCGGATCGCGCCGCTCATCGCGGCCGGCGTCGAGGCCCCGACCACACGGGTGATCGTCAGCATCGTCGTGGTCGTCCTGCTCGTGGCGCTCGGCGAGACCACCGGCGTGTTCTTCGGCCGGCGCATCCGCGACCGCATCACCCGCGAGCGCACGCTCCAGATCGACTCGACGCTCGGGTCGATCCTGCAGGCCGTCACCGTGGTGCTGGCCGCGTGGCTCGTGGCGCTGCCGCTGGCCTCGGCCAGCTTCCCCGGGCTCGCGGCCGGCGTCCGCGGCTCGGAGGTGCTGCGCGCCGTCGACTCCGTGATGCCGGCGGGCGCCAAGGCGCTGCCGGCCGAACTGGGCCAGCTGCTCAACAACTCCGGCTTCCCCAACGTGCTCAGCCCGTTCGCCGAGACCCCGATCACCGAGGTCGGCCCGCCCAACCCGGCGCTCGCGCAGAGCCCGGTCGTCGCGGCCGTGGCGGACAGCGTGCTCAAGGTCCGCGGCCGGGCGCCGTCGTGCGCCCGGCAGCTGGAGGGCACCGGGTTCGTCATCGGACCGGAGCTGGTGCTGACCAACGCGCACGTCGTCGCCGGCACCGCGGAGACCGGTGTCGAGGTGCTGGGCCGGCGCGGCCGCGTGACCGAGCGCCCGGCCGAGGTCGTGCTGTACGACCCGGCCGTCGACCTCGCGGTGCTGCGGGTGCCCGACCTCGACGCCGAGCCGCTCGTGTTCGACCCGGAGCCGGCGCAGGCCGGGGACGACGCCATCGTGCTCGGCTACCCGCTCGACGGCCCGTTCACGGCGACGTCCGCCAAGATCCGGTCGATGATCAACCTCAAGGGCCCGGACATCTACGACGACGGCGAGGTCACGCGCGAGGTCTACACCGTGCGGGCGGTCGTCCGGTCCGGCAACTCCGGCGGCCCGATGATCGCGCCGGACGGCCGGGTGATGGGCGTGGTGTTCGGCGCCGCCCTCGACGACCAGGAGACGGGCTTCGTGCTCACCGTCGACCAGGTCGCCGGGGTGGTGCAGGCCGCGCCGGCCCTGACCCGCGAGGTGGACACCGGCAACTGCGCCGCTTAGCCGGTCAGACGTCCCGGGTGATCGTCTGGTCCCGGCCGGGCCCGACGCCGATCGCGCTGACCGGCGCCCCGGTCAGCTCCTCGATGCGCTCGACGTAGGCGCGGGCGGTGGCCGGCAGCTCGTCGAACGTGCGGAACGGGGAGAGGTCCTCGAACCAGCCGGGCATCTCCTCGTACACCGGCACGGCGTGGTGCACGTCGGTCTGGGTCATCGGCATGTCGTCGACGCGCCGGCCGTCGACCTCGTAGCCGACGCAGATCGGCACCCGGTCCAGCCCGGACAGCACGTCGAGCTTGGTGAGGAAGAAGTCGGTGATCCCGTTGACGCGCACGGCGTAGCGCCCGATCACGGCGTCGAACCAGCCGCAGCGGCGCGGCCGTCCGGTGGTGACGCCGACCTCGCCGCCGGCCTTGCGCAGGTGCTCGCCCATCGCGTCGAGCAGCTCGGTCGGGAACGGGCCGGACCCGACGCGCGTGGTGTACGCCTTCAGGATCCCGATCACCCGGGTGATCTTGTTCGGGCCGATGCCGGAGCCGACGGCCGCGCCGCCCGCCGTCGGGTTCGAGCTGGTGACGAACGGGTAGGTGCCGTGGTCGACGTCGAGCAGGGTGCCCTGCGAGCCCTCCAACAGGATCGTCTCGCCGGCCTCCAGCGCCTGGTTGAGCAGCAGCCGGGTGTCGGCGATGCGGGGGGCGAACCGGCGGCCGTGGGCGAGCACGGTGTCGACCACCTGGTCCACGTCGAGCGCGCGCCGATTGTAGACCTTGACCAGCACCTGGTTCTTGAACTCCAGCGCGGCCTCGACCTTCTGGTGCAGGATCTTCTCGTCCAGCACGTCGGCCACCCGGACGCCCACGCGGGCCACCTTGTCCTGGTAGGCCGGGCCGATGCCGCGGCCGGTGGTGCCGATCTTGGCCTTGCCCAGGAACCGCTCGGTGACCTTGTCGATGGCCACGTGGTACGGCATGATCAAGTGCGCGTCCGCGCTGATCAGCAGGTTGCTGGTGTCCACGCCGCGGGCCTCCAGCCCGGTCAGCTCGTCCAGCAGCACGCCGGGGTCCACCACCACGCCGTTGCCGATCACGTTGCGCAGGCCGGGCGTGAGGATGCCCGACGGGATGAGGTGGAGGGCGAAGTCCTGGCCGTCGGGGAGCACCACGGTGTGGCCGGCGTTGTTGCCGCCCTGGTAGCGCACCACCCACTGCACCTGACCGCCGAGCAGGTCCGTCGCCTTGCCCTTGCCCTCGTCGCCCCACTGGGCGCCGATCAGCACGATCGCCGGCATGTGAAACTCCAGTCCTCGGACGCGCGGAGGTTAACCGATCCGGTGAGCTCGATCGATTCGAACGTGGTGCTGCTGAGCTGCTCCGGCGAGGGGCAGGCGCGGCGGCTCCCCGACCACGGTAGTCGGCGCGGCGGCGTGCTCGCCGCCCTCCCCGCGGCGACCTTGCCGCCCCGCCCCGGCCGCGAGGACGTGGACCCGGTGCTGGCCGAGCACGAGCCGCGGCGGGTGCTGGTGGCCGGCACGGACGCCGACCTGGCCGCCGTGCTGGTGCGGCTGCTGCGCACCGACCGGCTGGCGACCGAGGTCGCCTACCTCCCGGCCGGACGCTCGGCGGCGACCGCGGCGTGGGGCCTGCCCACCGGCCCGGCCGCCGTCGCCCTCGCGCTGGACGGCACCGCGGCGCCCGTTCCGCTGGTCCGCGACGACTCCGGCGGCGTGCTCGTCGGCCGCGGCGAGATCGCCGGCATCTCCGGTGAGGTCTACTGCGACGCGACGCTCGTGCTGCGCGGGCACGCGCGCCGGCTGGTCGTCGTCCCCGGTCCGGGCGGCACGGCGGTGCGGGCCGGGTGGGAGCGGACCGGGCCCCGGACGGGCGGACGCGGCCGGTGCCACCGGCCGCCACCGCGGGCCGCGGCTCGGCGGTCGGGCGGGCGGTGCAGGTGGGCTGCGAGCCGGCGACGGTGGTCGTCGACGGCGTGCCGCACCCGCGCCCCGTGCCGCGCTGGACGTGGTACCGGCACACGACGGACTGGCTGCTCGTCCGCCCCTGACCCGGGGGCGACTCAGCCGCCCTGGCGCAGCGCCCAGCCGACGAGGTCGCGCAGCGGGCCGGCATCGAGCCCGCGCTGCCCCAGCTCGTCCTGGAACCGCTGGACGGCGGAGTCGACGGCGGCCGCGCCCTGCTCGGCGGCGGCCGCGCCCTGCGCCGCGATCCCGTCCTCGACGTTCTGCCGCAGCACCGGACCGCCGTACACGACGCCGAGCACCACCGCGACGAGCGGCAGCAGCATCGACGCGGCGAGCGCGAGCGCGGCGAGCCCCTTCGGCCGGGCGACACCCACGGCGGCAACCGCGAGCACGAACACCACCACGGCGCCGACCAGCGCCGTCGCCAGCGGCATCAGCCAGCCGGCGACGCCGGCGAACGGGTCGGGCGAGACGAGGTCGATCGACACCAGGATCTGGTAGACGGGCACGGCGAGCAGCCCGGACACGATCAGCGCGAGCAGCAGGACCACACCGGCGAAGAGCTGCCCCCGGCTGCGCGGGTGCCGGTCCTCGTCGTCGTCGTACCGCCGGGAGTACCGGTCGTCGTGCCGGTCGTCGTACTCGTACGAGCCGTAGGTGCCACCGTCGTCCGGCTCCTCCGCGTACCGCGCGCCGGGTACGACGGCGCGGGGAGGTGGGTCGTGGGCGGTTCGGGCGCGGGTACCGGGCCGTCGGGTTCATGCCCGGCGGGCGGGCGCGCCCGGGCGGACCGGGGGCAGCGGGACCGTCGGGGGCGAGCCCTCCGAGCCGGACACGTCGGAGCCGGGCGGACGCCAGTGCGACGGCTCGCTCATCGGGGCACGATCCCACGGCCGCGATCCGGGCGCTGATCGTGCCCGGGTGGGCTGGATCACGTGCCGGCCGGCGGCGACGGCAGAAACACGATCGACTCATCCGAGTAACAAACCGCGGTGACGATGGCGCTCATGCACCTGAGCCCCCAGGAGCGCGACAAGCTCCTCGTCCACGTCGCCGCCGACGTCGCGAGGGCCCGCAAGGCCCGCGGGCTGCGGATGAACCACCCCGAGGCGGTCGCCCTGATCACCGACCACGTGCTCGAAGGCGCCCGCGACGGGCGCAGCGTCGCCGAGCTCATGACCAGCGGCCGCACCGTGCTGGGCCGGGCCGACGTGCTCGACGGGGTCGGCGAGATGATCGACTCGGTGCAGGTGGAGGCCACGTTCCCGGACGGCACGAAGCTGGTGACCGTGCACAGCCCGATCGTCTGACGTGGCGGGCGGAGCAGCGCCGGGCGGCCCCGGCGAGATCATCCCCGGCGAGGGCGCGGTGCCGCTCAACCCGGGACGCGACCGCGTCACGCTCGTGGTGACCAACACCGCGGACCGGCCCGTGCAGGTCGGCTCGCACTACCACTTCGCGGCCGTCAACCCGGGACTGGAGTTCGACCGGGCCGCGGCATGGGGCCGGCACCTCGACATCCCGGCCGGGACGTCGGTGCGCTTCGAGCCGGCGTCGAGCGCGAGGTGCCGCTCGTCGCGTTCGCCGGGGCACGCGTGGTGCCGGGCCTGCGCGTCGAGTACGCGGGCGCGCTCGACGAACGCACGTCCGAACCCGGCCCGCTGACCTACGGAGGTGAGCGATGACGTCGATCGAGCGTGCCCGCTACGTCGACCTCTTCGGCCCGACGGTCGGCGACCGCATCCGGCTGGCCGACACGAACCTGCTGGTCGAGGTCACGGAGGACCGCAGCCGCGGCCCCGCGTCCGGCGACGAGGTGCTGTTCGGCGGCGGCAAGGTGATCCGCGAGTCGATGGGCCAGTCGGCCCGCACCAGCGCGGAGGGCGCGCCGGACCTCGTGGTCACCGGCGCGTGGTGCTCGACCACTGGGGTGTGGTGAAGGCCGACGTCGGCATCCGCGACGGGCGCATCGTCGGCATCGGCAAGGCCGGAAACCCGACACCATGGACGGGGTGGACGACGCGCTGGTCATCGGCCCGTCCACCGAGGTGATCGCGGGCAACGGGCGCATCCTCACCGCGGGCGCGATCGACGCCCACGTCCACTTCATCACCCCGGGCCTGGTCGACACCGCGCTGGCCGCCGGCATCACCACGCTCGCCGGCGGCGGCACCGGCCCGGCCGAGGGCACCAAGGCCACCACGGTGACGCCCGGGCCGCGCTCGCTCGGCCGGATGCTGCAGGCGATGGACCACCTGCCGGTCAACGTGCTGCTGATGGGCAAGGGCAACACCGTCAGCACGGACGCGCTGTGGGAGCAGCTGCGCGCCGGCGCCGGCGGCTTCAAGCTGCACGAGGACTGGGGCACCACCCCCGCCGCGATCGACGCGTGCCTGCGGGTGGCCGACGCGTCCGGCGTGCAGGTGGCGATCCACACCGACACGCTCAACGAGGCCGGGTTCCTGGAGTCGACGCTCGCCGCGATCGCCGGGCGCTCGATCAACGCGTTCCACACCGAGCGCGGGCGGCGGGCACGCCCCGGACATCATCCAGGTCGTGAGCACGCAGAACGTGCTGCCGTCCTCGACGAACCCGACGCGCCCGCACACGGTGAACACGATCGACGAGCACCTCGACATGCTCATGGTCTGCCACCACCTCAACCCGGGGGTGCCGGAGGACCTGGCGTTCGCCGAGAGCCGCATCCGGCCCACGACGATCGCCGCCGAGGACGTGCTGCACGACATGGGCGCGATCTCGATGATGAGCTCGGACTCGCAGGCCATGGGCCGCATCGGCGAGGTGGTCATCCGGACCTGGCAGACCGCGCACGTCATGAAGGCCGCCCGCGGCGCGCTGCCCGGCGACGGCGCCGCCGACAACCAGCGCGCGCGGCGCTACGTCGCGAAGTACACGATCAACCCGGCGATCGCGCACGGGATGGCCCACGAGATCGGGTCCGTCGAGGTCGGGAAGCTCGCCGACCTGGTGCTCTGGGAGCCCAAGTTCTTCGGCGTGCGGCCCGAGCTGGTGCTCAAGGGCGGGTTCATCGCGTGGGCCCAGATGGGCGATGCGAACGCGTCCATCCCCACGCCGCAGCCGGTGATGCCGCGCCCGATGTTCGGGGCGGCGCCGCTGGTCGCGGCCGCGACGAGCATCAACTTCGTGGCGCCGGCCGCGCTGGAGTACGGGCACCTGGACCGGCTGGGCCTGCGCAAACGTGCGGCCGCCGTGGCCGACACCCGCAAGGTGGGCAAGGCGGACATGGTCGGCAACTCCGCGACCCCGGACGTGAAGGTCGACCCGGACTCGTTCGCCGTGCGCATCGACGGCGACCTCGTCGAGCCCGCCCCGGTGGCCGAGCTGCCGATGGCCCAGCGGTACTTCCTCTTCTGATGGGCCGCTTCTGATGGGCTCGCTGGCCGCGCTCACGCTGGCCGACGCCGGTTCCCGGGCGGCGGGCACGTCCACTCGGGCGGGCTGGAGGAGGCCGTGACGCGCGGCCTCGTCACGGGCGTGCGGGACCTGGCGCCGTTCCTGGCCGGGCGGCTGCGCACGGCCGGGCTGGTGGCCGCCGCGTTCGCCGCCGCGGCGCGCCGCGGCCCGCACCCCGGACGCGCCGTGGGCCGCACTCGACGCCGAGCTGGACGCCCGCACGCCGTCGGCCGCGCAGCGCGACGCGTCCCGGGCCCAGGGCCGGGCGACCCTGCGCGCCGCCCGGCTCGCCTGGCCGTCACCGGTGCTGGACGCGCTGTGCGCCGCGGCCCGGCACCCGCACCACGCCCTGCTGGTCGGCGCCGTGGTCGGGGCCGACGGCGGCACCCCGGCCGACGCCGCCCAGTGCGCCGGCTACCTGTCCGTGAGTGGCCCGGCGTCGGCGGCCGTGCGGCTGCTGGGGCTCGACCCGTTCGCCGTGAACGCCGCGGTGGTCGCGCTGCGCCCGGTGCTCGACGCGGCGGTCGCCGACGCGGTGCGCACGGCCGTGCTGCCGCCCGACCGGCTGCCCTCGCCCGGCGCGCCGGTGCTCGACCTCATGGCGCAGGCCCACGTCCACCACCATCGAGAGCAGGTGCGTCTCTTTGTCAGCTAGTCACGGCCACGGTCACGGCCACAACCACGGCTACTCGCTGGACCCCACGGAGGCCGACCCCGACCCGCACACCCCCGCGACGCCGGCCGGACGGGCCGTGCGCATCGGCATCGGCGGGCCCGTCGGGAGCGGCAAGACCGCGCTGGTCGCGGCACTGGCCCGCACGCTGGGCCCGCGGATGCGGCTCGGGGTGGTGACCAACGACATCTACACCACCGAGGACGCCGACTTCCTGCGCCGGGCGGGCGTGCTCACCCCCGACCGGATCGAGGCCGTGCAGACCGGCTGCTGCCCGCACACCGCGATCCGCGACGACATCACCGCCAACCTCGACGCGATCGAGCTGCTTGAGGAGCGCTTCGGCGACCTCGACCTCGTGCTCGTCGAGAGCGGCGGCGACAACCTGACGGCCGTGTTCAGCCGCGGGCTGATCGACCGGCAGATCTTCGTCGTGGACGTCGCGGGCGGCGACAAGGTGCCGCGCAAGGGCGGGCCCGGCGTCACCACGGCCGACCTGCTCGTCATCAACAAGATCGACCTCGCCCCGTATGTCGGCGCGGACATGGAGGTCATGACCTCGACGCGCACCGGATGCGCGGCGACCTGCCGGTGATCACGCAGTCGCTGGTGCACGACCCGGCCGCCACCGACGTCACGGAATGGGTGCTCGCGCAGGTGGCCGCCGTGCGGCAGCCGGTCGGCTGAGCGGTGCGCGCGAGTGCGCGGATCGTCGTCGGGTGCGACGGGTCCGGGCGCAGCGTGGTCCGCGAGCTGCGGTCGCAGGCCCCGATGACGCTGCTGCCGCAGCGCGGGGCGGCCGCGGCGCGGTCCCCGGTGGCGACCGTGCACCTGGTCGGCTCGGCCACCACCCCGCTCGGCGGCGACGACGTCACACTGGACGTCGAGGTCGGGCCGGGTGCGCAGCTCGTGCTCACGGGGGTGGCCGCGACGCTCGCGCTGCCGGGGCCGGGCACGGCCGCGCCCAGCCGGATGGCCGTGCGGATCGTGCTGGCCGAGCGAGCCGGCGTGCAGTACCTGCCGGAGCCGATGATCGTGACGCGGCGGGCCGAGCACCTCGCCGAGCTGCACGCCGAACTCGGGCCGGGCGCCCGGCTGCGATGCCGCGAGGTGCTGGTGGCCGGGCGCAGCGGCGAGCTGCCGGGCCGGTTCCGCGGCCTGACCCGGGTGTGCGACACCGCGACCGGGGCGCTGCTCGTGCAGACCCAGGAGCTGGTGGGCGACCTCGCGCTGCACCGCTCGGCCGCGCACCTGGCCGGGCGCCGCGTGCTGGGCACCGAGGTGCTGGTGTGGGGCGAGGACCCGGCGGAGGCCGTCGCCGGCCCGTGGTGGTCGCTCACCCCGCTGGCGCTGCGCGGCTCGCTGGCCACCGCCGTGGGCACCGACGCCGTGACGACCACCCGGGACCTCGCGACCGCCATCGCGTCGCATCCGGGCTGGTCGGGTGAGGTGCTGAGGAACGCGGAGGACGCCGAACCGCGCCGATGAGTTCCGGCGGCCGGGGAAGTCCCACCGTCGTGACCAACTCGCACACGATCGACGTCCCCGGTGGCCGGCTGTACTACGAGGTCCGCGGCTCGGGACCGCTCCTGCTCGTCGTGGGATCGCCGATGGGCGCCGCCCCGTTCGCGCGGCTCGCCGACGCGCTCGCCGACGACCACACGGTCGTCACGCTGGACCCGCGCGGCATCTCCGCCAGCCGGCTCGACGACCCCGGCGAGGACACCACCGTCGACCAGCGGGCCGACGACCTCGTGGCGATCCTCGACGACCTGGGCACGGAGTCCGCCGACGTGTTCGGCAGCAGCGGCGGCGCCGTCACCGGGCTCTCGCTGGTCGCCCGGTACCCGGGCCAGGTGCGCACGCTCGTCGCGCACGAGCCGCCGCTGCTGGAGCTGCTGCCGGACGCCGCCGAGCGCCGCGCCGGGATCGACGACATCGTCGACACGTTCCACCGCGAGGGCCTGGGCGCCGCGTTCGGCAAGTTCATGGCCGGGTTCGCGGCCGCCGGCGAGGAGAACGCGCCGCCTCCGCCTCCGCCCGGCCCGCCCTCGGAGCAGGACCTCGCCGACGGCGCCCGGTTCCTCGGCCACGACATGCGCGCCACCACCCGCTACCTGCCGGACGTCGCCGCGGTGACGGCCGCGCCCACCCGGATGGTCGTGGCGGTCGGGGCGGAGTCGGCCGGCCAGCCCGCCCACCTCGGGGCCGTGGCGCTCGCGGAGCGGCTGGGCACGGCCGCGGTGGAGTTCCCGGGCGGCCACGGCGAGTTCCTCGGCCGGCCCGCCGAGTTCGCCGACGCCCTGCGCAAGGCGCTGGCCGGCTGACTCCTCAGGCCGCGGGCCGCTGGTGGTACGAGTCGACGTACTCCTGGTGGGACAGCCGCACGATCGCGTCCATGATCTCGTCGGTCACGGCGCGCCGGATCGCGCTGGCCCCCTCCAGGCCGTCGTAGCGGGAGAAGTCGAGCGGCTGCCCGTAGCGCACGACCACCCGGCGCACCCGCGGGAAGCGGGCGCCGACGGGCTGCACGCGCTCGGTGCCGATCAGCGCCACCGGAACCACCGGGGCGCCGGTGCCGAGCGCGAGCGCGGCCACACCGGTGTGCCCGCGGTGCAGCCGCCCGTCGAGCGAGCGGGTGCCCTCGGGGTAGATCGCGAACGCGCCGTCGGCGTCGAGCACCTGGCGGGCGGCGTGCAGCGCGTCGAGGCCGGCCTTGGCGTTGCCGCGGTCGACGGGCACGTAGCCCAGCGCGGAGAGGAACGAGGCCAGCGCGCGGCCCTTGAGTCCCCTGCCGACGAAGTACTCGGCCTTGCCGAGGAACGCGACCGGCCGCCCCGCGGTCAGCGCGATGACCGCCGTGTCGACGGCGGCGCGGTGGTTCGCGGCGAGGATCACCCGCCCGTTGCGGGGCACGTTGGGTGCCCCGTGGACGATCGGGCGGTAGATCAACCGGACGAGGGGCGCGAGCAACCAGCGGACCAGCAGGTGCACGGGCAGAGAACGTAGCGGCTGTGCCCGCGGTTCCGCACCGGGCGTTCCGGTGACGTCGACGGCAAACCCGGCTTCAGGGTGGTGACGCACCGCGCATGGCCGCCAGCCCCTCCTCGCGGGTCATGCCGGTGGCCTGCAGGAGGTCGAGCGCGATCGAGCGCAGCTGGGCCAGGATGACCTGCTCGGACGGGCCCGGCTGCCGGCGCTGTGCGAGCGCCCGCACGTGCCGGACGACGTCGAGCACCGGCTCGCGGGCCCGTTCCCGGTCGCCCTCGCGGTCGAGCTGCTCGGCGAGCGCGCGGACCGCGCCCGCCGTCTCGTCGAGGAGGTCGGCCAGCTCGGGAACGGCCGGCTCGCCGTCGCACAGCGCGGTGTACGCGCGCCGCACGAGCACCCGGGTGTTGCGCATCGCGTAGTCGGCCCGCTCGGCCAGCTCGTGGAACCGGCGCAGCACCCGGCGCCTGCGCCGGTGGAGCGGGGCCACCCGGGTGATCTCCTGCCCGCCGTGCAGCGCCGAGCGCAGGCCGTCGATGAGCGGCTGGCTGGCCCGGGCCCGCCGCAGCGCCTCCGCCGCGGCGTCCGGGTCGCGGTCGCGCAGCGCACCCGCGGTCCGCTGGAGCACGGCGGCCAGCTCGTCGAGCAGGATGCGGGCCTCCCGGCGCACCGGCCCGACCGGGTCGGACGGCAGCACGGCGGCCACGAGCACACCCACCGTCCCGCCGATCAGCGCGTCGACGCAGCGGTCGAGGCCGCCGGTCCCGCCCGGCGGCAGCAGTGTCGCCACCAGCACGGCCGACGACCCGGCTTGCGCCACCAGCAGCGCGGCCCCGTCCGCGAACACGGCGACGGCCATCGCGAGGCCCACGACCAGCGCGATCTGCCACGGCCCGCTGCCGATCCGCTCGATCAGCAGGTCGCCCACGAGCACACCGACGCTCACCCCGACGACCAGCTCGGCCACCCGGCGCAGCCGGCTCGTCAGCGAGACCCCGAGGCTGATCACCGCGGCGATCGGGGCGAAGAACGGGCGGGCGTGCCCGACGAGGTCGCCCGCCACGAACCACGCGAGGGCGGCGGCCAGCGCGCACTGCGCGATCGGCAGCGCCGAGACCCGCAGCCGCAGCCCGCCCTGTCGCAGCCGCGCCCGCGCGCCCCGACCCACCCCCTACTCGTCCTTCGCCAGCCCCAGCGCCTCGGCCGCGGCCGGGTCGGAGTCGGTCAGGAACGTACGGCAACGCTCGGCCTCGTCCGTCTCGCCGATCGCGTCGGCGGCCTTCTGCAGCGCCGCCAGCGCACGCAGGAAGCCCTGGTTGGGCACGTGCTCCCACGGGACCGGGCCGAAGCCCTTCCAGCCGCTGCGGCGCAGCTGGTCGAGCCCCCGGTGGTAGCCGGTGCGGGCGTAGGCGTACCCGGTGATCGTCAGGCCGTCGCGCAGCGCGCTCTCGGCCAGCACGGCCCAGGCGAGGCTCGACGAGGGGTGCGCCGCGGCGACCTCCGGCGGCTCCAGACCCCGGTCCAGGTCGGCCGCGGCCGGGTCGACGGGCAGCAGCGTGGGCTCCGGGCCGAGAAGGTTCCCCTGCAGACTCATGGGGGCCATCCTGCCCGACCCGGAGCGCTCGCCGCGGTGCGCGTCAGCGCAGCGTGGTGCCCGTCGACCGCAGGTTGGCGCAGGCCTCGGTGATCCGCGCGGCCATCGCGGTCTCGGCCGCCTTCAGGTACGACCGCGGGTCGTAGGCCTTCTTGCTGCCCACCTCGCCGTCGACCTTGAGCACGCCGTCGTAGTTGCTGAACATGTGCGCGGCGATCGGGCGCGTGAAGGCGTACTGGGTGTCGGTGTCGATGTTCATCTTCACGACCCCGTAGTCCAGCGCCTCGTGGATCTCCTCCAGCAGCGAGCCGGACCCGCCGTGGAAGACCAGGTCGAACGGCTTCGAGCCGGCCGGCAGGCCGAGCTTGGCGGTCGCGACCTCCTGGCCCTGCTTCAGGATCTCCGGGCGCAGCTTGACGTTGCCCGGCTTGTAGACGCCGTGCACGTTGCCGAACGTCGCCGCGAGCAGGTAGCGGCCCTTCTCGCCGCCGCCCAGCGCATCGACGGTGGACGCGTAGTCGCCCGCCGACGTGTACAGCTTGTCGTTGATCTCGTTGGCGACGCCGTCCTCCTCGCCGCCGACGACCCCGATCTCGACCTCGAGGATGATCTTCGCCTTGACCGCCTGGTCGAGCAGCTCGGCCGCGATGCGCAGGTTCTCGTGCAGCTCGGTGGCCGACCCGTCCCACATGTGCGACTGGAAGAGCGGGTTCTCGCCGCGGTCCACCCGCTCCTGGCTGATCGCGATCAGCGGGCGGACATAGGTGTCGAGCTTGTCCTTCGGGCAGTGGTCGGTGTGCAGCGCGATGTGCACCGGGTACCGCGCGGCCACGACGTGCGCGAACTCGGCGAGCCCGACGGCGCCCGTGACCATGTCCTTGACCTTGGTGCCGGACAGGAACTCGGCACCGCCCGTGGAGACCTGGACGATGCCGTCACTCTCCGCCTCCGCGAAGCCGCGCAGGGCCGCGTTGAGCGTCTCGGTGCTCGTGACGTTGATGGCCGGGTAGGCGAAGCCCCCGTTCTTCGCCTTGTCCAGCATCTCGTTGTACTTCTCGGGGGTGGCGATCGGCACGACTGGCCCTCCTCGACGTCCGCGTCCTCGTCGTACCGGAGTATCCCGCACGACGACGGCCGACGTCCCGCTCGCAGTGCTCACGGCCACGGCTAGGCTCCACCACATGGTGGACGGCGCTGGGGAGAACGCCGTCGAGGCGACGCTCTCGCGACTGCGGCGGCTCGACGCACGACCGGAGCCTCCGCCCGTCCCGGGGTCCCCGCTCACGCTGTCCGACCTCTACCGCGACCACCGCATGCGCATGGTGCGGCTGGCCATCCTGCTCGTGGACGACCCGAGCACCGCCGAGGACGTCGTGCAGGAGGCGTTCACGGGGCTGCACCGGCACTGGTCGAGCCTGCGCGACGAGGCGGCCGCCGTCGGCTACCTGCGCACGGCCGTGGTGAACGGCTCGCGTTCGGTGCTGCGGCGGCGCCGCACGGCCCGCGACTACGTGCCCCCGCACCAGGTCAACGCCCGCTCGGCCGAGTCGCTCGCGATGCTGTCGGCCGAGCACCAGGCCGTGGTGGACGCGCTGGCGACGCTGCCCCGGCGGCAGCGCGAGGTGCTGGTCCTGCGCTACTACGGCGGGCTGTCCGAGGCCGAGATCGCCGACGCCACCGGGATCAGCCGGGGCACCGTCAAGTCCACCGCCAGCCGCGCGCTCGACGCCGTCGCGCGCGTCATGGGCTCGCGCGCCTGAGACGCCGCTGCTACGGCCGGGCGGGCACCGCAAGGCCGCGTGAGGCACGATGTCCCCCGTGAGCACCAGCGACGAGTCCGAGCGCCGGGTCGCGGAAGCGCTGCGCGCCCGTGCCGCGGGCGCACCGGGCCTGGCGAACGCCGGCGTGCTCGGCCAGGGCACCGCCCGCCCGCAGCGCCGCCCGGCGCCGCCCGCCGGCACGAGCGCCCGCACGGCCCTCCTGATCGCCCTGCTCGGCGGCGCGGTGCTCGGCTGCGCGCTCGCGCTGGTGTCGCTGCTGGCCCCGGGAGTGCTCGCCGCGCTGGGCTGACCGCGGCCCGCCCCCCGGACGGCGGTACCGTCTCCCGTCGTGACGACCCTTGCGCTCGGGCCGGAGTGGCTGCAGCCCGACGTCATCATCTCGTGGCTGGGCCCGTGGGCGGTGATCGGGCTCGCGCTGATCGTGTTCGCCGAGTGCGGGCTGCTGCTCGGGTTCTTCCTGCCCGGCGACTCCCTGCTCTTCACGGCCGGCCTGTTCGTCGCGCAGGGCGCGATCCAGGTGCCGCTGTGGGCGGTGTGCATCGTGCTGGTGGTCGCCGCGTTCGCCGGCAACGTCACCGGCTACTGGGTCGGGCGCGCCGCCGGCCCCGCCGTGTTCGACCGGCCGAGGTCCCGGCTGTTCAAGCCCGCGCACGTGGTGAAGACCCAGCAGTTCTTCGACAAGTACGGCACCCGGGCCATCGTGATGGCCCGGTTCGTCCCGATCGTGCGCACCTTCATCACCGTGATGGCCGGTGTCGGGCGGATGGACGCCAGGCGCTACCTGTCGTACTCGCTGGTCGGCGGGGTGGTGTGGGCCGCCGGTGTGACGCTGCTCGGGTTCTGGCTCGGCCAGTTCGCGTTCGTGCGCGACAACATCGAGATGATGCTCATCCTCATCGTGCTGGTCTCGGTGGTGCCGATCGTGGTCGAGGTCGTCCGGGCCCGCCGCCGTCCCGGGGCGCACGCCGGCTAGAGCACCCCCGGCCAGAGACCCAGGGACCCTGACCGTCAGCCGAGGTCGGCGCCCTGCAGCCGGGCGGCGGCCTCCAGCAGCATCCAGCCCGAGAGCTGCACCGACAGGTCGGCCTCCGGCGAGCCCGCCCGTGGCTCGGGCGCCGGGTCGCGCCACTGGGCCGAGAACACCGGGCCGCCCGCCACCTCGGCCCGGCCCTTCCACACCGCCTCGGCGTTGGCGAACACCATGCGGGACGCCGGACCGGCGATCTCGGGCATGCGCAGCGCGGCGTCGGCCAGGTAGCGCGCGGTGATGCCGGCGAAGAGCCCGCCGTCACCGCCGCCGGACCCGGGCAGTACCAGGTCGGGCCCGGCCAGCCGCTGCATCACCGCGTCCAGCAGCGCGATCGCGCGGTCGGTCCAGCGCTGGTGGCCGTCGCGGGCGGCGAGCTCGACACAGCGCCCAGGTGGACGCCCTGGCAGTAGGTGTAGACGGCGGGTTCGACGGCCCGCACATTGCCGTCCGGCCCGACCCGCACTCCGTCGCGGACCAGCCCCGAGTCGGGGTCGACGAGCGTCTCGGCCACCCAGTCGGTGATCGCCGCGGCGAACGCCTTCTGCCCGTCGCGGGCGAGCAGGATCGCCGCGGGGCCGTTGGCCGGGGCCGCCTTGAAGTCGTCGTCGCGGCGCCACCAGAGCCCGCCGCCCCCGCCTTCCGTCCAGCCCTCGTGCAGCCGGGCGGTGATCACCGGCAGCGCGGCCGGGCCGGCGCGGCCCACGAGCGTGCCGGCCCGCTGCAGGGCGAGGCCGAGCCACGCGATGTCGTCGTAGTAGCGGTTGAGCCACGAGCCCGCGTTGCGCAGCCGCACGGTGCGGGCCAGCGCCGCGATGGCCGTGGCCTTGTGCTGCGCGGGCCGGCGCAGCTGCGCGTCGATGAGGCAGTCGAGCAGGTGGGCCTGCCACCAGTAGTGCCACGGGAACGGCTTCGCGGGGACCCGCCGGGCCACCGCACCCGCCCGATCCGGGTGGCCGGGACAACCCCGCCGAGGCGCCGCAGGTGCCGACGGAGAACCGCCCGTTCGGCGATGCCCGCCCGCTCCGACCAGTCGACGTCCGCGGCAGCCACACAGCCAGTTTGCCTGATGGCCGAATCCGAGGGTCTCCCGTCGTTGACGCCACAGCCGGGTGGCGACGACCGTGAACGGTGTGCACGAGGTGCTGATCCCGCTGTTCGAGGGCGTGGAGCCGCTCGACGTGACGGGCCCGCACCAGGTGCTCGCCACCGCCAACGCGTTCCTCGCCGCCACCGGATCGGAGCACGCCTACCGGCTTCGGACGGCCGCCACCGGCGACGGGCCGGTGCGCGCGTGGAGCGGGCTGGGTTTCGTCGCGGACGGACCGCTGCCCGGGTCCGGCGCCATCGGCACGCTGCTCGTCCCCGGCGGCTTCGGCTCCCGCGGGCTCGCGCAGGACCCGGCGTTCCTCGACTGGCTGCGCGCCGCCGCGGACCGGTCCGAGCGCGTCGTGTCGGTGTGCAGCGGCGCGTTCGTGCTCGCCGCCGCCGGGCTGCTCGACGGGCTCGCCGCCACCACGCACTGGCGCTACGCACCGGCGCTCGCGGAGACCTTCCCGGCCGTCGACGTCCGGACGGACGCGATCTTCCTGCGCCAGGGCCGCGTCTGGACGTCCGCGGGCGTCACCGCGGGCATCGACGTCGCGCTGGCCCTCGTCGAGACCGACCACGGCGCCGACATCGCGCAGCAGGTGGCCCGCGAGCTGGTCGTGTTCCTGCGCCGGCCGGGCGGGCAGAGCCAGTTCGCCGGCCCGGTGTGGTCGCCGCCCGCGAAGAGCCCCGGCGTCCGGGCCGCGCAGGACCTCATCCACGCCGACCCGGCCGCCGACCTGCGGGTTCCCGTGCTCGCCTCCCGTGTCGGGATGAGCGAGCGGCACTTCAGCCGGGAGTTCACGAAGGCCCTGGGCTGCCCGCCGGGGGACTACGTCGAGCGGGTCCGCGTCGACGCCGCCCGCCGGCTGCTGGAGTCCACGCCCGTGCTCGTCGGGGTGGTGGCCGCCGGGGTGGGCTTCGGTCCGCCGAGACGATGCGCCGCGCGTTCCTGCGCCGCCTCGGCGTCCCGCCCGACCAGTACCGGCGGCAGTTCGCCGTCGCCACCACCGAGTGAGAGGAGCGACCGTGCAGGTCGCGATCGCGCTGTACCCCCGCTTCACCGCGCTCGACGCGGTGGGGCCCTACGAGGTGCTGCAGCGCGTGCCCGCGCTGGAGCCGGTGTTCGTCGCCGAGCGGCGCGGCGAGGTCCGCACCGAGAACGGCTTCCTCGCGCTCGTCGCCGACGCCGCGTTCGACGAGGTCCCGGCCCCGGACGTGGTGCTCGTGCCCGGCGGCTACCCGGACACGGCGCTGCTGGCGGGCGGGCCGCTGCTGGACTGGGTGCGCGCCGTCCACCCCGGCACCCGGTTCACGACGTCCGTGTGCACCGGCGCGCTCGTGCTCGCCGCGGCCGGGCTGCTCACCGGGCTGACGGCCACCACGCACTGGGCCGTGCTGCCCCACCTGGAGAAGCTCGGCGCCGTGCCGGTGAGCCGGCGGGTGGTGGAGCACCTGCCGGAGCGCCTGATCACCGCGGCCGGCGTGTCCGCCGGGATCGACATGGGCATCCGGCTGGTCGAGCTGCTCGTCGACGACGTCTCGGCGAGGGCGGCTCAGGTGATGATCGAGTACGACCCGCGGCCCCCGTTCGACGCCGGCCACCCGAGCAAGGTCGGGCCCGAGGTGATGGCCCGCCTGGCCGAGCACGCCGGCTTGCGCAGCTGACGCTCAGAAGTGCTGCACCAGCTGCGGGAACGCCTTCAGGTGCAGCACACCCGCGTCCGACTCGTCCAGCTCGTCGTGCTCCAGCGCCCACGTGTGCGGGTTGGGGATGAACACCGCGCCGAGCCCGGCGGCGCGGGCCGGGAGGATGTCGGAGCGCGGCGAGTTCCCGATCATCCACGTCGTGGCGGGCGTCAGTCGCCGATCGGCCACCAGCGAGCGGTAGGTGGCGACGTCCTTCTCCGGCACGATGTGCAGGCTCCGGAAGTGGTGCGCGAGGCCGGACGCGTCGATCTTCCTCTGCTGCTCCGCCGGCGCGCCCTTCGTGAGCAGCAGCAGCTCGTGCCGGGAGCCCAGCTGGGTGAGCGTGTCGGCCACCCCGGGCACCAGCTCCACCTCGTCGAACGTCAGCGCGCGGGCGAGCTCGGTGATCTCCGCGGCCTCCGCCGCCGACGCCGGACGCTGCGACAGCCGCTCGAAGCAGTCGTGCAGGCTGCGCAGGAAGCTGGTACTCCCGTAGCCGTGCACGGCGACGTTGGCCCGCTCGACCTCGTCGAGCACCGCCCGCGCGGCCGTCCGGTCGAGCGTGGGGTGCGCGACCCAGTCGAGGTAGGCGCCGACCACCCGCTCGAAGAGGACGTTGTTCTCCCAGAGGGTGTCGTCGGCGTCGAAGATTAGACAAACCATGCCTGACCTGCACTCACTACCTAGTGTGCCTACGATCGGGCACGGTCAGTGATCACGATAGTTGCCGATCCGTGACCTGACGACCGAGTTTCAGTACGCCGAGCAGCACCGGCCGGACCCCGGTTCAGGACCCCGGGTGGCGCTTGGGGGGACACCCGCCCGGCCGGTGCTGCCGTTGTCGAGCGACACACGGGCAGGGAAGGAGGCCAACCGCGCACCGCTCGACGTCTGGAGGGTCGCCGCTACGGCTGGACCCATCGGTAGCGCGGCTGATTCCACGGGCGCCGGCCGCGGGCCGTCTGCAACAGCCGCATGCCCTCGGGCGTCACACCCAGGTGGCCCGCGTGCTGCATCACCAGCCGGGACGCAGTCGTGACAGCAATGGACCCGGTCTTCGTCTCGCTGCTCGCACGGCCGCAGTGCAGGCACATCGTGAGGCACATGACGCCGAGCGCGCATTCCGTCGTGTACACGGCGAGGTGCTCACCGGCTTCGAGGCCGCAGGACTCGCACCGCACCCCCAGGGGGCATCTGCTCGTGTCGGTCAGATCGGTCACGGGGTCCTCTCCCGCGTGGCACCGGGCCCGCCTGAGAGAGCGTTGTAGAACCTGGTCCGTCAGTCCCCGGCGTCTTCTGCTAGCCGGCG
>MKJX01000078.1 GCA_001942415.1 Pseudonocardia sp. CNS-139
ACTCGTCGGTGTGCCGCAGCATCGCCTCGGGGTCGTTGGCGCCGATCAGCACCAGGTCGAGCCCGCGGTCGCGGAGCGGGGCGAGCGAGATCTCCCGGGAACGGGCCATCGCGCCGGTGTAGAAGGACGCGATCTGGCGCATGTCGTCGTCGGTGGTGCAGACGAACCGCGCGGTGTTGACGTCCTCGCAGAGCAGCACGGCCGAGCAGTCGACGCCGTTGGCCTCCAGGCGGGCGCGGTACTCGCCGAAGTCGGCGCCGACCGCACCGACCAGCAGCGGGGACTGGCCGAGCACGCCGAGGGCGTACGCGATGTTGCCGGCGACCCCGCCGGGCCGGACCACCATGTCGTCGACGAGGAAGCTGAGCGAGAGCCGGTCCAGCTGGTCCATCACCAGCTGGTCGACGAAACGCCCGGGAAAGTGCATGAGTTGGTCGCTGGCGATGGACCCGGTCACGGCGATAGGCACGGCAAGCGAGCCTACCGGCGCACGATGCGCCGAACCCCGGCTCCGGGACCAAAGGTCCGGGACCGGGGTTCGTGGCTGCTCACAAACGCTCGGTGAGCGCCGTGACGACCTCAGGCGACCGTCAGTTGAACGAGTCGCCGCAGGCGCAGGAGCTGCCGGCGTTCGGGTTGTCGATCGTGAAGCCCTGCTTCTCGATGCTGTCGACGAAGTCGATGACCGCGCCCGAGAGGTACGGCGCGCTCATGCGGTCGACGCCCACGCGCAGGCCGTGGAAGTCGCGGAACAGGTCGCCGTCGAGCGTGCGGTCGTCGAAGAACAGCTGGTAGCGCAGGCCGGCACAGCCGCCGGGCTGCACGGCGATGCGCAGGTGCATGTCGTCGCGGCCCTCCTGCTCCAGCAGGGTGCGGGCCTTGACGGCGGCGGCGTCGGTGAGCTCGACGCCGTGCGTCTCGGTCTCGACGATGGTGTTGTCGACAGTCATGGCTCTCCCAACCGCGTGCGAGACGGTGCTGTTCCCGGGTTCCGAGGAAGTTCCGGGCGGTCCCCGCTCTTCTGTGCCCATAGTAAGCCCCCGCGCCCGGGTGCACGGCCGCCCGCGCCGCGCGTCCGTGATCCGGAACACGCCGTGCGCGCTCAGCGACTCCAGGTACCGGCCACGTGCGCGGCCAGCGCGGCGAGCGTCCCGGCCGGGTCGGCCATCGACGCCTCGACACCGCCCGCGTGGTCGGCCACGCCGAACGCCGCGTCGACGCCCACGGCCGCCGCCTCCCGCGCCCGACGGTGACCTGCCCGGCCAGCACGACGCACGGCACGCCCCGGTCGGCCGCGCCGCGGGCGACGGCGGTGATGAGCTTGCCGCGCAGCGACTGCCAGTCGAAGCTGCCCTCGCCGGTGATGGCGAGCTGGGCCTTGTCCAGCTCGGCGTCGAGCCCGACCAGCTCGCGCACCAGCCCGGCCCCGGACACCCGCTCGGCGCCCAGCGCGAGCAGCGCCGCGCCGAGCCCACCGGCCGCGCCGGCCCCGGGCTCGTCCCGCACGTCCACGCCGAGCGCGCCCGCGAGCACGTCCGCGAACCGGGCCAGCGCCGCGTCCAGCTCGGCGACGGCGTCGCGTCCGCGCCCTTCTGCGGGCCGAAGACCGCGGCGGCGCCGTGCTCGCCCAGCAGCGGGTTGTCGACGTCCGCGGCCGCGACCAGGCGCACGCCGCCCAGGTCCGGGGTGCCGGCCAGCCGGGCGCACCCGGCCAGGGCCGCACCGCCGTCCGGCACCGGCTGCCCGTCCGCGTCCACCGGGACGGCACCGAGCGCGGCCAGCAGCCCGGCCCCGCCGTCGGTGGTGGCCGAGCCGCCGAGCCCGATCACGACCTCGGTGACCCCGGCGTCCCGGGCGTGCGCGACGAGCTCGCCGACGCCGCGGGTGGTGACGGTGCGCGCGACCGCGGGCGTGCGCTCCTCGCGGGGCACGAAGTGCAGCCCGCAGGCCGCGGCCGACTCCAGGTAGGCGGTGGCGCCGACCTGCAGCCACCGCGCCGGCACGGGTTCCCCGAACGGCCCGTGACCTGCAGCTCGTGCCAGGTGCCGCCGAGCGCTGTGTGCAGGACCTCGACGAACCCGGTGCCGCCGTCGGCCAGCGGCAGCAGCCGCATCTCGTCGTCGGGGGCGGTGCGCGCCCAGCCGTCCGCGATCGCCTCGGCCGCAGCCGTCGCGCTCAGGGTGCCGCCGAAGGAGTCCGGTGCCACGACCACTCGCATGGGCCGGACCCTACAGTCAAAGGACCAGCGGATCTCTGGTTCGTTCGGCGCGGGCGCCGGACCCGGCGGGGGCGCTCCGGCGTGACCGCGGTGGCCGTAAGGTGGGGCATTGTGAGGTTCCTGCGCCGCTCTCAGCCGTCCCCCGTCGGTGCCGACCAGCCGGCCGACGAGGAGACGGACGCGTCCGGGCAGCCCGGCCGCACCGCGAGCAAGGGCCGTCCGACGCCGAAGCGGCGCGAGGCCGAGGGCCGCCGCCGCGGCCCGGTGGCGCCCCCGCCGCGCACGCAGCGCGAGGCGTCCCGGCTGGCCAAGGCCAACCAGCCCACCCGCGACGAGCGGCGGCAGGCCGCCGCCGAGCGCCGCGAGCGCATGACGCGGGCGACGACCGCTTCCTCATGCCGCGCGACCGCGGGCCGGTCAAGGCCTACGTGCGCGACCTCGTGGACTCCCGGCCGCACATCATGGGCCTGTTCATGCCGCTGGCCGTGATCGTCGTGCTGTCGCTGCTGGTGCCGATCCCGGCCGCGCAGCAGTACCTGAGCCTGTTCAGCCTCATCGCGCTGAGCGTCATGATCGTCGAGGGGATCTTCCTCGGCATGAACGTCACCAGGAAGGCCCGCGAGCGGTTCCCGAAGGAGCACATCGGCGGGCTGGGCACGGGCTGGTACGCGTTCACCCGGGCCACCCAGCTGCGCCGGCTGCGCATCCCGAAGCCGCGGGTCGAGCGGGGCGCGAACCCCTGAGGACCCTGGTTCTCGGCGGCACCCGGTCGGGCAAGTCGGCCTACGCGGAGGGGCTGCTCCCGGCCGCGGCGCCCGTCAGGTACGTGGCCACCGCGCGCCGGGTCGAGGGCGACGCCGAGTGGGCGGCCCGGATCGACGCGCACCGGCACCGCCGCCCGCCGTCGTGGACCACCGTGGAGGACGCCGACGTGGCCGCCCTCGTGCGCGCGGGCGGCGGCCCGCTGCTCGTCGACGACGTCGCGACCTGGCTCACCGGCGTGCTCGACGACACCGGCGCGTGGGCCGCGGCCGCCGTCCCGGAGCCGGTGAACGCGCAGGTGGACGCCCTGGTCGCGGCGGTGGCCGCGGCCCCCGGCACGGTGGTGCTGGTCTCGGCGGAGGTCGGGCTGGGCGTCGTCCCGGCGACCCGCGCCGGCCGCCTCTTCCGCGACGAGCTGGGCGCGCTCAACGCCGCGCTGGCCGCCGTCTGCGACGAGGTCGTGCTGCTCGTCGCGGGCCTCCCGCTGCGCCTGAAACCGCCGCCCGGATAGGCAGCGAAAGGGACACCCCACCCGAACGTGGCGGCCTCGGTCGCGGGCTGTAGGAAATGCGCGTGGATCTGCCTGCGGTCACCCGTCCGGACGCCGAAGCCCGCCGTGCGGCCGCGCCCGGCTCACCGAGCTCGCCGTACCGGAGGGGTCGTTCGGCCGCCTCGCGGAGCTGGGTGTGTGGCTGGCGGCGGCGCAGGGCAAGTGCCCGCCCAGCCCGCCCAACCGGGCGCGCGTGATGGTGATCGCGGGCGACCACGGCGTCGCGCAGTCCGGTGTGTCCGCCTACCCGGTCGGCGCGACGCTGCGCCAGGTGCTGGCCGTGCACCAGCAGAACGCGCCGGTGGCGGTGCTCGCCCGGATGGCCCGCACGAGCGTGCGCGTCGTGGACGTCTCGGTCGACCACCACGCCACCGACAGCGACCTGGCCAGCGGTTACCGCGTCCGCCGGGCCAGCGGCCGGATCGACCGCGAGGACGCGATGAGCGAGGCCGAGACCGAGCGCGCGTTCGCCGTCGGGCGCCGGCTCGCCGACGAGGAGGTGGACGCCGGGGCCGACCTGCTCATCCCCGCCTCCCTCGCGTCGGCGCGACCACCCCGGCGTCGGCGCTGGTCGCCGCCCTGACCGGCGCCGAGCCCGTCGCCGTGGTGGGGTACGGCAGTGGCATCGACGACAACGCGTGGATGCGCAAGGCCGCGATCGTCCGGGACGCGCTGCGCCGCGGCCGCCCGCACATCCGCGAGCCGCTCACGCTGCTGCAGGCGATCGGCGGCCCGGACATCGCCGCGCTCGCCGGGTTCTGCCTGCAGGCGGCGCTGCGCCGCACGCCCGTGCTGCTCGACGGGCTCGTCGTCGGCGCGGCCGCGCTCGTGGCCGACGAGCTGCGGCTCGGCGCCCGCGACTGGTGGCTGCTCGCGCAGCGCTCCCCCGAGCCGGCGATGACGCTGGTCGGCGACCACCTCGACCTGCAGCCGATCCTCGACCTCGGCGTCCGGCTGGGGGACGGGACCGGCGCCGCGGCCGTCGTGCCGCTGCTGCAGATGGCCGCGCGGCTGCTCGCCGAGTCCGTCACGGCGGAGGACCTCGGGATCGCGTGAGGTCGCTCGCGCTCGCCGTCAGCTGGCTGACCGTCCTGCCGGTCCGGGCCGGTGCCCCCGGCGAGCGCACGGCCGCGGGCGCGCTGCGCTGGGCCCCGCTCGTCGGCGGGCTGCTCGGCGCCGCGGCGGGCGGGGTGCTGGTCGGGCTCGCGGCGCTCGGCGTCCCCACGCCGGTCGCGGGCCTGCTGACCGTCGGGTTCCTGGCGGCGGCCACCCGCGGCATGCACGTCGACGGACTGGCCGACACCGCCGACGGCCTCGGTTGCTACGGCCCGCCCGCACGCGCGCTGGCCGTCATGCGCGAGGGCGGCGTCGGGGCGTTCGCGGTGGTGACGCTGGTCGTCGTGCTCGGGGCGCAGGCCGCGGCGCTGGCCGCGCTCGCGTCCCACGGCTGGGTCGCGGTCGCACGGCGGCCTCGC
>MKJX01000079.1 GCA_001942415.1 Pseudonocardia sp. CNS-139
TCTTCGTCCTGATCGCGGGAGCGGCGCTCACGGCGATCGCGATCCTGGACCGGGGTGGGCTCGGCGACGTGACCGGCGCGGACGGCTCCACGGGCTGCCGGATGCAGGTCGCGGCCGAGGAGCTGAACGTGCGCAACGCGCCGAGCGAGGGCGCCACGCTCGTCCAGACGCTGCGCCGCGGCGACGCGCTGGACGCCACCCGGGTGGTCACCGACGCTTCCGCCAGCTGGAGGACGGCCGATGGGCGGCCGAGCGGTTCCTCACCCCGCTGCCGGGCTCCACCTGCTCCTGAGGAACGCTGCGCGGGTGCCCACGGTCAGCACGGTCAACGTCAACGGGGTCCGCGCTGCTGCGCCCAAGGGTCTCGCGCGTTGGCTGGCCGGCACCGCGGCGGACGTCGTGTGCCTCCAGGAGACGCGCGCCGCGCTCGACGAGGTGCCCGCTGGGCTGTTCGACGGCTGGCACGTGAGCTGGGCGGAGAACACCCTCACGCGCGGCCGAGGCGGCGTCGCGCTGCTGACCCGGGAACCGCCGCAGGCCGTGCGGGTCGGCATCGGGGCGGCCGAGTTCGACGACGCCGGCCGCTACGTGGAGGCCGACCTGCCCGGCGTCACCGTCGCGTCGCTGTACCTGCCCAACGGCACGGTCGGCACGCCCCGCCAGGACGAGAAGGACCGTTTTCGGGCCCTCTTCGCGCCCTACCTCACCGAACGCCGCGCGAAGGCGGCCGCGGAAGACCGCGAGGTACTGGTCTGCGGCGACTGGAACTGTCCTTACCCGCCCCGCCGACTCCGCAAGCTCCGTCGGCTGCCATCCCCCGGCGCTCCCGGCGAGGCCGACATGCGCAACTGGCGCGGCAACCGGAGGTCCTCGGGCTTCCTGCCCGAGGAGCGCGAATGGGTCGCCGGCCTGCTCGCGAGCGGCTGGGTGGACGTCGTGCGGGAGCTGCACCCGGGCGTCGACGGGCCGTACTCGTGGTGGTCCTACCGCGGCCGCGCGTTCGACAACAACACCGGCTGGCGCATCGACCTCCAGCTCGCGACGCCCGGCCTGGCCGCCGGCGCACGCACGGCGGTGGTCGAGCGGGCGCCGTCGCACCCGGAGCGCTGGTCGGACCACGCGCCCGTCACGGTGGGGTACGCATGAACCCCGTCACCCCCACCCGCGTGATCGGCGGCCGCTACGTCGTGCTCGGCGAGCTGGGCCGCGGCGGCATGGGCGTGGTGTGGCGCGCCGAGGACCGCGTGATGGGCCGCCAGGTCGCGGTCAAGGAGCTGCATCTCCCCGAGGGGCTCAGCGAGCAGGAGCGGGCGCTCTTCCGGGAGCGGCTGCTGCGCGAGGCGCGCACCGCGGGGCGGCTCAACGACCCCGGCGTCGTCACCGTCTACGACGTGATCAGCGCGGACGGCGTCGACCACATCGTGATGGAGCTGGTCGAGGCGCCCACCCTGGCCGAGGTCGTCGGCACCCGCGGCCCGCTCGACGAGCGCACGGCGACGTCCGTGGCCGTGCAGCTGCTGTCGGTGCTGCGCGTCGCCCACGACAACGGCGTGGTGCACCGCGACGTCAAGCCGAGCAACGTGATGCTCGGGCCGGGCGGACGGGTGCGGCTGGCCGACTTCGGCATCGCGCAGGCCGCCGACGACCCGCGGCTGACGGTCAGCGGGGCCGTGGTCGGCTCGCCCGCGTACATGTCGCCGGAGCGGCTGGAGGGCAAGCCCGCCGCGCCCGCGTCGGACCTGTGGTCGCTGGGCGTCACGCTCTACCACGCGCTGCGCGGCACCAGCCCGTTCAGCCGCGAGACGACGGCCGCGACGATCTCCGCCGTGCTGCACGCCGACGTGCCGCCGGTGCGCACCCGCGGCCCGCTCGGCGCCGTGGTCTCCGGCCTGCTCCAGCGCGACCCGCAGGCCCGCCTCGGAGGCCAGCAGGCGATGGCGCTGCTCGCCGGGCCGTCCGCGGCACCGCCGACCGACGAGCCCGCCACCACCCCGATCGCCCCCGTGGGGCCGCGCCGGCCCCGGTGGTGGCTGGTCGCCGCCGCGCTCGCGCTCGGCCTGCTCGGCGGGCCACGCGGTCGCGCTGGCGAGCCGCGGGCCCGGTCCTCACGCTCACGTACGGCGACGGCGGCGACATCCCCGTCTTCTCCGCGCCGGGCGCGTGTGCCTGCCCGGCCAGCTCGCCCCCGGCCGGTCGTACCCGTCCGGGTCCACCGTGTCCTGCGACTACCCGCACGACCTCGAGGTCTTCGAGGCGTTCAACACGTTCGGGACGTCGCGGCCGTTCACCTACCCGGGCCGCGCCGCGCTCACCGAGTTCGCCGCGAGCGCGTGCTCGCTGTCGTTCGCGTCCGAGCTGATCGGCGGCCCGGACAAGGACCGGCTGGAGGTCGTCGCGCTCGTCCCGTCGCAGGCCTCGTTCGAGGGGCGGGCCGACGCGTCGTCCAGCTTCACCGGCCGCGACGTCATCTGCCTGCTGCGTGCGGTCGACGGCAGCCAGCTCACCGGCACCCGGATCACGGAGGCGCCGGGCTGAGCCGGTGTGGTCTGATGCGGCGCATGGCCGACGCGACCCACCGCAACATCGACCTCGTGGTCGCCGCGCTCACCGCCGGCGGCGCCGACCCGGCGCGGATCGCGCGGCTCCTGGTGCTGCCCGACGCCGCCACCACCGCGGCCGCGGCCGCCGCCGCGCTCGGCGTCGAGGTCGGGCAGATCGCGAACTCGCTGGTCTTCGAGCTGGTCACCGGCGACGCGACGGAGCCGCTGCTCGTGCTGACGTCCGGCGCGCACCGCGTCGACACGGCGAAGGTCGCGGCGCTGCTGGGCGCCGACCGGCTGCGCCGCGCGTCCCCCGGGTTCGTGAAGGCCGCGACCGGGCAGGTGATCGGCGGGGTCGCGCCGGTCGGGCACCCGGCGCCGCTGCGCACGCTCGTCGACCGGGCGCTCGCCGCGTACGACGAGGTGTGGGCGGCCGGCGGCATCGCGCACGCCGTGTTCCCGACGACGTTCGACGAGCTCGTCGCCGTCACGAAGGGCGAGCCGGCCGAGGTGGCGTGATGACCTTCGACGTCCACCCCGTCACGCCGGACCGGGTCGACGACTTCGTCGCGGTCGTGAACCCCAACCGGCGGCCGACGCACTGCTGGTGCCTCTCGCACCGGCTCACCGCCCCCGAGATCGCCGACCTCGGCCACGGGAGCCGCGAGACGGCGTTCCGGGCGCTCTGCGGCCGGACGCACCCGCCCGGGGTGATCGGGTACGCGGACGGCGAGCCGGTCGGCTGGTGCAGCATCGGCCCGCGGTCCGAGAACACGCGGCTGACCAGGTCGAAGCTGATCAGGCCGCTCGACGACGTGCCGGTGTGGAGCATCATCTGCCTCGTGGTCCGGGGCGGGCACCGCAGGCGCGGCCACACCACACCGCTGATCGACGGCGCGGTCGGCTACGCCGCCGCGCACGGCGCGCCCGCCGTCGAGAGCTACCCGGTCGACCCGGAGTCGGGCCGGATCGACCTCACGATGGCGTTCGTGGGCACGCGGGCGATGTTCGAGAAGGCCGGCTTCGCGGTCGCCGGGACCACCGACGCCGTCGCCAGCAAGCTCCCGCGCCTGGTGATGCGCCGGACGCTCTGAACCCGGACATTTCCTCCGGGATGAGGTGAGGCTAACCTCGGCCCGTGCTGACTGTTCTCGAACCGATCGCCGACGACATCTCCCGCCGCAGGCTGCTGACCGGCGCCGGAGCGCTGGGCGGGCTGGGCCTGCTCGCCGCCTGCGCCGGCGGGAGCGGCGCACCGGCCGCCGCACCGTCCGCCGGGTCCGGCGCGTTCCCGCTGACCGTCGACCACAGCAAGGGCAGCACGCAGGTCCCGCGTGCGCCCCAGCGCATCGTCACCGTGGGGTTCAGCGACCAGGACCCGGTGCTCGCGCTCGGGTACCGGCCCGTCGGCGTCACGGACTGGTACGGCGACCACCAGTACGCGACGTGGCCGTGGGCGCAGGACGAGCTGGGCAACGCGCAGCCGACCGTGCTCAACCGCGGCGAGTTCACCGGCACCCCGGACTACCGCTTCGAGGAGATCGCCGCGCTCGGGCCCGACCTGATCATCGGGCTCTACACCAGCATGGACGACAGCCAGTACCAGACGCTCTCCCGCATCGCGCCCACCGTCGCCCCGCCCGCGGGCTACGCGGAGTGGGGCGCGCCGTGGCAGGAGTACACCCGGCTGGCCGGGCGCGCGCTGGGCAAGGCCGCCGAGGCCGAGGACCTGATCGCCGGCGTCGACGCGCACCTGGCCGCCGCCCGCGCCGCGCACCCGGAGTTCGAGGGCCGCACCGCGGTGGTCGCGGAGCGCTTCGAGCCCGGCTCCTCGTTCGCCCGCTCCCCGCGCGACCAGCGCTCCCAGCTCGTCAGCGCGCTGGGGTTCACGATCCCGCCGGAGATCGGCGAGCTGTCCGGCGACCAGGACGGCGCCGACATCAGCGACGAGCAGATGAGCCTGCTCGACCGCGACGTGCTGATCTGGAACACCGGTTTCAGCCCCGAGGTGCGCGCGGAGGTCGAGGCGTCCCCGCTCTACGCGCAGCTGGACGTCGTGCGGTCCGGGCGTTCGCTGTTCGTGGAGGACCCGCTGGTCTCCGCGGCGTGGACGTGGGGCACCGTCCTGAGCCTCCCCACGGTGATCGACGCCCTGGCCACCCAGCTGTCGGACGCCCTGTCGTCGTGACCCCCCGAGCGCATTGTGGAGCCATGACGCAGTCAGGGCCGCCCCCAGAACTGCATTCCGGCTCCAGAATGCGTCGGAGGTCAGGGGGCGGGGGTCAGGGGGCGGCCAGGTGGGGCCACAGGTCCTCGGCCGTTCCCGCCGGCCACTCGTGGCCGCCGCCCGCCACCAGCCGCTTGACGACCTCGCCCGACGCGCAGGTCCACGTGCTCTCGTCGCCGGCCACCGCGGGCGGGGTGGTGCAGCCGTCCGCGGCGAGGAACGGGG
>MKJX01000080.1 GCA_001942415.1 Pseudonocardia sp. CNS-139
GGCTACCGCCGACTGATCACCTACACGCAGGCAGGGAGTCCGGGGCGAGCCTGCGTGGTGCGGGCTGGCAGGTGGTCGCCGAGCGGCCCGCTGCTCCTGGTTGGGACCGCCCGTCGCGTCCGCGCCAGCTTCGCGGCGTGGAGGAGATCCCCCGCACCCTGTGGGAGGCGTCGTGACCGCGCCGCCCACCAACCACACCGCCCCGGGCGGGCCGGGTGGCCGGCGTCCGGACCCGCTGACCGCTCTCGGGCGGGCGCAGGAGCGCACCGAGCGGCGGGTCGACGACCTCAACCGCAAGCTGGCCAGCCTCGCCGACAGCGTCGCCACCCTCGGCCGCACCAACGCTGGTGGTGGCGGGCCGGGCAGTCCCGGCGGCGGGCCGGGCGGTGGGCCCGGCGGGGGCGGCGACGACGGCGAGCAGAAGGCGCTGCCGTCGTGGCTGCTGGTCGAGAACCCCGACGAGGCAGTCGAGCGGCTCGGGGAGCTGGTGGGCTGGCTGGACGCGGTGTTCCTGCGCTACGAGGGCGCGGAGCTGCCCTCGTGCTGGCTGTGGCACCCCGGCGTGGTCGAGGAGCTGCTCGTGTTGCGCGAGCTGTGGTTGGAGGCCTACCAGGGCCGGGCCCAGTCGTGGCGGCTGGTCGGGGAGTGGCACGAGCGGCACCGCACCGGGGTCATGGCCCGGCTGCGGCCACTGACGAAGGACTGCGACCTCGCTGACCACCGCCCCGGCGGGCCGCGGACCGGCCGGCCGCCACGGCCCCGGTGCGCTCCGCGCTCGCGGTGCTGCCGGGCATGTGGGCGGTCAACCGCGATCTCCCGTACCCGTCCGGCGCCGATCTCGACGCCGCGCGCCGGCACGCCCAGACCTGACCACCAGCCGCTGACAAGGCGATCACTCCACCTGAGCTGACGACCACCACCACCTGACACCAGTCAGTCCTTCGAGATCAGGAACAACCCCGTTCTTGATCTATCCCGTCATGCCCTCTTGATCCACATCTATGTCCGATTCCAACAACTCAAGATCCAAAAAGAGAAGCGCACACCGTTGCATGCGCCCATCCGATGGGAGAACCAAGATCATGTCCCTGCTGGAGAGGGTCCGCGCCGCGCTCGGCCGGACCACCGACGAACAGCCCTCGCAGCACAGGAACGAGGCCGGGCCGGATCGGGCTGAGGCCCCGCCGGTGCAGCAGCCGGCGCGCCCCGAACTCGGCAACTACGAGGCCCACGACGGTAGCGGACCCCGGGTGCGCGAGCGATCGGACGACGGGCCCAACGACGTCTTCGACGAGGCCGAGTTCGCCGAGCAGGAGCGGCGGCTGGACGCGGCTGACGTCGCCGACGCGCTGGGCCAGGTGCGGCGCGCGGCCGTCTACGGGGACTACGCCGAGGCCCCGGACGAGCAGGACCGGAAGGCGCTGGCGCGCGCCGGTCTGGACCGGGACCGGATCGACGAACTGGTCGAGGGCTACCGGCCGGCCCACGAGCTGGCCGCCGAGCGGTCCGCCGAGGCGGGCCGGGCGGACGACACCGCCGACCAGGACGCCGCGGGTGCGGCCGGTGACGACGAGTGCGCGGCGTCGGTGGCCTGCGCGGCCGCCGCGGCGACGGCCGCCGAGGCCGCCGCAGCCCGCCAGGACGGCGAAGACAGCGACGACAGCGCCGCCGACGTCGCCGCCGCCGAGATCGCCGTGGACACCAGCAGTGACGCCGACACCGGCGCTGACGTGGACGGAGACGCCCGATGAGCGGATACGAGCAGTACGACCGCGCCGCGTTCGTGGACCGGATCGCCGGTCTCGGCCACGACCGGGCCACGGCCGAGCGCATGGTGGCCGAGTACGAGGCGGCGAGCACCGCCGCGCACGGCGAGCCGGACGGCGGCTGGATTTTCGACGACTACGACCTGGCCGAGGTCCAGCGCCGCGCCGAGATCGCAGAGGCCGCCGCGGCGGCCGCGGTCGCGGCGGCGCCGGACCTCGCGCGGGCGGTGGCGCGGGTGGTGGCGGACTACCGGGCCGAGAACGACGACCCGGACGCGTCCCTGGAGGACGTGATCGCGCAGACGCGGTCCGACCTCACCGACGCCGACATCGACACCCTCACCGCCGACGACGAGTACGGGGGGCCGGCGATGGACGCCGAGCTCGCCGCCGCGTACCGGACGGTGCTCGCCGCCGAGGAGGAGGCATTCACCCCCGAGGTGACCAGCGATGCCCTGGGCGTCCTGGACGGCATGCACCCGGCCGGCGACAGCATGCCCGACAGCATGCCCGAGAGCGCGTCTGACGGCGAGCCGGAGGCCTCCGGCACGACGCCGGGCGTGGACGACGGCCCCCGGCCCGATGACCTGGGCGGCGACGTGGGCCGCGACCTGGGCGGCGACCTGGGTGGCGAGGACGAGCCCGCCGGACAGGGCGGTGGGGAGGTCGACGACTGCGAGATCTCCGTGGCCTGCGCGGCCGCTGCTGCGGCAGCCGCCGAGGCGGCCGCGGCCGTCGGCGGGGGCGACGAGCACGAGGCCGGCGATCTCGCCGAGGCCGCGGGGAGCGCCACGGACGTCGCCCTCGACACCGTGACGGACGCGGGCGATGTCCCTGCGGACGGTGACCGGTGATGACCAGCCAGGACACCCAGCCAGGCCGCGGCTCCGGGAGCGCCCTGGGCTGGTTCTACGTGCACTTGAAGACCGAGACCGGGCGCGACGCGGGCGAGTACGTGCAGGCGGAGTCCGAGCAGGCCGCGGTGGTGATCGCCGTCGACCGTCGCGACGACGTGGGTGCCGTCATCGACGCCTTCCCGGCCGACCCGCCGGCCGAGCTGCCGGCCCACGACCTCGCCCTGATCGACGCCGCTCCCGAGTACGACGCGGACGCGTCCGTGGCGTGCGCCCGCGCCGTCGCGGCCACGGCGGACGCGGTCGCCGGGCGCGGGCGGCGGGCGACGAGCACGCGGTCGGGGTGGTCGTCGTGGAGGACGTCGAGGCGGCCTGCGACGAGGACGGAGGCTTCTGATGACCCGGGACCGCACGCCGCCAGACCCGCTCCGGGCTGGTCGTGGGGATGAGGAGAGCGTGCCGAGCTGGTTGCGGCAGCTGGCGCCCGCCTTTCTGAGCGCCTCGTACCTGGCGCGCGACACGGAGGGCGAGGCCGAGCCGCTCACGGACGTCGAGCCGGCATCGATGCCGGCCCCGTCGCGGGCATCGCAGCCGGAGCCGGTCCGGTTCGAGGCGGATCCGGACAGCGTTGCCCGGGTCCTCGACGCGCACGACGCCGCGCTGCGTCGTGCCGCAGCCAGCTACGGCCCGTGGGGCGTGTTCGCGCTGGACATGCACCGGCCCGGCACGGCGGCCCACCGCCACCACTACGGGCACGAACACGACCGTGACGTCGCGGGTTTCGACGACCCGTGGGCAGAGGACGCCGTCGGCGAGGCCGAGGACGTCGATGCGCTCGACGACTTCACCGTGGCGGACGACCCGGGCGCGCACCCGGGCGACGATGGGGCCGGTCTCGCCCGCGGCCCGTCCGCGGTGGGCGTGCAGATGTCGCTCGACGACATCGTCGACGAGGTCACGGCCGACCTGCGCGACGGCACCAACACTGCCGCTGACTCGGCGGCCGGAGGAGCCGGGGGCGACGGGCCGGGCGACGACCCGGGCGGCCGGGCCGACGACCGGGCGGACTACCGGGCGGCGCTGGACGCGGTGCGGGCGGACCCGAACTGGGTCACGTTGATCGGCGCCCGGCTGGCCCTCGACGAAGCGCTGGCGGCGGGCGAGGTGCCGGAGGCGGCCGGGCTGGTCGAGGAGCTGGGCCAGGTGGAGTCCGACCTGGCCGACCGCGGCCCGGCGCACGGGCCCGACCACTACGAGGACGACGCCTGGTACCGGGCGATGGAGGCGGGCGGGGTGTTCGACGACCCGATCGTAGACGCCCCGGAGCCGCCCGAGCTGCCCGTGCCGGGCGGGGATCTGGACGCGGCGGCGTCGGTGGCGTGCGCCGCCGCGGCGGCCGCCACCGCCGAGCCGGACGGGCCGGCCGCGTTCGACGGGCCGGACGGCGGGCAGGGCGGGGACGAGTACGACCGGTTCCTCGACTCCGGCGGGACGGTCGAGGAGTTGGCTGAGTGCCTCGGCATGGGCATCGGCCCCGACCGAGCCGACAGCGCTGCTGGCGGGGCTGCTGACGGGGCCGACGCCGACGCGTTCGACGCGGGCGGGGCCGCGGACTGATGATCAGTCTGGGTTCGGGGCACTCGGTCGGATATCTGACCGGGCCGGTTGCCGGTGGTCGGGAGGGCTACTACACGGGCGCGGTGGCGGCCGGGGAGCCTCCCGGCCGCTGGCACGGCGCCGGAGCGGCCGCGTTGGGGCTCGCGGGTGAGGTCGACGCCGAGGTGATGGAGTCGATCTACTCGCATCTGCGGGACCCGCGCGACCCCGAGGGGGAGCCGCTGGCCCCGGCCCATCGCCGCTACAAGTCGGGCGAGGAGTTGTACGAGGCGGCGTTGGAGGCCGAGCCGGAAGCGGGGCCGGAGCGGCGGGCGGAGCTGCGCGCGGACGCGGACCGCAAGGCCCGCTCGGCGGTCAGCTTCGTGGACGCCACCTTCTCCCCGGTCAAGTCGGTGACGGTGTTGGGGGTGGCGTTCGAGCGGATGGCGAACGACGCCCGCGCTGCGGGCGATGAGCAGGCGGCGGCTGGGTGGGACGCCCACAGGCGGGCGGTGGAGGCCGCGGTGATGGCGGGGGCGCGGGCGAGCGTGGACTACCTGCAGGACGCGGCCGGGTATGCGCGGGTGGGCAACCACGCCGGGCGGGCCGGCCGCTGGACCGACTCCCACC
>MKJX01000081.1 GCA_001942415.1 Pseudonocardia sp. CNS-139
AGCTCCTCGACCAGCGCGAGGTTGTGCTCCACGTTGCCGCTCGCGAACCGCGGGCTGAGGCCGCGCATGTCGCCGGGCCCGGCGGCGTGGCCGGCGCGCCAGTGCCCCGAGATGAGGCCGCGGCCGAGCACCCCGTACGCGGTGAGGCCGATGCCCAGCTCCCGCAGGTCGGCAGCACGTCCGCCTCGACCCCGCGCGACAGCAGCGAGTACTCGATCTGCAGGTCGGAGATCGGGTGCACGGCGTGCGCCCGGCGGACCGTCGCGGCGTCGACCTCCGAGAGGCCGATGTGCCGCACGTACCCGGCCTCGACCATCTCCTTGATCGCGCCGACCGTCTCCTCGATCGGCACCGCCGGGTCGAGCCGCGCCGGCCGGTAGATGTCGACGTGGTCGGTGCCGAGCCGGGTCAGCGAGTAGGCCAGGAAGTTCCGCACCGCCTCGGGCCGGGCGTCCTGCCCGCCGTGCGCCCGGCCCGGCCCGCGCAGCTGGCCGAACTTGACGCTCAGCACGTAGTCGTCCCGGTTGCGGCCGCGCAGCGCCTCGGCGAGCAGCAGCTCGTTGTGGCCCATGGCGTAGAAGTCGGCGGTGTCGACCAGCGTGACGCCGGCGTCCAGCGCGGCATGCACCGTGGCGATGCTCTCCGCGCGCTCGGACGCCCCATACGCCCCGTCCGACATGCCCATCGCGCCCAGGCCCAGCTCCGCGACGGCCGGTCCGGTGGCGCCGAGGGTTCGTGTCCGCATCGTGTGCTCCCGTCGTCTTTTCTTGCGTCGTTCTCTGCGTCCACCGTGGGCCCCGCTCGGCCGGTGCGGGAGCGAGCACCGATCGTGGGAGCGCGGGTCCCTGGTTCGGCCCGCCGGCCGCGCGCACCATGGGAGACGTGCAGCGTGCCGAGCTCGCCGACTTCCTGCGCCGGCGCCGCGAGGCGATCCGGCCGGCCGAGGTCGGCATCGCCGGCGGCCCGCGCCGCCGCGCCCCCGGCCTACGGCGGGAGGAGGTGGCGATGCTCGCCGGCATGTCCGTCGACTACGTCGTGCGCCTCGAACAGGGCCGCAGCAGCCGGCCCTCGACCCAGCTGCTCGGCGCGCTGGCCCGGGCGCTGCGCTTCTCCGACGACGAGCGCGACCACCTGTTCCACCTGGCCGGCCACCAGCCGCCGCCGGCCGACGGGGCGGCCAGGCCGGCCCGCGCCGGCCTGCTGCGCATGCTCGACCTGCTCGGCGACACCCCGGCCGTCGTGCTGTCCGACCTGGGCGAGGTGCTCGCCCAGAACCACGCGGCCGTGCTCCTGACGGGCGACCACACCGCGTTCACCGGCGACCGGCGCTACGCCGTGTTCCGCTGGTTCACCGACCCGGCGGCGCGCGCCGTCCACCCGCCCGAGGAGCAGGAGCACCAGGCCCGGCAGATCGTCGCGGACCTGCGCGCGACCGCCGGCCGCCGCGCCGGCGACCCCGACGTCACCGGCCTCGTCGAGCGGCTGGGGGCCGTGAGCGCCGACTTCCGCCGGCTCTGGGCCGAGCACGAGGTGGCCGTCCGGCGCGTCGACCGCAAGACGCTCGTGCACCCGCGGGTGGGCCGGGTCCTGCTGAACTGCGAGACCCTGGTGACTCCCGACCAGCGCCAGCAGCTCGTGGTGTTCACCCCCGCGGACGCCGACGCCCGCGAGCGCATGGACCTGCTGCGCGTGCTCGGCGTCGAGGAGTTCCCCGCGGACGCGCCGCCCGGGTGACGCGCCCCCGCTGACGCGCGGGAGCAGGGCGCGTCGCATGATCATGGAAGCTGGCCCGGACGGGTGACGGGGTTGGGAAACCGCGACGAACAGGGCCGGGCCCGTGGTGAGCTTCGGTGGGGACCGAGCCGTGGGACACTCCCGGCGAGAGAGCGAGGTGCAGCATGACCGCCTTTCCCCAGCCGTTCACCCGTCCGCTGACCGTCGACGAGTATCTGGCGCTCGGCGAGGACGAGTTCGGCCGCAGCGAGCTGCAAGGGGGAAGTCTGGTCGTGTCTCCGAGCCCGTCGATGCGTCGTTCGCGCGTGGCCAGGCGTCTCGCGTGGCAGCTCGAGGACCAGCTCCCGCTCGTGGTCGAGGCGTTTCCCGACATCGATGTGGACCTTCAGCTGGAGCCCTCCGACGGGCCCGGATGGGTCCGCCGGCCGGACCTGTTGATCACCACGACCGCGGCCTACGAACGCGTGGTGGAGGGCGGTGGTATCGCACGCGCGTCGGACGTGCTGGTCGCCGTGGAGGTCGTCTCACCCGGGTCGAAGCGGGTGGATCACGTCGCCAAGCACAACGAGTACGCCGACGCGGGGATCATGCGGTACTGGATCGTCGATCCCGACGATCCGGTCACCCTCATCGACTGTCAGCCGGCCGACGGACTGGGCTACCAGGACGCCGGGGCCGTCACGGGCGTCTTCACCACCGAGATCGTCGACCGCTCGGGGACGCTCCGCATCCCGGTGCGGATCGACCTCGACGCGCTCCTGCGGCGCTGACCCGCTCCGGCGTGCGTCCCCGGTCCTGACGGACCGCGGGCCTACGATCGCCCCGATGCGACTCCTGCACACGTCCGACTGGCACGTCGGCAAGACGTTGAAGGGCCGGTCCCGGCTCGACGAGCAGGAACAGGTGCTCCGGGAGATCGTCACGATCGCGCGCGAGCAGGAGGTTGACGCCGTGCTCGTCGCGGGCGACCTCTACGACTCCGCGGCGCCGTCGCCGGCCGCCCAGCAGCTCGTCGTCCGGACGCTGATGGGCCTGGCCCGCGACGCGGACGCGTCGCGATCGCCGGCAACCACGACCACCCCGCGATGCTCGACGCCTACCGCCCGCTGGCCGGCGCGGCCGGGATCACGCTGGTCGGGTCCGTGCGCACGGCCGACCGGGGCGGCGTGGTCGAGCTGACCGCCCGGTCGACGGGGGAGCGGGCCGCGGTCGCGGTGCTGCCGTTCCTCTCGCAGCGCTACGCGGTGCGGGCCGCGGAGCTGGTCACGAACACACCCGCCGAGAACACCGGCCAGTACGACCAGCAGCTGCGCGACATCCTGCACTCGCTCACCGCCGGCTTCCGCGACGACGCCGTCAACCTCGTGATGGCGCACCTGACCGTGCTGAACGGGAAGTTCGGCGGCGGCGAGCGGACCGCCCAGTCGATCTTCGAGTACGCCGTGCCGGCCACGGTCTTCCCCGGTCGAGGCGCACTACGTCGCGCTCGGGCACCTGCACCGCCGCCAGCGCATGGACGCGCCGTGCCCGGTGCACTACTCGGGCGCGCCGCTCGCCGTCGACTTCGGGGAGCAGGACAACACGCCGACCGTGTGCCTGGTCGAGGCCGCGCCGGGCACGCCGGCGGCCGTCACGGACATCCCGGTGACGGCCGGGCGGCGGCTGCGGACGCTCCGCGGGACGGTCGCCGAGCTGGGCGCGCTCGCCGGGACCGTCGGTGACGACTACCTGCGCGTCTACGTGCGGGAGCCGGCGCGGGCCGGGCTGCGCGAGGAGGTCTCCGCGCTGCTCCCGAACGCGCTGGAGGTGCGGATCGACCCGGAGTTCGCGGCGCCCGTGACGGCGTCGCGACCCGCGTCCGGGCCGGAGCGCTCGCCGTCGGAGCTGTTCCGCGAGTACCTGGGCACGCGCAACGTCGCCGACCCGCGGGTCGAGCAGCTGTTCGCGCGGCTGCACGACCGCGTGACGGGGGTGCGCTGATGCGTCCGGTCCTGCTGGAGATGGCCGGGTTCGGGTCGTTCCGCGAGCCCACGGCCGTCGACTTCCGGGAGACCGAGTACTTCGCGCTGGTCGGGCCGACCGGGGCGGGCAAGTCCACCGTGATCGACGCGCTGACGTTCGCCCTGTACGGGTCGGTGCCGCGGTGGGACAACGCCCGCACGGTCGCGCTCGCGCTGGCGCCGACGGTCGCGCGCGGCACCGTCCGGCTCGTGTTCGACCTCGGCGGCGCGCGCTACGTCGCGGCGCGCGAGCTGCGCCGGGCCACCACGGGCAGCGTCTCGGTGCGCACCGCCCGGCTGGAGCGGCTGCGCGACCCGTCCGGGCTCGGCGGGGTGGACGAGGAGACCGAGCCGCTCGCCGACGGCGCGGCCGCCGTCACCAAGGCCGTGGAGGAGCTGCTCGGGCTGCCGTTCGGCGACTTCTGCACGTGTGTGGTGCTGCCGCAGGGCGACTTCGCCGAGTTCCTGCACACCGAGCCGCGCAAGCGCCAGGAGAAGCTGGTGCGCATCCTCGGGCTCGGCTCTACGACGTGATCGCGCGCGAGGCCAACAGCGAGGCCGCGGCGCAGCGGCAGCGGGCCGACGTCCTGTCCGAGCAGCTCGGCGGGTACGCCGACGCCACCGAGTCGGCCGAGGCCGAGGCCGCCGCACGGGTGTCCGCGCTGGCCGCGCTCGCCGACCGGGTCGCGGCGGCGGGGCCGCAGCTCGCGTCCGCCACGGGCGCGCTGGCCGCCGCCGACGCGCTGGCCGCGCGGCTGGCCGCGGAGCGGGAGCGGCTCGCGGGCCTCGCGGTACCGGCCGGGCTCGCCGACCTGGACGCGCGGCAGCGCGCGGCCGGGGCCGAACGGGAGCGCGCGGCCGGGGCCGCCGCGGCGGCCGAGGCGGCCGACACCGCCGCGCGCGAGCAGCTCGCCGTCGCGCCGGCGCGCGGCCCGCTGGAGCAGGTCCGCCGCGACCACCGCGATCTGGCGGGCCTCACGGCCGAGCTGCCCGGGGCCCGCGAGCGGCAGGAGAAGGCGAGCGCCGCCTACGCCACCGCCGTGCGCGACGCGGCCGATGCCCGGGCCGCGCTGGAC
>MKJX01000082.1 GCA_001942415.1 Pseudonocardia sp. CNS-139
GCCGTGGATGCTGTGGGAGGAGCCCGACCGCGACCCGCTGCAGGCCGCGATCGCCGCACTGAACAACGCCCAGATCGAGCGCTGACCCCGGTGCCGGGGGAGCGATGACGGTGGAGCCATGCTGAGCCTGTTGCCCGAGCGACTCGACCGGATGCTGCTGCTCGGCGCGCACTGCGACGACATCGCCATCGGGGCGGGCGGCTCGCTCCTCGAACTGTGCCGCGCGCACCCCGGTGTGCGGGTGTCCGCGCTCGTGCTCACCGGTGGCGGCTCGCTGCGCGAGGAGGAGGAGCGCGCGGCGCTGGCGGCGTTCTGCCCGGGTGCCAAGCTGGAGGTCGCGGTCCTCGACCTGCCGGACGGCCGGGTGCCCACCCGCTGGGAGCGGGCCAAGCTCGCGCTGGAGGAGCTGCGCACGCACGGCGAGCCGGACCTGATCTTCGCGCCCTCCCCGCACGACGCCCACCAGGACCACCGCGCGCTCGCGAAGCTCGTGCCCACCGCGTTCCGCGACCACCTGACCCTGGGCTACGAGATCCTCAAGTGGGACGGCGACCTCGCCCAGCCCACCGCCTACCTGCCGCTCGCCGAGCCCGTGCTCCGCGAGAAGATCGCCAAGCTCCACGAGCACTACGGCTCGCAGCGGGACCGCAGGTGGTTCGACGCGGAGACGTTCGGCGGCCTCGCGCGCATCCGCGGCGTGCAGTGCCACGCCCGGTACGCCGAGGCGTTCCACATCGGCAAGCTCATGCTCGGCGTGGCGCCGCTCACGGGAACCGACCCCATGGACTGAACGTCCCTCCAGCAGGCGATAGTGCTCGACGACATTGCCTGATAACAGGCCGACACACCGATCCCGAAGAAACCGACCTCGTGCGCATCCTTCTGACCGGCCACCAGGGCTACCTGGGCACCGTCATGGCCCCGATCCTCACCTCGCAGGCCACGAGGTGACCGGCCTGGACAGCGGGCTCTTCGCCGAGTGCGTGCTCGGCTCGCTCGACACCCCCGACGTGCCGGGCCTGAGCACCGACGTCCGCGACGTCACCGTCGAGCAGCTCACCGGCTTCGACGCCGTCGTCCACATGGCGGCACTGTCCAACGACCCGCTCGGGTCGCTCGCGCCGGAGATCACCTACGACATCAACCACCACGCGTCCACGCGGCTCGCGACGCTGGCGAAGGAGGCGGGCGTCTCCCGCTTCGTCTACGCCTCCACCTGCTCGGTCTACGGCGCCCAGTCCGGCGACGACCTCGTGGACGAGGACGCCCCGCTCAAGCCGGTCACCCCGTACGCGATCTCCAAGGTGCGCGTCGAGGACGACCTGGCGAAGCTCGCCGACGACCACTTCGTGCCGGTCTCGATGCGCAACGCCACCGCGTTCGGCTTCTCGCCGCGGCTGCGCGCCGACATCGTGCTGAACAACCTGGTCGGCCGCGCGGTGCTCACCGGCAAGGTCACCGTGCTGTCGGACGGCACCCCGTGGCGTCCGCTGGCGCACGCCGAGGACATCGCCGGCGCCGTCGTCGCCGCGCTGTCGGCCCCTGCCGACGTCGTCCGGGCCCGTGCCTACAACGTCGGCACGGAGAAGAACAACCGCACGGTCGCCGAGATCGCCAAGGCCGTCGTCGAGGCCGTCCCGGGCTCGGAGCTGGAGATCACCGGCGAGGCCGGCAACGACCCGCGCTCCTACCGCGTCGACTTCGCCCGCGCCCGCAAGGAGCTGGGCTTCGAGGCGCAGTGGTCCATCCCGGACGGGCCGAGCAGCTGGCCAAGGAGTACACCGCCCGCGGCCTCACCCAGGAGGCGTTCGACCAGCGCTTCACCCGCCTCGCCGTCCTCTCCGCCCGCCAGGGCAAGGGCGAGCTGGACGAGAAGATGCGCGTGATCGGCTGACCCACGCTTCACCGAACGGCGCTTCCGCTCCCTGGGACGGAAGCGCCGTTCGCATGTCGGGGGCAAGGAGCGCGCTGAAGGACTCGGGACCACGGCCGGAGTCCTTCAGCACCCTCCTGGGGGAGGATGGACCGCATGTGTCGGAACATCCGGACCCTGCACAACTTCGAGCCGCCCGCCACCTCCGAGAGGTGCACGGCGCCGCGCTGCAGTACGTCCGCAAGATCAGCGGGTCGGCGCAGCCGTCGCAGGCCAACGCCGAGGCGTTCGATCGGGCCGTCGCGGCCGTCACCGAGGCCACGCAGCAGCTGCTCGACGCGCTCGTGACCGGCGCACCGCCGAAGAACCGCGAGGTGGAGGCGGCGAAGGCGCGGGAGCGGGCGGCCGTGCGCTACGGCAGCCGCTGACCCGCGCCGCGCACACCCGGCGCCGGCCGGTTCAGCCGGCCGCGCCGGCGAACTGCTCGGCGCGCAGCGGCTCCAGGTCGGAGACGCGCAGGAAGTCGCCGAGTGTGGTGCCGGTGGCGCCGCTGTCGACGTTGCGCGGGCCGCGCCCGGAGAGCACGTCGTCGATGTTGATCGTGCGCAGGTCGTAGGAGAACCGCGTGACGCCCGACGTGTTCGGCGCCGAGGCGTGCAGGTGGTTGGACGAGAACATCATGACGTCGCCCGCGTCGCCGGCGATGCGGATCTCGCCGCGCGGGTCGATCTCCTCCAGCGGGAGCGGGTGCGGGCGGTCGTCCTTGGTGGTCTTGTCCGCGGCCGCGAACCGGTGGTTGGCCACCCACTCGTCGTAGTCGTAGGCGTTGGAGCCGTTCTTCACCGGCCGGTCGAAATAGTCGGTGTACATGCTCATCACGTTCTCGCCGACCACCGGGAAAACCGGCACCCAGTAGTTGACGAGCTGCTGCGGATGCCCGTACCACATGTCCCGGTGCGCCTTGTAGTTGTAGCTGACGCCGGCCGTCAGGTAGTTCTCGGCGGGAATCACGCGCAGCCGCGGGATGTCGAAGTAGGTCCGTTCCGGGTCGACCCCGAGATCGGTGGCGAACCGCTGGCACAGCTCCTTCGTGCGCTGCCCGTTGGTGAACTCCGCCTTGAGCGGGGCGACCGGCGGACGAACTCGTCGACGTCCATGCCGAACTGGGCGCGCTCCGGGTCCAGGTCGCCGAATGCCTGCGCGACCAGGTCCCGGGCGTGCGCCACCAGCCCGGCCGCTCCGGACAATCCGGTGTAGAGGTAGAAATCGCCGTTGAAAAGCGATTCCCGGCGTGCGTCGTCGTCGATCTTCCGGTTCAGGTAGAGCGTGATCACACAGTCTCCCTCGGATGCCGCAACAGCCGTTGCCGGCAGGAGCGTACAGCACCCTCCGCGGCGGCAATTCCTACTAACCGAGCTAGTAGTGAATTGCCGGGAAATCGGTCAGACCGGGTCGATCCGGAGCACCCGGTCGGCGCTGCCGTTCGAGGTGGAGACGAACAGCGCGCCGTCGGGACCGGAACGGACCGCGCGAATGCGGCCGACCGTGTCGTCGAGCGGGGCGGGCACGCTCACCTCCGCGACGGCGCCGTCCGAACCGAGCCGCATGAACATGACCTTCTGGCCGCGCAGCGCGCCGACCGCGAGCACGCCGTCCAGCTCACCCCACTGCGGGCCGGACAGGAACGCGGCCCCGGACACGGCCTCGACCGGCGAGCCCGAGCTCCACGCGGCCGGCACGGCGTCCGGGAAGCGGGTGAGGTCGGTCATCGGCACCGACTCGTCGTAGCCGCCGACCGTGCCGCCCTGCGACGGGTCCCAGCCGTAGTTGCGCCCGCCTGCAGCAGGTTGACCTCGTCGTCGGTGGTCGGGCCGTGCTCGGCCGAGTACGCGGCGCCGCTGCCCGGCTGCACGGCGACGCCCTGCACGTTGCGGTGCCCGTAGTTCCAGACCAGCTGCTGCGCGGGGTTCGGCGCGTCCGCGAACGGGTTGCCCTCGGCGGGGCCACCGGACTCCAGGTCGACCCGCAGCACCTTGCCGCCCAGCGACGTGAGGTCCTGCGGGATCGCGCCGCGCGCGGTGTCACCGGTGCGACGAGCAGCGCGCCGTCGGCGGCCAGCGTCGGGCGGCAGCCGGAGTGGCGCCCCGACGGGTTGATCGGCAGCCCGCCGACCAACGGGTCCGCGACGCGTGTCGCGCCGACCCGTCGGCGGACAGCTGCCACGTGACCAGCCGGACGTCGGTGGGGGTGCCGGCCTCCATGTGCGTCTGGCAGGTGGTGAACCGGCGGGTCTGCGCGAAGTCGGGATGCACGACCAGGCCCATCAGCCCGCCCTCGCCGCGCACGTAGACGTCGGCGAGGTCGGCGTTCACCTGCGACACCGTCGCGCCCTCGGACGTGCCGGAGAGCAGCGAGATCCGGCCGTCCCGCTCCGTTGTCAGCACGCGGCCGTCGGGGAGGAAACCGAGGTCCCACACGTGCGACAGGCCGGCGGCGACCGTGGTCACCCGCAGGTCCGGGGTCCGGTCCGCGGCAACGCCGATCAACGCGAGATCGATTCGC
>MKJX01000083.1 GCA_001942415.1 Pseudonocardia sp. CNS-139
ACGGCACGGCCATCCGTGTCAGCCCTCACCCGGATGGTCACGGTGTGCAACCGCCTCGACGGCACGGTCACCGACGCACGGTCATCGACCGCACACCGACGGCACGGCCATCCGTGTCAGCCCTCACCCGGATGGTCACGGTGTGCAACCGCCGGCGCCGACCGCTCGTCCCCGCCCGCGTCCGCCGGTCCGCCGCCGCCGACCGGCCGCGCGACGCCCCAGGTCAGGCCCCCGGCCGTCGGGTGCCGCGCCCGTCCGGCGCCGCCGAGCAGCGGTCACAAAGAGCACACAACGGCGCCTTCTTTTCTGTTCAGTTCTCGACGCCCGACATCAGCGACAAAAGCGGGTTTGTCGGTGATCTGGCTCACCGCGAAGTGCAGATCACGAGTCGGTAGCGCAGCAACCCCATCTAGCGCCGTTGCAATACACCGCGCGCGGTGGCAAAATTCCTCACCACCCGACCGCCTGCCGAGCGTCGGGCCTTGGGGATCAATAATAGGGGAGCCGTCAGGTGATGTCCGGGGGTATACCTACGACCACCTTCACGACCAAACGTCACGACGAACTCCGGGAAAGCGTCCGTGATTTCGCCGAGACCGTGGTGCAACCCCGAATTCCCGCAATGGAGCAATCGCGGGCGGTTGAGGTCGCGCTCGCCACGGAGATTGCGCGACAGGGCTGGATCGGCGTCACCGTCGGCACGGAGTTCGGCGGGATGGGCCTCGGCCACCTGGCGAAGACGATCATCATCGAGGAGCTGTCCCGGGTCTCCGGCGCGATGGGCGCGATGGCCCAGGCCTCGATGCTCGGCGTGGCGAAGATCCTGCACTTCGGCTCGGACGAGCAGAAGTACCGCTGGCTGCCCAGCATCGCCGCAGGCCACTGCCTGCCCACCATCGCCGTCACGGAGCAGGAGTCGGGCGGCCACGTCCTCGGGATGACGAGCTCGGCCCGGCGGGAGGGCGACGAGTACGTCCTCAACGGGCGCAAGGTCTTCGTCGGCAACAGCCACGTGGGTCACCTGCACGGGGTGGTCGTCCGTACCGGCCCGGGCTCGCACGGCCTGACCGCGTTCCTCGTCGAGTCCGACCGGCCCGGGGTGTACCTCGGCAACTACCGCCCGACGATGGGGCTCAACGGCTTCAGCTTCGGCGAGATCATCTTCGAGGACTGCCGGGTGCCGTGGCGAACCGGCTCGGCGAGGAGGGCGACGGGCTCAGCGTCGCGTACTCGTCCAGCGTGCTGTACGGGCGGCTGAACCTCGCGTCGGTCTCGCTCGGGATCCACCAGGCCCTGCTGGAGGAGACCGTGCGGTTCGTCGCACACCGCAGGCACGGCGACAGCGAGCTGCGCCGGGAACCGACGGTGAAGCAGAAGCTCGGCAAGATGAACGCGTCGCTGATCACGGCCCGGGTGCTCGCGTACCACGCGTCCCACATGCTCGACGAGGGCGTTCCGTGCGATGCGTACCTGATGAACGCGAAACTGCAGAATGTCGAGTTCTCGCTCGACTCGGCGCGGACGGCGATGGAGGTGCACGCCGCGCACGGGCTGTCCGCGGACGGCCGTCTGGAGAGGCTCGTGCGGGACGCGTACCACATCTACGCCCCCGCGGGGACCTCGGACATCCAGCGTCTCCGGCTGGCCGAGGCCGCCATGGAGGCACCGCCGCACCGCAGCGACTGGTCGGAGCTGCTGGCCGGGGAGCTGCGCTCCAGCGCCGCCGCCCTCCGCGCCGCCTGACCCGCTTGACGGGCCGCCCGTCGCGCCCCCTGGACCACGCTGTCCCGGGGCGGCGCGACGGCGTTAGGCCAGGTCCCGGCGGTTGAGCAGGTCCATGACCTCCGCGGCCATGGACTTGATCATCTCGACGCCCGGCGTGCCCCACGAGCTCTGCCGGTTGGACACCGCGCACACGGTGCCGAGCACCATGCCCGACCGGTCGAACAGCGGCGCCCCGATGTACGAGCGGATGCCGAGCTCGTCGACGACCGGGTTGCCGGCGAACCGCGGCCACGCGCACACGTCGTCGAGCACGAGCGCGTGCTTGATGTCCACGACGTGCGGGCAGAAGCCGTGGTCGAGGTCCATCGTGCGGCCCACCGAGGAGCCCTGCGACGCCGCCTGCGCGGCCTCGAGCGCGCCCACGCCCGCGGCCGGCGCCTCGTAGAGGCCCGCGAAGAACTGGTGGGTGTCGAGCACGAAGTTGACCATCGCGTACGGCGTGCCGGCGATCTGCGCGATCTTCGCCGCGACCTGGTCGAATTCGGGGTCGGGCGCCGTGCCGAACCCGAGCGCCGCAGCCGCTGTACCCGGTGCAGGGCCGAAGGGTCGTTCGGCGCCGAGACGAACCGGTTGTCGATCGGGTCGGCCAATCCGGTGGGATCGTAGGTCATGAAGCACTCCTGGCCGTCGTGGTCGGGTTGTCGCCGGATGCGGCGGTCTTGCGGGCGCGTGAGATCACGGAGTCGAGCAGCGAGATGAGCACACCCTTCGCCGACTCGAACTGCCGGGCGTCACAGTGCATGATCGGAACGTCGGCGGCCAGGTGCAGCGCGGCGCGGACCTCGTCCGGTTCGTACCGGTAGGCCCCGTCGAACTCGTTGAGCGCCACCAGGAAGTCGATCTGCCGGGACTCGAAGAACTCGACGGCCGGGAAGCAGTCCGCGAGCCGGCGGGTGTCCGCGAGCACGACCGCACCCAGCGTGCCGCGGCACAGCTCGTCCCACATGAACCAGAACCGGTCCTGCCCGGGCGTGCCGAACATGTAGAGCTTGATGTTGTTGCCGAGCGTGATGCGTCCGAAGTCCATCGCCACCGTGGTGGTCGTCTTGCCCTCGATGCCGGCCAGCTTGTCGGTCGCGACGCTCACGGCCGTGAGGTGCTCCTCGGTCGTCAGCGGCGGGATCTCGCTGACCGCGCCGACGAAAGTCGTCTTCCCGACGCCGAAGCCCCCTGCGATGAGGATCTTCAGCTGCGTCGGGAACCCGTGCTCAGAGGGCGCGGAGACCATCGCGCACTGCCTCCAGTGTGGTGAGGTCGTGGTCGTCGGGGGCCATGGGGGCCCGTGTCACGAGTACCCCCAACTCGATGAGATCCGCCAGGAGGATCTTCGTCACCGCGATGGGGAGCCCGCGGCGGGCGGCGATCTCGGCGACCGAGATCGCCCCGCGGCACAGGTCGAAGACGGGACCGTGGTCGATCCCGAGCCAGTCGGACGCACCGTGACCCCGCCCGACGTCATGACCAGCGTCATGAGGTCGAGGCTCGTGGTCGGCTCCGTCCGCCCGTTGGTCACTGTGAACGGGCGGGCCCGCCACGGATCGGCGTCCTGTCTCGACCGGGCGAACGCGTCAGGGTCGAGATCCGGGTCTCTACCGCCGTCGATCATCGTTCAGCGAGTTCCGCTACCAGAGGTCGTGTTCTGCTGCCGGGTGGGCGTGGCGATGCGGGTGGGAACTCGCTTGCACAGCTTCGTCATCTCGAAGCTGATGGCGCCGGTGTTCACCTCGCGGCCGGCCAGCACGGTCAGCACCGTGCCGCCCGCGGCGGCCGTGACGAACAGGTACAGCCCGCTGAGCTCGGTGATCACCTGACGGACGCCGCTGTCCTGGTTGCCGCCGAACTTCGCCCCCACCTGGTGGGCGAGGGAGATCATCCCGGACGCCATCGCCGCAAGGATGTCGGCGTCGTCGGCGCCACCCCGCTCCAGTGCGTCTTGATCCCGTCCACCGACAGGAAGACGGCGCACTTCGTGTGGGGGACGGTCCTGATCAGGTCGTCGAGCAGGAAGTTCAGGTCGTCCATCAGTGTCCCCCGTCGCTGTTCTCGAGCTCGGCGTCCTCGCGGCCACGCGTGACATCGACGAGGAGATCCGGATTGTGGCCGGGGCTCACCCGGGCGACCTGCGGAGGTTCGCGCAGCTCCGGCCGGAGGTAGGTGTCGGTGCCGCGCTGCGGGAGCGGCGGCCGGTCCACCCCGGCGGGCGGGGCCGGCGGCTCGGGGACCGGGGGCGCCATCGGCGGCGGCATGGGCGGAGGCATCGGCGGCGCCGTGGGCGTCATCGCACCGTCGCCCGGCGTGCGCAGGATCGCCGACTCCTCCGGCTCGGCGGCCGGCGTCGTCCGCGGGAACGGCGACGGCGGCGGCTCGGCACCGACGGGCAGCCCGCCGGCCCCGATCCGGCTGTGCCGGCCGTTCGTGAGGTCGTCCGGCGCCTCGGCGTCGGTCAGCGTCGGCCACGGCCAGTCCCCCACCGGCGCCGGGGCCGGGCTCGGGGTGCCCGGCGCGGCCGGCGGCGGCCCGGTGACCTGCTGC
>MKJX01000084.1 GCA_001942415.1 Pseudonocardia sp. CNS-139
TGCCGTGGCCGGGCAACGTGTGGATGGGCGTGTCCGTCGAGAACCTCGACGTGGCGCACCAGCACCGCGCTGTTCACCTACCGGCTGCCCGGAGCTAGCGGCCGAGGATCTGGAACAGAAGCCCGCACGCCGCGAGGCCGACGGTCAGGCCTGCGAGGGGGCCGCCGAAGAACGTACCAAGGATGCCCAGGCCGACAGCGATCGCGAGGATGACGCCCCAGCGCAGGGGCAGTCCGTCGTTCGTGTCCGGTCCCTGCTTGTCGTTCGTCGTGCTCATGATCGACTCCTTCAAGAGCTCCTCCACCCAGGCGATCTCGCGCTGGCGTGGTTGCCTTCGATGGAACCGAGCCACACTCTGGCGTTCAAACCGAACGCTTCTTCGCGCTACTATGTGCGAATTGGGCGCTACAAAGGAGCCGTCGATGCCCCGCCGACCCCGTCGTCTCAGTCCGGACGACGGTCCGCTCGCGGCGTTCGCGCTGGAGCTCAGAGCGCTCCGCGACAGCGGAGGGCCCTCCGCTCCTACGCCCGAGCACATCAGCGACAAGGAGAACGTCCACCGCACCACGATCTACGCCGCTTTGGCCGGCAAGCGGGTCCCCAGTCGAGACGTCCTAGCCGCCATGGTGAGGCACTGGGGGGGCAACCAGACCGAGTGGACGGTGAAGCGATCAACACTCGAGAACGCGCTCGCGACGACTCGCCAGCTCAACGACCAACAAGATCGCGAGACTGCTGCCGCCGCAGACGCCGCCGCCCAACCGACGATCACTAACGGCGTGGCCTCGAGAAGCACCAGCGCCGAGGACGTCAGTGTCTCCGACCGGGACAACATCACCTGGGCGACCTGAACCGAGCCGGTGTGACAGTGGGGCAGCTGTCCGACACGCGTCCGACGAACGTCCGAGTGTGTCCGACTCTGCACGGGCTGAGTTCTCAGGCGTCGAGCTGCGGCCAGCTGGTTCGCGGAAGACGGGTACACCGTACCGGGACGAGTCAGCAGGCTGGTCGGCACGTCTTCCGGGGCATTTCGTGGCTGCGAGCACAATCTCTGACGCACTCCAAGGGAGCCGAAGGCCCAGGCTGGAGACCGTGACGCGGATCGTCGCGGCCGTCACAGGAGGCGACACGCGTGAGCTCGAGAAGTGGCGACAGCGCTGGCGTGACGTCTGGGGGCGCTGACAATGCATCGGTCTGTTTTAGCGCAGAGAAGGTTCCTGTCCTGCGAGCCGCTCCTCGGCCCCCTCCACGGCCCCGGCCGCGACGGCGTCGGAGGGGTTGGTGGGGTCGGCGGTGTGGAGCTGGACGGGATCGGCTGGGTGATCGCCGGTGGCGAGTCCGGGCCCGGTGCACGGCCGATGCACCCGGACTGGGCACGCGGTCTCCGGGACCGCTGCGTCGCGGCCGGGGTGCCGTTCTTCTTCAAGCAGTGGGGCGGGCGCACCCCGAGGCCCGCGGCCGGCACCTGGACGGCCGCACCTGGGACCAGATGCCGGCTCTTGCCGCCGCGGCGGGGCGGACCGGGGCAGGCTGAGCACCGTGCAGCAACACCACGGCGCCGGCCGGCCCGGCGGCCGCCGCGTCTACCTCGACGTCCCGTACGCGGAGAAGAACGCCGCGAAGGCCGCCGGTGCGCGCTGGGACCCTGCCGCGCGCCGCTGGTACGACCCGCGCCCGCCCACGGCCGCGCTCGAGCGCTGGGCGGCGCTGCCGGAGGTGCCCGAGCTCCTGCCCGGCGAAGACCGTACGTTCGGGCACGGCCTGTTCGTCGACCTCGTCCCGACCACGTGCTGGTTCACCAACGTCCGAACCTGCGTCTCCCCGCGGGACTGGGACCGACTACGCCGGATGATCCTCGGCCGGGCCGGGCACCGATGCGAGATCTGCGGCGCCACCGAGGACCGCACCGTGCAGCGGTGGCTGGAAGCGCACGAACGCTGGCACTACCAGGCCACCGGCGAGCTCGGCGGGGTGCAGGCGCTGCGCAGGCTGATCTGCCTGTGCTCGCCGTGCCACCTCGTCACCCATTTCGGCCATGCCAACGTCACCGGCCGGACCGAGGAGGCGTTCGCGCACCTACGTGCGGTCACCGGTATGACCCAACAGCAGGCTGTCGAGCACGTGTTCGCGGCGGAGCGGCTCTGGCTGCAGCGCTCAGAGAAGACGTGGGACCTGGATCTGCGGATGCTCACGGATGCCCATGTCGCGCTCGCAGGGCCCGGAGTCTGGCTGCAGGCGGCCGACCGGGATCGACCCCTTTGAGCGGATTGTGGTCCTCGTGGTCGATTAGTCGTGCCCAGCTGTTAATGCGCGAAGCTGTCCTACTGCGTCTGTCTCATTGTCGACGTCGACAGTGTGCGTGTGTCGATCCAGCGGAATGAGAATCTCGTCTGCCCACTCATTGGAAAGCAGCTCTGTCGAGTAGAAGCAGAAGAAGCTCGTTGCAGATCCTGCATTGCGGGCTGCGACAACTCTTGCGCTTAGCTCTCGCGCATCTGCTGCGGCGTCCTCTACGCGCGCATGACGCTGCACGATGTCCATTAGATGTGACTGCCCGTTCTGATACTGGAATAGGAACGGAACAGTTGTCTGCTGTCCACCCTCGAACACGGCGGGAACACGAATTCTGCGGCTGAACGAGACGCCTGCTCGCTGGAGCAGCCCTTCCGCAGCGTGCTGCAGCTGGGCGGCGACGGGTTGTGGCCGGCTGCTGGCTGAGAGGGTTTGACTGGGGATTTCACCAGGCGGGTCCGCGACGAGTTCGAGGAATAGATTCCTGACGATTTCCTCATCGGTGGTGTGCCGATCTTCAACGAATCGGCCGCCCTCTTCGGCAAAATAGTTCGAACGTGCCCGGCGGCCTTGTAGACGCTGAACATCTGCCCAACGTTCGTCGTCCAACTTCCGACGGAAGTAGCTCACCCAGGTCTTGTACGCATCTACGCTCATGGAGGTATCGGAGACCTGGTGTGGGTCGATCTCTCCGCCGTCGGATTCTCCGAGGAAGCGGGCGAGCCATCTGCCCTCGCTGGTTCGAACGATGACGCCGACGTTCCGCGGTTCGCGACGACGAAGGTTGTGGACGTGGCGGACGAGATACAAGGTGGCCGTCACTGCTGCCCCCTTCCTGCGTCCGGCGGTACTTGGCCGTCGGTGAGCGGTCGAGCGGTAGGTCGAGACCGGGTCACTAGTCTGTGGATGTCGGCCCGCCGGTGCAAGAGGAAGGTGTGGAGCGCCTCGCGCACAGGAGCCTTGTACAGCCTGCGTTCGTATCCTTCGTAGACCGTTCGGGTGATAGCGGTCTGCGGGAGGCCGCGGATCCGTTCCCCCCACTCGTGGAGCCTCGCCTGGTCGAGGTCGAGATCACGGAAAACGTGGTAGGTCAAGGCATCCCCCATGGCCTTCGCCGGGTCCGCGTTGCGGAGAGCCCCGAACGCGTGCTCATGATCGATCGCCCAGAGCCCGAGTCGTTCGTGCGCGACCAGGTTCTCCTCGTGGCGGTCGCAGTTGAAGGTCCACACGTCGAAAACGAAGATCCCGGCGGCGAGATCCGGGTATCGCCGGACCAGGTCAGCGGAGTCGGCCGGAGCGACATCTTCCCCGTCGAGGTCCACGACGGCGCTGACCCAGGCGGTACGTCCTCCCAACTCGATTCCAACCTCGCCAGCTGGCGTGGGAAGGCCAAGCGCGCCCAACAGGCGGGCACAGAGAAACTCGAACGCGACGCTCCTCGGCTCGTCGCCGCTCCCCGGCTTGACGAGGACACGGCCTTGGCCCCAGTACGAGCCGTCAGGCTCGTCGTCCCACAGAGGGCCGTCGGACTGGAGTACGCGGAAGCCCGGATCACGCGCGGAGGCCGTGGCACGTGCACCCTTCTCGCCAGCTGCCGGGGGAGTTTCACGCTGTGTGTCGCGTCGAACCCGACATGACGTTACTCAGGCGCGAACGTGAAGTCATCATTTCCTGCTCGGCCTTGCGTTTACAGAGGTCACACGGGGGTCCGGCAAGGACAGAGCCGCCCTACGACAACGGGCGGGCGGCGTGGTCGTCAACGCTCGGCGGTCTGATCCACCGGATGTGTGATGGCCCAACCCTGCGCCTCCTCGACGAGGCGCCGGGCCGCGGTGCCGACCTTGAGCGGCTCGACCGGCGGGTGGCGGTGGCCGGCCCGGACTGAGGCGGCGCGGTCGCGGCGGCGGGCGAGCTCGGCGCGGTCGCGGTCGAGCAGCGGCCGGGCGGCGATGACCTCGCTGGTGTGGTGGGCGCAGGTGAACACGAGGAAGGCGCCGGCGGCGAGGTGGAGCAGC
>MKJX01000085.1 GCA_001942415.1 Pseudonocardia sp. CNS-139
TCGGCCGTCAGCTTCGTGCTGCTGGAGATGCTGCCGATCGACTTCGGCTACTGGGGGCGTTCGCCGGCATCCCTGCTCGTCAACGGCATCGGGGGATGGGGGCCTGTTTTTCACCCCCTCGCCCCAAAACCCCGGGGCCCCGACGTCATGAAAACAGCCCCTCCCCGGGGCGACGCGCCGGCCGCCCGGCCGCTCCCCGCCGGCGGCCCGGCCGGCGTGGGGTCAGTGGACCATCGGACGCCCCAGCGGGCTGGCCTTCCCGCCGAGCTCCTGCGACATGGAGTCGATGTAGATGTAGGCCCCGATCGCGGCGAAGACGAACACCGCGATCCCGGCCACCCACAGGCTGCCGCCGAGCCGGTCAGCACGCCGACCAGCACCAGCGCGACGGCGATGTCGACGAACACGAACAGCGCCGTGAACGCCAGCGGCAGCCGCAGCGTCGCCACCGTGAGCGCGACGAAGACGAGCAGCCATGCGACGAGGAACGTCGCCTGTGCGGCCTGCACCTGCAGGAGGGCCACCAGCGGCCGGTCCGTAGCGGTCCCGAGCAGGCCGTTGGTGATGCCGAAGACGAGCAGGCCGAAGCTCGTCCAGAAGCCGCGAAGGTGCCGTACACCCCGGCGACGGCGCTCTGGCCGAGCCGGGCCGCCCACACCGTGGCCACCCACAGCCCCGCGCCGGTCGCGAACACGACCAAGGGGACGAGCGCCCGGCAGGTCGAGCGGCAGGAACCCGACGAGCCACAGCCCCAACGCGATGCTGCCGACCAGGAAGGCCGGCAGCCCGACGAGACCCGGGTTGCCGGTGACGGTCGTTGCCTCCGCGGCGGGCGGTGCCGCGGCGGTGGTTTCGCTGTCCACGCTCACGATCCACTCCTCTTCGAGACGGTCGATGCACGTTCGGCGCGACGCGGGCGCGCGCGCCCAACTGTGCGCGCGCGGAGAAGTTCCCGGTGTCTCGCATTGAGACGATTGAGACGGCAACCGTGAGACCGGCAGGTCAGCAGCCGCCCTGAGACCGACAGGTCAGCAACTGCGCAGCGCCGCCGCGATCTGCTCGTCGGTGAGCGCGGGCCGCGGGAGCGGGTGCGCGGCCCCGGCCCGCAGCCCGTCGAGCACGAACCCGAGGTGCCGCCGCCACGCCTCGGGGTCGACGCCGGCCGTGGCCTCGATCGTGCGGGTGATCGCCCAGGTCACGAAGGCCATGTCGGAGAGCACGAAATCGGGCCGCAGGGCCCCGCTGCGCTGCGCGCGCTCGACCACCTGCGTCATCAGCGCGTGGGCCGCGCCTCGTGGGCCGGCGTGGCCGTGACCGGGACAGCTGCGGCGCGGAGGAGGTCGTGAACCCGGCGGTCGGCGGCCTGCATGCAGCAGACCCGCTCGACGACTGCGCACGAACCCGGCCCACGGGTCCGCGACGGCGAGCGACTCCTCGGCGAGCCGGCCGACCGCCTCGACCCGGTCGGCGAACACCGCCGCGACGAGCGCCGCGCGGTTCGGGAACCGGTTGTAGAGCGTGCCGATGCTCACGCCGGCCCGGCGCGCGACCTCGTTCGAGCGCGACGTCGAGGCCGCGCTCGGCGAACACCTCCCGCGCCGCCTCGAGGCGTTCGCGGTTGCGCTGGGCGTCCTTGCGCATGGCTCCATCCCGAAGTTGACGGCCGCCTCATGTTACTTGTAGCGTCGGCACCATAAGTTGAGGAAGTACTCAAGTTGTGGAGGTGGCATGACCGGCAGGGTCATCGCCGTTCTGGGAGCCGGGCCCGGGCTCGGCATGTCGATGGCGCGGCGCTTCGGGCGGGAGGGCTTCACGGTCGCGCTCGTGTCGCGCAACGCCGAGCGGCACGGCGCCTACCGCGACGAGCTCGCGGCCGCGGGCGTCCAGGCGCGCAGCTACGCCGCCGACCTCACCGACGGCGCGCAGGCCCGCGAGGTGCTCGGCCGCGTCACGGCCGACCTCGGCGCGATCGACACCGTCTACGTCGGCCTCGCCGCGCTCGACGGCAGCCTGCCGGCACCGATCACCGAGGCCGACGGCCCGTCGGTGCGCGATGCGTTCGAGACCGCAGTCGTGCCTCCGGTCGCGCTCGCCGCCGCCGTGCTGCCGGGCATGCGGGAACGCGGCGCCGGCACGCTGTTCTTCGCGGGCGGCCTCAGCGGCCTGCGCCCTATGCCGATGCTCGGCAGCCTCGCCCCGGCGTCCGCCGCGCTGCGCATGTACGTCCTGACGCTCAACGCGGCGCTGGACGGCACGGGCGTCTACGCCGCGACCCTCACCATCGGCGGCCTGATCGAGCGCGGCGACATCCACCGCATGTTCGAGGACCAGGGCATCCCGATGACCGCCACGCTGAACCCCGACGACATCGCCGAGCGGGCCTGGCACATGCGGGAGACCCGCACGGAGGCCGAGGCGGTCTTCGACGTCCTGGGCACCCAGACGGCGTAGCTCCCCCCGAACGCGTCAGAAGGCGGCCAGCGCCGCGTTGAACGTCGCGCTGGGACGCATCGCCGCGTCGGCCTTCGCCTTGTCGACGTAGTAGTAGCCGCCCAGGTCGACCGGCTGCCCCTGCACGCCGCTCAGCTCGCCGACGATCACCTGCTCGTCGGCGGCCAGCCGCTCGGCCAGCGGCGCGAACTCCTTGGCCAGCTCGGCGTCCTCGGTCTGCTCGGCGAGCGCCTGCGCCCAGTAGAGCGCCAGGTAGAAGTGGCTGCCGCGGTTGTCGATCTCGCCGACGCGGCGCGCCGGGGACTTGCCGGTCTCCAGCAGCTTGCCGGTGGCGGCGTCGAGCGCCGCGCCGAGCACGGCCGCGCGCGGGTTGCCGGTCTTGTCCGCCAGGAACTCGAACGAGACGGCCAGCGCGAGGAACTCGCCCAGCGAGTCCCACCGCAGGTGGTTCTCCTTGACCAGCTGCTGCACGTGCTTGGGCGCCGAGCCGCCGGCGCCCGTCTCGAACAGGCCGCCGCCGTTCATCAGCGGCACGATCGAGAGCATCTTCGCGCTGGTCCCGAGCTCGAGGATGGGGAAGAGGTCGGTCAGGTAGTCGCGCAGCACGTTGCCGGTGACGGAGATCGTGTCCTCGCCGCGCTTGGCCCGCTCCAGCGTGTACCGGGTGGCGTCGGCGACCGGCAGGATCTCGATCGTCAGCCCGTCGGTGTCCTCCTCGGCCAGGTACGCGCGCACCTTCGCGATCACCTCGGCGTCGTGGCCGCGCGTCTCGTCCAGCCAGAAGACGGCCGGGGCGCCGGTGGCGCGGGCGCGGGAGACGGCGAGCTGCACCCAGTTGCGGATCGGGGCGTCCTTGGTCTGGCAGGCCCGCCACACGTCGCCCTCGGCGACCTCGTGCTCCAGCAGCGCGGTGCCCGCGCGTCGACGACCCGGACGGTGCCGGCTGCCGCGACCTCGAACGTCTTGTCGTGGCTGCCGTACTCCTCGGCCTTCTGCGCCATGAGCCCGACGTTCGGCGTGGTGCCCATCGTCGTCGGGTCGAACGCGCCGTGCTCGCGGCAGAAGTCCACGGTCTCGGCGTAGAGCGCGGCGTAGGAGGAGTCCGGGACGACGTAGAGCGTGTCCTGCAGCTCGCCGGCCGCGTTCCACATCTTCCCGGACGAGCGGATCGCCGCCGGCATGGACGCGTCGATGATCACGTCGCTGGGCACGTGCAGGTTGGTGATGCCGCGGTCGGAGTCGACCATCGCGAGGCCGGGGCCGGCGTCGTAGGCCGCGCTGATCGCCTTCTCGACGGCCTCGCGCTTCTCGGCCGGCAGCTTCTCGAGCGCGGTGAGCACCGCCGCGAGCCCGTCGTCCGGGTCCGCGCCGACGGCCGCGAGGTCATCGCCGAACTGCGCGAACACGTCGGCGAAGTAGGCCCGCACCGCGTGCCCGAACAGGATCGGGTCGGAGACCTTCATCATCGTGGCCTTGAGGTGCACCGAGAACAGCACACCGGCGCGCGGGCGGCGGCCACCTGCTCGCCGAGGAACGCCGTGAGCGCGTCCTTGCTCATCACCGCGGCGTCGACGATCTCGCCGGCCTGCACCGGGAACGCCGGCTTGAGCACGGTGACGGTCCCGTCGGCGGCGACGTGCTCGATGCGCACCTCGGTCGGCTCGGCGACCGTGACGGACCGCTCGGAGTGCCGGAAGTCACCGTCGGCCATCGTGACGACGCGGGAGGCGGAGTCGCCGCTCCAGGCGCCCATCGAGTGCGGGTGGTTGCGCGCGTAGCTCTTGACCG
>MKJX01000086.1 GCA_001942415.1 Pseudonocardia sp. CNS-139
CGTGCTGATGCTGCCGCGTCGTGCCGGTCGCCCCGGTTGCCGTCGCGGTCGTCCTCGTCGTCCCCACCGAGCACGGTGTCGGTGACGGCGCCGACGGTCCGGGCGACCGGGCCGCCCCGGTTGTCGTCGTCGTCCTCGTCGTCGTCCCGCCGCGGTCGCGGCTCTCGTGCCGGCCGCTGTCGCCCCGGTCCGCGCGCTCGTCGTCGTCGCGCTCGTCGCGCTCGTCGCCCTGGTCGTCGTCGCGGTCGTCCCCGCCGGGGAGCACGGTGTCGACGGTCTGCACCGCGGCCGCCGCCACCTGCTGGATCGGCCCGCCCGGGCGTCCACCGCCGTCCCGGTCCTCGTCGTCGCCGCCGTCGCGGCCCCGGCCGTCGTCCTCGCGGAAGACCGCGGCGACCGCGGAGCGGTCGGGGTCGGGCGGGGCGGTGACCGCGGTGTCGCGCCGCTCGCGCCCCGGGCTGGACCGGCGCGGCGCGACGGCGTCGTCGCCCTCCCCGCCGGCCAGGATCGCGGGGTCGCGGTGGTCGTCGGAGTCGCGCGAGTCGCGGTCGGAGTCACCGGAGCCGTCGTGGTCGTGGTCCCGGTCGGCGCGCGCGCCCTCCTCGATCAGCGCCATGACCTGCCGAACGAGCGGCGACGTGCGGTCGTCGTCCTCGGGCAGCGGGCGGTTGAGCGCCTCCTGCACGCCGTCGCGGAGGTTGGTGAGCTCCTGGACGTTGTGGTCGCGCTGCTGGCGGCGCATGTCGCGCTGCTCGGTGAGCAGCCGGACGGCCTCGGCCTGGTCGGGCGCGACGGCGTGCTCGGCGCGGCCTGCAGCGCGCGTTCCACGGCGTCGAGCTCGGCCTGCGCCGTGGCCAGGTCGGTGGTGAGCGACGGCAGCGCCCGCAGCGCGGCGAGCTGCGACATCAGCGTGGCCCGCTGCTGCTCCAGCAGCGCCTTGCGCTCCAGCATCGAGCGGACGGCCGGCGGGATCTGGTTGCGGATGTGCTCGGGCAGCCGCAGCCAGTTGGCTTCCGTCTGCGCGACGGCGTCGAGCTGCTGGTTGATCGAGGCGAGCACGACCTCGGCGCGGCCGGCCCAGACGTCCGCCTCCATCGCGGCGGTCTGCGGGTCGACCGAGGGCGGCGGCTGCGGCGGCACGAGGGGGGTGACGGCCTCGGTGATGACGTAGCCGCTGCCGCCGGCCACGAGGCTGGCGATCGCGATGCCCGCCACCGTGCGCCGGCGCAGCAGCGCCGCGAGGGTCCGGCGCTCGCCGCGCGTGCGCGCGGGCTTCTCCGGCTTGACGGGCCGGATCGTGCGCGGCTTGGCCCTCGTGCCGCTCTCGGTGGCCGCGGCGCCCCCGGACGAGACCGGCGACGCCATCCACTCCGCCGGGTCGGCGACCGGCGTGGTCGGCTCCTCGGTGGAGACCGCGGCGGCCGCCGCGGCGCCGGTGGCCTCCATCCGCGCGGTGTGGCGCTGCTTGCGGGCGGCCGCCCGGTGCGCAGGTGAGCAGTACAGGCGCGGCGGGCCGCCGTCCTCGGGCTGCTCGACGGGCACGCTGCAACCGGGCAGCGCGCACACCTGCGGTTCGTCGGGCGGGCCGCCGTGCTGCTGCCCGTCGGTCATGTCGTCCCCCCAGGAACGCCCTGCGCCCGCGCGGCAGCCGACCGGCCCGAGCCGAACGGCTCGACCGGTCCGGTGCGGTTGCGCAGTTGCCCCCCACGCAGCCACACCTCTGCTCTGCCCAGGCACAGGTGTGCTTCAACAATGAGATTCTGGCGTGAGCATACTGCGACACCCCCGACGAGCACGACGCCGAAGCGCATTCCGGCGGGTCCAGTGCGATGCGTATCCGAGATAATACCGACAGTGACCAAGTTGAGGCTGACCTGGGGGAAAAACGGGCATCGGTAATTGTGCTTTCATCTGCCGGAGGTCACCGGTAAACGTGCTGTTCATCAGGGTGGGGCGCACTCCGCGAGGCAATGAGGAACGGAGAGTCCGGCTGTCTGCTGCATCGGGAATGCCGGTTCGTACCGGGGAGCGGGCGACTCGTGGATCGTTGAACGATCCAGATCGTTGTACGATCCTCCGCGTGATTGAGGGGCTCGCCGCCGACCGCGCACTGCTCGTGCGGACGAGCACGGCCGACCGGGTGGCCGACATCCTGCGCACCCACATCATCGAGGGCCGCTTCCCGCCCGGCACCCGGCTGCCCGAGGACGAGATCGGCAAGCAGCTCGGCGTCTCCCGCAACACGCTGCGGGAGGCCTTCCGGCTGCTGTCCCACGAGCGCCTGCTGGCCCACGAGCTGAACCGCGGCATGTTCGTGCGGGAGTCGACCGCCGAGGACGTCGTCGACCTCTACCGGGTCCGGCGCATCGTCGAGTGCGGGGCGGTCGGCGTGATCACGGCCCCGCCGCCGGACCTCACCCGCGCCGCCGCGGCCGTCACCGACGGCGAACGCGCGCTCGCGGAGGAGAGCTGGCGGGCGCTCGGCACCGCGAACCTGCGCTTCCACCAGGAGCTGGTCGCGCTCGCCGGCAGCACCCGCGCCGACGAGCTGATGAGCCGGGTGCTCGCCGAGCTGCGCCTCGTCTTCCACGTCATGGTCGACCCGCGGACGTTCCACGAGCCGTACCTCGTGCGCAACCGGGCGGTCCTGGAACGCGTCCGGGCCGGCGACGGGGCAGGCGCCGCCACCGAGCTGGCCGCGTACCTCCTCGACGCCGAGCAGCAGCTCGTCGCCGCGTTCACGGCGCAGCGGCGGGCCCCCGTCGACGCACCCGGCGGCGCCGGCCCGCGCTGACGGCGGGCTGGGCGCACCCGTCTGAGCTGCGTAGGATTCGTCCGAACGTGATCACGTGCGGGGCGGGTCGTGCGGGTGGGGGGACATGCCGAAGCGAGCCATTGCGCGACCGGACCGCGACCCGTCCGCCGGGCCGCTGCCGCCCGGCGTCGCCCCGGAGGCCGAGTTCGCCGGGCCACCAGCCCCCGAGCTGCCGCCCGCCGGCCCACCCGGTGACCCGAGGGCCGCGAGCGCGTCCGAGCTGACCGACTACACGATCGTCCGGCGCCGCTCCGACCGGCCGCGCCGCGGCTGGCGCCGCGCGCTGTACCTCGCGACCGGCGGCACCGTGAACCCCGGCATCGGGCCGGTCGAGCTGCGCCGCCAGGACTTCGCCCGCCGGATCCGCCGGCAGCTGCCCGGGCCCCGGCAGATCGCCGTCGTCTCGATGAAGGGCGGGGTCGGCAAGACCACCGTGACCGCCATGCTCGGCCTGACCCTCGCCGAGCACCGCGGCGACCGGGTCATCGCGCTCGACGCCAACCCGGACGCCGGGACGCTCGCCGAACGCCTCACCGGACGCTCCGACGTCACCGTGCGTGACCTGCTCGACAACATCGGCTCGCTGGGGTCCCTGAGCGACGTCGCCCGGTTCACGACGCTCGCCGGACGGCTGCAGGTGCTCGCGTCCGAGCAGGACCCCGCGCGCGGCGAGGCGTTCGACCGCGCCGAGTACCAGCAGGTCTGCGCCGTGCTCGCGCGCTTCTACAACATCGTCGTCACCGACTCCGGCACCGGCATGGTGCACTCCGCGATGGACGGGACGCTGGCGCTCGCCAACGGCCTCGTCGTCGTCGGGTCGCTGACCGTCGACGGAGCGAGCCGCGCCAGCAAGACCCTCGACTGGCTCGTCGCGCACGGGTTCGAGGACATGGTCGCCCGGTCCGTCGTCGTGCTCTCCCGGGACCGCACCAGCCGCGAGATCGACGCCGGCCGGCTGCGCGCGCACTTCGCGACGCGGGTCCGCGGCGTCGTCGAGATCCCGCACGACCCGCACCTCGCCACCGGCGCGCGCATCGACCTCGCCGCGGCCTCGCAGGCGACCGCCGACGCGTTCCTGGAGGTCGCCGCGCTCGTCGCCGACGAGTTCGGCGGGCTGCCGATGCCCCGGCCCTGAACGGGGTCGCGAACCGGGAAGATCGACGGCACGATGCCGGGCGTGCAGATCCGGCGCCGTGTCCCGCCGCCCGCCGTCCGCCGCCGTCTCGGCGTCGACGCGCGCGTCGCACGCGAACCGCGGTCGGCGGCGCAGGTCGGCGCCCTTGCGCGCGTCCGGCATCGAGCGAACAGTACTCTCGCCGCCGTCGAACTGCGCCTCGATCCCCGGAGATGCGC
>MKJX01000087.1 GCA_001942415.1 Pseudonocardia sp. CNS-139
CCGGAGGCGCTTGCGCGACGGGCACCGGAGCTGCCGGCACCGTTGGTACGGCCGGAGTGGTGCGCGGGTCGTCGAGGCCGGCGGGCGGGAGTTGTTGTGCGCCGGACCGGCTCGCGTGGTCGGGGCGGCGGGTGGCGCGGGTCGCGCCGGGATCGGCCGTCGGCGGGCGCAGGGCGCTGGGCTCGTCGTCGAGGTCGGCGCCGGCCGGCAGGAGGGCGCCGGAGGCGCTTGCGCGACGGGCACCGGAGCTGCCGGCACCGTTGGTACGGCCGGTCGGCCCGCGTCCGCCGGGCGCGTCGTCGGGATCGGACGTGCGCGGCCGCAGAGCTCCGGAGGCGGTTGCGCCGTTGCGGCGGGCGGTGCCCGGCACGTCGTCGGGGTCGGCGTCCTGCGGGCGCAGAGCCCTGGAGGTGCTCGGTCGGTCCGGGCGGCGGGTCGCGCGGCCGTACTGGTCGGCTCGGCGGGTGGTGCCGGGCTCGTCCAGGTCCGGCGCCGGGAGCTGGTGCGCGCCGGAGCCGTACGCGGGGCCGGGCCGACGTGTGGCCCGGGTGGCGCCGGGGTCCGGGCTCGGGAACTCGTGCGCGCCCGAGGTGTACGCGCGACGAGTCGCGTCCGGCCGGGGCGCCCGGGTGCTGCGGGTCCGCGAGCGGTGTGCCGTGCTGGCGGCGGGGGGCGCGGGCCGGGCCGGGGTCGTCGTGGTCCGAGGCCGGGCCTGCCTGGCCGGGGCGGCGGCTCGCCCGCGTGTACGGCGAGTCTGCGTCCCGGTCGCTGGACGGGACGTCCGCGCGAGGGGGAGCGGTGTGCCGGGTTCCGTAGTCCTCGTCCGGATCCGAGGTGCGGTGCCGCATGCCGTTCGACGTCCGTGACGAGCGGGTCGGGCCGAGCGCGTCCACCTCGGGGAACGAGCGGTAGGCGTCGGGTTCGGCGGCCCGGCGGCGGCCGGGCGCGGCCCGGGCGGCTCCGCCGAGAAGCGCGCGTCGTCCCACTCGGGCTCGCGTTCGTCGACGGCGTTGCGCCCGCCGAGCAGCCCGTGACGGGCGAGGACGTCCTCCGACGACTCCTCGTCGCGAGCCCGCCTCCGACCGCCCGCGCCGGTGGGGCCGGGGAAGCGCCGAGCACGGTCCCAGCCGTCCTCCACGCCACCTCCCTAGGACGAGCAAGGGCGGGCACGGGCATCGACCCGAACCCGCCCCTCCACGACTCGCCCGGAGCTTACGGACGAGAACCGGTTCGATCACATGCGGGTGTCGGCGCGCCTACCGTTGGCCGAACTCGGCGTCGATCACCGGCAGTCCGGGCGAGCCGGACGGCGTCCGGCGCGCAGGCGTGCAGGGCGTCTGTCCTGCGGGTTAGCGCATTCACCGCGAAAATCCGCGCGTCCGCCGAGCGACGAACGGTTGGTGCTCAAGGGAGGTGGGCGCGCCCCGCGCTCCGGCGACGACCGCCGTCATTCGGCGACGGGATGCGCGTCGGTACCAACCCTCATCCGCCCGAGTGCTCCAGCTCGGCCCCGAACGGGACCGCCGGGTCGTCCGGGTCGTCCAGCCAGTGCTCCGGCAGCACCACGCGGCCCGGTGACCCCTGCCGTCCGCGGGGCCCGTCGGCGTCGGCCGGGAACGGCTCGTCCGGGTCGAGCTGGGCCAGCAGCTCGTCCAGCTCGTCGAGGCTGTCGACGAGCCCGAGCCGCTGGCGGATCTCGCCGCCGACGGGGAAGCCCTTGAGGTACCAGGCGATGTGTTTGCGCACGTCGCGGATGCCTTGTCGGGTCCCATGTGCTCCTGGAGGAGCACGGTGTGGCGGCGCAGGGTGGCGGCGACCTGGCCGAGCGTGGGCGGCGTCGGCAGCGGCCGGCCGGCGAAGGCCGCCTCGAGGTCGCCGAAGAGCCACGGCCGCCCGAGGCAGCCGCGCCCGACGACCACGCCGTCGCATCCCGTCTTCGTGACCATCGCGAGCGCGTCGGCCGCGGAGAAGATGTCGCCGTTGCCGAGAACGGGGACGTCCGCCGGCAGCGCGTCGCGCAGGCGGGTGATGGCCGACCAGTCGGCGGTGCCCGAGTAGCGCTGCGCCGCGGTGCGGGCGTGCAGCGCGACGGCCGCGACCCCGGCGTCGACGGCGATCCGCCCCGCGTCGAGGTAGGTGTGCTGTCCCTCGTCGATGCCGATGCGCATCTTGACGGTGACGGGGACCGGGCCCGCGTTCTCGACGGCCGCGCGCACGATCCGCTCGAAGAGCTTCCGCTTGTACGGCAGCGCCGCCCCGCCCCCGCGGCGCGTCACCTTGGGGACCGGGCAGCCGAAGTTCATGTCGACGTGGTCGGCGAGGTCGCGCTCGACGATCATCCGCACGGCCCGGCCCATGGCCTCCGGGTCGACGCCGTAGAGCTGCATCGAGCGCGGGTGCTCGTCGCCGTCGAAGGCGATCATCCGGAACGTCAGCGGGTTCTTCTCGACGACGCCGCGCGAGTGATCATCTCGCAGACGTAGAACCCGGCGCCCTGCTCGCGGCACAGCCGCCGGAACCCGGCGTTGGTGATGCCGGCCATCGGGGCGAGCACCACGGGCGTGTCGGACACGTACGGTCCGATGCGCAGCGGCCGGACGGTGGCAGGAGCACTCACAGCAGGCCATTGTCCTCCGCCGGGCGCGCGGTCAGAACCCGACGGTGACGCAGGCGGCCCGCGCGCCCGCCGTGCCGGCCGTTCCGGGCTCGCTCGACGTCGGCATCGCGTGCACGACAACCGATCCGGCCCGCCTGTCCGCCGGGAACTCCCACGCCACCGCGCTCACGGCGCTGCCGGCGCCGGAGCCGTCGGTGGTGAGGTCGAGCCAGACCTCGTTCTGCGGGTTCGCGAACCGCGGGTCGACGCTGGGCTGCACCGGGTCGACCGTGTATTGGAAGTGCGGCCCGGCTTCCTCCGGACGCGCGCCGCACGCGTTGGCGTGCACGTGCGCCCCGTACCGCCGGTCGGGCACGAGCCCGCTGACGGCGAGCCGGACCGTGGTGCTGCCCTCGCCGGACCGGGCCGTCACGACGGCGTGCGCGCCGGCCGGGACGAGCCGCTCGTCGTAGGTGATCGCCGGGCCGGGACCGGCCGCGAACGTGGCGCTCTGCTCGACCTCGCGGGGTGGCGGTGGGGTCGCCGCCGGGGCGGTCCCCGCGCAGCCGGACGCCCCGAGAGCGGCGGCCAGCCCGGCGAGAACGAGGGGGAGCGTTCGCATACGGCCAGAATGGCTGGTCACTGCAGGTAGCACGCACGGGCCCGGCGTTGGTCCGGGCGAGCGATGAACCGCTGCGCCGCTCCGGGCCGTACCCTGGTTCCGGCCGCTACACGCGGTCGCGGGCCTCTAGCTCAACTGGCAGAGCAGCGGACTTTTAATCCGCGGGTTCCGGGTTCGATCCCCGGGGGGCCCACCGCGTGACCTGCTAGTTCCGCGACCTGCGGAACCGGTGGACGCCTGGTGTGTGCGTGGTGTGTGCGTCTCGGTGCCGGTGGCCTGCCTCGGGACCAGCGCCGCAGCTGCTTCCGCAGCGTCCGCGGAGACCTCGTCGAAGACGCTGGAGTAGGTGTCCGCGGTGAGGGTGATCGACGAGTGACCCAGGGTCTCCTGCACGACCTTGAGGGGGACGCCGGCCGCGAGCATCAGCGAGGCGGCCAAGTGACGAAGATCATGCAGCCGGATCGGCGGCAGTCCGGCGGCCTCGCTCAGCTCCTGGAAGCGGTCGGTCACCGTCGCGGGGTGCAGCGCGGAGCCGTCCTCGCGCGTGAACACCTTGCCGGAGTCGACCCAGGCCGACCCCCACTGCATCCGCTCCTCCAACTGGCGCTTCCGATGCGCCCGGAGCTCGATCACCGTTCCGGCATCCAGTGCCACCGTTCGCTCGCCGGCCTCCGACTTCGGGGTGTCCTCGTAGACGTCCCAGCCGAGTTGGACGAGCTGCTTGCTGACCCGGATCTTGGCCGCGTCCAAGTTGGTCTCCGGCCACTCCAGGCCGCAACCCTCGCCTCGGCGCAGTCCGCGATGGCCGATCAGGTGGTACAGCGCGTAAAGCCTGTCGCCCTCGGCCTTGTCGAGGAACCGGCCGAAATGGGCCGCGTCCAGACCATCACCGGAGACGGCGGCTGTGCGGCCTCTTCTAGCTCGGCGCGGCG
>MKJX01000088.1 GCA_001942415.1 Pseudonocardia sp. CNS-139
GTCACGCGGCCCGGCTCGATGAACGCGGGCACGATCACCACGCCGTCCACCGGGGCGCCCGCGGCGGCCAGCTCCGCGCCGAGCACGTCGGTCTCCAGCGGGAAGTGCCCGCGCAGCGTCGAGTCGCTGCGGCTGGCGAGCACGTAGTCGGCGCCGTCCGCGGCTGTCGTCATATTGCGCGCGACATCGCGGTTCAGCGCCGCCGCGTCCGCCTCGCCGAGGCTGCGCGAGTTGGTGAGCACGAAGAACGCCGGCGTGTCCTGCGCCAGCGCCCACCGCAGGTCGTCGACGTCCCAGCGGGTCAGCACGGGCAGGTTCGCGATGCTCTGCGTGCCGGTCGGGTCGTCGTCGAGCACCACGAGCGTCCGGCCGCCCGCGACGGCCGCCGCGAGCGTCGCGGGGTCGACCGGCCGGACCGGCGGGTACCCGCCGACCACCGCCTCCAGCGGGATCGCCGTCACGCCCGCTCCTCCGCCCGCTCCGCGCCCAGCACGTGGACCCGCAGGTCGGCCTGGGTCTGCGCCATGTGCGACTCCATCGCGTCCCGCGCCCGTTCCGGGTCGCCGCCGCGCACCGCGTCGACGATCCGCTCGTGCTCGGCGATCGCGTTGCGCTGGATCTGCGGCACGGCCGACGTCTGCCGTCGCGCCTCCACCAGCAGCGCCCCGAACGGCTCCAGCAGGAACGGGACGAACACGTTCCCGCTCGCCCGCATGATCGTGTCGTGGAAGGCCATGTCGGCCTCGACGAACAGGTCGACGTCGCCCTCGACCGACGCCGCGAGCATCTCCGCGATGCACGCTCGCATCTGCTCCAGGTGCTCGGCGCTGCGGCGCACGGCCGCCAGCTGCACGGCCCCGACCTCGACCATCCGCCGCGCCTCCAGCAGCCGCTCCGCCACCCCGCCCGGCGAGCTGCCCCGCGCCGACGCCCTGACCAGCACGTCCAGCGAGCTCCACGCGTCCGGCGGGTTCACGAAGGTGCCCCGCCCGCGCTGGACCTCGAGCACGTTCTCGCCCGCAGGATGCGCACCGCCTCCCGCAGCGTCAGCCGGCTGATCCCGTGCGCGGCCGCCAGCTCGCCCTCCGGAGGCAGCGCGGAGCCCGCGGGGTACCGTCCGCTGATCACGTCCTCCAACAGCTCGTCGGCGAACCGTTCGGGCAGCGACGACAAGCGGCCTCCTCAGCGGGATCGTGACATCAGATGTCTGATGTGCAACGAGTGAACAACGTGGGGCGATGAGCGTCAAGACCGCGACGCGAGGGGGATCACGGGTGGCCGCTCCGGCTGCGGGGCTGGACGTGCTCGGCACGGTCGACGGGGTCGAGTTCGCGATCGGGAACACGCCGGAGCCGTGGCGGCTGCCGATCGACCTGTTGATGGTCTCGGGGGGCCAGTCGGGCGGGCTCGGTGTGCTCGGGAACGCCGTGCGGGAGGCGATGCCAGATCTCCCCTGGGACCGGCTGGGCTACGGCTCCCTGCAACCGCAACGCCCGCTCGTGCTCACGGTCGCGGACGAGGACCGCCGCCACGCCGGCTCGGCGCTGCGCGAGATCGCCGTGGCCACCACGCGGGACCGGGAGTGGGGCTCGGCGTACGAGGCTCCGGCCAGAGTGGAAGCCGCGGCCGCCGCCACCGCCGCCGTGATCCGCCTGGCCGAGACCAACGGGATCACAGCCCTCGGCATACCCATGCTCGGCGCCGAGGCCGCGGGCCTGCAAGTCGAGGAGGTCGCGGCCGTGGTCGTCCCGCACACGATCACGAGCGCCACCGCGCTGCGTTCGGGGAACCTGCGGCGGATCGTGTTCGTCTGCCGCGACGACCGGGCCGAGCAGGCCATCCGCCTGGCGTGGTCGCTGCGGGCAGAGGGCTCTTCCTTGCTGCAGCCCGCCAATCCCGCCACGGAGGAGCTGCTCGGACACACCGTCGCGGCCGCGCGCTCGCGTGGCGCCCGGCAGGCCGCAGGGCTGGACGTCCTGCTCGCGGCCCTCGTCGTGGCCGGGCGGCATCCCGATGCCACCGAACGGCGCGCGACTGCCGCCCTGTTCCGGGCCCTGCCCGACGATCCGGCCGATCGGATCGGAAGGCGCTCGAGGCCGCCCAGGTCGACCCGGCGGCGATGGAGGTCGCCGCCGCAGTCGGGTCGCGGGCACCGGAGGTCGCGGGCCTTGTCACGACCGCAGTACGGGTCGCCGAGCAGGTCGCAAGCGGCTATGTCATGCCCCACCACATCGCCGCGGCCGCGATGGGTGGCGTGCTCGCGGAGCCCGCCATCCCGCCGGATGTTCTCGCCGTGCTCGGGGTCGACCAGCGGCAGCTGCGTGACGCGCTCCGGGACGCCATCGCGCAGTCCTGGCCCGGCGAGTCCGCCGACGCCTGGACCCGGGTCTGGGAGCAAGGCGAGAAGGCGCTTCGCGGGGCGGCGCCGTCCGTCCGCCGCTACGCCGACGTCCACAACGACGCCGAGGCCACCGAGGACCGGCTCGGCATCACCGCCGACGTCGAGGCGATGGCCGCGCTGCTGGCCGCGACCAGCACGACCCCGCCGCTGTCGGTGGCGCTGATGGGCAACTGGGGGAGCGGCAAGTCGACGTTCATGGCGCTGGTGCAGCAGCGGGTCGCCGCGCTCAGCGCGGCCGCGGCGGCCGACCCGGAGAGCAGGTTCGCGCCGGTGATCCGGCAGGTCCGGTTCAACGCGTGGCACTACAGCGACGACCACGTGTGGGTCGGGCTGATCGAGCACCTCTTCCGCGGCCTGCGCGAGGCCGCGCCCGCCACCGGCGACGACGCCGTGCCCGAGCTGGAGGCCAAGCTCAAGGCCGCGCAGAGCCGGCAGGCGAAGCTCGACGACGAGCTGGTCCGGATCGACGAGCTGGACCCCGACCAGGGCTGGTGGGGCTGGCTGTGGGAGCCGCGGCGGTTCGCGCTGGTCGTGCGGGCGGCGGGGCGGCAGGCCGTGCAGGGGGCGCCGTGGCGCCGGGTCCTGGTGGGCCTGTTGTGGCTGGTCGCGGTGGCGGCGGTGGTGGCCGGCGGCGCGTACGGCTGGCAGTGGGCGTCCGGTCTCGCGGTCGTCTCGGCGGCGCTTGCGCTGCTGGCGCCGGTCGTCTCGGCGTGGCGGCGGGCCCGGGAGCTGGCGGCGACGGCCCACACGAAGCTGGTCGCGGACAAGAAGCAGGTGGCCGCCGAGATCGTGCAGCTGGAGCAGAAGCTCGACGCGGCCGACCCCGTGCGCGGGCTGAAGGCGCTGGTCGAGGAGCTGAACACGGGCGACCGCTACCGGTCCTACCGCGGCCTCACCGGCCAGATCCACGAGGACCTGCGCCGCCTCGACGAGCAGCTGGGCGGGCTCGGGCGGCGCGAGCGGCAGCGGATCGTCCTGTACGTCGACGACCTCGACCGCTGCACGTCGACGCGGGTGGTCGAGGTGCTGCAGGCGGTGAACCTGCTGCTCAGCATGCCGCTCTTCGTGGTGGTCGTCGCGGTCGACCCGCGCTGGCTGATCACGGCGATCGAGGACCGCCACGGCAAGGACGCGCGCCCGCTCGACTACCTCGACAAGATCTTCCACATCCCGTTCGCGGTGCGCCCGATGCACGACCGTGCGAGCGAGTACCTGAGGTCGTTGCTGCCGCCGGTCGAGGCCGTCGAGGACGAGCCGGCCGCACCGGTGGCGCCGGCCGTCCCGGACGCCGAGCGCGTCGCGCCGGAGCCCCGGCCCGCGCCGCGGCCCGCACCGGCCGTCCCGGAACCCCCGGTCGCGCGGGCGGAGGAGCGGCTGCGCATCCGGGCGGCCGAGGCCGCGTTCCTGCCGGAGGTCGCCGCGCTGCTGGAGACGCCGCGGGCGGTCAAGAAGGCGGTCAACCTCTACCTGCTGCTGCGGGCCACGGTCGCCGACGCCGACCTCGACGACTTCCTCGGCGACGAGCATGGCGGCCCGTTCCAGGCGGCGGCGCTGCTGGTCGCGGGGATCGTCGGGGACCCGGCCCGGGCCGAGCAGCTGCTGAGCGCGGTGATCGCGGCGAAGCCGGACGCCCCGATCGGCCCGGTGCTGCCGGACGGCCCGCTGGCCGCGCTGGTCGACGGGTTCGCGCAGCGGTACCCGCTGCTCGGGGAGGTGGCCGCCTACCAGCGGTGGGCGCGGACCGTCGCCCGCTACAGCTTCCAGAGCTACGCGTTGTTCGGGGACGCCGCGAGCCCGGCGAGCCCGGCGAGCGCCTGAGCCGACGGGCTGTCCGGCGCGGCGTGGTAGACGATCAGCTGCTGGCCGGGCGCGCCGTTCACGGCGAACGACTGGTGGGTGAGCGTCAGCGTGCCGACCCGGCTGTGCTGGAAGACCTTCGGCTCGGCGCGCTTGCTGCGCACCTCGTGCCGGGCCCACAGCTCGCGGAACTCGGGGCTGCCCGCCGACAGCTCGCCGACCAGCGCGACCAACCGCGGATGCCCGACGTCGGCCCCCGCGGCGGCACGCAGGTTCGCCGCGACCGTCCGCGCGACGTACTCCCAGTTGCCGTAGAAGCGGCGCGCCGCCGGGTCGAGGAAGATCGTCTTGGCGAGGTTGTCCGTGATCGCCATGTCGCCGTAGAGCGCGGCCGCCATCCGGTTGCGCATGAGCACGTCGTTGAACCGCCCGAGCACGAACGCCGGGTTGTCCGGCCACGACTCCAGCAGCTCCCGCAGCTCGGGCGAGGCCCGCTCGACGGAACGGAAGGCGGGCCGCGCGGGGCGGGCGAGCAGGTGCAGGTGCGCGGACGAGTCCGGGTCGAGGCTGAGCGCCCGGGCCAGCGCCCCGACGACCTGGTCGGACGGTGAGCGCTCGCGGCCCTGTTCGAGCCGCACGTAGTAGTCGGTGCTGATCCCGGCGAGCACCGCCAGCTCCTCGCGCCGCAGCCCGGGCGTGCGCCGGCGCCCGGCCGGCGGCAGCCCGACGTCCTGCGGGTGCAGGGCCTGGCGGTGGGCGCGGAGGAACTCGCCGAGCGGGTTGGTCCCCAGCGGGTGGGTCGAGTCCACCGACCTGACGCTACTGGGCGGGAAACGGGTAGGTGGAGCACACCCTCGTTGCGGCGCGCCGCCGCTCCTAGCGTCGGAGGCACAGGACAAGGAAGGAGCGTCGCCCTCATGAAGCACATCTCCCTCGGCGGGCTGGAGGTCAGCGCGCTCGGCCTGGGATGCATGGGCATGTCGGCCTACTACAGCGGCGCGGGACAGGACGAGGACGAGTCGGTCCGCACGATCCACCGGGCCCTCGACCTGGGCGTCACGTTCGTCGACACCGCGGAGATCTACGGCCCCTTCACCAACGAGGAGCTGGTCGGACGGGCCATCGCCGGGCGCGCGACGAGGTCGTGCTGGCCACGAAGTTCGGGCTGGTCTCGCACGCGCGGCCGGAGGCCGGGCGGGTGCTCGACAGCTCGCCGGCGAACGTCCGGGCCGCGCTCGACGGGTCGCTCAAGCGGCTCGGCGTGGACCACGTGGACCTCTACTACCAGCACCGCGTCGACCCGAACGTCCCCATCGAGGAGACGGTCGGGGCGCTCGGCGAGCTGGTCGCGGCGGGCAAGGTCCGGCACATCGGGCTGTCGGAGGCCGCGCCCGACACGATCCGGCGCGCGCACGCCACGCACCCCGTCACCGCGCTGCAGACCGAGTACTCGCTCTGGTCGCGCGAGCCGGAGGCGGAGATCCTCCCGCTCGTCCGGGAGCTGGGCATCGGGTTCGTCGCCTACTCGCCGCTCGGGCGCGGGTTCCTGACCGGGCGGATCCGGTCGCGCAGGACCTCGACGCCGCGGACTTCCGCGCGTCCAACCCGCGGTTCGCGCAGGAGGCGTTCGCGCAGAACATGCGGATCGTGGACGAGGTGACGGCCGTCGCCCGCGAGGTCGGCGCCACACCCGCGCAGGTCGCGCTCGCGTGGCTGCTCACCCGGGGCGACGACGTCGCGCCGATCCCCGGCACCAAGCGGGTCGCGCGGGTGGAGGAGAACGTCGCGGCCGCGGACCTGCGGCTCGACGCGGCCCAGGTCGCCCGCCTGGACGCCGTGCAGCCGGCGGTGGGGGACCGCTACGCGGACATGACCCCGTTGAACCGCTGAGGGTCAGCGGCGGGGCGGGTCGAACCGCCGGGACAGGCGCGAGAAGGCCGCCGGGGCCGCTCCGTGGACGCGGGCGCGAGCGTCAGCCAGCGGGGCACGAACACCTCGGTGCGGCCGCGCTCGATCCCGTCGACCAGCTCCGCCGCGACCCGCTCGGCCGGGACGGGCCGGGGGAACGTCCGGTGGTAGGGGCTGCCCCGGCGGGCGAAGTACCCGGTGTCGACGGCCCCGGGCAGCACGGTCGTGACGCCGACGCCGCCTCCAGCCGGACGCGTCGGCGAACCCGCGCAGCCCGGCCTTCGTCGCGGCGTAGACCGCCTCGCCGGCGACGCCGACCGCGGCGATCGACGCGACGAACACGACGTGCCCGCCGGCCGCGCGCAGCGTCGCAGCAGGGCCCGGGTGAGCTGCACGGGCGCGACCAGGTTGACGGCGACCAGCTCGTCCACGGTGGCCGGCGGCGTCTCGGCGACCGGGCCGGCCCACCCCAGCCCGGCGCCGTGCACCAGCAGCTCGCACCGGTCGGCGGCGGCGTCGGCGACGGCCCGGACGCGTCCGGGGTGGCGAGGTCGGCGACGAGCGCCCGGCCGCCGGTGCGGTCGGCGACGGCGTCGAGGCGGGCCTCGTCCCGGCCGACCAGCAGCAGCTTGCAGCCCGCGAGCGAGAGCCGGTCGGCCACCGCGGCCCCGATGCCCGACGACGCCCCCGTGACGAGCGCGGCCCGGCCCGCGACCGGCGTGCGGCGGCTCACGGGCCCTCCCCCGGCTCGTTCAGCTCGGTGCCGTTCTGACGCGTTCGGCCGCGGGTAACCCGGTCTCGTCGAGCCGGTGCAGCAGGTAGGAGCCGCGTGCGGTGATGAGCGCGATCCCCGCGACGACCACCGCCGCGCCGACGGCCGCACCGCCCAGCTGCGCGGGGGAGGTGTCGATGCGCTCACCGAGCCAGCCCACACCCACCAGCACGGCGACGATCGGGTCCGCGCTCGTGATCACCGCGACCGCGGGCGAGACCAGCCGGCCCTGCTGGAACGTGTTCTGGCTCAGCAGGAAGCCCAGCGGCCCGATGATGCAGACGACGTAGAGCACGGGGTGGCGGAACGGCTCGTCCCACCCGACCCGGAGCTGGCCGGTGATCACCTTCATCAGGCCGGCCGTCACGCCGTAGAGCACGCCGGTGGTGAGGGCGAGCGCCAGCACCCGGGACGGATGCTTGACGCTCCCCGCGTAGATCAGGCACCCGACGACCACGGCGGCGAGCCCGATGACGAGCGGCAGCCCGGAGGCGAGGTCGACGTCCGCGTGCGGCTGGCTGGCGACCGGCCGCGCGAGCAGCAGGAAGATCGAGAGCCCGGCCGCACAGCAGAGCGCCCCGAGAATGGTGAGCAGGTCGGGTCGCCGGTGCGACATGAGCGCCGTGAACCCCGCCGCGAACGCCACCCCCGTGACGAGCAGCGGCTGGACCACCGCGAGCGGTCCGTACGCCAGCGCGACGAGCTGCAACAGCAGCGCCACGATCGTGGCCGCGAGCCCCAGCAGCCACATCGGCCTCTTGGTGAGGTCCACCAGGAGGCGTGGGCTCAGCGTCGGCGCGAGCTCCACCTCGTGCGTCGCGCGCTGCTGCGCTGCGCTCGCCAGCCCGAACCCCGCAGCGCCGAGCACGGCGGCCGGTACGGCGATCCCCAGCGCCGTCCCGGGGTCTATCGCCACGTCCGCCTCCCCTCTTAGCGCGGTCAGCCCCCTGGCGGAGCCTTCCGTCCCGCGTCCCCCGATACAAGCGCCAACGACGCCTCCACGCGATCGGGTATTCCCCCGATCTCGGGTACGAGACCCACGTCAGCGGTGATCCCGACGCCGGTCGTGCGCCCCCAGTGAAGCGCCGACGGCCAGCCCGACTCCGTCCGCGAGCGGCAGCACGGGGTAGACCTCGACGATCGGGTCGCCCCCGATGTGCAGCGTCCGCCGCGCCCCGGGCATCACGGACGCGAGCAGGTGGAAGAACCGCCGCCCGTAGATCCGGCGTACCAGTAGCGCCTGGACCCGGCCCGGGAGCAGGCCGAGCACGGTCAGCACGGCGGCCGCGCCCTCGGGCTGACCGGCCGACGAGCCCTCCTCCAGCGCGCGCGCCACCCGGGCGACCCGCTCGGCCGGCGGCATCGCCGCGGTCGGCAGGTCGAGCGAGACGGCGGCGGTCCGGTTGCCGGGCGTGCGGCTGCTCACCCCGGCGCTGGTGCGGGTGGTGAGCGGCACCATCGCGCGGACGGTCGGCGGCACGGGCCCGCGTTCGGCGAGCAGTCCGTGCAGCGTCTCGGCGAGCACCGCCAGCACCAGCACGGTCGTCCCGACGCCGTGCGCGCGGGCCGCGGCGCGCACCCGGGCGCGTCGAACACCACGCTGGCCCGCTGGTGCGCGGGCCCGGCGACGCGGCCGGTCAGCGGCGACCGTCCGGCCGTGCCGGCGCGCGCGAGGCTCGCGATGCCGCGCACGACGGTCAGCGCGCGGTAGGCCCGCTCGCGCAGCGGCACCGGCGCCGGGGCCGCCGCGACGTCGGCCACGCGGGTCGCGTCTCGTCGGTGAGCAGCCGGATCAGCGCGTCGGTGACGGCGAGCCCGTCGCCGAGCGTGTGGTGCACCTTCGCGAGCACGGCCTGGCGGCCCGTGGCCGGCTCGCGCGCGGCCCGCAGCCGCCATCCGGTGGTGAACGGGTCGACGGGCTCGGCGAAGAACGCGGTGACGGCGTCGTCCCAGGTGGGGTGGTCGCCGCCCGGACCGATCACCACCGGGCGGCGGTCCAGGTGCCGGTCCGGGTCCGGCACGGCGTCGGCGACCCACCGCAGCGGCCGGCCGGGGCGGGGCCGCGCGAGCCGGCGGCGCAGCAGGTCGATGTCCGGCACCCGGGTGCGGATCAGCGCGTCGAGGTGCGCGGGCAGGTCGGCCGGGCCGCCGTCGACGACGATCCGGGCGCCCACCTGCTGCGGCACGTCGGCCGTGGCGGCGTGCAGGAACAGGGCGTCCTGCGCGCGCAGCCGGCCGCTGGTGGGGGCCCGGTCCGGCGCCGGGAGCGCGCCGAGCGCGGCGACGTCCGCGGCCAGGTCGGTGGCGGCGAGCCGGTCGCGCAGCCGCCGGGTGACGGCCGCCCGGTGCGCGGGGTCGGCGAGCGGCCGCCCGGTGCGCGGGTCGGCGAGCGCGGCGCGGCGGGGTGAGGTCGGCCGGGGCCGGGCAGACCCGGGCCAGCCCCGCCTCCGCGAGCAGCGCCGCGTTGGCCCGGCCGTGCCCGGGGATCGGGGCGAAGAGCAGCAGTGGACGGGCGCAGGCCAGCGCCTCCAACGCGGTGGCCCCGCCGCCGTTGGTGACGAGCAGGTCGCAGTCGCGGGTGGCGGCCGCGGGGTCGTCGACCCAGTCGAGCACCCGCATCCGCGAACCGTGCGGGTGGGTGGCCGCGACGCGGTCCAGCCGGGCCCGGGCCGCCGGGTTGCGCGAGGCGCTGACCAGCACGTCGGCCCCGCCGTCGAGCACGGCGGCGCAGGCCGCCGCGAGGTCGCCGAACGCCATCGACCCGCCCGAGACGTACGCGAGCGGGCGCGCCCGGGCCGGTCGCGGCGGGGGCGGGACGAACCCGCTGGTCACGGGCAGCGCTGTCACCCGCGCGGCCGCTCCCGGTGCGGCCCGTTCCAGCAGCGCGGCGCCCTCCGCGGTGGTGACGAGGTGCAGGTCGAGGGCGGCGTCGGCCCACAGCGGGTGCGGCGCCGGGTCGGCGACGAGCGCGACCGCGGGCACCGGCAGCCGGCCGTGGCGGCGCAGCCACCCGAGCCCGGTGATGCCCTCCGGGAACGTCGCGACGACCAGGTCGGGACGGTGCGCGGCGACCTGCCGGGCCAGCCCGCGGCCGCTCCACGCGCCGATCACCGCGCGCGTCCCGGCCCGGAACGGGCGCACCCGCCACAGCAGCCGGAAGTACAGCTCGTAGAGCCACGGGAGGCGGCGGACCGCGGTGGTGTAGATCGCGGCGAACGCCGGGCCGGTGCCGCGGCCCATCCCGTCGAGGGTGTCGGTCAGGGTCACCTCGGCGCCCGGCCACAGCCGCCGCACCCGCTCCTCGACGCCCGTGCGGCCGCGTGGTGGCCGGCCCCGAGCCCGCCCGTGACCAGCAGGACCCTCGCCGGTCCGGCCGTTCCGGCGGGATCGGCGGCTTCGGTGCCCGCCCGGGCCGTTGACGTCATCGGCGTTCCTCGCGCGGTAGGTTGCGATCGTGGACGGAGGTGCCGGGCGCCCCGGCCGGATATTGCTGCTGTCGGCACCGGTGGGGGAGGGGCACGTCGCCGCCGCCCGCGCGCTCGCCGCCCGCATGCGCCGGCTCTGGCCGGACGCCGAGGTGCGTGAGGTCGAGGACACCGGGCTCGGCCACGAGCGCCGCGACCGCGCGCTCCAGACCCTCTACGCGCTCACGATGCGCGCCGCCCCCGGCCTCTACGGCATCGGCTACGACATGCTCGTGCGCCACCCGCGGTTCGCGGAGCTGTGCAAACGGGTCACGGCCGGCCTGCTGGGCCGGAGCCTGGGGCCCCGCTGCTGGCCGCCGAGCGGCCCGACCTGGTGGTCTCGACCTACCCGATGATCTCCGGCGGGCTGGCGTGGCTGCGCCGCAGGGGCCGGCTCCCGGGCCGCGCCGTCGCGCTCGTCACGGACGTCGCCGTGCACCCGTACTGGGTCTGGCCCGAGCTGGACGAGACGTGGACGCTGCTGCCGGCGTCGCGCGACCAGGCCCGGGCCCTCGCCCCGGCGGCGAACGTGCGCGTGGTGCCGGCCGCGGTGGACCCGCGGTTCCGCCCCGGCGACCGCCAGCGGGCGCGGGCCGAGCTGGGCCTGCGTCCGGACGCCGTGGTCGTGCTGGTCACGGGCGGGTCGCTGGGCTTCGGCGGGCTCGACCGGCTGACCGCCGCCGTGCTCGCGGCCGGCGACGGCGTGCAGGCCGTGGTGCTCTGCGGGCGCAACGCCCGGCTGCGCACCCGGCTGCTGGCCCGCCGGGTGCCGGCGAACCGGCTGGTCGTGCGCGGCTGGACGGACCGCGTCGCCGAGCACATCACGGCCGCGACGTGGTGCTCACCACAGCCGGCGGGATGCTCGCCACGGAGGCGCTGGCCGTCGGGCGGCCGGTGCTGTTCGCCGCGCCCGTCCCCGGGCACGGCCGCGCGGGCGCGAGATGACGGCCGCGGCCGGGTTGGCGCTGGTCTGCCCCACGGCGGCGGACGTCACGCGGGCGGTGAGGCGGTTGCTCAGCGACCCGCGGGAGCTGGCCCGGCTGACCCGCCGGGCGGCCGAGTTCGGCGGCCGTGACCTGGACGCCGAGCTGACGGAGCTGGCGGCCCGCGCCTAGACCGGGCGCTAGACGGTGACCGGCTTCGGCGGCGTGCCGATCCGCAGCCGGATGCCGATGCGGGCCAGCGACCGGCGGAACCACCAGAGCGACGCCGCGATGCCCAGCGCCACCACCGTGTAGGACCCGGCGGTGGACACGAGCAGGAAGTTGTTGACGGTCTGGGTGGCCAGCACGGCGAGCGTGGTGGCCCCGTTCACGGCGAACACCAGCGCCCACAGCAGCGACACCCGGCGGAAGAAGCGCTGTACGCCGGGGTGCCCGGTGACCGTGTCGGGGAACGGGCAGAAGTCGTCCGCGAGCTTGGCGAGCAGCGGCCGCTTGAGCCCGAGCGTGATCACCAGCAGCAGCGCGAACACGAAGTTCTGCACGGTGGGCTGCAGGAAGTAGAGGAACGCGTGCCCGTGAGCAGCCCGACGACCGTGCGCGCGGTGAGCAGCACCGCGCTCAGCACGAGGACGGCGGGCACCGGCTGGCGCCGCACCACGCGGCTGAGCAGTGCGGCGATGGACCACGCCAGCGCGGCGTACAGCCCCGCGTCGAACCCGGCCTGGGTGAACAGGACCCAGAAGAGCGCGAGCGGGACGAACGTCGACTCGCACAGCGGCCGCCAGGCGTGCCGCAACAGCGACCCGATCGAGGGGAGGTGGATCGTGGTCCGGTGCTGCATAGAGGCGTCCTGCTCCTCCGGCTCGGGGCGGCGTGGGGGCAGTGTACTGACGCCGGTCACGGAGAGATGACGGCCTCACTGTCCGGTTCCCACGTCCGGTTCATCCTCCATTCTCCGGGGTGACACCACTCCTTCCGGTTGGTCCGGTCAGCCGCCGGTCGCCGCCCGGATGGACTCACGCAGCGACCCGACGGTGGCGAACACGGCAGAGGGCTCGTATCCGCAGTGGGCCATGCAGTTCGCGCAGCGTTCGTCCTTGCCGCGGCCGAAGGCGGACCAGTCGGTCTCCTCGACGAGCTCCTTGTAGGTCTGCACGTACCCGTCGTCGAGCAGGTAACACGGCCGCTGCCAGCCCAGCAGGGAGTACGAGGGGATGGCCCACGCGGTGCAGTCCAGGTCGACCCGGCCCTCCAGGAAGTCCAGGAAGAGCGGGGAGTGGTTGAGCCGCCACTTGCGCCGCCGCCCGCCCCCGAACGCCTTCCTGAACAGCTCGCGGGTCTGCTCGACACCGAGCCAGTGCTCCTGGTCGGGCGCCTTCTCGTAGGCGTAGCGGGGGAGATCTGCATGTTGTCGACGCCGAGCTCGTCGTTGAGGAAGTCGAGCACGTCGATGACGTCCTGCGGGGTGTCGGTGTCGAAGAACGTCGTGTTGGTGTTGACCCGGAAGCCCTTCTGCTTCGCGAGCTGGATGGCGGCGACGGCCTGGTCGAACACGCCGTCCTTGTTCACCGACTCGTCGTGGCGCGCGCGCAGCCCGTCGATGTGCACCATCCACGCGAAGTTGCGGTGCGGGGTGAAGCGGTGCAGGTGCTTGGGCAGCAGCACGGCGTTCGTGCAGAGGAAGACGATCTTGCCGCGGTCCAGCAGCTGCTGCACGATCTCGTCGATCTGCGGGTGCATCAGCGGCTCGCCGCCGGCGATCGACACCATCGGCGCGCCGCTCTCCATGATGGCGCCGACGGCCTGCTCGACGGGCATGCGCTGCTTCAGGAGCGAGGCGGGCTGGGCGATCTTCCCGCAGCCGCGCACTTGAGGTTGCAGGCGAAGAGCGGTTCGAGCTCCACGAGCAGCGGGAACTTCTCGACGCCCTTGATCTTCTGCTTGGCCAGGTACCCGGCGAGCCGGATGGACTGACGCAGTGGCATCGCCACGACTCAGCTCACTTCCTTCGGGAGGGTGAAACGGATGTCCTCGGTGCCGGTCGTCGTGATGGTGACGGTGGCCGGGCCGAGCGCGGACAGGCAGGCGACCAACTCGTCGACGAGGTGGTCGGGCGCGGACGCGCCGGCGGTCACGCCGACCCGGCGGGCCCCGGCGAGCCAGCCCAGTTCGAGCTCGCTCACGTCGTCGAGCAGGTGGGCGGCGGCGCCTCGCGGGCGGCCACCTCGGCCAGCCGCTTCGAGTTCGACGAGTTCTGCGACCCGATGACCAGCACCAGATCGGCGTCGGCGGCGACGGCGCGCACGGCGCGCTGCCGGTTGGTGGTGGCGTAGCAGATGTCGTCGCGGCGCGGCGGCGTCAGCGTCGGGAACCGGCCGCGCAGCACCGCGGCGATCTCCTCGGCCTCGTCCACGGCGAGCGTGGTCTGCATGGCGTAGGCGACGCGTTCCGGGTCGCGGGCCTCGACGATCGCGGCGTCCTCCACGTCCTCGACCACCACGACGTCGCCGGGGGCCTCGCCGACGGTGCCCTCGACCTCCTCGTGGTCGGCGTGCCCGATGAGGAACACGGTGTCGCCGCGGCCCGCGTAGCGGCGCACCTCGGCGTGCACCTTCGTGACGAGCGGGCAGGTCGCGTCGACGACGGCGAGGTCGCGGGCGGCCGCCTGCTCCCGCACGGCCGGCGCCACCCCGTGCGCGGCGAGCACCACGCGGGCGCCGCGCGGCACCTCCTCGACCTCCTGGACGAACACCGCCCCGCGGTCCTGCAGCCGCCGCACGACGTGCGCGTTGTGCACGATCTGGCGCCGGACGTAGACGGGGGCGCCGAAGCGGTCGAGCGCCCGGTCGACGACGTCGATCGCCCGCTCCACACCGGCGCAGAACGAGCGCGGCTCGGCCAGCAGGACCGTGCGTTCGCCGGTGGCGGCCAGCCAGTCCCGCAGCGCGGGCGCGGCCCGGCGCAGGTTGCGCAGCGCGAGCGCCCCGCGCAGCGGGGTGCCGGGGCGGGCGAGCGGGTGCTCCGGGGAGTCGACGATCGCCCGGACCACCGCGAACGGCCCGCCGGCCGCAGCCCCGGCGAGCCACGCGGACTCCATGTCCACGGCGATCGCTCCGGTGCCGGCGGCGCGGGCGTACGCCGCGCCCGTGACGACCTCGGGGGCCGAGAGCACCGGCCCGACGTGCACGGTCAGCCCGAGCCGGCGCAGCGCCGCGGCCAGCGGCACGGCCGTGGGCACCGGGACCGTGCCGTCGGGGCCGCGGACCTCGTCCGCGACGACCAGGTCGCCCGCGCGCAGCCCCGGCGCGAGCGCGCCCGCCACCCCCGCGACCAGCACCGGACGGCTCCCGCCCGCGCCGAGGTGGGCCGCGGCGGCCGTCGAGCGCTCGGGGCCCATGCCCGTGGGCACCACCGGGAACGGCCCGACCCGGCCGCGGAGCGCGAACCCCTCGACGGCCAGCGGCGCGCAGACGACGGCCCGGTTCACCCGTGCTCCTCGTTCATGCCCACATAACGACCGAGTGCGGAGATCGGGAAGACCATCCGGTAGAGGTGGTAGTTGATGTAGAACGCGCCGGGGAAGCCGGTGCCGGTGTAGAGCGGCTCGTCCCACGAGCCGTCCGGGAGCTGGGTGCGGCCCAGGTACGCCACGCCGCGCTCCACGGCGTCCGACCGCTCGCCCGCCGCGAGCAGCGCCATCAGCGCCCACGCGGTCTGCGACGCGGTCGACCCGCCCCGCCCGACCCAGTCGGGGTCGTGTAGGAGCGCAGGTCCTCGCCCCAGCCGCCGTCCGGGTTCTGGTGCTGCTCCAGCCAGCGCACGGCCCGCCGGATCACGGGCGACTGCGGCTCGGTGCCGGCCGCGACCAGCGCCGGGACCACCCCGCCCGTGCCGTACACGTGGTTGGCGCCCCACCGGCCGAACCAGGACCCGTCCGGCTCCTGGGCGGCCAGCAGCCACGCGACGCCCCGGCGGCACTCCTCCGTGCCCGCCTTGCCCTCGGCCGCGAGCATCTCCACGACGTGCGCGGTGACGTCGGCCGACGGCGGGTCGATCACCGCCCCGAAGTCGCAGAACGGCAGCTTGGTGATGAGCACCTGGGTGTTGTCCGCGTCGAACGCGGCCCACCCGCCGTCCTTCGACTGCATCCCGACCGTCCAGGCGACGCCGCGCTCGACCGCCGCGCGCAGGCGGTTCCGGTCGGGGTGCGCCACCCGGCGCAGCGCGAGCACCACCTCGGCGGTGTCGTCGGTGTCCGGATAGCCGTCGTTGTCGAACTCGAACGCCCAGCCGCCCGGCGCGAGGTCCGGCGCCGCACCGCCCAGTCGCCGGTGACCGTGATCTCCTCGTCGAGCATCCAGCCGGCCGCCCGCACGAGCGCGGGGTCGTCCGCGGCGACGCCCGCGTCCAGCAGCGCGGTGACCGCGAGGCAGGTGTCCCAGACGGGGGACTGGCAGGCCTCGAGCCGCCGCACCACGCCGTCCGGGGTCTCCTCGCGCACGAGGAACCGCTCCAGCCCGTCGAGCCCGGCCTTCACGGCGGGGTGGTCGAGCGGGTAGCCGAGCAGGTGCAGCGCGAGCAGCGAGTACACCCACGGCGGCTGGATCCCGCCCCACGACCCGTCCGCCTCCTGGCGGGCCAGCACCCACTCCGCGGCCCGGCGCATCGCGAGCCGGCGCAGCGGCCGCACCGGGTGCTTCGCGTAGCGGTGCAGCACGGCGTCGAGACGCTCGAACGCGCCGGCCCACGAGCGCAGCGGCGCGGTCGGCGGCGCCGGAGCGCCGGAGCGCAGCTCGTCCAGCCCGAACGGCAGCGGCCGGACCGGGCGCAGCGTCGCGACGACGGTGAGCGGCACCACGGTCTGGCGCGCCCAGCACGCCCAGTCGTAGACGTTGAGCGGGCACCACCGCGGCAGGAACACCAGCTCGGGAGGCATGTTCGGCAGGTCGTCCCAGGACCAGAGGCCGAACAGCGCCAGCCAGATCCGGGTGAAGACCCGCGAGCGCTCGACCCCGCCCCAGGCCAGCACGAACCGGCGGGCCCGGCGCATGTGCGCGGCGTCGGGGTCGTCCCCGGCCAGCCGCAGCGCGACGTACGCCTCGATCGTCGTGGACAGGTCGCCGGGCCCGCCGTGGAACGTCGCCCACGTGCCGTCGGCGCGCTGCTGGGACCGGATCCAGCGGGCCGCCTCGGCCGTCTCCTGCCCGGTGCGGATGCCGAGGAACTCCCGCAGCAGGAGGTCCTCGGCGTCCATGGTCACGTTCGTCTCCAGCTCGCCCTTCCACCAGCCTGCGCGTCCTGCAGCGAACGCAGGTGGGCGACGGCGGCGTCGAGCGTCGCCTGCGGGGTGCGGGCGGTGACGTCTGGTGCGGTCAGCGTCATCCAGTAGCTCCCTCAGCTTCTCCGTACTGCTCAGAACTCGCGGTCGGTCAGGTACCGGCCGAGCCCGACCAGCTCGGCCAGCGGCCCGGCGGGCAGCTCCGCCCCGGCGAGCGCCTTCTCGGCCAGCGCCATCCGGCGGCGGGCCTCGGCCGCCGCCCAGTCCCGGCCGCCGCCCGCCGCCACCAGCGCGGCGGCCCGGTGCAGCTCGGGCTCGGACGGCTCGCCGGTGCCCGCGAGCCACGCGGCCAGCTCGCGCCCGTCGGCGCCGCCGTGGTGCACGGCGTAGGTGACGGGCAGCGACTTCTTGCGCGAGCGCAGGTCCGACAGCACCGGCTTGCCGGTGACCGACGGGTCGCCCCAGATCCCCAGCAGGTCGTCGACCAGCTGGAACGCCGCCCCGACCTCGGCCCCGAACGTGTGCAGGGCGGTGGTCACCGGGCCCGGCGCGCCGGCCAGCACGGCCCCGATCGACGCACTCGTCGCGAGCAGCGAGCCGGTCTTGCCGGCGGCCATCGCGAGGCACTCCTCGACGCCGACGTCCGTGCGCCGCTCGAACGCGACGTCCTCGACCTGGCCGCGGACCAGCTCCCGTACGGTGGCGGCGAGCTGCCGGGCGGCCTCCGGCCCGTGCGGCGACGGCGCCTCGACCAGCACCTCCAGCGCGAGCGCGAGCAGCGCGTCGCCGGAGAGGATCGCCGCCGCCGGCCCCCACTGGGCCCACACGGTCGGGCGGTGGCGCCGCTCGGTGTCGCGGTCGATGAGGTCGTCGTGCAGCAGGGAGAAGTTGTGCACCAGCTCCACGGCGACCGCGCCGGGGAGCCCCGTCGCGGCGTCCGCGCCGGCCGCCTCGGCGGACAGCACGGCCAGCGCCGGGCGCACGGCCTTGCCGCCGCCGCTGCCCGCCGAGCCGTCCAGCTCGGTCCAGCCCAGGTGGTAGGCGGTCTGCTCGCGGCTGGCCGGGTCGAGCCGGGACACCGCTGCGGCGAGGGCCGGGGTGACGGCCTGCTTGCAGCGGCGCAGCACCTCCGCGGCGTCGACCCCCGCGGTACGGGGCCCGCGGCCAGGCATGGTGGCCGTCATGCAGCCACCCCCGCCGGTGCGCCCGCCGCGGCGAGCAGCGCGGCGGCCGCGGCGCGGCCCGCCTGCGCACCGCGCCCTCCATGGTGCACCGCGCCCTCCATGGTCGCGGGCCACCCGGTGGCCGTCCACGCGCCGGCGAGGAACAGCCCCGGCAGCTCCGTCGCAGGTCCGGGGCGCAGCGCCGCGGTACCGGGGGCGGCCCGGAACGTCGCGTGCGGCTCGCGGGTGACGAAGAAGTCGAGCACCCGGGCGTTGCGCGCGGCCGGCAGCAGCGCGGCCAGCGCGGGCAGCATCCGCTCGCGCAGGACGGCCACCGGGAGCGTCGCGAGCCCGACGGCGGGGTCGTCGGCCGCCGAGAGCGACACGGCGACGTACTGCGCGCCCGGCGGGAACACCCGGTGCAGCCCCGACTGCGCCGTGCGGTCGAACACCCACTGGAGCGGCGAGCCCACCGCGGCGGCGAACGGCGTGTCGAGCACCTGCCGGTCGTAGACCACGTGCACGTTGACGATCGGCGTGCTGCCCAGCCCGGCGGCCCAGCCGGGCGCGCCGGCCGTCCCCGGCGGCAGCAGCCGTTCGGCGGCCGTCGGCGGCACCGCGCTGACGATCCGGTCGACCATGAGCGTGTCCTCCTCTCCGTCGTGACCCGCGTGATCCGTTTCCCGGTACCGGGCGGTGCGAACCCGCCAGCCTCGGGCGTGGGCTGCAGCTCCCCGACCTTCGTCGAGGTCCGGACGTCGACGCCGGCCGCGTGCAGCGCCGTCGCGGCGGCGTCCCCGTGCAGCCGGCCGAGGGGGACGGTGGCCCAGCCGATGTCGCCGGCGCCGGTGTCGGTGAGCAGCCCGACCTGGAAGACGGTCGCGGCCAGCGCGAGCGACGCGCGGCCGGCGCGCGCGTTGAGCGTGGCGATGCCGACCAGGTCCCACAGCCGGTCCACCGCGGCGGGCGACTGGCCGTGCGCGGCGAGCCAGTCGCCGAAGCTGCGGGCATCGGTCGCGGCGGCGTCCCGGTCGACGCCGCGCAGCGCGAGCGCCGCGGGCACCAGCCGCAGCCGGTCGGCCAGCGGCAGGTGCGCGTACCGCAGCAGCGCGCCGCCCAGGTGCAGGGGCGCGGGCAGCCCGGTGCGGCGCAGGTGGACGGGCTCCCGGCCGGGCGCCCGGACCGGGATGTCCAGCCGGTCCTGCAGCGTCACGTCGCCCGCGACGCCGAGCCTGCGCAGCAGCGCCCGGTAGGAGGTGCAGCAGCGCAGGAACACGTGCTGGCCGTTGTCGACGTCCAGCTCGCCGCCGTCGTACGCGCGCGGGAACGAGGTGGCCAGCCCGCCCAGGCGCGGCCGCGCCTCCAGCAGCACGACGTCGAGCCCGGCGTCCGCGCAGCGCAGGGCCGCGGCGATGCCCGCGAGCCCGCCGCCGACGACCCCGACCCGCAGCGGCCCGCCCGTCAACGCGGCCCTCGCCCGGCGAGCGCCATCACGGCGACGCCGGCCTTCTGCCAGCCCGAGAGCGACCGGCGCTGGTGGTAGACCGACGGCGGGTCGGCCGCGATCTCGTCGAGCAGCCGCCGGTAGATGCCGGCCATCGCGATCGTGCACGCGGCGCTGCGCCGGTCCAGCAGCGGCACCAGCCGCAGCCCGTCGGCGTACCAGCCCCGCGCCCGGTCGGCGGCGAACCGGACCAGCTCGGCCAGCCCGCCGTTCTTGTCGACGAGCACGCCGTGCTCGTCGAGCACGAGCTCGGCGCCGAACCGCTCCAGGTCCTCCCGCGGCAGGTAGACCCGCCCGTTCTGCAGGTCCTCGCGGATGTCGCGCAGGATGTTGGTCTGCTGCAGGGCGATGCCGAGCGCGTCGGCGTAGCGGCTCGCCTCCGGGTGCGGCGCCGAGCCGAAGATGCCCAGGCAGAGCCGCCCGACCGACCCCGCGACGGCCCGGCAGTAGCCCACCATCTCGTCGAACGACCCGTAGAAACCCGAGGCCACGTCGGGGTCGTTGTCCATGCGGACGTCGGCCGCGACCCCGTCCACCAGCTCCTCGAACGCGCCCATCGGGATCGGGTAGCGCCGCGCGGCGTCCGCCACGGCGACCATCACCGGGTCGGCCGGGTCGGGGTCCGTGCGCAGCCCGGCGCGCACGGCCTCCAGCGCCGCCGTCTTCCCCGCGTACGGGCCGTCCTCGTCGCCGATGTCGTCGATGCGCCTGGCCAGCGCGTACACCGCGGACAGCGCCGACCGCTTGGGCGGTGGCAGCAGCCGGATCCCGTAGTGGAAGTTCCGGGCCTCGCGACGGGTGATCGCCTCGCACTCGGCGTAGGCGTCCTCCAGCGAGGGTGCGGTCATGAGGCGCTCCGGCTCGGGGTCGTGGGGGCTCGGGACGGGGAGCGAGGGCACCGGTCGAGCCCGGTGGCGAGACCGAGGCGAGATGCCGGGCGCCTCGGCGCGCCGGGCGCCTGGGCTTCCGGCCAGTACCTCGTAGCCGGCGCGGCGCAGGCCGTCGGCGGCGGCGCGCCCGCCCGCGACGTACCCCGCGACGGCCAGCCGCGCCCACCCGCGCAGCCGGCCGACGAGGTGGGAGCCGCGGTCGAGCAGGGCGACGGCGCGCGCGGTCTCGTGGGACATCAGCCGGCGCAGCGCGGGGGAGGAGACGGGGGCGTCGAGGTCGGTGTCCGCCACCCGGTACGCGGCCAGGTCGGTGGCGGGCACGTACGTGCGGCCGCGGGCGCGGTCCTCGCCGACGTCCTGCCAGTGCTCGATCAGCTGGAGCGCGGTGCACACGCGTCCGACTCGCGCTCGACCGCCGACCCGGGCGCGGCCGGCACCCCGAAGACGGCCAGCACGAGCCGCCCGATCGGCACGGCCGAGAGCGCGCAGTAGCCCAGCAGCTCGTCCCACGTCTTGTACGCGGACACCCGCTGGTCCTGCAGGTTCGCGGCGACGAGCCGGTCGAACGGGTCCGGGCCGATCCCGCACGCGCGCACGGTCGGGACGAGCCGGCGCAGCACCGGCGAGCGCGGGGCACCGCCGGTCCACACGGTGCTCAGGTCGGCGGCGAACTCCTCCAGCCGCGCGGTGCGCTCGTCCGGCGCGCCCTCGTCGCCGAGGTCGTCGATGACCCGCACCACGTCGTAGACGGCCACCAGGTGCGCGCGGTACCGAGCGGGGAGCACGCGGAGCGCGACGGGAAAGTTCTCGGCGCGCTCGGCCTGCCGCAACCGGTCCTCGCCGCCGGGCCCCGAACCCGGCGGCCCGGCCGACGTGTCACCCGTCGGCTGCGAGGCCTCCATGCGCGGCCATGTTTCCCGGATGCCCTGTGGATCTCTGCACTCGACCGGTTAATTCTGGGACGCATAGTTGTCACTTGAGGACAAATGAGGTTGGGCACGGGCCGCGGGAGGCGTAGGAAGTCCACGTGGACCCTCAGGACCCGTCCCTGGAGGCGTTGGTCCCGGCGCTGACCGCCCGGATGCCGGAACTGCTGGACGAGGTGCGCGCGGCGCTGGACCAGGACTGGCCGGACTACGCCCGGTTCCTGGCCGACAACCGCACCGAGGTGCGGGGGGCCGCTGAGCTGGCCGTCCGCCGGCTCGTCACGCTCGCGGACGCCACCGAGTCCGCAGGTGAGCTGGAGGACGAGCTGTTCGAGGAGATCGGCCGCATCCAGTGGCGGCAGGGCCGCGACCTCACGGCGTTGCTGGCCGCCTACCAGGTCGGGGCGCGCGTGTTCTGGCATTCGGTATCGGCCACCGCGGTGGAGCTGCAGGTCGCGCCGAAGGAGCTGGCAGCGCTGGCCGAGGCCGTGTTCCTCTTCGTCGACAAGCTGTCGTCCTCGTCGGCGCGCGGCTACGTGATGGAGCAGTCCGAGGCGGCCGCCACCCGCGAGCGGCTGCGCGACGAGCTGGTCGGGCTGCTGCTCTCCGACCGCGCCGACGCCGGGGCCGTCGAGGCCGCCGCCCGCCGCGCCGGGTGGCCGCTGCCCGAGACCGCCGCCGTGGTGCTCGCCGACCCCGAGAACCCCACCGCGCACGCCGTGCTCGCCCGCATGGACCCCTCGCACCTCGTGTTCAGCCGGCCGCCGCTGATGGCGCGATCGTCCCCGACCCCACCCGGCCCGGCCTGCGCCAGCGGCTGGAGCGCACGCTGCGCGGCGCGCACGCCGTGGTCGGGATGCCGGTCGCGCCGGACGGGCTCCCGGCCAGCGTCCACGTCGCCGAGATCGCCGCGCGCCTGCAGCAGACCGGCGTGCTGGCGGCCGACCCCGTCTTCACCGACGAGCACCTCGACGCGATCATCGTCCACCGCGACGCCCGCCTGCTCGACGCGCTGCGCGCCCAGGTGCTCAGCCCGCTGGGCGGCACCACCCCCGCGTCGCAGGAGCGGCTGCAGGAGACGCTCGCCGCCTGGCTGCGGCACATGGCGACCGGCAGGCCGTCGCCGCCGAGCTGCACGTCCACCCGCAGACCGTGCGCTACCGGCTCGCCCGGCTGCACGAGCTGTTCGGGCCCGACCTCGACGACCCGGACACCCGCGCCCGGCTCGCCCTCGCGCTCACGTGGGGCACGCCCGGCCGGCCGCCGGGCAGCTGGCCGCCGCGCCCGTCGCCGTCACCGGAGAACGGGACGCGCGAGAGCGGCAAGCCGGAACGGGTGCGGTCGGCCGCGCGCTGTTAGCTCACCCGCGCCGCTCAGCGCAGCGGGAAGCCGAGGTCGTGCATGGCCTGGCGGAGCTTCTCGCGCCCGCGCAGGCCCGCCACGCTCCCGAAGCGCGCCGCCACCCGCTGCATCCAGCTGTTCTCCAGCCCGACGCCGTCGTAGAAGCCGCGGATGCGCTCCTCGTAGCCGTGCACGTGCGGGGTCTGGCCGTGGAGGTCGTACGTCTCGTGGTGCAGCACGGCGCCTGCGGCAGGCGCGGCTTCACGTGCGTCTCGACGGCCGGGTCGGGGTGCCCCACGACCAGCCCGAACACCGCGAACACGCCCTCCGGCAGGCCCAGCTCGGCGGCCACCTCCACGGGGGCGTTGCGCAGCGCCCCGATGTAGCAGGTGCCCAGGCCCAGCGACTCGGCCGCGACCAGCGCGTTCTGCGCGGCGAGCGCGGCGTCGACGACGGCGACGACCGTGCTCTCCAGGTACTCCGCACCCGCCGTGTCGCCGCTGTGGTCGGACGCGATCTGCCGGGCCCTGGCCAGGTCCGCGAGCCAGACCAGCAGCACCGGCGCCTTCGCCACGTGCTTCTGGTTGCCGGCGAACGTGGCCAGCCGGGCGAGCCGCTCCCGGTCCCGCACGGCCAGCACGCTCCACAGCTGGAGGTTGCTCGACGTCGGCGCGGACTGCGCGGCGGCCACCAGCGTCGTGAGCGTCGCGTCCGGCACCGGGTCGGGCAGGTAGCTGCGGACCGAGCGGTGCGCGAGCTGGGAGGCGATGACGTCGTTCCACGGGCCGGAGAGGCCGGCGTGGTCGTCCGGGGAGCCGTAGCGCTCGCCGAGAGCGGCCTGGCCGGCGGTGGGGGCGGCGGTCACGCCTCATCCTCCGCACGCACCGTGCACGCGGGCAAGCGCCCGCGTGCACGGTTGTGTGCGATCCCCGTGCAGCTACCCGAGGGCCGCCGTCGCCGCCGGGGTGCAGCTCAGCGCGAAGGCCAGCTGCCGCAGGTGCAGCACGGGGCCGACGTGGTGGTGGTCGATGTTGTGGCCGGTGCCGCGGAACTCCTCGGCCTCGACGCGCGGCGCCGCCGTGAAGTGCGCGGCGAACGCGGCGACCCGTTCCGGGCCGGGCACCCAGAGCTGCTCGTGCTCGGCCAGGAAGTACTGGACCGGCACCGCGACGCCGGCGGCGAGCTGCGCGGCGTCGCGCGGCCACTCCCGGACGACCTCCAGCAGCTCGGCGAGCGGCATCGGCTCGGCCGACACCGCGGCGCGGTCCAGCGCGTCCGCCGGCATCGTGTGGTCCGGCCCGTACATGAACATGCGGCGCTGCTCGGGTGCGAACGTCACCGGCTGCCCCGGCGGCATCGCGTTCCAGGCGTTCACGACGGGCTCGGGGCAGAGGTCGTTGATCCCGTGCATGGAAATCCCGAGCAGCGGCCACAGCGGCGCCCGCCCGGCGAGGTGCACGGCGATCGCCGAGCCGATCGAGTGCGAGATGATCACCACACCCGGCCGGACGCCGTCGTGGTCGGCCCAGAGCGCGCCGATCGCGCCGTTGAGTGCGGTGGCGTTGCCGGCGAAGACCGACTCGCCGTCCGGCACCGGGTCGCTCTCCGCGTAGCCCGGCCGGTTCAGCGCGACGGCGGAGAACCCGTTGGCGACGGCGGCGTCGAGGAACGAGGCGCCGGGCACGTCGAAGTAGTGCGCGTTGTAGCTGCCGCCCCGGCAGGCAGACGAGCAGCGGGGAGGTCGGTCCCGTCCCGGGGGGACCCGTCGCGACGCCGGTGGTCCGGCGGCCTCGTGGACGTGTCGATGGGGGGGTGCGGGGTGGTGATCACGGGGGTCGAGGGCGGGTGTCAAGGGCCCATTGTGAAGGACTCCTCGGCGGCGAACCGGGTCGAGTGAATGATGGTGTGCGGGGGAGGCGGTGGGTCTTGCCGTACGCAGACCTACGGGGTGATGATCGCCTACGTACCGACCGGATGTACACGGTCGCTGACAGTGAGGTGGGCGCGACATGGTGTCGTCCGATCAGGACTGCACGGGGGACTACGGCTACGACCTCGCGCACGAGGCCGGCGTGTTACGGATCCCGACGCAGCGCACGCGGCCCACGCAGATCAGGGGAGTCCGGTTCGAGGTCGACCCCGACGGGGACTTCGGCTACGACCAGGCGCACGAGCGGTGATCCGCCGGCCCTGACCCCGCTCAGCCGACGTGGCGCAGCTGCGGCCACGTCTCGCTCCACGGACGGCGCAGCTCGCGGCAGACGTGCACGCGTGCGCCCTGCTCGTCGTTCTGGAGGTTCACTCCGTTGTCGACGCGTGCCCCTTCCGTGCACTCGCCGAACCACCGGCCGAGTCGTTCCAGCTCGTAGCCGACGGTGATCACGGGGGCCGCGCCGGCCGGTGGTGGACCCCAGTCGGCGTACGCGTTGTGGCCACTGTACGCAGCCGGCAGACCGAGCCCGCGACCGAGGTGGTCGACGGCGCCAGCCTCGCCGTAGTTGCCGGTCAGTATCACCGCGGTGGCGCGTTCGGCCGCGGGCAGGCCGGCGTGCACGGCGGCGACGGTCGCGACCAGCTCGGGCCAGCCGACCGTCTCGCCGGCGTCGTAGTTGACGTCGACGACCGGGGTGTCGGCGAGCTGGGCGACCGGCACGAGCGGCAGCATCAGCACGGCGTTGACGGCCGCGCTGAGCACGAGCGCCAGCCCGACGAGCGCGGCGCGCGGCCGGGGCGCCGTCCGCCGGACCCAGCGCGCCACCGGCTCCGAGCCTGCGGCGAGCAGCAGCGGGTAGAGCCCGGCGAGGTAGTACGGCTTGCCGCCGGTCACCGTGAACAGCAGGGCGAGCAGCGGGTAGGCGGCGCCCAGCGCCCGGTACGGGCGCAGCGCCGGCTCGCGCAGCAGCCGCCACAGGCCGATCGCCCACACCGGCACCAGCAGCGGGCTGACCAGCAGGAGCTGGAACGGCAGGAACACGTACCACGGCTCGCTGGTGCCCGAGCTGCCCGCGGCGATGGCCGCCGAGAGCGCGAGCTGCGGCCAGCCGTTCACGGCCTGCCAGACGAGGTTCGGCGCCCAGATCACGAGCATGATCGCGACCGCGGCCCACGGCCACGGGGTGCGCAGCACCGCCCGCGGGCCCAGCGCCAGCAGCCCGACGCCGACGGCGGCGAGCAGCACCGCCACGAGCGTCTTGTTCTGCAGGCCGATCCCCGCTGCGAGCCCGGCCCACAGCCACCACCGGCCGCCGTCGCGCAGCGCACGCAGCAGCAGCCAGGTCACCGCCGCCCAGGCCAGCAGGTCGAACGTGGTGGTGGAGAGCATGTGGCCGGTCACCAGCAGCACCGACGACACGCCCGTGGCCGCGGCGGCGAGCAGCTGCGCGTCGCGCCCGCCGCCGAGCTCCCGGGCCATCAGCCCGGCGACCACGACGACCAGCCCCGCCGCGATCGCGGGCGCCAGCCGCAGCCCGACCAGGGAGCCGCCGAACAGCATGTCCGCGGCCCGGGCCAGCAGCGGCGTGAGCGGCGGCTGGTCGACGTAGCCGAACGCCAGGTGCCGGCCGGCCTCCAGGAAGTACAGCTCGTCCCGGTGGAAGCCGTACCGCCCGCTCACCGCGACCAGCACGCCGGCGACCACCGCCCCGGCCAGGGCGAGCCCGCCCCGGGCGACCGGCGGCAAAGCAGTCGTACGGGGCAGCGGCTCAGCGCTGGGCGCGGTCACGAGAGAAGGATCACCAACCGCGCCCGCCCGTCCACCCCCGCGAGTCGCGGGAAAAGTGCGCGCGAGTCGCTGGATTCGTGCGCGCGAGTCGCGCCGTCAGGCCGTCTGGAACTCCGTCGGCCCGCCGGGGTTCGCGACGAGCCCGCGGGCCCGGGCCATGCCGGACTCGTGCACCTGCCGCCAGGCGTCCGGGTCGGCGCGGCGGCGCCGGTGCCGCCACCGGACGGCCGCGATGCCCGGCGGGAGCAGCACGTCGAGCGCGGGCCGGGGCAGGCCCAGGTCGTCGGCGGCGCCGCCGCCGAGGAACCGGCGGGTCAGCGCGTCGAGCACCGGACGGCCCACCCGCACCGGCACGCCGACCATGTCCTGCAGCAAGCGGGCGACGCTGTCGAGGCTCGCGTCGGCGAGCGCGGCCGACGCGGCGCTCGCCCGCCCGGTCACGGCGTCCACCAGCGCGTCCAGCCGCGTGGCCGCCTCGTGCGAGCCGATGCCCTCGACGATCCGCGGGTCGATGCCGAGCAGGTGGCCGACGTGCCACCAGTACCGGTACACCGCCGCGATCTCGGCCGGCGTCCGCTCGAAGCCCATCGCCTGCTCGGCCCGGTAGCTGGTGAGCGTGAAGTCCAGCCAGGTGCGGGTGAGGTCCATCTGGTTGACCGGGACGCCGTGCGCGGCCTCGTCGAAGCCGTGCGCGCGGACGTGCCGGCGGACGTGCGCGTGCAGCATCCGGACCTGCAGCGTCGCGACGTAGCCGGGGGCGCCGCGGTGCAGCCCGCCGGGCAGCATCGCGGCGTTGAGCCAGACCCCGGTCTCCAGCAGCCGCCGGTCGGCGGCTTCGACGAGCCGGCCGGTGCCGGTGAGCACCGCGGCGATGTGCGGCGAGCTGTAGGTGTTGACGAGCGCGCCCGCGCTGAGCGCGATGGTCCGGGACGCCGGGTGGGAGCTGAAGTACGGCTCACACCCGGCCTTGACCTGGTCGTCGTCGACGTGCGCCGGGGTGGCCTCGGCCTGCGCGAGCAGCGCGGCGACGGCCGGCGGCGGGTCGGCGACGGCGGCGAGCCCGTCGCGCACGCCGGTGGCCAGCGCGTCGCGCACGGGCTTCCCGCCGGCGTGGATCTCCTCGACGACGGCGTCGGCCGGCGGGTCGCCCGTGGTGAGCGCCCGGCCCGCGAGCCCGGCGCGGTCGGCGCCGAACCGCGCGAGCACCGCGGAGTGGCTGCTGCGGGAGTGCGGCCAGGTCGCGGGATCCACGTGAGATTCCTCCCGTCGCCGATCTGACAGCTGTCAGAGTACCCGGAGTAGGGTGCCGGCGTGACCCAGGCCCGCCGCGCCACGACCCCGCTCGACGAGGTGGTGCTGCAGCGTGGGCTGGAGGCGTTCGCGGAACTGGGCTACGACCAGACCACCGTGCGCGAGCTGGCCCGGCGGCTGGGCGTGAGCCACAACTTCGTCAACGACCGCTACGGCTCGAAGATGGCCTTCTGGCGGGCCGTCGTGGACTACGCCTCCGCGCAGGCCGGGCCCGAGACCGGGGACGCCGACGCCGGCCTCGCCGACGACGCGCTGCTCGCCGCCGTCGTGCACCGCTTCTACCGGGCCGCGGCCCGCAACCCGCTGCTGCACCGGCTGGTCGTCGACGAGTCGGCGCGCGAGTCCCCGCGCATCGAGTACCTGCACGACGCCTACATCGGCCCCGCGCTGGCCGTGGTCGCGCCGAGCGTCGCCCGGCTGGTCGCGGCCGGACGGGTGCCGGACGTGCCGCTGCACCTGCTGTACTTCGCGGTGATCGGGCCGGTCACGGGCCTGGTGCAGACCCCGCTGGCCCGCCGCCTGGGCCGCCCCGACGGCGGCGAGCCGGAGGCGTCGGCCGACGCACTGGCGGCGCTGATCGTCGCCGCCCTCGTCCGCCCGGACCGCTAGCTCTAAAACTGACGGAACGTGGCTTTCCGACATCCGACGGGGCTACGCCACCGTCAGGGTGAGCGGGCCGTCCTTCGCGTCCGCCACCACTCGCCTCCCCGGTCCCAGGTCGCCGGCGATGATCATGCGGGAGAGCTTGCGGTCCAGCTCGCGGGCGATCGTGCGGCGCAGCGGGCGGGCGCCCAGCTCCGGCTGGTGGCCCAGCTCGGCGAGCCGGTCGACGGCCGCCGGGGTGACCTCCAGCCCGATGCCCTGCGCCCGCAGCCGCCCGGCGGTCTCGGCGAGCAGGAGCTCGGTGATGCGGCGCAGCTCGTCGCGGCCCAGCGCGTGGAACAGCACGATGTCGTCGATCCGGTTGAGGAACTCCGGCCGGAAGTGCAGGCGCATCGCGGCCAGCACCGGCTCCCGCACCTCGTCGACGGACCGGCCGGCGGCGGCCGCGGCGAGCAGCCGGTCGGCGGCGAGGTTGCTCGTCATGATCACGACGGTGTGCGTGAAGTCGACGGTGCGCCCGTGCGCGTCGGTGAGCCGGCCGGCGTCGAGCACCTGCAGCAGCGTGGCCGTGACGTCCGGGTGCGCCTTCTCGATCTCGTCCAGCAGCAGCACGGCGTAGCGGTTGCGGCGGACGGCCTCGGTGAGCTGCCCGGCGTCCTCGTAGCCGACGTGCCCGGGCGGCGCCCCGACCAGCCGCATCGCGGTGGCGCGGTCGGCGTACTCGCTCATGTCGAAGCGCAGCAGCGCGTCGGTGGTGCCGAAGAGCGCCTCGGCGAGCGCCCTGGCCAGCTCCGTCTTGCCGACGCCGGTCGGCCCCAGGAAGAGGAACGAGCCCGTCGGACGCCCGGGGTGGGCGAGCCCGGCCCGCCCGGCGCGCACCGCGTCGGCGACGGCCTCCACGGCGTCGTCCTGCCCGACGACGCGCCGGTGCAGCAGTTCCTCCAGGCCGAGCAGCCGGTCGCGCTCGCCGGCGCTGAGCCGGCGACCGGGATGCCGGTGCTCTGCGCGACGACCTGCCGGACGTCGTCGACGGTGATCTCGACGGTCCCGACGCGCCCGCCCCGGTGCCGGCCGCCGCCGCTTCCGCCGCCTCGATCTCGCGGGTGAGCAGGTGCGCGCGCTCGAAGTCCTCGGCGTCCACGGCGACGTCGCGGGCCCGGCGCAGCTGTTCGACGCGCTGCGCGCCGGCCGGGCCGCCCGGCTTCCCGGCCCGGATGCGGGCGCCGGCGCCGGCCCGGTCGAGCAGGTCGACGGCCTTGTCCGGCTGGAACCGGTCGGTCAGGTACCGGTCCGACAGCTCGACGGCGGCGACGACCACCTCGTCGCCGATCCGGACGCGGTGGTGCTCCTCGTAGCGGCTGCGCAGCCCGCGCAGGATCGCGACCGTGGCGGCCACGCCGGGCTCGCCGATGCGGACCGGCTCCAGCCGCCGCTCCAGCGCCGCGTCCTTCTCGATGTGCTTGCGGTACTCCGTGGCCGTGGTGGCGCCGATGAGCTGCAGGTCGCCGCGGGCGAGCGCGGGCTTGAGCAGCGTGGCCGCGTCCATCGGCGCGCCCTCCGCGGCCCCCGCGCCGACGATCGCGTGCAGCTCGTCGACGAACAGCACGACCGAGCGCTCCGCGGCCACGACCTCGTCGATCACGCCGGTGAGCCGCTGCTCGAAGTCGCCGCGGTAGCGGGTGCCGGCGACCATCCCGGCGAGGTCCAGCGCCACCACGCGCACGCCGCGCAGCGTCTCGGGCACGGCGCCGTCCGCGACGCGCTGGGCGATGCCCTCGACGATGGCGGTCTTCCCGACGCCCGGGTCGCCGACGAGCACCGGGTTGTTCTTCGTGCGCCGGGCGAGCACCTCCAGCACCTGCTCGACCTCGGCGTCGCGCCCGATCACGGGATCGAGCCGGCCCTCGGCCGCGGCGGCGGTGAGGTCGCGCCCGTACCGGTCGAGGCGCGGCGTGCGCCCGCCCGCGGCGGGGCGTGCCGGACGCGACACGGCGTCGCCGAGCGTGGTCTCCAGATTGCCGATGAGCCGCTCGAACAGGTCGTCGAACGGGCCCGGCGTCGGGCGGTCCTGCGGCACGTCCACCTCCAGGTGCTGCCCCCGATGGTAGGCGCGCGCGAGGCGCAGCGTGCTGATGCGATTCAGTGCCCGATTCAGAACGCCGGTACGGCCCGGGACGGCGGCGATCGTGATTCGATCGTCGGTACGCCGTCGCCCGAAAGGATCCCGATGACCGCGACCCGGTCGCTGCCGATCATCGATCTCTCCCGCTTCCGCGCCCCGGCCACCGACCGGGAGCGGTTCCTCGCGGACCTGCGGCGCGCCGCGCACGACGTCGGCTTCTTCTACGTCACCGGGCACGGCGTCCCGGAGCGCGTGACGGCCGCGATCACGGCGGCGGCCCGGGAGTTCTTCGCGCTGCCCCTGGACGACCGGCTGGAGATCGAGAACATCCACTCCCCGCAGTTCCGCGGCTACACGCGTGTCGGCACCGAGCACACCGGCGGCACCGCCGACTGGCGCGAGCAGATCGACATCGGCCCCGAGCGTGCTCCGCTCGACCTCGCGCCCGGCGACCCGGACTGGAAGCGGCTGGTCGGCCCCAACCAGTGGCCCGCGGCCCTGCCCGGCCTGCGGGAGGCGGTGCTGACCTGGCAGGACGAGGCGCTGCGGGTCAGCCGGGAGGTGCTGCGCGCGCTCGCCGCCGCGCTCGGCCAGTACGAGGGCTACTTCGACGCGTGGTTCGACGAGGAGTCGTCACTGCACGTCAAGATCGTGCGCTATCCCGGCCGGCGCACCCCGGTGGACGAGCAGGCGTCGGCGCGCACAAGGACTACGGCTACCTCGCGCTGCTGCAGCAGGACGAGGTCGGCGGGCTGCAGGTGCAGGCCCAGGACGGCGGCTGGATCGACGCCACCCCGGTGCCGGGCGCGTTCGTCGTCAACATCGGCGAGATGCTGGAGATCGCGACGCAGGGCTACCTGACGGCCACCCGGCACCGCGTGGTGAGCCCGGCCGTGGGCGTCGACCGGTACTCGGTGCCGTTCTTCCTGGGCCCGCGGCTCGACGCCGTCGTCCGGCCGCTGGAGCTGCCGCCCGCGCTGGCCGCCGCCGCGACCGGCGTCACCGAGGACCCGGACAACCCCCTGCTCGCGGCGTTCGGGGAGAACGCCGTGGTGGGCTGGCTGCGGTCGCATCCGCGCGTCGCCGCGAAGTGGTGGGCCGACGTCCTGGCCCGGCACGCGTGAGCGCTGCTCCGGAGACGTGGTCGTTCGCCACCCGGCAGCTGCACGCGGGCGCCGCCCCGGATCCGGCGACGGGCGCCCGGGCCGTGCCCGTCTACCAGACGAGCTCGTACACGTTCCCCGACGCGGCGCACGCCGCCGACGCGTTCGCGCTGCGCGACCTCACCGCGCACGCCTACACGCGCCTGTCCAACCCGACCACGGCGGTGGCGGAGGCCCGGGTGGCCGCGCTGGAGGGCGGCTCGGCCGCCGTCGCCGTCGGCAGCGGGCAGGCCGCCACGTCGCTGACGCTGCTCAACCTCGCGCGGGCCGGGGACCACGTCGTCGCGTCGGCGGCGCTCTACGGCGGCACGCACACGCTGCTCGCGCACACGTTCGCCGACCTGGGCATCGGCGTCACGTTCGTCGCCGACCCGGACGACCTCGACGCCTGGCGGGCGGCGGTCACGCCCCGCACGAGGGCGCTCTTCGCCGAGAGCATCGGCAACCCGCTGGGCAACGTGCTGGACGTCGCGGGCGTCGCCGGGGTCGCGCACGCGGCCGGGCTGCCGTTCGTCGTCGACAACACCGTGCCGACGCCGTACCTGCTGCGGCCGCTGGAGCACGGCGCCGACCTCGTCGTGCACTCCACCACCAAGTTCCTCGCCGGGCACGGCACCGCGATCGGCGGCATGGTCGTGGACGGCGGCCGGTTCGACTTCGGCGCCGACCCCGCCCGCTGGCCCGGGCTCGTCGCGCCCGACCCCACCTACCACGGGCTCTCGTTCTGGGAGGAGTTCCACGCGGACGGGCTCGCGTTCGCGATGCGGTTGCGCACCAGGCTGCTGCGCGACCTCGGCCCGGCGGTGTCGCCGTTCAACAGCTTCCTGCTGCTGCAGGGCATCGAGACGCTGGACCTGCGGATGGCCCGGCACGTCGCCAACGCCACCGCCGTCGCGCAGTGGCTGGAACGGCACCCGCGCGTGCGGCGCGTGCACTTCCCCGGGCTGCCGTCGAGCCGCTGGCACGCCGCCGCGCGGCGCTACCTCCCGCTCGGGACGGGCGCGGTGCTGGCGTTCGAGGTCGAGGGCGGGCCCGCGGACGCCCACACCGCCGGGCGCGCGGTGGTCGACCGCCTGCGCCTCTTCAGCCATCTGGCCAACATCGGCGACGTCCGCAGCCTCGCCATCCACCCGCGTCCACCACGCACGCGCAGCTCGACGAGGAGCAGCAGCGCGCGTGCGGGGGTGACGCCGGGGGCTGGTGCGGCTGTCGGTGGGGATCGAGGGGATCGCCGCCTGCTCGCCGATCTCGGCGCCGCGCTGGCGGACGGGAACTGCGAAGGGGGAGGAGCGGAGTGATCGAGGACTGGTTCGCGGGCCGGACGGGACGGGTGGTCTACCGGCGGTGGACGCGGCGGGGCGGTCGTCGGCGCTGCTCGTGCTGCTGCACGGGCTGGGTCAGCACGGCGGGCAGTACCGGCAGCTCGCGGAGGAGGCGGCCGCGGCGGGCGTCGAGACGTGGGTGCCGGACCAGGCCGGGCACGGGCGCAGCGACGGCGTGCGGGTGCTCGTCGAGCGGATCGACGACCTCGTCGCCGACGCGGAGACCCTGCTCGGCCGGGTGTGCGCCGCGCGGCCGCGGGTGCCCGTGGTCGTGGCCGGCCACTCGCTGGGAGCGACCGTGGCCACGCTGCTCGTCGGGGAGATCCGGGTGGCGAGCGGGACCGACCCGGCGGCGCACGTCGCCGGGCTCGTCCTGAGCGGGTCGGCGCTGCTCGGCGCTGCGGGCGGGCTCACGGAGCTGCTCGCGTCCGGCGTCGACCCGATGGACCTGCGCAAGGACCCCGGCGAGCTGGTGCGCGACCCCGTGCAGGCCCAGCGCGTGCGCGACGACCCGCTGGTGTGGGACGGCGGGCTGCGCCCCCAGACGCTCGCCGCGCTCACCGCGGCCGGCGCGCGCACCCGCGTGCTCGTCCGCGAAGGGGCGCTCGACCACCTGCCGGTGCTGCTGCTGCACGGCGAGGAGGACGACATGGCACCGGTGGCAGGGGCCCGTGAGGTCGCCGACCTGCTCCCGCGCGGACGGCTCGTGGTCTACCCGCAGGACCGGCACAACGTGCTGCACGAGCTGGACGCGCGGAGGTCCACGCCGAGCTGCTGCGTTTCGTGGCGGAGGTGACGAAGGTCTGAAGGCAGGGCGACCGCACACACCTCCGGCACTCCGCACACACGGCAGAACGTGTGTGCCGGGTCCGGGAGGTGTGTGCGGTGGCCTGCGCCCCTCGGGCGTCGCTTGACTTCCCGTTGCAAGGGTTTGCATGGTGTTGGCGTGGCGGTGACCATCAACGAGGTGGCCCGGGGCGCCGAGGTCTCGGTGTCGACGGTCTCGCGCGCGTTCACCGTGCCCGAGATGGTGCACCCGGAGACGCGGCGGCGGGTGCTGCAGGTCGCCGCCGAGCTGGGCTACCAGCCCAACCGGGCCGCGCGCGGGCTGGTCACCGGCCGCACAGGCAACATCGGCGTGGTCGTCCCCGACGTCGCCAACCCGTTCTTCTCGGCCGTGCTCAAGGGGTGCGCGGCGCGGGCGCGGGAGGCGCGGCTCGTCGTCTTCCTGGCCGACGCCGCCGAGGACCCGCGGGTGGAGGCCGAGGTCGTCGGGGCGATGGCCAAGCAGGTCGACGGGATCGTGCTGTGCTCGCCCCGCGAGGACACCGCCCAGCTGGAGCGGTTCGCGCAGGTCGCGCCACTGGTGCTGGTCAACAGCGACGCCGCGGCGGCCCCTGCGGTGCTGATGGACAGCGCCGACGGCGTCCGGCAGGCGGTCGAGCACCTCGGCGCGCTCGGACACCGGCGCATCGCGCACCTGGCCGGGCCGGTGGCGTCGTGGGCCGGGCGGGAACGGCTGCGCGGCCTGCGCGACGCCGCACCGGCCAACGACGTGGAGGCGGTCGAGCTCGGCCCGTTCCCGCCGACGTTCCAGGGCGGTGTGCAGGCCGCGGACCTGGCGCTCGCCCGCGGCGCCACGGCGACCCTCGCGTTCAACGACCTGATGGCGCTCGGTGTGCTCAACCGGCTGGCCGCGCGCGGTGTCGCGGTGCCGGAGGACATGAGCGTGGTCGGGTTCGACGACATCGAGATGGCCGGGATGACACCCGCGCCCCTCACGACCGTGCGGATGCCGATGGAGGCCGCCGGGCGGGCGGCCGTCGACCTGCTGCTGGACGACCCGGCGGCCGGACCCGAGGAGGATGCCGTGCAGCGGTGGCTGCCCACCCAGCTCATCGTCCGCGCGACGACCACCCCGCCGGCGCCGTGACCGGGGACCGGCTGAGCCTGGCGACGCTGCCGCGCGTCGAGGCCGCCCGCCGGCCGCGGGTGGACCCGCGGGCGCTCGGGACGGGGGTCGTCCACCTCGGGATCGGCGCGTTCCACCGCGCCCACCAGGCCGTCTACACCGAGGACGCCGTCGCGGCGGCGGGCGGCGACTGGGGGATCTGCGGCGTCACCCAGCGCAGCCGCGCGGTGCTCGACCAGCTGCGTCCGCAGGACGGGCTCTACACCGTGCTGGAGCGCAGCACGTCGACGTCGCTGCGGGTGGTCGGCGCCGTCCGCGACCTGGTCTTCGCCGCGGAGGAGCCCGAGCGGCTCACCGCGCGCTCGCGCGCCCGCCACCCGCGTCGTCACGCTGACCGTCACGGAGAAGGGCTATCGGCACGACCCGGCCACCGGCCGGCTGCGGATGGCCGACCCCGCCGTCGCCGCCGACCTGGCCGGGGACGGCCCGGCGCGGACGGTGGTCGGGCAGCTCGTGCGTGGCCTGCAGGCCCGCCGCGCCGCCGACGCCGGCCCGGTCACCCTGCTGTCCTGCGACAACCTCCCGGCCAACGGGGCGGTGCTGCGCGGGCTGGTCGCCGAGTTCTGCGCCGCGTTGCCCGACGGCGAGCCGCTCGCCGACTGGGTGGCCGCGTCGTGCGGTTCCCGTCGTCGATGGTCGACCGGATCGTCCCGGCGACGACGGACGGCGACCGCACCGAGGCAGCCCGCCTGCTCGGCCTCGACGACCGGGGGGTGGTGGTCACCGAGCCGTTCCGGCAGTGGGTGGTGGAGGACGACTTCGCCGCGGGCCGTCCGGCCTGGGACGCCGCCGGCGCCATGCTCACCGCCGACGTCGCCCCGTACGAGGCGATGAAGCTGCGCCTGCTCAACGGGAGCCACTCCGCGCTCGCGTACCTCGGCGCGCTCGCCGGGCACGCCTACGTCGCCGACGCCGTCGGGGACGAGGGCATCGCCGGCGTGGTCGAGCACCTGATGGCCGACGAGGTGACGCCGACGCTCACCGTGCCCGGCGGGTTCGACGTGGCTGCGTACCGGCGGGAGCTGCTCGACCGCTTCCGCAACCCCGCGCTGCACCACCGCACCACCCAGATCGCGACGGACGGCAGCCAGAAGCTCCCGCAGCGGCTGCTCGGCACGATCGCCGACCGGCTGGCCGCCGGCGCCGCGCCGCGGCTGGCGTGCCTCGGCGTCGCGGCGTGGATGCGCTACGTCTGGGCCGGGAAGGCCGAGGACGGCACGCCGCTCCCGGTGGACGACCCGCTGGCCGGGCGGCTCGCCGAGCTGACGGCCGGCGCCGACACCCCGGCCGCGGTGGTCGACGCGCTGCTCTCGCTGGACGAGGTGTTCGGGACGGACCTGCCGGGCGACCCGGTGTTCCGGGAGCTGGTACTGGACGGGCTGGCGCGGCTCACCCGGGACGGGGTGGCGACGACCGTACGCGCTGCGCTCGGGTAGCCGAGGCGCAGAGAATGGCCCCCGCCCGCGGTGCGTCGCCACCGACCCATTCTCGTCATCGGGAGGTGGGAACGCAGAGAACGACGAGAGGGGCCGATCTTACTGTCTCCGAGGTTGCCGCCGCACGTTCGTGCAGGCCCGCGGACTTTATCGCGACTGGCCACGGCGCGCCTGACATTGAGAACCGTGCAACGAGGAACGCTGATGGAGCTGGAGCTGGCGGGCGAAGGTCGCCGGCCCACGCCGTCACGCCTTCATTGAGCGATGCCGCGGTCCACTGGCCCGCGGCGCCGTCTCAGCACGTAGAACCTCTATCAGGGCGCCGACTCTGCTGCCTGGGTTATTCGGAACTGGGAATTCGCAAGATCCGCCGCGCTTTAGCGCCTCAAGGTATGAAGCATATGGAAATCTCTGCAGCAAGTCCTCGTCCGAGGCGCCGAGCTTCTTGGCATGCCGCTTGAGCTGCTGTGATGTCCTATGGCCTGTCAGGTCTTCAAAATGCCAGACCAGCCACACCTCGAAGCATGGGTTGCTTACAGCAATTTTGTAACCAAGCTCGTCGGCCTTCGCGATTGCCTCGGGAAGGCGAGAGTGGTCGTCTACGTCGAAGACGCACCAGATCGCATCGAACGACTCCTGGTGCCGCGCAGCTCGCTCAGCGTGTGCTTTTGCGGTGTCAACAACCCACAGCGGATCCCGCCCGGTTCCTTCGTACTTCGCAGAGTGAACCACGACACCTGTAGCCCGCAGGTGACGCGAGAGATTTGTAAAGTATCTGAGTTCGGTCACTTCGCCTTCGGTGACGACGAGAACTCGTTGGCGCTGATGGCGGCTGCCTGACCTCCGTGTTAAGGAACGATCCTTGGAACTCGAATTCCCTTTCCTCACGCTCGGCTAGCCCTTGGCGCCCAGAAGTGCCGAGCGAAGCTCGTCGTCCTGGATCTGTGGTACAGCCCCGAAGCGACCCTCAAGGTACCGCTTCTCGAAATTCCCGTCGGACTTTACGACGAATTCCTCCAGTGAGTATAGGCTGGTAGCACCATCCGGATCCTTCTCGGTGAACCAGACCTCACCACGGTCTAGGGTGTCACTCAGGAGGTTTCCCATCAGAGGCGTGTCGTGGGTCGTGAAGACGAGTTGTCCTCCTGCCGCGTTGAGCTCCTCATCCTTGAAGAGACAAATGAGCTCCCGAGTTAGTATGGGATGGAGATTGGCCCCGACTTCATCAACCAGCAACGTCTGACCATATCGAAGTGCGTGCAGGGCGGGGACTACCAAGGCGAGCCAAGCAACGGTACCTTCACTCTCCTCGTACAGGTGAAATTGCCGCGTCTTCGTCCGGCTACCCGCCTCATGTTCCAGGGTTACCGCGAATCGGATCTCCTCGAGAAAGTCGTCCACGGGCCCGACCTCTGTTCCTGCGAGCTGTGAGATGTTGTCCCAAAGAACAGAGTACTTCTCTATCTCCTTGGGGGCCATATCTCGCTCGGTGATATTTATTCCAACGACCCCCAAGTCGGCTGTTCGGATCATTGCCTCGACGTGCTTCTTCAGCTCTGGGTCCTCGATTAGGTCCCGCCGGAGCGACGTAATGGAGGCTCCATTTTCTCCGCGAGATCTCAGCAAATCGCAGTCCGTCGACAATTCCGTCGCGAACCAGGGTGAGGAGCTCGTGCTCAAGCTCGTATCCGAGGGAGAGAACCAAGGTTGAGGTCTGCGTAAGCTTCGCCAGCGCGGGCCCAAGGCCGCCCAGGTTCCGCCCGAAAACCGTCTCCGCCGGATCCCGGCCGCGCTCGAATAGCATTCTCCGCTTTTTGTTCGGATAAGAGTAGAGCCATTCCTGCTGGATTCCGCCGTCAAGCACTTCGAAGCCGTACAGGTATCGAACATTGCCCACAATGAGGTCGGCCTCGTACAGAGAGGGCAGCGCTTTCGACTCTTCGTTCAGAAGGAACTGATTGGAGGGAATCTTGCCGAGGCGGTCGCGATTACGTAATATTGCAGAGTTTGCGACCGTCGATCGGAAAAACTGAATCCCGTTGAGTAGTGTCGACTTGCCTGACGCGTTGGCGCCGTAAATCGCGGCAACTCGTGAGGTCGCTCGGACCCAGTCATCGTCGGCGGGTGCCTGCGTCCTCAGGGAGGGTGCCACCAACGAGAGCTCGGCCTCGTCGCGTATCGACTTGTGGTTGATCACTCGGAAGCGAAGCAGCATCGCGACCCGTACCGTTCTGTTGACTGCACTTAAGGGGTCATTCTGGGCGAAGTCTAGCTGAGGTGGCGCTGATACTGCACGAGGCGACGAGGTTGGGTGAGCAGCGGCGTGCCTGACGGCCTGAGGAGGGTCGGGCGGAGCCCGACCTCGTCCGGTTCAGGGCCTTGGGTCGGCGTCGACGTGGCCGTGCATGCTGATCAGCGGCAGGTCGCGGCGAAGACCTCGCGCGCGATCGCCCGGACGCGCGGTTCGGCGGGCAGGACGCGGTCGTCGTCGAGTGCGAGTGGGCGGGTCATACGGTCAGCACCTCGTCGACGTGCACCGGCCGCCCGGTCTCGACGACCGGTTCGCGGCCAGGCCGGTGAGCAGCGACAACGCGCCGTCACGGCGTCGGCGGCGCGGCCGAGCGGGTCCGGCGGCCGGGCGCCGCCGAAGATGTCCGCGAGCATCCGGGCGCGCCGCCGCCGTGGCCCTCGCCCGTGGTGTCCGGGAGATCGAGCTCCACCGGCTTCTCCCAGTGCCGCCGCAGGGTGAGCCGGGTCGCCGCACCGGGGCGGCCGCGCCGTCCGGGTCGACGAACGCGTTCTCGACGACGTCCAGCTCCAGCCGTCCCGCGCTGCCGTTGAACGCGACCCGGTAGCCCTCCCACGGCGCGTAGGCCGTGAGGTGGTAGCTCATGGTTGCGCCGCTGCGGTAGCGCACCGCGACGGTCATGTCGTCCTCGATCGTGATGCCCTCGCCGAAGACGTTCCGGTCGCGGTGGTAGCCGTCCTCGTGCTCGGCGTCGAGGTAGAGCGCGCGCAGCGCGGAGGAGCCGGCCAGGTCCAGCGCGAACGGGTCGCCCTCGGCCGACGGGTCGCCGTGCGCCCGGACGTAGGGGCGGGCGAGGCCGCGGCGGACACCGTTGGCGGCGCCGTAGAAGAACTGCCGCCCCAGCCCGTAGACGATCTCCGGGGAGCTGCCGATCCACCAGTTGACCAGGTCGAAGTGGTGCGTGGCCTTGTGCACCATCAGCCCGCCGGAGTCGGCCTTGTCGCGGTGCCAGCGGCGGAAGTAGTCGGCGCCGTGGCGGTGTCGAGCAGCCACTCGAAGTGCACCGACCCGGTCTCGCCGATCGCCCCGCTCGCGAGCACCTCGCGGACCGCCGCGTGCGCCGGGTTGTACCGGTAGTTGAACGTCACCGTGACGTCCCGGCCGGTCGCGGCGCGGGCGTCGAGGATGCGCCGGCAGCGCCCGGCGTCGGTGGTCATCGGCTTCTCGGTGACGACGTCGCAGCCGGCCTCCAGCGCCGCGACGATGTACGCGTCGTGCGTGCGGTCGACGCTCGTGACGACCACCCGGTCGACGCGCTCCCGGTCGAGCATCGCGGCGAAGTCCGCGGGCGGGTACTCGGGCACGGCGGCCCGGCCGAACCCCTGCACCGCGCGGTTGTGCACCTCCATCCGCGTGCGGTTCGGGTCGCAGAACGCCACCAGCTCCGCGTGCTCGGCGTGCGTGGCCGCGAGCGCGCGGACGTACATCTGGGCGCGGCTCCCGAGCCCGACGATCGCGTGCCGCGGCGGGCTGAAAACGGTTGCAGGCTTCACCGACACATGATGCAACGTCTGAAAACACCCGCAAGAGCAGCTCAGGAGGCCGCCTCGCCCAGCGCGTGGTACGCGCGGGCGTAGTGCACCAGCGGGGTGTCGACGCGCCCGGCGGAGCGGATGCCGGCCACCTCCGCCGTGACGACGGTGGCGTCGCCGACCCGCACCAGCGCCAGCGGGCGGCAGCGCAGCGCCGTCGGCGCCTCGACGAGCCACGGCTCGCCGGTCGTCAGCGGCGTCCAGCGGGTGGCCGGGCCGAACCGGTCGGCCCCCGAGGTCGCGAAGAGCCGGGCGAGCCCGACGTTGCGCAGCTCCAGCAGGTGCACCAGGAACGACGGCGCGGCCAGCACCGCGGGGGCGGCGCTGCTGCGGTGCGACACCGAGAACACGATCGCCGGCGGCGTCACCGACACCGACGCGACCGACGACGCCGTCAGCCCCACCGGTTCGCCGTCGCCGTCGCGCGTGGTGATCACGGCGACGCCGGCGGGGTGGTGGCGGAACGCGTCCCGGAACGCGTCGGCGAGCAGCTCCGGGGACGCGCCGGCCGCCGTCGGCGGGGCGGTCACGGCCGGGCCCCTGCGACGCGCGCGGACGTGCCGGGCAGGCCGGGAAGCGTGTGGGCAGCCATGCACACACCCTCGTACCTCAACCCGGGTTCAGCTCAAGCCCGCGAACGTCCGGCGGACGGTCACGGTGGCGCCGCCCGTTCCGGGGGCGCCGACCTCCGCGGCGACCGTCCCGCCGGCGCCGGTGTGCAGGCGCACGGCGAGCGTGCCGCGGTGGGCCTGCGCGATCACCGCGGTGCACGCCGCCGCGACGGCGCCCGCGAGGTCGTCGGACTCCTCCGGGGTCGCCCCGACGGCCGCCGACCAGCGCCGGACCTCGATACGCAGACGCGGCAGCTCGGCCGGGCGCGCCGGCACCCGCAGCTCCAGCGGCTCGACGTCGCCGGGGCACCGGCGCAGGACCATCAGCAGCGCGACGTCGTCCGCGGCCTCCGTGCCACCGAGCAGCTCCTGCATCACGGTGCTGCACACCTCCTCGGCCGTCCCGGGCCGCACGGCCGCGCGGAGCGCGTCGAAGCCGGCGTCGAGCGCGACGCCCCGGCGTTCGATGAGGCCGTCGGTGTACAGCAGCAGGCCGTGACCGGCGGGCAGGGGCAGCTCGGCCGTCCGCCGCGGTCGGTCCGGCTCGACCCCGAGGGGCACGTCGGGGCGCACGTCGACGAGCCTGCCGGGGCCGCGCGGCACCGCGAGAACGGGCGGCGGGTGGCCGGCGCAGGACAGGCGCAGCCGGTGGGTCGTCGGGTCGAGCACGGCGCAGAGGGCCGTGGCCATCACGTCCCGCTCGAAGTGGTGCACGTGCACGTCGACGGCGTGCAGCAGCTCGGCCGGGTCCTGGATCTGCAGCGCGTAGGCGCGCAGGGCGGTGCGCAGCCGGCCCATCGCGACGGCCGCCGTCAGGCCGCTGCCGACGACGTCCCCGACGACCACGCACACCTCGCCGGAGGGCAGGTCGAACACGTCGTACCAGTCGCCGCCGATCTCGCCGCCCCCGCCCGGGACGTACCGCGCCGCGATCTCCAGCCCGGGTACGGCCGGCAGGTCGGCGGGGAGGAGGCTGCGCTGCAGGCTCGTGGCGGCGGTCCGCGCGGCCCGGGCGAGGCCGGCGTCGGTCGCCAGCGCGACCCGGTCGCGACGAGCTGCAGCAGCTCGGTGTCCTCGGGGGTGAACCGCCGCGGGGTCAGCGTCCCGACGTGGAGGACGCCGATCACCCGCCCGCCGGTGACGAGCGGGACGCCGAGCAGCGAGCGGATGCCTTCTCCCGCAGGATCGGGTTGAGCACGGTGGAGTGGTCGACGCGGTCGAGGTACACGGGCTGCTTCAGCGCGGCGATGCGGCCGGCGAAACCCTTCCCGATCGGGATCCGGACGCCCTGCCGGACCTCCTCCTCGATGCCGCGGGCGGCCGTGGCCACCAGGTACCGGGCGGACGGGTCGAGCAGGAGCACCGCCGCGGTGTCGGCCGAGAGCAGCTCCCGTACCCGGTCGAGCAGCTCGTCCAGCAGCTCCTCGACGTCGAGATGCGCGAGCGCGCTGTCCGTGACCGCCTCGATGCGGCGGAGCCGGTCGGTCAACGCACCGTCCTCCGCCGCGGGAACGGCCTCCGTCGACATGTCCGGAGCGTAGTCGTGGGCCCGTGCGGGAGCACTCCCGGAGCGTCCGGCCGGGTGCGCCGCCGACCCGGACGCGGCCGGGTGTCAGCCCGGGGTGACGATGCGGTGCAGGTTGGCGTCGAGCTGCTGGAGGGCCTCGACCACGCTCATGAGGTGCGTGCGCATGGTGTGCTCGGCGAGGGCCGGGTCGCCCGAGCAGACGGTCTCGATCACCTGGAGGTGCTCGGTGAGCCCGATCGAGGGGCGGCCGGGGAGCAGCGCCACCGTGTAGTGGTAGCGCACGCTCTGGGTGCGCAGCCGGTCGAGCATCAGCCCGGCCGTCTCGTGCGCGGCGATGTCCCGGACGGCCCGGTGGATCTGCTGGTTGATGCGCGTGTACGCCATGACGTCCGCGGCGGCGACGGCCTCGCCCAGCTCCTTGCCCAGCGCGCGCAGCCGGTGCCGGTCCTCGTCGGTGGCGCGGGCCGCGGCCTTGGCCGCGCAGAGCCCCTCGATCACGGCGCGGGCCTCGGTGATCTCGACGGCCTCCTCCAGCGAGATCGGGCGCACCCGGGCGCCCCGGTTGCGCTCGCGCTCGACGATGCCCTCGTTCTCCAGCTGCACGAGCGCGGTGCGCACGGCGCCTCTCGACGCGCTGTACAGCTCTACAAGATCGGCTTCGGGCAGCCGTTGACCAGGCGCGAACCGCCCCTGCATGATCCCGTCACGCAGCGCGTTCACGACCAACGCTACGGCCTCGCCGGCGGCCGGTTCGCCACTCGCGGCCATGGACGTCCTTCCCATCCGCACCTTCAGGAGCTCACGGCGCCCAGGTGGACAGTACTCGTAACCAAGATTGTTAACAACTTCGTTGCCATGCTGAACCGCAGAGAGTTAGGCTCCCGGCCGGCGGTGCGACCCCGGAACCCCTCCGCCCTCCGGAAACCCTCTGGAAAGAAGGACGCGAATGCTCTCAGAGCAGGACAACGAGCTCCTCACCCGGGTCGGGCCGGGTACCCCGATGGGGGAGCTCTTGCGCCGGTACTGGACGCCGGCCCTCCTGACGAGCGAGGTGCCCACGCCGGGCGGAGACCCCGTGCGGGTCCGCCTGCTGAGCGAGGACCTGGTCGCGTTCCGGGACACCAACGGCCGCGTGGGCCTGATCCAGGAGAACTGCCCGCACCGCGGTGCGTCCCTGTACTTCGGGCGCAACGAGACCGGTCCCGAGGCACGTGCGGGCTGCGCTGCCCGTACCACGGCTGGCAGTTCGACGCCGAGGGCAAGTGCATCGACATGCCGTCGGAGCCGCCGTCGAGCAGCTTCAAGGACCGGGTCACCGCCAAGGCGTACCCGACCCACGAGTCCGGCGGCATCGTGTGGACCTACATGGGTCCCGCCGACAAGATGACGCCCTTCCGCGACTTCGGCACCGACGCCGTCGAGCCGGACCACTTCCAGGCCACCAAGCTGCACACCGCATGCAACTGGATGCAGGCCATGGAAGGCAACATGGACACGTCCCACATCTCGTGGCTGCACCAGTGGAACGGCGCCGCGGACATCCCGGACGACGGCAGCGACAAGCCCGGCTACCCGTCCAACGCCATGTCGTGGAAGTTCTGGCTGCACGACCGCGCCCCGCGCCTCGACGTGCAGGACACCTGGTACGGCTTCAAGTACGCGGGCATCCGCACCACGCCCAACGGCCACACGCACGTGCGCATCAGCGCCTTCGTGTACCCGTACCACACCGTGATCGCGTCGGTGCCGTTCACGTCGCGGCAGAGCATCTTCGTCCCGATGGACGACTACAACACCGCGCGCTACAGCCTCTCCACGCGCAACGTCGAGAACCCGCAGCGCATCGGCGGGCCGGGCCTGTTCGTCGTGGCGCCGTTCGAGTTCGGCCGCGCCGAGGTCGACGGCAACGGCATCATCCCGCGCAAGTACCGGGCCGACAACGAGTACGGGATCGACCGCGAGGAGCAGCGCACCACCACGTACTCCGGCGTGCGGGAGTTCGTCAGCCAGGACCTGATGGTCACCGAGTCGATGGGCCCGATCTACGACCGCACGCAGGAGCGGCTCGGCACGTCCGACAAGGCGATCATCCGGATGCGCCGGCTGCTCATCGCGGCCGCGAAGAACGTCGCCGAGGGCGGCGAGGCACCGGCGGTCGCGGGCGACCTCGACTACCGCGGCATCCGGTCGGCGGAGAAGATCCTCGACGACGGCGAGCAGTGGCGTCACCTCGGCACGAACGAGGACCCGCTCGTGCAGGAGATGGACGAGCTCGCCCCCGGCGCCGGCCAGCCGGTCGCCGGCAGTTAGCAGTACCCCACACAGACGACCCCGGGGGCCACACGGTCCCCGGGGTTTCCACAACCGTATTTGCATTCCGACACGCAGCACGAGACAGCAACAGACAGCAGCAGACAGCACAAGACAGCAACAGATCAACACGTTCCCGGCATGTCGCGACACAACGAGGTGGGCGATGCGAGTACGCACATCCAGGGTGATGGCCACGGTGGGGGTTGCGCTCAGCGCGCTGCTCCTCGCGTCGTGCGGCCAGGTCGGGCCCGCCAGGCCCGGTTCCTCCGCCGGCCCCGAGGCGCTCACCGCCATCGACGCCTACGGCGGCGACCCCGCCTCCGAAGGCACCCCCGAGCCCGGCGGAACCCTCCGCCTGGCGCTGGACCGCGAGGTCGTCAGCTTCGACCCGACGGTCCAGAACTCCAACCAGGCGGCCTTCTCCGTCTACGACTCCCTGCTGAAGCTGACGCCCGAGGCACGGCCGAGCCGTACATGGCCGAGTCCCTGGAGAGCCCCGACGGCGGCCGCACCTGGCAGCTGGGCCTGCGGGAGGGCGTCCGGTTCTCCGACGGGACCCCGCTCGACGCCCAGGCCGTCGTCACGAACGTCCAGCGGCACATCGACAAGAAGTCCTCGCCCGCCCACGCGTACGCGCAGCGGATCACGGGGATGCGTGTGGTCGACCCGCTGACCGTCGAGTTCTCCCTCGACGAGCCGTTCGGCGGTTTCCCGCAGCTCTTCGCCCAGCCCCTGACCTACGGGTCGCTCGGCTGATCATCTCGCCGGCCGCACTCCAGCAGTACGGCGACGACATCGGGCGCAACCCGGTGGGCGCCGGGCCGTTCCGGCTCGTCGAGTGGATCCCGGACTCCCGGATCGTCCTGGAGAAGAACCCGAACTACTGGCAGCAGGGCATGCCCTACCTGGACTCCCTGGAGTTCCGCCCGCTGCCCGACACCGAGAGCCGGTACGCGTCGATCGAGAACGGCGACGTCGACGTGGTGTACGGCGGCTACAACCAGGAGCTGGTGCGGGCGCTCCGCAACCCCGAGCTGCGGGTCTACTACGGGCCGGGCAACGCGGGGGAGTACCTGTACTTCAACTTCAACCAGGCGCCGTTCGACGACCGGCGGATGCGGGAGGCGATCGTCCGGTCGCTCGACCTGCAGGCGCTCGGCGCGAGCCTCTACAACAACCAGCTCGTGCCGGCGAAGAGCCTCTTCACCGACGAGAGCCCGTACCACACGGAAGAGGCCTCGAACGCCTGGCCGACCTACGACCCGGAGCGGGCGCGCCAGCTCGTGGAGGAGTACCGGGCGAGCGGCGGGAACCCGGACTTCACCTTCAAGACCACGCAGGCCCGGGTGCCGTTCGGGGAGTTCATCCAGGCGCAGATGGCAGCCGTCGGGATCAACGTCGAGCTGCAGTTCTACGACCTCGCGCAGTTCTCGTCCTCGGTGGTGCAGAGCAACGACTTCCAGCTCACCACCTGGGTCGGCGGGTTCGACTCGGCGTTCCCGGGCGCGACGCGCCTGCTGCGCTCGGACGGCAACTCGAACTACGGCAAGTACAACAACCCGGAGGTCGACCGGCTGCTCGACGAGGCCGTCAGCACCACCGACGAGGCCGTCCGCACCAGGGCGTACCAGCAGGTGGAGCTGATCACCGGGGAGGACCTGGTGGTGGCCTGGTTCAGCCGCAGCTACCTGTCCACGATCACGAAGCAGGAGGTCAAGGGCATCGACCGGTACGCGTCCCGCGACGGGTTCTACGCCCGGACCTGGATCGACCGCACGCCGGGCTGACCCGGTAGTCCCGTCCACGAACGCGCCCGCCCGGAAGCCGTCCGGGCGGGCGCGTACGTGTCGGTGGGCGGCGTCGGCCGAGCCGGCGACGTTCCTGTCGCTCGGCTGACCGCACACACCTCCCGCACCCGGCACACATGTCCTGACGTGTGTGCGGAGTACCGGAGGTGTGTGCGGTCTAGGAGACCTTGTGGACCAGCTCGTCCCGGAGGCGGTCGAGGCGGGCGTGCCACAGGGTGTCGTGCTCGGGGGCCGCGGCGAGGCGGTCGGCGGCGTCGGTGGTGAGCCGGCGGGCCAGCGCCGGGTCGGTGGTGCGCTGCGCCTCCGCCCGTTCGACGAGGAAGGCCGCGGCGAGCAGCGGGAGCCCGTCGGTCTCCGCGGCGACGACGGCCAGCTCGGCGCGGCGCGGCTGTGCGGCTGGCGGGCGGGCCGAGCCGGTCCAGCGCCAGCCACCAGGCGCGGCGGGCCAGCGGCGACGGCAGCGAGTCGCGGACGAACACGAGCGCGGCCTCGGCCTCGGCGGTGCGCCCGCTGAGCCGGTCCAGCTCGACGAGGGTGAGCGTGAGCAGCGCGCGGTCGGCGGCGGTGAGGGCGGGGTCGCGGTCGGCGTCGCGCACGAGGTCGTGCAGCGGCGGGAGCAGGTCGCCCAGGCCGGTGACCGCCGGCACCCGGCTCAGGCCCGTGAGCAGCATCGCCCGGGCCGACGGCGGGCTGACCCGGCGCAACCGGTCGGTGACCAGCTCCAGCAGCTCGGCCCGCAGCTCCGACGGGCCGTGCGCGAGCGCCCGACGGCGGCCCGGACGGCGCGCCGCGGCGGCACGGCCGGGTCGCCGAGCGCGGCCAGCACCGCGCGGGCGTCGGCGCCGGCCTCGGCGGCCTGCCCGCTGCGCTGCAGCAGCTCCAGCTCGGCGCCGGCGCGCCGCAGCCAGCCCGCCGACCCGGGCGGCAGGTCGAACGCCGCGGCGCGGGCGAGGTGGTCGCCCGCGGTGGTCAGGTGGCCGTGCTCGCGGAGGAGGAGCACGGCGGCGCGGGTGTGGCAGCGGACGGCGCCGTCGGCGTCGTCGCGGGCCGCGCGGGCGGCCGCGGCCTCGGAGAACAGCGCGACGGCGTCGTCGAGCAGCATCAGCTCGGCCGCCGCCACGCCGGCCAGCTCCAGCGCCCCCGGCCCGCTGCCGGACACGCGGGCCAGCCGCAGCGCGGTGGCGCTGGCGCCGGCCGGCGCGCGGCCCGGACCGCGGGGGCGCCCGCGGCCCTCGATGGGCCCCGACGCGGTGACGGCGGCCCGGGTGACCCGGCCGCAGCGCAGGTCGATCTCGGCACGCAGCAGGCGCAGGTCGCGGCGGTGCTCCGGGTCGGTCCACGGGGTGGCGAGCAGGTCGTCCAGCTCGGCGCCGGCCTCGCGCAGCCGGTCCAGCCCGGCGAGCGCGACGGCCAGCCGCTCGCGCACGGCGATCACCCGTCCGGTGGCGCCGGGCACGTCCGCGAGCGCCGCCACCGCGGCCCGGAACGCCTCGGGTGCGCCCGCGTCCCCGCGGCCGAGCAGCTGCTCGGCGGCCGCGAGGAGGGCGCCGGCCGGGTCGCCCGGGTCGGGTTCCGCCACGGCCGGGCCGTCGTGCGCGGGCAGCCCGGCGAACCGCAGCACCTCGTCGGGGGGCACGCGCACGGTGAGCGCGGGCCGGAACCCGGACCCGCCCGCGAGGGCCTCCCGGGCCGTGGCCACGGCGACGTCGACGGGCTGCTCGCCGGCCAGCGCGGTGTAGAGGGCCACGGCGAAGTCGCCCCGTCCCCGCCCTCCGGCAGCACCAGCACGGCGCAGGCCCCGGAGTCGAGCAGCGGGTCGACCACCGGCCCCGGCTCGGGGAGCCGGTCGAGCACGACCAGCCGCGGCATCGGCGCCCGCGCGGGCTCCTCGTGCGGCGCGGGGCGCGGGTCGAGTCCCGGGTCGCCGAACGCGTGCACGACGTGCGGCCGCATCCGGATGTACGCGGCGACCAGCGCGTCCTGCGTGGGGGCGACGAGCACGTCCGCGTCGACGTGCCGGCCGGCCCGGGCGATCGTGCGCTCGACCTCGGGGACGTCCGCCGGGTCGGCGACCAGCGCGAGCAGCCGCAGCGGCAGCACGAGCCGGACGTCGTCGTGCGGCGGGCCGTCGGCGAGGTCGCGGGCCATCGCGACGGGCCGGCGGGGACCGGGCGCGAACGCGGGGTCGGCGGCGAGCAGCTCCCACGGCAGGCGGCGCAGCGCGGGCGGGTCGACCTGCACGAGCGTGCGCAGCCCGCCCGGGTTCGCGTCGCGCAGCTCCTCCCACGCGCGGCGGGTGTCGGCGCGCAGCAGCAGGCCGGCCAGGTGCGCCCCGGCGGCGTCCGGGCCGGCGGGGAGGCCGGTGGCGTCCGGGAGGTCGTGCCAGGCGACCGGGCGCCAGGCCCCGGCGGTGTCCCGCCGCAGCTCGCAGCGGAGCCCGGCGGGCCCGGCGGTCACGTGGAACAACACGTTCTGCATCTGCCGGACCTCGGAGAGTAGGGGAGCGGACGATAGGGGTGATGTGCGTGTGGCACCTGTTGATACAGGTGTCACGCGGTCGGGTGGTCGGGCATATCCCGGGTGCGTCCGGCGTTCGGCAGACTGCTTGACACAGCAACTACCGGAGGAAGAGATGCAGATCGGCGTCTTCACCGTCGGGGACGTGACGCCCGACCCGACAAACGGCCGCACGCCGAGCGAGGCGGAGCGGATCCAGGCCATGGTGGCGATCGCGCTGAAGGCCGAGGAGATCGGCCTGGACGTGTTCGCGACGGGGGAGCACCACAACCCGCCGTTCGTGCCGTCGTCCCCGACCACGATGCTCGGGTACGTCGCGGCCCGGACCAGCCGGCTGCTGCTCTCCACCGCCACCACGCTCATCACCACGACGACCCGGTGAAGATCGCCGAGGACTACGCGATGCTGCAGCACCTGTCCGGCGGCCGCGTCGACCTGATGATGGGCCGCGGCAACACCGGGCCGGTCTACCCGTGGTTCGGCAAGGACATCCGGGACGGGATCGCGCTCGCCGTGGAGAACTACGCCCTGCTGCGCCGGCTGTGGCGCGAGGACGTCGTCGACTGGGAGGGCCGCTTCCGCACGCCGCTGCAAGGCTTCACGTCCACGCCGCGGCCGCTGGACGGGGTGCCGCCGTTCGTGTGGCACGCCTCGATCCGGAGCCCGGAGATCGCGGAGCAGGCCGCGTACTACGGCGACGGCTTCTTCCACAACAACATCTTCTGGGATGCGGGGCACGTCCGCCGGATGGTGGAGCTGTACCGGCGCCGTTTCGAGCACTACGGGCACGGCGCGGCCGACCGGGCGATCGTCGGGCTCGGCGGCCAGGTGTTCATGCGGCGCAACTCCCAGGACGCCGTGCGCGAGTTCCGGCCCTACTTCGACAACGCGCCGGTCTACGGCCACGGCCCGTCGCTGGAGGACTTCTCCGAGCTGACGGCGCTGACCGTCGGCAGCCCCCAGCAGGTGATCGACAAGACCCTGTCGTTCGCCGGCAACGTGGGCGACTACCAGCGCCAGCTGTTCCTGATGGACCACGCGGGCCTGCCGCTCAAGACCGTGCTGGAGCAGCTCGACATGCTGGGCGAGGAGGTCGTGCCGGTGCTGCGCAGGGAGTTCGCCGCGCGCAAGCCGGCGCACGTCCCGGAGGCGCCGACGCACGCGAGCCTGAAGGCCGCGCTGGAAGCGGCTCGGCAGGAGCCCGAGAACGAGGAGGAGGTCGTCGCATGACGACGCGCACGCTGGCGGTGGTGAGCGCCGGGCTGGGCGTGCCGTCGTCCACCCGGCTGCTCGCCGACCGCCTGGCCGCCGCCGTGACGGCGGCGCTGCGCGAACGCGGGATCGGGACCGAGGTGACGGTCGTGGACCTGCGGGAGCACGGCCACGACCTGGTGGACGCCGCGCTCACCGGGTTCCCCGGCACCGGCCTGCGGGCCGCCGTCGACGCGGTGACCGGCGCGGACGGCGTCGTCGCGGTGACGCCGATCTTCTCCGCGTCCTACAACGGCCTGTTCAAGCTGTTCTTCGACGTGCTGGAGGACGGCGTGCTGGCCGGGAAGCCGACGCTCGTCGGGGCCACCGGCGGTACCGGCCGGCACTCGCTCGCGCTGGAGCACGCGGTGCGCCCGCTCTTCGCGTACCTGCGCAGCGTGGTCGTCCCGACGGCGGTGTTCGCCGCGCCGGAGGACTGGGCGGGCGGCGCGACCGGCGTGCCCGCGCTCGACCGGCGGATCGCGCGGGCCGCGGGCGAGCTGGCCGACCTGATGGCCGGGCGGCCCGCCCCGCCGCCGGCCGACCCGTACGGCGACGTGGTGCCGTTCGACCGGCTGCTGAAGGGCGACTGACCGGCGGGCACAGTGGCCCGATGGACGTCGGGTCGCTCTTCGAGGAGCACCGCCGCGAGCTGCGCGTGCACTGCTACCGGATGCTCGGCTCGTTCGACGAGGCGGAGGACCTGGTGCAGGAGACGTTCCTGCGCGCGTGGCGGGCGGCGGAGGGCTTCGAGGGCCGGTCGTCGGTGCGGACGTGGCTGTACCGGATCGCGACGAACGTGTGCCTCGACGCGCTCGACCGGCGGGCCCGCGGGTGCTCCCGCAGTACCTGACGCCGCCGTCCGACCCGGCCACCGACCTGCCGCCGCGCGCCGACCTCCCGTGGCTCCAGCCGTTCCCGGACGAGCTGTGGGAGCCGGCCGCGCCGACCGAGACCCAGCCCGACGCGGCGGCCGTCGACCGCGAGACCATCGAGCTGGCCTTCCTCGCGGCCATCCAGCACCTCTCGCCGCGGCAGCGGGCCGCGCTGCTGCTGCGCGACGTGCTCGGCTGGCGGCCGCACGAGATCGCGGGGGCCATCGACCAGAGCGTGCCCGCCGTCAACAGCGCACTGCAGCGGGCCCGGGCCACGCTGCGGGAACGCTGCCGCAGCGGCGCGCCGACTGGACCGCGGACCCGACGCCGCAGGAGCAGGCGGTGCTGCGCCGGTACATGGCGGCCATGGAGCGCGGTGACGTGGCGGCGGTCGCCGCGCTGCTCGCCGAGGACGTCCGCACGTCGATGCCGCCGTGGCCCATGTGGTTCCGGGGGCGCGCCGCGGTGGCCGCGGCGCTCGCCGCGAGCTGGGACGAGGACGCCCCGACCTACGTCGCCGCTTCCGCACGCTCGCGACCCGGGCCAACGGCCGGCCCGCGGTCGCGTCGTACACCCGGCGGCCGGGCGACGCCGCGCACCTGCCGTTCGCCATCTCCGTGCTCGTGATCGAGGACGGGCTGGTGGCGGAGGCGACGGCGTTCCACGACCTCGGGCTGTTCCCGAGGTTCGGGCTGCCCGCGCAGCTGTCGTAGCTCACTGGTGCGGGACGTCGAGGCCGGCCGCGCGCAGCTTCTCCTCGATGAGCGCGGTCAGCCGGGCCACGGTCGGCGCCTCGTCCGCCCGGTGGTTGTTGACCACCCCGTAGCGGGCGTTGGCGTCGGGCAGGGAGAAGAAGTCCGACTGCGCCTCCATCAGCGCGCGGCCGGCCAGCAGTCCCTCGGCCATCGCGGACGCCAGCTCGTCGACCCGCGGGTCGTCCGGGTCCCAGGACAGCGCCTCCCAGCTGAGCTTCCACAGCTCGACGTAGCCGGGGTCGCGGAGGCGGTGCTCCAGCTGGGTCAGGAAGCCGTCGAAGAACTCCGGGGCCACCGCCCGGGCCAGCACCAGGCCCTCCCGTTGCGAGGCCACGAACTCGGGCGGGAAGCCCAGCTCGGTGAACCGGTCCAGCACCGCGCAGGCGCGGTCGGGCAGCAGGGCCCGGTCGCCGTCGGCGAGCCGGTGCAGCGTGTCGCGGCGGGCGACCAGCTCCTCGATGCGCTCGGTGAGCCGGTGCCCGACGTCGGCCAGCGCGGCGGCGAACCGCTCGGGATCGGCGTCGAGCAGGTCGCCGATCTCCGCGAGCGGCACGCCCGCCTCGGCCAGCGCGCGGACCTGGACCAGCCGGAGCAGGTCGGTGGAGGTGTACCGGCGGTAGCCGGACGTGTCGCGCCGCGGTTCGTCGACCAGGCCGAGGCGGTGGTAGTGCCGCACGGTCTTGATCGTCACGCCCGCGAACGCGGCCGCCTGCCCGATGGTGAGTCCGCCCGCCATCTGCTCAGCCTGCCCGCCGGTCCGCCGTCCGGTCGGCGGCGGCGGCGATCTCCCGCACCGCCTGGGCGACGGCCCGGAAGTCCTTGCGGAGGATCGCGCCGTGGTTGCTCGTGACCTTGGCGCTGACCTGCAGGTTCGGGTTCTTCGCGAACACCGGCTCCAGCGCGGTGCGGGCCTGCTCGTGCTCGCCGTCCCGGCTCCCGAGGCTGTCCCCGGTGGCGAGGACGTAGCGCACCGGGCAGGTGACGCGCTCCAGGACCGGCGCGCAGGCCGCCGCGATCTCGTTCAGCTCGATGTTGACGTCGGCGTGCTCGTCCGCGGACATCCGCGCGGCCAGGCCGAACGGGGCCACCAGCGGCAGCACCAGCCGCATCCTGCGGAACAGCATCCGGATCCGCGCGTGCCCCTCTGGCCCGGTGAGACCGGCCGGCAGGGCGCCGTCCACGTTCACGACACCCGCGATGCGGTCGGGGTGGCGGTGCGCCCAGTACATCCCGATGAACGCCCCGTACGACCAGCCCACGAGGATCGGCCGGGCCACGCCGCGGGCCCGCAGCACCGCGTCGAGGTCCCGGAGGGTCCCCTCGAACGAATAGTCCGACGAGGTCCGCGACCGGCCGCGGGCGCGCTCGTCGTAGGTGATGTGCCGCCACTGGTCGGTGCCCAGCGCGGCGATCGTGGGCTTCCAGTGCCGCTGGCTTGCGTAGGCGCCGTTCAGGTACACGACGGGCGTGCCGGTGCCGCCGGTGTCGGTGACCGCGAGCGCGGTGTCGTCGATGGGGAGCATGCCCGTCCAGGGTGAGTTCGTCATGCGACGAGCGTCCACCCTGACCTCGGGTCAAGGTCAACCATCACCGCCCGCTCGTGCCTCGACGCCGGTGCGCTCGACGAGGTGCTGGTGTCGGTGGTCCCGGTGCTGCTCGGGGACGGGGTGCGGCTCTTCGAGCACGCCGGCGGGACGCTCGTGCGGCTGGCGCCCGTCGCCGCGGACCACACGCCGCCGCTCACGACCATGCGGTTCCGCGTGGTGGCGGGGTAGCCGCTCAGCCGTGCTCGGGCGCGTCGCGATGCCGAGCGTGTCGGCGCCCACGAGCCGGCGGGCGGCGAGGTTGCCCATCGGCATGATCGGCCCGGCCTGCACGTCGCGCCACATGCGCTCGAACGGCAGGTCGCGGGTGTAGGCCGGGCCGCCGACGACGTCGACGAGCCGGGCCAGCACCTGGGTCGCGTTCGTCGCGGCGACGTACTTGGTGGTGGCGCAGCGGGCGACGCCGGCCTGCACCCCGTGCTCCGCGAGCCGGCCGGCCTCGACGTCGGCGACGTGGCGCGCCAGCACGGCACGTGAGGTCTCCAGCTGGATGCGGCACTCGCCCACGACGTCCTGCACCACCGGGTCCTCGGCGCGCCCGGACCGGACGAGCCGGGCGACCGTCCAGTCGAGGGCGCCGGCCGCGATGCCGGTGTAGACGGCGCCGAAGCACGGCATCGCCCACGCCCACACCGTCTCCAGCACCCGCCGGTCCAGGCTCCCCACCGGCAGCGAGTGCACCACCCGCTCGTCGGGCACGAACACGTCGCGGAACTCGACGTCGTCGCTGCGGGTGGCGCGCATCCCGAGCGCGTTCCAGGTGGCGTGCACCTGCACGCCGTCCTGGCGCATCGACACCTGGCACAGCAGCAGCCGGGGGCCGCCGTCGGCGTCGTCGTGGCGGGCCGTGGTGGAGAAGTCGGTGGCGACCGCGCTGTTCGTCGCGAAGGTCTTGCGGCCGTTGAGCAGGAACCCGCCCTTGACGCGGGTGGCGCTCGTGCGGGCGTCGGTCATGGTGTTGCGGACGCCCGCCTCGGCGGTGAGCGCGGCCCAGACCAGCGACCCGTCCGCGGCGCGGCGCAGCATGTCGGCCAGCCGCTCGTCCCCGGTGCGCCGCCAGACCGCGGCCCACTGGCCGACGGGGGAGATGTGCATCGCCGCGGCCAGCACCGTCGCCCCGTCGCCGGTCGCGAGCCGTTCGAGCACCGCGACGACGTCGCCCAGGCCGGCGCCGAGCCCGCCCAGCTCCGCGGGCACGGTGAGGCGCAGGATGCCGGCGTCGGCGAGGTCGGCGTAGTTGTCGAAGGGGAACGTGGCGTCCCGGTCGTGCGCGGCGGCGCGCTCGGCGAACGTCGCCGCCAGCCCGTCCGCGATCGCGAGGAGCTCGTCCCGGCGGATGCTCGTGCCCGTCACCGGTCCGATCCTGCCCGATGGGTTGCCCGGGCGCGGGGTCCGCGATAACGTACAACCGTATGGTTGTAGATCGCGGCGCGGACGAGATCGTGGACCGGCTCTTCCACGCGCTCGCCGACCCCACCCGGCGGGACATCGTCCGCCGGTGCGCGGACGGCGAGCTGTCGGTCTCGCGGCTGGCGCAGGCCTACCCGATGAGCTTCGCCGCGGTGCAGAAGCACGTGGCGGTGCTGGAGCGGGCCGGCCTCGTCCGGAAGGAGCGCCGCGGCCGCGAGCAGCTCGTCCGCAGCGACCCCTACGCCATCCAGCGGGCCCGCCAGGCCCTCGACCAGCTGGAGACGGCCTGGCTCGGGCGGGTGGACCGGATGTCCGGCCTGCTCGCCGAGCCCGAACCCGACACGAAAGGACACCGACCATGAGCGTCACGAGCGTCGACAAGGACCTCGACACCCTGACCCTGACCCTCGTCGCGCACTTCGACGCACCCGCCGAGCGGGTGTGGGACCTGTGGGCCGACCCTCGGAAGCTGGAGCGCTGGTGGGGCCCGCCCACCTACCCGGCCACCGTCGAGAAGCACGAGCTCGTGCCCGGCGGCGGCGTCACGTACTTCATGACGGGCCCGGAGGGCGACCGGCACTTCGGCTGGTGGCGGATCACCGCGGTGAACCCGCCGCGGTCGCTGGAGTTCCGGGACGGCTTCGGCGACGAGGACGGCAACCCGAGCACGGAGCTGCCGGTCAGCACCGTGCGCATGCAGCTCGTCGACGAGGACGGCCGCACCCGGATGGAGCTGCGCTCGGTGTTCGACTCGCGCGAGCAGCTGGAGCAGGTGCTCGCCATGGGCATGCAGGAGGGCCTCACGCTCGCCGTCGGGCAGATGGACGCGCTGCTCGCGTAGCCGGGGCCGCTGAACCGGGCCGCGCCCGCGTGCGTCGTGGAGGGTGTGAACGTGGGGGACGCGACCCCGCCGTCGCCGGACGCCGAGACGTTCGTCCGGGCCCTGTACGACGACGCCGCAGGACCGCTCTTCGGGTACGTGCTGCGCCTCACCGGCGACCGCGCGCGGGCCGAGGAGGTCGTGCAGGAGACGCTGGTGCGGGCGTGGCGCAGCGCCGTGCACCTGGACGCGGGCTCCGAGGCGCTGCGGGCGTGGCTCTTCACCACCGCCCGCAACCTCTGCACGGACCTGTGGCGGCGCGACGCCGCCCGGCCGGCCACGGTGTCCGACGACTTCGCCCTGGCGTCGGCGCCCGCCGCCGACGAGCTGGACCGCGCCGTCCAGCGCTGGACGGTGGCGACCGCGCTCGCCCGGCTCACCCCCGAGCACCGCGCGGTGCTCGTCGAGACGTACTACGAAGGACGGTCGGTGGCCGAGGCCGCACAGCGGCTCGGCGTGCCGGCCGGCACGGTCAAGTCCCGCACGTACTACGCGCTGCGGGCGCTCCGGCTCGTGCTGGAGGAGATGGGGGTGGCCCAGTGACGGACGCGACGACCGGCGGGCCCGCCCCCGACCACGTGCCCGGCTCGACCTGGGCGCCTACCTCATCGGCAGCCTCGCGCCCGCGGAACGGGCGGCCGTGGAGCGCCACCTCGCGACCTGCCGGCGCTGCCGGGCGGAGCTGGCCGAGCTGGCCCCGCTGCCCGGGCTGCTCGGCCGGCTCGACGCCGCCGAGGTGCGCAGCCAGGCGCTTACCCCGGGCCCGGACCTGCTGGCGCGCACGCTCGCCGCGGTCCGCGCCGCGCAGGCCGCCGAACACCGGCGGCTGCGGCGGTGGCGGGTGGGTGCGGCCGCCGCCGCGGCCGCCGCGCTGGTGGCGACGGCCGCGGCGGTCGTCCCGGCGGTGCTCCCGGACGTGACCACCCCGGCCGTCCCGTTCACGGTCGCGGCCGCGGGCGCACGGCGGCGGGGACGGGCAGCATGGAGCCCCGCGGCTGGGGCACGGCCGTGCGCATCGAGCTGACCGGGCTGCCGCCCGCGTCCGGGTACGAGGTCTACGCGACCTCCCGCGACGGGCACGGCGAGGTGGCCGCGACCTGGGGGCCGACCCCGTCCGGACGGGCGGTCGTCGACGGCGCGACGGCGATCCCGCGCGCGACCTCGCCTCGATCCAGGTGCGCACGACCGACGGCCGCACGCTGCTCGACCTGCCCTGCTAGGGGAGCGCCTCGACGGCGCTGGCCACGTCCGGGTCCAGCGGCAGGATCTGCTGCAGGTTCATCGTCTCCCACGGCCGGATCACCGCGCGGTTGGCGGGCGGCGCGACCACCCGCAGCGGCAGCGGCGTGACGCGCTCCCCGTACGGCGCGGCGGGTGCGGTGGTGCGCGTCGCCAGCTCGGCGAGCGTGCCGAGGCCGGCGGAGCCGAGGAAGCTGACGGCGGTCAGGTCCACCACGAGGCCGGTGACACCCGGCTCCTGCAGGGTCGCGTCGACGACCTCCATCAGCTCGCGCGAGGTCTGGAGGTCCAGCTCCCCGGCCACCGTCACGACGGCCGCCGACCCGGCGCGGGCGGTGGTGAGCGTCATGAGGTCTGCGGGATCACGGTCGGTCACCTCCGGAACCGTATCGTCTCGTCGCCCCGGCGGCTCGGCGTGCCGTGGCCGTGCCGGCGTCCGTGACCGAACTGCATACCGCCGCCGCGTCCGTGCGCGGCTTGTCCAGCGCGGCTACGCCGTCTTCATCGCAGTTCATCGGTTCGCAACATTGAACTGTATACCGTTTCGTTTCGTGATCTCGTGGACGAACGCGCTCGACGAGCGGCAGCACGCCGTGCTCGCGCGCACCGCGGCCGCGGAGCGGGCCGCAGCGCAGACCCTGCCCACCGACGACCCGCTCGACACGGAGCGCCGGCGCCGCGTCCGGGCGACGCGGGGGGAGCTGTTCGCGCAGCCGGACGTGGTGCGTCGCAACTGGGAGCGCAACGAGGCGGCGCTCGCGGTGGCGGCGCGGACCGTCGCCGAGCGGGACCTCGAGCGGGTCTTCCTGGCGGGTGCGGGCGACTCGCTCGCCGTCGGCGCCGCGGCGCGGCTCGCGCTGGAGACGGCGCTGGGGGTGCCGTGCGAGCCCGTGCCGAGCTACGAGCTGGCCCGCTACCTGGCGCACGACGTCGGCCCGCGCTCGCTGGTGGTCCCGATGTCGAGCTCCGGCGAGACCACCGCGACCGTCGAGGCACTGCTCGTGGCGCAGGCCGCGGGCGCACCGACGCTCGCCCTCACGAACACCCCGGGCTCCACGCTGCACCGGGAGAGCAACGCCACGCTGCTCGTCGACGCGACCCGGGTCGGCTGGCCCACTCAGTCGTCGACGGCCGCGCTGGCGCTGCTGCTGCGGCTCGCCGCGCTCGTCGAGGCCGGTCGGGGCAGCCCGGACGCGCTCGCCGCGCTGGACACCGTGCCGGCGCTGATGGCGGAGGCGATCACCGCGGCCGACCCCGTCGTCGAGCGGGTCGCGCGGCAGGAGGCGGCGGCGCGGATGTACCTGTTCGCCGGGGCGGGGCCGAACTGGGCCTCGGCCCAGGTGGGCGCGGCGAAGGTCAAGGAGTGCTCCCCGGACCACGCGCTCGCCGTGCAGCTGGAGGAGTACCACCACTACAACACGCAGAAGGCCGGCGAGCCGCTGTGGCTGCTCGTGCCCGGTGGACCCGCCGTGGCGCGCGCCGTGGACACGGTGCGGGAGGCGCGCCGGTCCGGGGGCAGCGTGTACGTGGCCACCTGCGCGGGCGAGCGCGCCTTCGACGGGATCGCCGACGCCGTGCTGGCCCTGCCCGCGCTGCCCGAGGCGCTGAGCCCGCTGCTCTACTTCCTGCCCGCCCAGCTCATGGGCTACCACGTCGCCGCGGCGAAGTTCGCGGCCGCCGAGGCGTACAGCCGTGGGTGACGCACCCGCACTGCTCTGCGTCGGCAACATCACGATCGACGAGGCCGTCCGGCCCGACGGCCACCGGGTCACGGCCTTCGGCGGCGACGCCCTGTTCGCGGCGCTCGCCGCGCGGACGGTGCCCGACGGCGGTGACGTCGCGTGGCTCGCCCCCGTCGGCACCGACGTCCCCCCGGAGCTGGCCGCCGACCTGCGCCGGGCCGGCCTGACACTGGACGGGCAGCCGCGGCGCGACCTGCCGACCGTCCGCAACGTCATCACCTACGCCCCGGGTGGGGGCCGTAGCTGGCGGATGAGCTGCACCGACGACGAGTTCGAGGCGATGTCGGTGCACCCCGCCGACGTGCCGTCCGCCCTCCTGGCGGCCCGCGCGGTGCTCGTCGCCGCGATGGGGCTGCGCGCCCAGTGCGCGCTCGTGGCGTGGCTCCGCCGCAACAGCGGCGCGACCCTGCACGTGGACCTGCAGGAGGACTACGTCCGCGGTCACGAGGACGCACTGCTCGCGATGGTGGCCGACTGCGACGTGTTCCTGCCCAGCGAGGCCGAGGTGCGGATGCTCGCCGGCGGCACCGACCTGGTCGCGGCGATGCACGCGTTCCGCGCGCTCGGTCCGCGGTGCGTGGTGGTCAAGCGCGCCGAGCAGGGGTGCCTCGTGCTCGCGGACTCCGGGGTAGTCGAGGTTCCGGCCGAGCGCGTCGACCCGGTGGACAGCACCGGCGCGGGCGACGCGTTCTGCGGCGCGTTCGCCGCGCGGTACGGGATCGACGGCGACGCCGTCGCCGCGGCCCGGGCCGGGGCCGCGGCCGCCCGGATCGCGGTCTCCGGGCCGGGGTGGACGGCGTTCGTCCCCGGGGCCTTTCCCGCGGCCGTCCCCGCGGGGCTGCCCCGATGAGCACGATCATGGTCGTCAACCCGAACACCACGGTCGCGATGACGGAGGCGGCCGTCGCCGCGGCGCGGCGGGTGGCGGCACCCGGCACCCGGGTCGTCGGCGGCACGCCGTCGACGGGCCCGAGCGCCGTGGAGAGCAACCTGGACGAGGTCTGGGGCGCGGCCGGTGTGGTCGAGCAGGTGCTGTTCGGCGAGCGGACCGGTGTCGACGCGTACGTGGTGGCGTGCTTCGGCGACACCGGGGTGCCGGCCGCCCGGGAGCTGGCCCGCGGCCCGGTCGTCGGCATGACGGAGGCGGCGCTGGTCACGGCGGCGCTGCTGGCCGCCCGCTTCACCGTGGTCACGACGCCGCGGCGGACGCGCGAGCAGTCGCACCGGGTCGTCCGGGCGTTGGGGCTCGACCACCGCTGCGCGGTCCGGGCCGTGGACGAGCCGGTCGCCGCGGTGGCGCACGGGTCGCTGCACCTGCTGGAGCCGTTCGCCGCCGAGGCCCGCCGCGCGCTCGCCGAGGACGCCGCCGAGGCCGTGGTGCTCGGGTGCGCCGGCCTGACCGACCTGGTGGCACCGCTGCAGGACGAGCTGGGTGTGCCGGTCGTGGAGGGGGTGGCGGCCGCGGTCACGCTCGCCGAGGGACTGCTCCGGCAGGGCCTCACGACATCGCGCGCGGCCACGTACGCCGCCCCCGAGCGGCTCCGGCCGGTGGCCCGGTGACCGCCACGCTGTTCACGGACGTCCTCGTGTGGCGGCCGGGTGCGCCGGGCTCCGTGACGGGCCCGATCGGGGTGCTCGTCGCGGACGGGCGGATCCGCGCGGTCGGCCCGCACGCGGGTGCAGCCGCCCCGCCGGACGTCCGGGTGGTGCCCGGGCGCGGCCATCACCTGCTGGTGCCCGGCCTGGTCAACGCGCACTTCCACTCGCCGGCCAACCACCTCAAGGGTGCGCTGCCGAGCCTGCCGCTCGAGGTGTTCATGCTGTACGAGAGCCCCGCGGCCGAGGACCTGCGGCCCACGCCGCGCGAGGCGTACCTGCGCACCGCGCTCGGCGTGGTCGAGATGCTGCGCGGCGGCACCACGTCCGTGCAGGACGACGCGTTCCTCATGCCGGGCCCCGACCCGGACGTGATCGACGCCGTGATGCAGGCGTATGCGGACTGCGGGATCCGGGCCGCGGTCGCCCTGGACCAGCCCGAGCTGCCGGAGACCGACAAGCTCCCGTTCCTGGCGGGCCTGGCCCCGCCGGAACTGGCCGCCGAGCTGCGGGCACCCGGCCCGTGGCCCGTGAACAGCTGCTGGAGATGTACGCGCACCTGTTCACGGCGTGGCACGGAGCCGCGGGCGGGCGCCTGACCGCCGCCGTCTCGGTGTCCGCGCCGCAGCGGGTGACGCCGGAGTACTTCGCCCAGCTCGACGACCTGAGCCGGACCCACGGCGTGCCGCTCTTCGCGCACGTGCTGGAGACCCGCACGCAGCGCGCGCTCGCGACGGAGCACCCGCGTTTCGGCGGCCGCTCGCTGGTCGGCTACACCGCCGACCTGGGACTGCTGTCCGAGCGCACGAACGTCATCCACGCGGTCTGGACCGACCCGGCCGACCTCGACCTGATCGCCGAGGCCGGGGCGGTGGTGGTGCACAACCCGGTGAGCAACCTGCGGCTGGGCAGCGGCGTCATGCCGTTCCGGGCCGTGCGCGACCGGGGCATCCCGATCGGGCTCGGCGTGGACGAGGCGATCTGCGGCGACGCCGTGGACATGTGGGGCGTCGTGCGGATGGCCGGGCTGGTCCACAACGTCGGCGGGCTGGACAGCGCGCAGTGGCCGGCCGCCGCCGAGGTGCTCGACTGCCTGTGGCACGGCGGAGCGGCGGCGATGCTGCGCCCGGGCGAGCTGGGCGAGGTGGCCGAGGGCCGGCTGGCCGACCTCGTCCTGCTCGACCTGCACGGCATCGCGTTCACCCCGCTCAACGACGTGCCCGGCCAGCTCGTCTACTGCGAGACCGGGGCGAGCGTCGTGCTGACGATGGTGGACGGCGTGGTGGTCGCCGAAGGCGGCCGCCTGACCGCCGTCGACGAGCACGCGCTGCTCGGCGAGGTCCGTGAGGTGTTCGCCCGCAAGCAGCGGGCGCTGGAGCGGGCGCACGCCGACGCCGCCCGGCTCGCCCCGCTCTACCAGCAGGTGGTGCGCGCGGCAGCGGCGACGGACGTCGGCATGACGCGATGGGTGGGATCCCGATGACCGTCGATCTGCCCTGGCCGGGGCCCGGTGACCGCTACCGCTACTCGCCGATCACGGGGCGCGCGCCCGGGACCTGGCCGGGCGGCCGGCGGCTCGCCGTCTACGTGGCGATCGGGGTGGAGGACTACCGCTTCGGCGACGGCCGCACCGAGGACCTGCTGCCCGGCGTCGCGTTCCCCGACATGGTCAACACCGCCTGGCGCGACTACGGCAACAGGGTGGGCGTGTTCCGGCTGCTCGACCGGCTCGCCGAGCACGGCGTGCCGCCGACGGTGCTGCTCAACACGATGGTCTACGACACCGCGCCCGACGTCCTCGTCGCCGCCCGCCGGCACGGCGCCGAGATCGTCGCCCACGGCATCACGAACTCCGACTCGCTCGCCGGGATGGCGACGGCGGAGGAACGCGCCTACCTCGACGCGGTGGCGCGGCGGATCGCCGCGGAGGAGGGCCGCCGGCCGGCCGGCTGGTCGAGCCCGTGGCTCGCGCACACCGAGAGCACGTTCGACCTGCTCGCGGCCACGGGCTACCGGTACCTGCTCGACCTGCGCCCGGACGACCAGCCGGTGTGGCTCTCGACGGCCTCGGGGCCGCTGCTCGCGCTGCCCTACGCGCTGGAGGTCAACGACAGCAGCACGGTGGTCGGGCGTGCGGCGTCGGCGGGGGAGTTCGCCGACATGATCGTCGACGAGTTCGACGAGCTGCTCGCCGCGTCGGCGGAGCAGCCGCTCGTGATGAGCGTCGTCGTGCACTCGTTCATCTCCGGGGTGCCCTTCCGGTTGCGCCGGCTGGGCCGGGCGCTCGAGCACCTGCGCCGGCACGGGGACCAGGTCTGGTTCGCGCGGCCCGGCGAGATCTTCCGGGCGTACGCGGTGCAGCACCCGCCCGAGCCGCTGCTCGACGCCACTGATGCGGCAAACTGAATACCAAAGCTGACCGACGTGAGAGATGTCCTGGTACTTCACGTCCAGTTTCGGCGGATTAACAGATCGGAAACCCGAAACGGTATACCGTTCGGCCAGTCGCCGAGACAGGAGCTCGCCATGACGTACCGGGCACCCGCCGCCGAGGGCACGCCTGCCGTGGTCACCGACGCGGCCCCCAGCGAGGTCACCGCGCAGGTCCGCGTGGTCGACGTCGGGCCCGCGGTCGGGCCTGCCGCGGACGCGGCGGCGAGCGCGCGCGTCGCCGGCGAGCTGGTGGCGTCGTTCCGTGGCACCGGGTTCGCCGTCGTCACCGGGCACGGCGTGCCCACCGCGCTGTTCGCGGCCATGGCCGAGGTCTCCGACGAGTTCTTCGCCCTGCCGCAGGAGGAGAAGCTCGCCGTCGGCTTCCCGGCCCCGGAGGTCGTGCGCGGTTACGAGCCCGTCCCGCCGGCCGGCGGCGCCGGCCGCGACGTCAACGTGCTCGAGTCGTTCCTCGTGAACCGGCTCGACCCGGCCGGCGACTACCCGGAGGGCAGCCCGGAGCACCGGCTCTGGCGCTGGCCGAACCGCTGGCCGCAACGGCCGGCCCGGATGCGGCCGATCTGGGAGCGGTACTACCGCGAGATGGAGGGCCTCGGCGACCGGCTCCTGGAGCTGGTGGCGACGGGACTCGGCCTGCAGGCGGGCTGGTTCGCGCCCTCGTTCGCGCGGCACTTCTCCAACCTCGTCGTCAACCACTACCCCCCGCGTGTGCCCGAGCACGGCGACGTGCGCCCGCGGAACCGGCCGCACACCGACCACGGCGCGCTCACGCTCCTCTACCGGCCCGACGAACCCGGCGGTCTGGAGGTCTACGCCCAGCGGCGCTGGTGGCGGGTGCCGTTCGTGCCCGGGTCGCTGGTGCTCAACGTCGGGGACATCCTCGAGCGCTGGACCAACGGTGCGCTGCCGGCCACCCCGCACCGGGTGATGACCCCCTCGCCGGAGGCGGCCCGCGCGGGCCGCCGCTCGATCGTCTACTTCCAGCAGCCCGACCCGGCCGCCGTGGTCGCCCCGCGCCCGCGCTGGCCGCTCTGACGCCGGAGGGCTCCCGCTACACCCCCGTCGTCGCCGGCGTGCACATCTCCCGCAAGGAGCTCGGGCCCGCCACCCTCGCCGCGCTCGGCGTCCCGTCGGCCGGCTGACCCCGCAGTCCCCGCTGTCCCCGCCCGTCCCCGCCCGTCCCCATCCCCAGGAGAGGACCTCCCCTCGACCCAGAGCACGCCGGCGAGCGCGGGGCGCGCTGCGCAGGCCCCACCGGTCTTCGTGCGCAACAGCACCGGTCTGGTGCGCGAGGTGCGCCTGCGCGACGCGCTCGCCTTCAACAGCCTCGGCATGAACGTCGGGGTGGGCCTGGTCTTCCTGCTCGTGCAGGGCATCGGGTTCTTCCCGGACGGCAGCGCGGTGCTCGCGGTGCTGATCGGCACGGTCGTCACGGCCTTCACCGCGACGTACGTGTACGCCGAGTTCGCCGCGGCCATCCCGCGCTCCGGTGGCGACTACGTCTTCGTGAGCCGCACGCTGCATCCGCTGCTGGGCTGGCTGCTGTCCTGGAACCAGGGCGTGTGGATGGCGGTCTACTGGATCGGCTTCAACGCCTGGTTCGCCCTCACCGGCGCCGTCCCCACCGCCCTCGCCACGCTCTCGGCCGCCACCGGCCAGGACGTGTGGCAGCAGCTCGCCGACGGGCTCACCACCGAGTCGACGTTCCTCGGCATCACCACGCAGTGGGCCGTGCTCGGGATCGGGACCCTGATCAACGTGCTCTTCGCCGTCGTGCTCGCGACCGGCGCGCGCAACTTCTGGCGGCTGCAGGGCGTGCTGTTCCTGATCGCGGGCGCGGCGCTGGTCGTCTGCGCGGTGCTGATGCTCGTGCGCGGCAACACCGGGTTCGCCGAGAGCTGGAACGCGTTCGCCGACCGCAACGGCACCCTGCACTACGACGAGGTGCTGCCGGCCGCGCAGGCCGCCGGGTTCACCCAGGGCGGCTTCTCGCTCTCGCAGACGTTCCTGCTGCTCCCGTGGGTGTTCTTCGTCGTCGGCTTCGGGGTCGGTACGGCGCAGCTCGGCGGTGAGATCAAGCGCGCCTCCCGCAACCAGTACCGTTCGATCGTCGGTGGCGTCCTGGTCAACGGCCTGTTCATGCTCGTCCTGACGGCCTGCTTCTTCGCCGCCACGAACTCGACCTGGGCGAGCGGGCTCGCCTACCTCGCCAACAACGACCCCGACGCGCTCGGCCTCCCGACCTCGCCCGGGTTCAACCTCATCGGCGGGGTGCTGACGTCCAACGTCGCGCTGCTGCTCGTCATCGGCGTCGGCTTCGTGCTCTGGGCGCTGATGGGCACGCCGCTCTCGCAGCTGCAGGCCACGCGTTACCTGCTCGCCTGGTCGCTGGACCGCACGATGCCCGAAGCGCTGTCGGAGGTCTCCGAGCGGCACCACACGCCCGTGCGGGCGATCGTGCTCACCACGATCACCGGCGAGATCGGGCTCGTGCTGCTGCTGACCTGGGAGAGCGCGAGCCTCCTCGGGGCGCTGCTCGCGCAGATCATCGGGCTCACGATCGTCTGCGTCGCGGGCACGGTCTTCCCGTACCGGCTGCCGACGTGTGGCGGTCCGGCGGCGGTCGCCGGGTGCTCGGGCTGCCCGCCGTGACGCTCGCCGGCGCCGTCGGCGCCGTGCTCATGATCGCGCTGCTCGTCATGCTCGTCGCCAACGAGACCCTGAACGGCGTCTACGGGCCGACCCGCGCGATCTCGCTGTACGCGACCGGCGGGGTGCTGCTGGCCGGCCTGCTCTGGTACGTCGGCGCCAAGATCGTGAACCGCCGCCGCGGCATCGACCTGGCCCTCGCGTTCAAGGAGATCCCGCCGGAATGAGCAGCTCACCGTCCCCGGACCTGCACGCCGACGTCCGGGCCGACGTCGTGGAGGAGGCCGCACGCCTCACCGACGGCCTCGCGCGCCTGGAGGTCGTCGGGAGGCTGCTGGGCGGGGTCGCCGTGGCGGCGCACCGGCACGGCGACTCGCCCCGCACCCTCGACCGCACCTACAGCGACATCGACATCCTGGTCCCGCGCCGCAGCGGGAGAGCGGTCGCGTCGGCTCTCGGCCGGCTCGGCTACGAGGGCAACAAGCGGTTCAACGCCCTGCACGGCGACCGCCGGATGATGTTCCAGGACCGCGTGCACGGCCGGCAGCTGGACGTGCTGGTCGGCACCTTCGCGATGTGCCACGCGCTCGACCTCGACGAGCGGCTCGACACCGGGACCACCACGCTCACCCCGGCGGACCTGCTGCTCACCAAGCTGCAGGTCGTGCACGTGACCTACAAGGACCTGCTGGACGCGGTCACCCTGCTGCACCACCACGAGCTGGGCGACCGGGTCGGCCCGAGGTGGACGTGATCGACCTCGCGCGGCTGGAGGCGGTCTGCGGACGGGACTGGGGCTGGTACACGACGGTCACGGACAACCTGCCGCGCGTGCTCGCCCTCGCCGAGGAGCTGCTGCCGCGGCCGGCCGCGGCGCGCGTCGCCGAGCGGATCACCTCCGTCACCGACGTGCTGGCCGCCTGCCCCAAGCCGCTGCGCTGGCGGGCGCGGGCGAAGGTCGGCCGCCGGATGCCCTGGTACGAGCTCCCCGAGGAGATTGGCGGCGCCATCGGTGGCTGACACCAAGCTGTTCTTCGCGACCGACATCCACGGTTCGGACACGTGCATGCGCAAGTTCCTGAACGCGGGGCGGTTCTACGGCTGCGACGTGCTGGTCATGGGCGGGGACATCACCGGCAAGATGATCGTCCCGATCGTCGCCGAGGCCGGCGGCACGCACCGGGCCCGGCTGTTCGGCACCGAGGAGGTCGTGGACGCCACCGGGCTCCCGGCGCTGCGCAAGCGGATCACCGACGCCGGCTACTACGCCTACGAGTGCGACCCGGACGAGACGGCGGCGCTCGCCGCCGACCAGGCGCAGGTCGACGCGCTGTTCACCCGGGTCATGCGCGAGACGCTGCTCCGCTGGCTGCAGATGGCCGAGGAACGCCTGGCCGGCACCGGCATCGTCTGCCTGCTCGCACCCGGCAACGACGACCCGGGCTTCGTCGACGAGGTGCTGCGCACCTCGTCGCGGGTGGTCAACCCGGAGGGCGAGCTGGTCGAGCTGCCCGGTGGCCACACGCTCGTGAGCGTCGGCTACGCGAACCCGACGCCGTGGGACTCGCCGCGCGAGCTGCCCGAAGACCAGCTGGAGGCCCGGATCGTCGCCGAGGCGGAGAAGGTGCCGGACCCGGCGAAGGCCGTGTTCAACCTCCACGTCCCGCCGAAGGAGACGCCGCTCGACCAGGCGATGCTGCTCGACGACCAGTGGCGGCCGGTGCTGCAGGGCGGGCGTCCGGTCATCGCCGGGGTGGGGTCGAGCGCGGTCCGCGCGGTGGTGGAGCGCTACCAGCCGATGCTGTCGCTGCACGGGCACATCCACGAGTCCCGCGGCGGCACCCGGATCGGTCGCACCACGGCGATCAACCCGGGCAGCGAGTACTCCGAGGGCGTCCTGCGCGGTGCCATCGTGACCCTCGGCGGGCGCAAGGGCGTCCGGGGGTACCAGCTGGTGTCCGGGTGACCCGGCTGGTCGCCGCGAGCGCGGCGGCCGCCGCCGTGACGGCCGCGGCGGGGGACCGGGGCCTCGCCGTCACGGTCGCCGTCGCCGACGCCCACGGCGCACTGGTCGCGCTCGTACGGATGGACGGCGCGGCGGGCCTCTCGGCCCGCACCGCGCAGCACAAGATCGCGACGGTGCTGCACACCGGACGGTCGACGCTGGCCGTCACGGAGGAGCTGGTCGCCGGGAGCGCGGCCGAGCCGGGGCTGCTGCTCGGCATGGTCGTGCACGGTGGCGTGGTGCCGATCCCGGGCGGGGTGCCCCTGGTCCGGGCCGGTGTGCTCCTCGGGGCACTGGGCGTGTCCGGTGCGTCGAGCGCGGACGACCACGCGCTGGCCGTGCTCGGCGCGGCCGAGTGGGCGTCGCGGTCGGCGGCTACGACGCCTCCTGCGGCTCGTCCCTGAACCCCTGGGTGTGCCGCAGCGCGGCCAGCGAGTCCAGCCGGTCGCGCTCGATGTGCGTGTAGGCCACGGACTCCGCCACCCGCTCGTTGCCGGACCCGATGGCCGCGAGCAGCTCCTCGTGGCCGTGCAGGGCGTCGAGCGGGTCCAGCTCGGACGTCATGTAGAACAGCCACATCATCCGGCCCGACACCGAGCGCATGACCGACTGCATCAGCTCGTTGCGGGTCAGCTCGACGATCACCTCGTGGAACCGGGTGCTGTCGCCGGCGATGTGGTACGCGTCCCCGCTGTTCACGCCGGACCGCGAGCGCTCGAGCGCCAGCTCAAGGGGCGCGAGGGACGCGCCGGCCGCGATCTGGGCGGCGGCGAACCGGGCCGCGCCGACCTCGAGGCACAGCCGCAGGTCGAACAGGTCGTTCGCGGACTTCATCGTCCACGTCGTGACCATCGCGCTGCGGCGCGGGAGCGTGCGGACGAACCCGTCGACCTCCAGCAGCGGGACGGCCTCCCGCAGCGGCACCCGCGACACGTTCATCTCCTCCGCGAGCCGCTGCTCCGCCAGCCGCGTGCTGCGGGAACCGGCCTCGGATGATCCCTTCGCGCAGGGCCGCGTAGATCTGCCGGGACAGCGAGTCGGGCCTCGCGGGGTCGACCGCCTCCGACATGTCCGTCCTTCCCTCGGGAACCGTGCTGAGTGCCGATTGTCGGTCAGACCAGGTGCCGGGCTCCAGCGAGGCACACCGCCGGGGCGATGATGTCCGGCGTGACGTCGACGGCAGCGGGACCGGATCTGGTCGAGCGGGACGCGCGGGAGCTGGCGGACCTCGTCCGGCGCCGCGAGGTGTCGAGCGTCGAGGTGGTGACGGCGCACCTGGACCGGATCGACCGGCTGGACCCGCACGTCAACGCCGTGGTCGTGCGGCGGGACCGGGCGGCCGTGCTCGCGGACGCCGCGGCGAGGGACGCGGCGCTGGCCCGCGGCGAGGAGCCCGGACCGCTGCACGGGCTGCCGGTCGCGGTGAAGGACCTGGCCGAGGTGGCGGGGCTGCCGTGGACGGCGGGCTCGCCCGTGCACGCCGACCGGATGGGGGTGGCCGACGAGCTGTTCGTCCGGCGGATGAAGGCGGCCGGCGCCGTGGTCGTCGGCAAGACGAACACGCCGGAGCTGGGGTTCGGGTCGCAGACCTACAACCCGGTCACGGGCCCGACCCGCAACCCCTACGACCTCACGCGGACCCCGGGCGCAGCAGCGGCGGGCGGCCGCGGCGCTCGCGCTGCGCATGCTCCCGGTGGCCGACGGCAGCGACTACATGGGCTCGCTGCGCAACCCCGCCGCGTTCTGCAACGTGTGGGGCTTCCGGCCGTCGACCGGGCGGGTGCCGAAGGCCGGGTTCGTCGCGCAGCTGGGCGAGGTCGGGCCGATGGGCCGCAGCGTGGCCGACGTCGCGCTGCTGCTGTCGGTGCTGGCCGGACCGGACCCGGGGCACCTGATGGGCCGCGCCGAGGACCCGGCCGCGTTCGCCGGCCCGCTCGGCGCGGACGTGCGCGGCACGCGCGTCGCCTGGGTCGGCGACCTCGGCGGCCGGCTCGCGACCGAGCCCGGGATCCTGGAGCTGGGCCGCGCCGCGGCCGGGGTGCTGGAGTCGCTGGGGTGCGTGGTGGAGGAGGCGCTCCCGGACCAGGACCTCGACGACCTGTGGGCCACCGCGCTCACCTGGCGGCACTGGAACGCGCTGGAGCTGGAGCCGCTATACGCCGACCCGGCCACCCGCGCGCTGCTCAAGCCCGAGATCGTCTGGGAGATCGAGGGCGGGCTGCGGCTGACCGCGCTGGACGTCACCCGGGCGCTGGCCGCCCGGCAGCGCTGGCTCGACGTGCTGGCCGGGTTCTTCGCCTGCCACGACGTGGTGCTCGCGCCGAGCGCGCAGGTCTTCCCGTTCGGTGTCGGGACGCACTGGCCGGCCGAGATCGACGGCCGCCCGATGGACACCTACCACCGCTGGATGGAGACCGTCGCCCCGTGGTCGCTGGCCGGCACCCCGGTGCTCGGGATGCCCGCCGGGTTCGACGGCCGCGGCCTGCCGACCGGGGTGCAGCTGGTCGGGCGCCCGGGCGCCGACCTGGACGTCCTGCGGCTGGGGCAGGCGTACGAGCAGGCGACGCAGTGGGTCCGGCGCGTCCCCCCACCCGCCCCGTCCTGACCCCGACTCGCGTACACCCAGCCCGCGACTCGCGGGGCGAACAGGCCGAACCCCCGCGAGTCGGGCCGTGAGTGCACGCGAGTCGCGCTCTGACGGCACGCGAGTCGCGCTCTGGCTGCACGCGAGTCGCTGAGAAAGTGCGCGCGAGTCGCTGGATTCGTGCGCGCGAGTTGCGGGCCGGTCAGGCGTCCCCGCCCGGCACGCGGGGCGAGTTCTCGACGCGCTCCCGGCGCCGGCGCAGCTCGGCGCGGTCGTCCGGGGTGAGCGGGCGCGGGTCGAACTGGCCCACCGCGTGCGCCTCGCAGACGAACAGCCGCTCGGTGTGCGGACGCGGCTCCTCGACGCGGTACGTGACCGTGCCGACCGGCGCCGCCGTGCACGGATGGGGCCGCTCACCCCGGGGCGCGCCCGCGCGGCGTCCGGCGCATCCGGCGTGCGCCGGGTACGGCAGGTCCATGTCCACGGTCACGATCGTAGGTCGGGTGCGCTTGGGAGCTGCTAGAACTCGCCGGGTGCTGACCGTGCGGGGTGCCGAGCTGGTGTGGACGGGGGCCGCGGAGGTGCCCGGCGGGGAGGTCCCGATCGGCGCGGACGGCCGGGTCGCCGCCGGGCCGGTCGGCGGCGAGGTGCTCGATGCGTCCGGCTGCGTGGTGACGCCGGGCCTGGTCAACGCCCACCACCACCTGCTCCAGACCGCGTTCCGGACGCTGCCCGGCACGCGCGGGGTGCCGATGCGCGACTGGCTGCCGCGGATGGCCGCCGCGTACGCCGCGGCCGGCGTGGACGACGGGCTGGCCCACGCGGCCGCCGCGGCCGGGCTCGCGGAGGCGCTGCTCTGCGGCGTGACGACCGTGGCCGACCACCACCTGACCTGGCCGGCCTCGACCGGTGACGGGGTCGGGATCGCGCGGGCCGTCGCCGCCGCGGCGGGGGAGCTGGGCGCGCGGCTGGTGTTCGTGCGGGGCAGCGCCCGCGACGACCCGCAGACCGCGGCCGCCTCCGCGACGCGATCGCCACGGCGCTGGCCGGGGACCCGGCCGGGATGGTGCAGGTCGCGGTCGGGCCGGCGGGGGTGCACAGCGACGCGCCGGAGACGTTCGCGCTGCTCGGCGAGGTCGCGGCGAGACACGGGCTGCGCCGGCGTACCCAGGCCAACGAGCAGGTCGACGTCGAGGTGGCGCGGGAGCGCTACGGGCGCGCCCGCTGGACCTGCTGGACGAGTGGGGCTGGCTCGCCCCGGACGCACGCTCGCGCACCTCTGCGGGATCACGCCGGACGAGGTCGCGCGGGTCGCCGCGGCCGGGCCACCGTGACGCACGCGCCCGGCTGCGACGTCCCGATGGGCTGGGGCGTGGCGCCGATGGCCGCGCTCGCCGACGCAGGCGTGCAAGTCGGGCTCGGGACCAGCGGCGGCGGCAGCAACGACGCCGGCCATCTGCTCGCCGCGCCCGCCTCGCGATGCAGGTCGCCCCGCTGGTGGGCCGTCCGGTCGCGGCGCGGGAGGTGCTGGGCTGGGCCACGGCGGGTTCGGCGGCCGGGCTGGGCCGCCCGGAGCTGGGGCACCTCGCCCCCGGCGCGGCCGCCGACCTCGCCTGCTGGGACGTCACCGGCGTCGCCGACGCGGGCGTGGCCGACCCGCTCGCCGGCCTGCTGTGGGCGTCCCCCGGCCGCCGTCCCAAGCACGTGGTGGTGGCCGGCAGGGTCGTCGTCCACGACGGCGAGCTGACGGGACGCCCGGAACCCGAGGTGGCAGCGGCCCTGTGTGCCGTCCTGACCCGCTGACGGCACACACCTCCCGTACTCCGCACACACGGCCCACCCTCTGTGCCGAGTCCCGGAGGTGTGTGCGGTCAGACGGACTCCTCGTACGTCTGCATCGTGCGCACGAACGTTGCGCGTTCGGCTCCCGTCAGCTGCTCGAACGCCGCCCGCCAGGCCGTCGCGCCGTTCGCGAGCCAGCCCTCGATCGCGGCGCGGGTGCGCGGCTCGGCGGTGATCGCGACGATCGTGCGGCGGCGGTCGTCCGGGTCGTCGTGGCGCTCCAGCACGCCCTGCCGGGCGAGGTCGGAGACCATGAGGCTGACGGTCGTCGGCGCGACCTCCAGCCGGGCGGCGAGCTGGTTGACCGGCATCGGCCCGTCGAAGAGCAGGTAGGCCAGCAGCGAGAGGTGCCGCGGGGCCAGCGTGAACGAGCGCAGCTGCTCCGGCACCGGGATCTGCTTGATCCGCGACGCCACCCGGGGCATCAGCAGCAGCATCGCCCGGATCGCCTCGTCCGTGCTGAGCTGCTGCGATCCGCCGGGCGTCACGGCGAAGGACGCTACCCGAGTGCAGGCAGCAGCTGCTCCTCCTCGTACGCGAAGTGCGCCTCCAGGCCCGCGACCACCCGCTCGACCCCGGCCCGCACCTGGGCGGCGTCCTCGGTCCGCCCCGGCTGCAGCAGCGCCTCCAGCTCGGCGAGGCCCTCCTCGATCACGTGGTGCTCGGCGCGCAGCCGCCGCACCGCCGGGACGAGGTCGGGGAACTGCGCCTCGAACGCCGTGAACGCGCCGTTCTCGCGTGTGTGGTGCAGCTGCAGCCCGTAGCAGAACGTGAGGCAGTGCGTGCGCAGCTGCTCGCCCAGGCCGGCGGCCCGGCGAGCCCGTCGCGAACGCGGGCGAGCTGGGCGCGCAGGTCGCGTGGTGCTGCCGGAGCTGCCCGGCGACGGCCCGGTTGCGCGCCGGCACCGACAGGTCGAGCGGCGTCAGCGCGACGACCGGGATCACCCGGTCGGTCCTCTCCTGGTACGCGCGGAACCCCGGGTCGGCCGCGCACTGCGCCTCCCAGTGCCGGTCGCGCTCCTCGCCCGTGAGCACCTCGGCCTGCGTGGCGAGCGCCTGCACGGTGCCGTCCGGGCCGGCGACCTCCACCGTGACCTGCGGGCTCGCCAGCACGTTCAGGTACCATGCCGGGTTCTCCGGCGCCCCGGCGTTGGACGCGAACACCAGGTAGCGCCCGCCGTCCCGGGCGTGGACGGCGGGGGTGGTGTGCGGCCGCCCGGTGCGCCGCCCGGCCGTCGTGAGCAGCACCAGCGGCGCCCCCGCCAGCCACCCGCCGACCCGGCCGCCGTTCGCCCGGAACTCCGCGATCACGTCCGCGTTGCCCGCCATGTCTCCTCCTCGACCACTTTGCTTTGAAAGCAAAGCTATCACGCGGAGGACGAGCGCGCAGGCGCGGCGGGGGAGGGTCAGCCGGCCGGCTGGAACAGCTCCACGGCGTTGCCGGCCGGGTCCTCCAGCAGGATCTGCGACCCGCCGACGCCGACCGCGACCTCGGTGCGGAAGCGCAGCCCGGCCGCGCGCAGCCGCTCGACCTCGGCGTCGAGGTCGGCGACGACGAGCTGGAACCGGTTCCAGCCGCCGGGTGCGGGCACCTGCCCGTCGGGGGTGGCCGCGGCGGCGCCGCCGCGCCCGCCCGGCGCGTTCAGCAGCAGCCGCAGCGCCTCGTCCAGCATCGCGAACCCGGGCGCGGCGTCCACCTCCACGACGAACCCGAGATGGCGGACGTAGAAGTCCCGCGCGGCGGCGACGTCGTCGACGATGTACCGGACGCTCACCACGTCCATGCCCTCACCTCCCGACCCCCCGGGAGGCGACGCTAGACCCGGTCAGGGCAGGACGGGGAAGCTGCGCCAGCCGTCGCCGTCGCGCTCGAACCGGGTCTTGCCCGGCGGCGAGGTCTCGGTGCCGGCCTGCCAGAAGTCGGCGCGGTGCGGGACGAGCCGCACGGTCGTCCAGCTCGGCGGCCGCCGCGCCGAACGCGGGTCGCCGGCCGCGGCGTCGAACTCGCGCTCGACGGCGCCGGGCTCGACGGCCCGGTCCGGTCCGAGCCGCGGGAGCAGCGCCTCGTACACCCAGGCGACGAGCTGGAGCTGCCGCGGCCGGTCCGGGTACGCCGCGCTCGATGTCTCCCCGTCCAGCTCGCCGGCCCGGCCCTGCAGTACGACCTGCCGCCCGAGCGCGGGCCAGTGGAACACCGCCGACGCGTGCGGGTTCGCCGCGAGGTCCTGCGTCTTCGTCGTCGGCGTGGACGAGTGGAAGCGCAGCGAGCAGGCGTCCACCGTGGTGACGAGCACGGTGCGGGCGTGCGGGACGCCGTCGGCGTCCGCGGTGGCGAACGTCATCGTGCTCGGCATCGGCAGGTCCGCCGCGCGGGCCTCGTCCACCCACCGGGCCAGGACGTCGAGCGGGTTGCCGGCCAGTTGCTCACGCATCGTTTCCCCTCCCCAGCGGACCAGCGGAGTGGACCAGCAGCACCACACACGTCCGTGGCCCGACCTGCCGGAACCGGTGCTCCACCCCGCCGTCGTACGTGACCGACTCGCGCGCCTCCAGTGTGACGAGCCGGCTGACGCCGTCCTCCCGCAGCTCGACCTCGACCGTGCCGTGCACGACGTAGAGCAGCTCGGCGCGGTCGTGCCGGAAGAACTCCAGGAACTCGGTCGGCGCCCCGGCGAACTCGGTGACGTCCGCGCCGCCCGGGTCGTGCAGCAGCAGCCGGGCGCGGCCCGCGTCGGCGGCCACCTGGACGTCCGCGGGCCCGTCGTCGTCACCCGCTGCGGCGAGCAGCGACTGCTGGGTGGTGCCGAGCGCGGTCGCGATCCGGAACAGTGACCTCATGGACGGGCGCGTGCGGCCCAGCTCCAGCTGGGACAGGAACGGCTGGGAGAGCCCGGCGGCTCGGCCACCTGGGCGAGGGTGAGCCCGCGGCCGCGCCGCAACGCCCGGATGGCCCGGCCCAGGCGCGCGTCGGCGGCCCGTTCGGGCGTCGGCGGCCGCCCGGCGGGGCGGTCGGAGATCGGCATGGTTAACCCGTCCGGGGTTGATCGTTGACACGGCGGAAACATCCGGTCCCTAGCGTTCGTCGATGTTACCTCCATCAATATTGTGCAGGTAGGAGCCGTGGCAGTAGAGCAGTTTTCGGTCGGTCCGCCGGATGGGGTCGCGCACCTCGCAGGAGTTGCGCTGCGTTCGCTGCGCGGCGTGCGGCTGCCCGACGGCACGGTGGCCGACCTCGGTGTCGCGGACGGCCGGGTCACCGACGGGCCCGGCGCGGGCCCCGGCGCCGACCTGGACGCCACCGGCTGGCGGGTGCTCCCGGCCGCGGCCGAGCCGCACGCCCACCTGGACAAGGCGCTCACCGGCCCGCGCGTCGACCCGGGCGCGGGCAACGACCTCGTCGCGGCCATCGCGCAGTGGCGGACGATCCTGCCCTCGATCGACGCGGCGGACGTCGCGGCGCGGGCGCTCGCGGCCGTCCGCCGGTACGCGGCCCGCGGCATCACGGCGATCCGCACGCACGTCGACGTACCCCTGGACGGCGACCCGATGCGCGGCATCGACGCGCTCGTCGCCCTGCGCGAACGGCTGCGCGGCCGGGTCACCCTGCAGGTCTGCATGCTCGCCGGGAGCGACGTGCCCGACGCCGTGCACGCCGCGGCCGTCACCCGCGGCGTCGACGTCGTGGGCGGCTGCCCGCACCTCGCGCCCGACCCGCACCGCGAGGTCACCCGCGCGCTGGACCTGGCCGAACGCCACGGGCTGCCGGTGGACCTGCACGCCGACGAGCAGACCGACGTCTCGCTCCCGGACCGCGAGCTGGACGTCGTCGAGCTGGCGGAGCAGGTGCTCGCCCGCGGCCTGCCGCAGCGCGTCACGGCGAGCCACTGCGTGCGGCTGGGCTCGCTGCCGCCGGAGCGCCTCGACCCGGTGCTGGACCTGGTCGCGCGGGCCGGGATCGGCATCGTGACGCTCCCGATCACCAACCTCTACCTGCAGGGCCGTGATGCCACGCACCTCGCCCCGCGCGGGCTCACGGCCGTTCGCCGGATCCTCGACCGCGGCATCCTGCTCGGCGCGGGCGCGGACAACCTGCGCGACCCGTTCAACCCGGCCGGCGCGCCGACCCGTTCGAGACGACGTCGCTGCTCATGACGGCCGGGCACCTGCGGCCGGCCGAGGCGCTCGCCGCCGTCACGACCGGCGCCCGCGAGGTGCTCGGGCTGCCGCCCGCCGGGCCCGTCCCCGGGCACGTCGCCGACCTCGTGCTCGTCCCCGACTCCGGTGACCTCGGCGACGTGCTCGCCGGCGCCGAGGACGCCCGGGTGGTCGTCGCCGGCGGGCGGGTCCTCGCCGACACCCGGGTCGCCCGCTCGCTCGACCTCCCGACCGGCGTCGACCTGCCGTCCCCCGTACTGACCCGCACCGTGATCCCGACCGCACCGTGATCCGAACGAGGTGAGACCACTGACCACGAGTCTTGCGACCAGCACGCTGGCCCTCGACCGCGTCACCAAGCGCTTCCCGACCGGCACGGTCGCGCTCACCGACGTGAGCATGTCGGTCGCCCCCGGCGACTTCGTGTCCGTGGTCGGCCCGTCCGGGTGCGGCAAGTCGACGCTGCTGCGGCTCGCGTCCGGGCTGGACGACGCCACCAGCGGCACGGTCGACGTCACCGCGGCGGCCACCAGCTACGTCTTCCAGGACGCGACGCTGCTGGAGTGGCGCAGCGCCCTGCGCAACGTCGAGCTGGTGGGCGAACTGCGCGGCGTCCCTCGCGACGAACGCCGGGCCCGCGCCCAGGACGTGCTGGAGCTCGTCGGGCTCACCGGGTTCGAGAAGCAGCACCCGCGCGAGCTCTCGGGCGGCATGCGGATGCGGGTGTCGCTGGCCAGGGCGCTCGTCGCGGAGCCGGACCTGGCCCTCTTCGACGAGCCGTTCGGCGCGCTCGACGAGATCACCCGCCTGCAGATGCAGACCGAGCTGCAGAAGCTCTTCCGGCTCAAGCGGTTCGCCGGCCTGTTCATCACGCACTCGGTGTCCGAGGCGGTCTACCTGTCCACCCGCGTGCTCGTCATGAGCGGGCGGCCGGGCCGGATCGTCGCGGAGATCCCGATCCCGTGGGACTACCCGCGCCCGCCGGAGCTGCGCTACGCCGCCGAGTTCGCGGCGATCACGGGCCGGGTCTCGGCGGCGTTGGGGGAGCACTCATGACAAGTCACACCGACACGCGGCCGGTGGACGTCGGCGCGCTGCCGGCCGAGCCGTCGAGCACGCCCGCGGCCCGCCGGTCCCCGGTGCTCGCCGGCCTGCGCCGGGCCCTGCCGATCGTCGGGGCGCTGGTCGGCATCGCGGTCGTCTGGTACGGGGTGTCGTACCTGGTGCTGCCGGCCCGCCAGCGGTTCCTGCTCCCGCCGCCGCACGAGGTGTACGGCGGCGCGTTCTCGAACCCGCAGCTCATGGGCCCGATGCTGGAGGCACTGGGCCGCAGCTTCGCGGTCGCGCTGGTCGGGCTCCTGATCGCCGTGGTGTTCGGCATCGGCTACGCGGTGGTCATGTCGCAGTGGTCGTGGGCCGAGCGCGTCCTCTACCCGTACGCGGTGATCCTGCAGACGATCCCGATCCTCGCGCTCGTCCCGCTGATCGGGATCTGGCTCGGCTACGCGTTCCCGGCGCGGGTGGCCGTCTGCGTGATCATCGCGCTCTTCCCGATGATCGCGAACACGCTCTTCGGGCTGCAGTCGGCCAGCGCCGCGGCGCACGACCTGTTCACGCTGAACAAGGCCACGCGCTGGCAGCGCCTGACCAAGCTCCAGTTCCCGGCCGCGGTGCCGTCGATCTTCACCGGGCTGCGCAACGCCGCGGGCCTGTCGGTGATCGGCGCGATCGTCGGGGACTACTTCTTCCAGCAGGGCGCGCCCGGCATCGGCGGCCTGCTGCGCGTCTACACGCAGCGGCTCCAGATGGAGGCCCTGCTCACCTCCGTGACGCTCACGGCGCTCTTCGGCGTCGTCGTGTTCACCGTGTTCGCCGTGCTCGACCGCGCCGTCGTCGGCCGCTGGTTCGGCCGCACCACCCGCTGACCCCCGTCCCACCACTGGAGCTCCCCGATGATCCGTAGACCTGCACTGATGGTCGCGACCGCGGCCGCCGCGGCGCTCGTCCTCTCCGCGTGCGGCGGCGCCGAGGAACCCGCCGCCCCGGCCGCGCCCGCCGCGCCCGCGGCCCCGGCCGGCGGCCCGCTCGACCTCGCCGGCGTCTGCCCGGCCACGGTCGTGCTCCAGCAGGACTGGCAGCCCGAGGCCGAGCACGGCGCCATGTACGCGCTGGTCGGCCCGGACTACACGATCGACGCCGACGCCAAGAGCGTCACCGGCTCGCTCGTGACGCAGGGCGTCGACACCGGCGTGGACGTCGAGGTGCGCCCCGGCGGCCCGAACGTCGGGTTCCAGCCGGTGCCGGCCCTGATGTACCTCGACGACGCGATCACGCTGGGCGCCGTCAACACCGACGCGGCCATCGTCGCCGCTGCCGACCAGCCGACCGTCGCCGTCGCGTCGCAGATGACGGTGAGCCCGCAGATCCTCATGTGGGACCCGGAGAGCCACCCCGGCATGACGACGATCCGGCAGATCGCGGCCACCGGCGCCCCGGTCGTGACGTCCGGCGACATCATCCCGGCGCTCCTGGAGAGCCAGGGCATCATCCAGGCGAGCCAGTCCGACACCAGCTACGAGGGCACGCCCGCGCGGTTCGTCTCCGACCCGGTGATCCTGCAGCAGGGCTTCGCCACGGCCGAGCCGTACATCTACCAGAACGAGATCGGCGAGTGGTCGCGTCCGGTGGGCTTCGAGCCGCTGGCCAACTACGGCTACTCGATCTACCCCGAGCCGCTCGCGGTGCGCGCCGACCGGCTGGAGCAGCTGCGGCCGTGCCTGGAGAAGCTCGTGCCGATCATGCAGCAGAGCCAGATCGACTACCTGGCCGACCCGGGCCCGACCAACCGGCTGATCGTGGAGCTCGTCGAGGCGTACCAGACCGGCTGGACCTACTCCGAGGGAGTGGCGGACTTCTCCGCGCAGGCCCAGGTGGAGCAGGGTTTCGTGACGAACGACCCGGTGTCCGGCGTCTTCGGCCAGTTCGACCCGGCGCGGATGGCGGAGATCGTCTCGACGTTCGGGCCGATCCTCCAGTCGCAGGGCACGATCAGCTCGGTCCCCGACGCGTCGGCGCTCTACACGAACGACTTCATCGACACGACCATCAAGATGGGTTGATCTTGACGACGACCGCCGAACGCACGGCCGCCGCCGCCGCGGAGATCGCCAGGATCGGCGCGGGGACGGTGTCCACCGACCCCGGGCTGATCACGAAGGTCTCCTCGGACTGGTCGCGGATGTCGCCGGTGCTGCAGGAGAAGGTGCCGCCGGGCCGCTACCTCGCCGACGCGGTGGTGCGCCCGACGGTGCCCGAGCAGGTCCCGGCGCTGCTGGCCGTCGCGTTCGAGCACGGCGTGCCGGTGACGCCGCGCGGCGCGGGCACCGGCAACTACGGGCAGGCCACCCCGTTCGACGGCGGGATCGTGCTCGACCTGCGCAGCCTCGACGCGATCACCGTGAACGAGGGCGGCGGCGACGTCACGGTCACGGCGGGCGCGGGCGCCCGGCTCACCTCGGTGGACCGGCTCGCCCGCGCCGCCGGGCGGGACATCTGGATCTTCCCGTCCACGAAGAGCTCCACCGTCGGCGGGTTCGTCGGCGGCGGCAGCGCGGGCACCGGCACGATCGAGCACGGCACCACGAGCGACGGCTACGTCGTGTCCGCGACGGTCGCCCCGATGGACGGCAGCGGCACGATGCGCCGGGTCAGCGGGGCCGAGCTCACCCCGTACATCCACACGTACGGGGTGACCGGGATCCTCGTGGACGTCGAGATCCGCACCGACCCGGCGCGGGAGTGGGCGGCGCTCTACGCGTCCTTCCCGTCGTACGCGCAGCTCGCGGCCGTGCACCGGTCGCTGCTCGACCTCCCGCAGCGGCCGCGGCTGGCCTCCGGCGACGAGCCGCCGCTCGTCCCGACGCTGCCGGCGCCGGTCGCGCTGGACCCGGAGCGGTACAGCCTGCGGGTGATCGCGGAGGCGTCCACCGTGGACGAGATCGCGGCGCGGGTGGCGGCTGGTGGCGGCGCGATGGTCGCGGCGCTGCCCGACTACGCCGAGACCGACCGGCTCTCCGGCATGTCCTACAACCACCCCGTCTGGTTCTTCCAGCGCGGCAACCCGGACGAGACGTGGTTCCACATGGAGTCCGGCGGCACGCCGCTCTGGGACGCGCCCGACGCGGTGCGGGCGGCCTACGACGGGCCGGTGCACCTGCACCTGGAGCTGTTCGGGCACGGGCCGGGCGCCATGATCGTCGCGCGGTACACGGGCGAGGCGGACGTGCTCGCCGGGATCCCGCGGCTGGAGGCCGCCGGAATGGGCATCCACTCACCGCACCAGTGGTACGTCGACCGCAACGTCGAACTGGCGATCGAGACCGCGCGCGTCACCGACCCGAAGGGCCTGCTCAACCCGGGCAAGCTCACGGCGACGCCGCCGGTCGACACCCGCGTCAACATCGGAGTGCGCTGATGACGGTGCCGCGTTTCGTCGACCTGACCGCGCCGCAGGTCGCGGCCCTGCCGCCGGACACGGTGGCGGTGCTCCCGCTCGGCGCGACCGAGCAGCACGGTCCCCACCTGCCGATCTCGACCGACTACGTGACCGCCACCGAGGCCGCCGAGGCGGCGGTGCGGGCGGTGGCCGAGGCCGGCACCGCGCCGGTCGTGCTGCTCCCGGGCCTGGCCTACACGAAGTCCGACGAGCACCACTGGTCGCCCGGCACGATCTGGCTGTCGTGGGACACCCTGATGCGCACGCTCGTGGACGTCGGCCGGTCGCTCCAGACCTCGGGCATCTCCCGGCTGCTCTTCGTCAACGGGCACGGCGGCAACTCCGCGCTCGGCCAGGTCGCGTGCCGCGAGATCCGCATCCGGTTCGGGCTGCGCACGTTCTTCGCGCACCTGTCGGTGCCCGCCGACCAGGGCGGGAAGGGCTCCGCGGCCACGGAGCACGGGATGGGCGTGCACGGCGGGCACGGCGAGACGTCGCTGATGCTGCACTTGCGCCCGGAGCTGGTGCACATGGAGCACGCGCAGCGCCGGGTGCCCGAGGGCCTGCTCGACTACGAGCACATCGGGTTCGGCAAGCCCGTCTCGTTCGGCTGGACGAGCGACGACTTCGGCCCCGACGCTACGTCGGCGACCCGACGGGTGCCACCGCGGAGCACGGCAAGGCGCTCTTCGAGGCGGCCGTCGGGCGGCTGGCCGAGGTGATCGTCGAGGCCCACCGCTTCACCACCCCGGCATGACGCTCACCGTCGAGAACGCGCTGGTCGTCCCGGTCGCCGACGGCGGGCCGGAGTGGTTCCAGGGGTGGCTGCGGGTGGGCGACGACGGCCGGATCGCCGCCCTCGGGCCGGGCGCGCCCCCGCCCGGGCCACCCGGGGGCGAGGTGCTCGACGTGGGCGGCGCGATCGTCGCGCCCGGGTTCGTCTCCGCGCACTCGCACCTGTTCACGTCCGGCCTGCGCGGCATCGCGCCCGGCTCGACGCTCTACCCGTGGGTGCGCGCCAACGCCGAGGTGTTCCGGCACGCCGATGCCGAGACGCTCTACTGGTGCACGCTGCACGGCTGCCTCGACTTCCTCGCCAACGGCATCACCAGCGCCTACAACTTCACGCAGTCGCGCGTCACGTGGCTCTACGACCCGGCCGCGGCCGCGAGCGTGCCGGTCGAGGTGCACCCCGTCGAGTACCTGACCCGGCAGTTCGACGGCGCGGCTGACGCCGGGCTGCGGGTCGTCAACGCGATCCGGCTCGACGACGGCTCCGCGCCGGAGGACGAGGTGCTCGGCACGTTCGCCGAGATGGTGGCCGCGTCCGCCGAGCACACCCCGGCCGACCTGCACCTCGGCGCATCCGTGTTCGGGGCGGTGCAGTGGGCGGAGAGCCCGCGCACGGCCGAGCTGGAGACGAAGGTGATGCGCGAGCACGGCCTCGTCAACCAGGCCCACTTCGTCGAGACCGCGGAGCAGCTCGACGTGCAGCGGTCGAAGTTCGCCTGGTACGCCGAGGCGGGCGCGCTCGGGCCGGACCTCGTGTTCGGCCACTTCGTGCACCCGACCGACGAGATGGTCGCGCAGGCGGCCGCGGCCGGCTGCGGCATGGTCTGGCAGGCCACCTCCAACGGGCGGCTGGGCTCCGGGTTCGCCGACGTCGTGCGGCTGCGGCGGGCCGGGATGCGGGTCGGGATGGGCCTGGACGACCAGTCGTGCACCGACGTCTCCGACCCGTTCGGCAACATGCGCATGGGCCTCTACGCGATGCGCGCCCTGCACACCGACGCGGCCGTGCTGATGCCGAAGGACGTGCTGCGCCTGCACACGCTCGGCTCGGCGGAGGTGCTGGGCGTCGCCGACCGCGTCGGGAGCCTGGAGCCGGGCAAGCTCGCGGACTTCGTCGTCGTCGACCACCGCTCGCCCTCGACCGGCCCGGTCTGGGACGTGCTCGCGACGTACGTGCTGGCCTGCGGGCTGCGCAACCTCAAGCAGGTGTACGTGGGGGGCCGGCTCGCCGCCGCGGACGGGCGTGCCACGGCCCCGCTCGCGGCCCGCGCGGACGCCGAGCTGGAGGCCCGCATGACCGAGGCGGCGGCGAAGGCCGGGCTGCGACCGGCCCTGTATCCGTGACGTTCGCCCTGCCCCAAGCGCATGACCTACGGCCCGTGCGGGGGAGTGGGCGCGGACGGGACGTGCGAGGTGGCGCCCGAGCCGTGCGTGTTCCCGTCGGTCGTGCCGTGGGACGGGCCCGCGCCGGCCGCGGCGGCCCCGCGCTCCCCCGTCCGTTCGTGCTCTCGGCGTTCCCGGCCGCGCCCCTGGACGCGGCCTCGGTCGTCGAGTGCGCCGCGCTGATGCGGGGGAGCGCCGACGCCGTGCTGCTCGGCGACTCGGGCGCGGCCCGCGTGCAGTTCCCGCCCGCGTACCGGGCGATGCTCGTGCAGGCGCAGGGGCTGCCGGCGTGGGCCGGGCTGGCCTGCCGCGACCGCAACCGGGTGGCGCTGGAGGGCGAGCTGGCCGCGCTGGCGCACGCGGGGGTGGCCGGCGTGCACTGCGTCACCGGCGACCACCCGGCGCTCGGGCACCGGCCCGACGCCGCCCCCGTCTTCGACCTGGAGTCGCACGAGCTGGTGCCGCTGGCGCGCCGGTACGGGCTGACGGTCTCGGTGGCGGAGTCGCCGGGCGCCCCGCCGGTCGCGCAGCGGGCCCGGCGGCTGGCGCAGAAGGTGCGGGCCGGCGCCCAGCTGGCGCTGCTGCAGTACGCGGGCGACGCGGCGGCCGTCGCGCGGTTCGTCGGCGAGCTGCGGGCGGCCGGGGCGGACGTCCCGGTGCTGCCGGGCGTCCCGGTGGTCGTGGACCGGCCGGGCGCCGAGCTGCTCGCCTCGTTCCCCGCGGCCGTGCTCCCGGCCGGGTTCCTGGACGCCGTGCTGGGCGCCGCCGACCCGTTCCGCGCGGGCGTCGAGGCGGCACTCGGCTACGCCTGTGAGCTGCTCGCCGTCGACGGCGTCGCGGGGGTCGTGCTGGGCGGCGGATCGGGCCCGGGCACGGAGCGTGCGCTCGCGGCAGCGCTCGGCGAGATCGGTCGTGACCTGCGCAGACGCATGGCGTAAGCATCGGTTGCGCTGCGTGCGCCGGAGTTCGCCCGTACGGGCGGACGGTCCGCGGATCCGGTGTCGGGCATGCCCCGCCCGGGTAGCCGCAGGACGTGTGGATCTCGCTGGTCGTGCCTCTCGCGGTGCTGCTGATCGCCTTGTTGCTGCAGCGCCTCGAGGCGGCGGTGCTCACGGACCTCCGGACCCCCGATCCGCACCGTGAGCATCCCGCGGCGGGCGCCGCAGGCGACCCGCCCGACGACCCCGCCCCGGCCCCGGAGCCCGACCCGGAGCCCGACCCGGCGCAGCTCGCCGCGGGCCCCGTGCCGGCCCATCCGGTCTGCCGGTCGCACGGCCGGCGGATGACCCGCGCGACCGCCTGACCGGGGGTGACCCCTCCTCGCCGGTGCGCCCCGGCCGTGCCAGGCTGACCCGCATGGATCCGGAGAACAGGACGGACGAGGACGACTCGGGGCTGCTGGAGCCCGAGGACACCCTCGACGACCGCGGCGTGCGGGACGTCCTCGACGAGGGTTACTCGCCGCCGGAGCGCCCGCTCGGTGTGGAGGAGTGGGGCACCACGGCCGACGAGGAGGCCGAAGGCGAGTCCCTCGACGCCCGGCTCGCGCGCGAGCTGCCGGACTACGGCGACGACGACGAGGGTGACGGGCTGGGCGACAGCGCCGACACCGACGGCGAGCTGCTCGACGACGAGGTCGGCGAGACCCGCGCCGGCCGGCTCGTCGCGAGCGACGACGGCGGCACCTTCGACACCGACGAGGAGCTCTACGCCGTCGACATCGGCATCGACGGGGCCGGCGCCTCCGCGGAGGAGGCCGCCGTCCACGTGGTCAGCGAGGAGTCACCGCTCGACGACGACTAGCGGCGCCGTAGTAGTGCACCGCCACGGCCGCCGTCGCGGCAGGAACACCACCTGCAACAGCGTGCGCGGCAGCAGCGGCATGCTGATCCCGGTCCCGGCGGCACCATCGAGCCGACGGCACACACCTCCCGGACTCGGCACACATGGCAGGACCTGTGTGCGGAGTCCGGGAGGTGTGTGCGGTGCAGGCCGGCTTGCCGGTGCTCGTCCGGCACACGGGCTGCGGGCACACCGTGCCGATCACCGTGTGTGACCACTGCGGCGAGCCGCTGACGGCCGCGGGCGCCACCCAGCATCCCGGTCCGGGCGGCCGGACGGGGCCCGGCACCCGGGTGCTCGGCCCGCTGCTCGCCGGCGGGCACTAGCCGCAACCGCGCCCGCGCGCCTGCTCGTGGGTGCCGCGATACCTGGCGCTGCGCGCAGCCCGAATGCGCCGCCCGGGAATTGCCGGAATCGAGATGGCCGCCGTGGTTGCTGCCCGTTCCGTTTCGTGGTTAGGCTCGCCGCGGTGATCACGCGGCGGCCGCGGAATCCGCATCCCGCCGGAACAGTCGTGTGCGATCGGATTCGGGGGAATTCGCATCCTTCGGGGCGGTCGACGGGGAAGCTCGACGAGGAGTCGTACCGAGATGCGTTTGCGTTCACGTCCGTCCCGGGCCCTGGCGGCGGTCGCCGCCGTGGTGTCCGCCGCCCTGCTCGCGTCCTGCGGCGCGGCCCCCCGGACCGCCGGCCCGGCCGAGCCGATCACGGCGATCCGGCCCTACGGCGGCGACCTCGCCGCCGAGGGCACCCCGCGCACCGGCGGCACGCTGGTGATCGGCGAGAACCGCGAGATCGTCGGGTTCGACCCGACCGTGCAGAACCAGAACCCGGCCGCGGCGGCGATCTACGACTCGCTGCTCAAGGTCGGCTCCGACGGCGTCGCCCACCCGTACCTGGCGCGCTCGATGGACACCTCCGACGGCGGCCGCACCTGGACGATGGGGCTGCGGGAGGGCGTGCGGTTCTCCGACGGCACGCCGCTCGACGCGCAGGCCGTCGTCACCAACGTGCAGCGGCACGTCGACAAGGTCTCCTCGCCGGTGCACGCGGTGGCCGAGAAGATCGTCTCGATGACCGCGCCCGACCCGCTGACCGTGGTGTTCACGCTGGACACGGCCCTGCCGGGCTTCCCGCTCTACTTCGGAGGGGCGTTCTTCGGCGGCACCCTCGGCATGATCGTCTCGCCGGCCGCGCTGCAGCAGTACGGCGAGGACATCGCGTCGCACCCGGTCGGCGCAGGCCCGTTCGTCTTCGAGAGCTGGACGCGCGACTCGAAGCTGACGCTGCGGCGCAACCCGGACTACTGGCAGCCCGGGATGCCCTACCTGGACGCGCTGGAGTTCCGGCCGCTGCCCGACACCGAGACGCGCATCGCGTCCGTCGAGAACGGCGACGTCGACCTGATCTTCGGCGGCTACAACCAGGAGCTGGTCCGCGGCCTCGACAACCCGGGCCTGGACGTCTACTACGGGCCCGGCAACGCCGGCGAGTTCCTCTACTTCAACCTGGAGCGGGCGCCGTTCGACGACCGCGGCATGCGCCAGGCGGTCATCCAGGCGATCGACCTCGACGCGCTCTCGGTGAGCCTCTACAGCGGCCGCCTGGTGCGCGCCGACAGCCTGTTCGACGCGGCGAGCCCGTACCACACGCAGGCCGCTTCCGACGCGTGGCCGAAGTTCGACATCGAGGCCGCGCGGGCCGCCGTTGATGCCTATCGGGAATCAGGTAATAACCCCGACTTCACGTTCAAGACGACAACCGCCCGGCAGGCATTCGGGGAGTTCGTCCAGGCGCAGATGGCGGCGATCGGCATCAACGTCACGGTCGAGACCTACGACCTCGCGCAGTTCTCCTCGAAGGTGCTGCAGGGCAACGACTTCCAGCTCACGTCGTGGGTGGCGCCGTTCGACAACCCCGACCCGGCGGTGTCCCGGCTGCTGCGCACCGGCGGCAGCGGCAACTACGGAGGGTATTCGAACCCGCAGGTCGACCAGTGGCTCGACCAGGCCGTCTCCAGCTCCGACCCGGCCCAGGTGACGCAGGCCTACCAGCAGGTCGAGCTCCAGGTCGGCCGCGACCTCCCGGTGGCGTTCTTCAGCCGCAGCTACCTGTCGACGATCGCGCAGAAGGACGTCAGGGGCATCGACCGGTTCATCTCCGCCGACATGTGGTACGCCACGACCTGGCTCGACCGCTGAGCCGACCGCACACACCTCTCGGACCCGCACACACGTCAGAACGTGTGTGCGGGGTCCGCGGCGTCTGTGCGGTCGTCCGGGGTCTGGGCGCCCAGCTGGTCCAGGGCCCACGTCGCCCACTCGTGCACGGCCTCGTACTGCCGCAGGCCGAACTCGGCGGCGAGCTGGCCGAAGCCGTTGCGGCCGGTCAGCGGGCCGGGGTGGTCGGCGCGGATCGTCCGCAGCTCGTCGGCGCCGGCCCGGGCGTCCGCGGCGATGCCGGTGAGCACGGTGCGCGCGTCGGCCGGGTCCAGTGCGGAGAGCAGGAACATGCGCAGCACGCTCTCGTTGCGGACCTTGCCGGCCTCCGAGGGCCGGGTGAGCAGCCAGGACCGCAGCTCGTCGCGCCCCGCGTCCGTCACGGCGTACGTGCGGCTGCCGCGCGGCCCCTCGGCCGTCACCTCGACGAGCCCGCGCTCGGCCAGCCGGCCCAGTTCCGGGTAGATGCTCGTGTGCCCGGCGTACCAGGCGTAGCGGCCCAGCGACTCGTCGAACGCCTTGGTCAGCGCGTAGCCACTGGCCGGTTCGACGGCCAGCAGGCCGAGCAGGGCGTGCGGGAGCGACATGCGAGGCAGCCTAACCCGGGGATCCGACCCGTTCTGACATGTCACATTTGACATGTCAGAACGGACACTGGCACGCTCGGCGGCGGGTCAAGCCAACGGGAGGCGCGATGACCACCACCGAGAAACCCGCGTACCTGACCGGGCACCTCGCCCCGGTCCCCGACGAGATCGACGCCCGCGACCTGCCGGTCACCGGGGCCATCCCGCCCGAGCTCGACGGGCGCTACATCCGCAACGGCCCGAACCCGCTCCCCGGGGAGGACCCCGGGCACTGGTTCCTCGGGCACGGCATGCTGCACGGCGTCCGCCTGCGCGACGGCCGCGCTTGAGTGGTACCGCAACCGCTGGGTGCGCACCGGCATGCTGGCCGGCCGCCCCTACATCCGCCCGGACGGCACGCTCGACCGCAGCGCCGTCGCCGCCAACACGCACCTCGTCCAGCACGGCGGCGCGCTGCTCGCGCTCGTCGAGAACGGGTTCCCGTACGAGGTCACGCCCGAGCTGGAGACGGTCGGCCCGCGCGACTTCGGCGGGAAGCTCACCACTGCCATGACCGCGCACCCGAAGACCGATCCGGTGACGGGCGACCTGCATTTCTTCGGCTACGGCGTCTTCCCGCCGTACGTCACCTACCACCGGCTCACCGCCGGGAACGAGTTGGTCGTCAGCGCGCCCGTCGAGGGGCCGGGCGCGACGATGATGCACGACTTCGCGATCACCGAGCACTACGCGCTGTTCCTGGACCTCCCGATGACGATCGACGCCGCCGGCGGCTTCCGCATCGGCTGGGACGACACCTACGCGCCCGCATCGGCGTCATGCCGCTCGACCGGCCCGGCGAGGTGCGGTGGATCGAGGTGGATCCCTGCTACGTGTTCCACGTCGGCAACGCGCACGAGGACGCCGCCGGGCGGATCCACCTCGACGTCGCCCGGTACACGCGCGAGGACATCATCGCGATCTGGGGCAACGTCGGCGGGGCTCCGGTCCCCGCGGGCCCGGGCGCGGCGGCCGCGGCGGCCGGCGTCGCCCGCATGTACCGCTGGACGATCGACCCGGCGGCCGGGCGCGCCACCGGCGCCCTGCTCGACGAGCGCGGCGCCGAGTTCCCCACCGTGGACGACAGCCGCGTCGGGCGCCCGTCGCGCTACCTGTACTCGGTGTGGGACTTCACCGTCGGCGGCTCCGACCGCCACAGCGGCATCCTGCGGGTCGACACCGAGCAGGGCGCGACCGCCGTGCACGACCTCGGGCCGGACGTCGTGGCGGGCGAGGCCGTGTTCGTCCCGAGCCCGGACCCCGGCCGCGCCGAGGACGACGGGTGGCTCATCTCGATCGCCACCAAGCGCGACGGCAGCGCGTCGAAGCTGCTGATCATGGATGCCACCGACGTCGGCGGGGAGCCCGTCGCGACGGTGACGCTGCCGCGCGGGGTGCCGGCGGGCTTCCACGGCTCGTGGGTGCCCGAGGCGTAGCCACACGGCACACACCTCCGGGCCTCCGCACACACGTCCCGACGTGTGTGCGGAGTACGGGAGGTGTGTGCGGTCACCCCTCCTGGGTGACCATCACCTTGACCGAGCTTTCCGCGTCGGACTGGGTGTGGAAGGCGTCCTCGATCTCGGACAGCGGGAGCCGGTGGGTGATGAGCGGCTGCATCCGCACCCGGCCCTGCGCGAGCAGGTCGATGGCCTCGCGGAAGTCGGCCGGGGTGACGTTGGCGCTGCCGCGCAGGGTGATCTCGCGCTGCACGGCACGCATCGGGTCGAACTCCGACAGCCCGGTGGTCACGAGCGCCACCAGCACCACCGTGCCGCGCGGCGCACCAGCTCGACGGCTGGCGGCACCAGGGGGACGCGCCGCTCGCCTCGACGACGACCGCGACCTCGCGCTCGCCGATGTGCTCGTGGATCCCGGCCCGGACGGCGTCGAGGCCGCCGGCGCCGTCGAGGGTGACCATGCCCAGCTTGGCGCCGACCTCGCGGCGCAGCGGGGCGAGGTCGACGCCGATCACCGGCCCGCCGCCGCGGCGAGCAGCAGCTGGCCGACCTGCATCCCGATCGTGCCGAGGCCGAGCACCACCGCGGGCTCACCGGCCGGCACCTGGGCCTGCGCGACGGCGTGCGCCGCGACGGCCGTCGGCTCCACCAGTGCGCCGTCGGTGAACTCGGCGGTGTCGGGCAGCCGGTGGACGTTGCGGCCGAGCGTCGCGTCCGGGATGCGCAGCCGCTCGGCGAACGCGCCGGGCAGGCCGAACGCGATGCTGCGCGTCGTCCACACCTCGCACAGGTGGACGGCCCCGCCCAGGCAGCGGCGGCACCGCCCGCACGGCTGGATCGGCAGGCCGGTGAGCCGGTCGCCGACCGCGATGCCGTCGACCTCGCGGCCCACCTCCAGCACCGCGCCGGAGAACTCGTGGCCCATGATCTGGCCGTCGGGGGTGTGGTGGCCCCGCGTGAACGCGTGCAGGTCCGAGCCGCACACCCCGCACGCCCGCACGTCCAGGAGCACGTCCCGCGGACCGATGACCGGCTCCGGCACCTCTTCGATCGGCATCCGCCCGGCTCCGCGGAACACTCCGGCGAGCATGCGGTCCCCCTCTTCTTTGCGGCGAATCTTTAGGAACGCTACCTGTTGTGGAGGCGACTCCCGACGCACCGTGCACGGAAGGACACGAACGCATGCACGTGCAGCCAACCGGTCGCTCGGCCGGAGGCATGCCCGAGGGGGTGGTTGAACACGTCCGGGGGAGTGGTTCAGGCTAGCGGACGGAAGCAGGCGAGGAGAGGGGCGAGGCGATGACTGCCTTGTCGTTGGACGTGCTCGACGAGGACCAGCCCGTCGGGACCGAACGCTGGCGCGTACAGGGCGGCCGCGGGTCGAGCGCGGCGGCCGAGTGGGAGGGCGTGCTCGCCGCCACCCACGTCGCGTTCGACGTCCGGCTCCCGGACCTGGTGGGCGGCGCCTTCAGCGGCACGGTCGAGCGCCGCCGCGTCGGGCGCCTGAGCCTCGTCGACTGCGTGTGCACCCCGTTCGCGGGCCAGCGCAGCACCGCCGTCATGGGCGGCACCGGCGACGGCTGGGTCGGGCTGCAGATCGTGCGCCGCGGCGCCGAGCGGGTGATCCGGTCCCGCACGCAGCAGCACGTCCTGGAGGCCGGCGCGTCGGCATGTGGGACGGGGCGCGCGCGGTCGGCGTCGAGGTCGTCGAGCCGTTCACGAAACGGACGGTGATCTTCCCGCGCGAGCTGGTGCACGCCGTCAGCCCGCGGTTCGCGGACGTCGAGTCGCTGCCGTGGCTGGCCGACCGGCCCGGCACCCGGCTGCTCGTCCGCTACGTCAACGCGCTGGCCTCGGAGCTGCCCGAGCTGGACGAGCGGACCGCCGCGGCGGCCGCCGACGTCGTCCTGGAGCTGCTGCGCGCCGTGGTCGAGCCGGAGATGCCGGAGGCCCGCGCGGCGCGCCGCGAGGCGCTGCGCGCCCGCGTGCGCCGCTACATCCGGGCCAACCTGCCCGACCCCGCGCTCGGCCCGGAGTCGATCGCGCGGGCGCTGTCGGTGTCGGTGCGCACGCTGCACGCCGTCTTCGCCGACACCGACGAGTCGGTGGCCGGGCTGGTGCGCAAGGCGCGCCTGGCCCGCTGCAAGGAGGACCTCGCCGAGCCGACCGCCGGGTCGATCACCGAGATCGCGTTCCGCTGGGGATTCTCCGACGCCACGCACTTCTCGCACGCCTTCAAGCGGGAGTACGGGTTCACCCCGCGCGAGGTCCGGGCGGGTGCACGGATCGGCAAGTAATCCGGCGCGGAACCGATAGCCCCGCTCCCCCCGAACGGGTCAATCTCCTCCTCGAGACCGCTGCAATACGGCAGCGGCCAACCGCTGCGGTGCTGCCAGGTGGCAGCCGGGGGCCGCCGGACTCGACGAGGAGTGTGGTTGATGCGCATGCGATCTCGCCCGTCCCGGGTTGTCACCGCGATTGCGGTGGCGCTCGGTGCGGTGCTGCTGGCGTCCTGCGGGGCGGTCGGGCAGAACAACAGGGGGGCTGCGGACGACAACACCCGCGTCCGCGTCCAGAACCCCTACGGCGGCGACATCGCCGCCGAGGGCACGCCCCGCGCGGGCGGCAACCTGATCATCGGCAACGACCGCGAGATCGTCAGCTTCGACCCGACCCGCCAGAACGGGAACGTCGCGGCGCAGGCGATCTACGACCTGCTGCTGCGCATCGGGCCGGACGGCGAGGTCGAGCCGTACATGGCCGAGTCGATGGACACCAGCGACAACGGCCTGACCTGGCGGTTGGGCCTGCGGGAGGGTGTCAGGTTCTCCGACGGCACCGACCTGAACGCCGACGCCGTGATCCTCAACGTGCAGCGGCACATCGACAAGGCCACCTCCCCGGCGCACGCTACGCGGACAAGATCGCGTCGATGCGCGCGGTGGACCCGCTGACGGTGGAGTTCACGCTGAAGGCCCCGCTGGGCGACTTCCCGGTGTTCTTCGCGCAGACCTTCAACGCCGGCTCGCTCGGCATGATCGTCTCCCCCGCCGCCATCCAGCAGTACGGCGACGACATCGCCAACAACCCGGTCGGCGCCGGCCCGTTCATGCTGGACAGCTGGGTGCGCGACAACCGCATGATCCTCAAGAAGAACCCGAACTACTGGCAGCAGGGCAAGCCGTACCTCGACTCCGTCGAGTTCCGCCCGCTGCCCGACACCGAGACCCGCTACTCGACGATGCAGAACGGCGACGTCGACATGATCTTCGGCGGGTACAACAACGAGCTCGTGCGCGCGTTCGCGAACCCGGACCTCACGACGTACTACGGGCCCGGCAACGGCGGATTCTTCTTCTACTTCAACTTCCAGCAGAAGCCGTTCGACAACCGGCTCATGCGCGAGGCCGTGGTGCGCGCGATCGACCTGAACGCGCTCGGCGCGAGCCAGTACTCCGGGCAGCTGATCGGCGCCAACGGCCTGTTCGAGCAGAGCAGCCCGTACCACAGCACCGAGGCCGAGGGCATCTGGCCGACGTACGACCCGGAGAAGGCCAAGCAGCTGGTGCAGGAGTACGTCGCCGCGGGCGGCAGCCCGACCTTCGCCTTCAGCACGAGCCGCAGCGAGGTCTCGCTCGGCGAGTTCGTGCAGGCCCAGATGGCGGCCGTCGGCATCACGGTGGAGCTGCGGTTCTACGACCTCGCGGAGTTCACCTCGCGGGTGATCCAGAGCGGTGACTTCAACCTGATCAGCTGGGTGAACACCTTCGACTACCCGTACCCGGGCGCCGCGCGGCTGCTGCGCTCCGACGGCAACGTCAACTACGGGAAGTACTCCAACCCGGAGGTGGACCGCCTGCTCGACGAGGCGGGCGCGACCACGGACCCCGCCGAGCGGACCGCCGCGTACCAGCAGGTCGAGATGATCGCCAACCAGGACATCGCACTGGCCTGGCTGTCCCGCAGCTACCTCTCGACGATCACCAAGCCGGACGTGAAGGGCGTCGACCGCTACCTGTCGCGCGACCTCTTCTACTCCGAGCTGTGGCTGGACCGCTGAGCGAACGCTGCCGAGAAAGGTGACGGGATGACGAACGGCGGGGGCGCAGGAGCCGGCGCGGGCACCGGTCTCGAGGTCCGGATGCCCCGGCTCTCGGAGTCGATGGCCGAGGGGACGATCGCGCGCTGGCTGCACGCGTCGGGCGCGAGGTGGAGCGCGGCGACGAGCTGGCCGAGATCGAGACCGACAAGGCGACCGTCTCCTTCGAGGCCGACGCCGGCGGCGTGCTGGAGATCCTGGCCGAGGAGGGCGCCACCCTCCCGGTCGGGACGCTCATCGCCCGCATCGGCGGCGCGGCACCGGCTGCCGAGCCGCTCGCGCAGCCGCCG
>MKJX01000089.1 GCA_001942415.1 Pseudonocardia sp. CNS-139
GCCGTGGATGCTGTGGGAGGAGCCCGACCGCGACCCGCTGCAGGCCGCGATCGCCCGGCTCGACCCGGCCACCGGCCCGCTGCCGGTGCTGTCCGACCGCTGAGCCGTCCGCCGGGCCGACCACCGGGGTCGCCGGAGGGGGCTAGAGACGGTCGGCCGCGGCGGCGGCGCGGGAGAGCAGCAGGGCGCGTTCGCGGGCCGTCGGGGCCAGGTCCGCGGCGCGCTCCAGCTCGTCGGCCGCCTCGTCGTGGCGGCCCATCCGGAGCAGGACGTCGGCCCGGACGGCGCCGTAGAGGTGGTAGCGGGCCATCCGCGGGTCGCCGCGGATGCCGTCCAGCGCGGCCAGCGCCGCGTCAGGACCGTCGGCGTGCAGCACCGCGACCGCGCGGTTGAGGTCCACCACCGGCGACGGCGCCAGCTGGGCGAGCGCGTCGTACAGCGCGATCACCGCCTCCCAGTCGGTGTCCTCGAAGCGCGGCGCGCGGGAGTGGCAGGCGGCGATGGCGGCCTGCACGGTGTAGGGGCCCAGCGGTTTGCCTGCCGTGCGGGCCCGGGCCAGCGCGGCCAGCCCGTGGGTGATCAGCGTGCGGTCCCAGCGCGAGCGGTCCTGGTCCGGGAGCAGCACCGGCGCGCCGTCCGGGCCGGTGCGGGTCGCGAACCGGGACGCCTGCAGCTCCATCAGCGCCACGAGCCCGTGCACCTCGGGCTCGCGGGGCATCAGCCCGGCGAGCACGCGGCCCAGCCGCATGGCCTCCTCGGCGAGGTCGCGGCGCACCCACGTGTCGCCGGACGTGGCCGCGTACCCCTCGTTGAAGACCAGGTAGACGACCTCCAGCACCGCGGAGAGGCGGGCCGCCAGCTCGTCGTCCCCGGGCAGCGCGAACGGCACCTGCGCCTCGGCGAGCGTGCGCTTGGCGCGGGAGATCCGCTGCCCCATCGTCGCGCTCGGCACGAGGAACGCGCGCGCGACCTCGTCGGTGCTCAGCCCGCCGACCAGGCGCAGCGCCAGCGCCGCCCGGGACTCCCGGGACAGCACCGGGTGGCAGGCGACGAAGACCAGCGAGAACAGGTCTTCGTCGCTGCCCGCGCCGCCGTCCTCCGCACGGGGAGTCCGCAGGTCGGCGGCGAGCTGGGTGTACTTGCGGTCCCGCGCCTGCTCGCGGCGCACCAGGTCGATCGCGCGGCGCTTGGCCGTGGTCGTGAGCCAGGCGCCCGGGTTGCGCGGGACGCCCTCGCGCGGCCACTGGTCGAGGGCCTGCGCGAAGGCGTCCTGCGCGATCTCCTCGGCCAGCCCGACGTCCTGCGTCAGCCGGGCCAGGTGGGCGACCAGCCGTGGGGACTCGATCCGCCAGACCGCCTCGACCGTGCGCCGCACGTCCATCAGTCGGGCAGCCCTGCGGCCTCGCGGCGCTCCTTCAGCTTCTGCCCTTCCTCCTGCAGGCCCATGGCCTCGAAGTCGGCCTCCTCGTAGTACGGCCGCACCTCCAACACCTCGCGCATCCCGCTGTTCGGGTCGGACGGACACTGCCGCACCCACTCGACGGCCTCCTCCAGCGAGCTGACCTGCCAGACCCAGTACCCGGCGATGATCTCCTTGGACTCGGTGAACGGGCCGTCCACCACCGACGTGGTGCCGCCCTCGAACACCACCTGCGCGCCGGCCGAGCTGGGCTTGAGCCCGCCGCCGTCGAGCATGATGCCGGCCTTGACGAGCCGCTCGTTGTACTCGCCCATGGCGGCCATCATCTCCGCCGTCGGCGCGACCTTGTCCTCGTCCGCGCCGGTGACCTTGATCAGGACCATGACTCGCATCCGTGTCTCCTCCTCGGTGAGTGCCGCCCGGCCATCGTGCCCGGCGGTCGTCTCACCTGGACGTCGAACGGGCGCGCGGCCGTTTCGACACCGGGGACGGACGGGTTTCAGGGCCGGCGGTGGTTGGCGGTGCCGCCGGTGCGCCGTTCTGGATCGAGGCGAACCGGGAGTCGGTGTCGGGCAGCGGCCGGAACTCGATGCCGTCCAGGTAGGGCAGGCCGGGCTGCCAGTACGCGGCGTTGCGGGTGAACATGATCCGGGAGTCATGGACTCGGCGAGGCCCGGCCGCACCGCGCCGTCCGGACCGAGGCGCAGCAGCGAGTCGTAGACGGCGGTCGCGGCGACGTTGCCGCTGAACACGGTCGGGTCGAAGCTCGTGATCTCGCTGCTCATCCCGACCGGCAGGGTGCCGCCGCGGCGCGGCTCGCCCTCGGCGGCCGGGTCGCCGCCGAACGGGTTGACGGCGGTCAGCTCCTGCGCGCCACCGGGCGCCGCCCCGCACGCCGCCACGAGGGCGGTCGCGACGACGACGGCCGCCAGCAGACGTCCGGAACGGCCACGCCGAAACAGTCGGAACACGCGCACTGCTGCCTCGCAACGGGAATTCCGCGCGACGGAAGAGCGGCCGTCCCGCCGCGCTGCGGGTGAATGGCGGTCGCCGATTCGGAACGTATCCGCCGCGCGCCGTATATCCGATATCACGGCTCCTGATGGCCGGCGTGGCGCACGAGCCGGCGGAACCAGCGGTGAGCGGGGTCGCGTCGAGGCGGCGGTGCCACCACAGCCGGATCTGGATCGGCTCGACCCCGTCCGGGCACGCGAGCAGCCGCAACGGCAGGTGCCGGGCGGCGGTGCGGGCGAGCCGCTCCTGCATCAGCGCGACGTGCCCGGTCGAGGCCACCAGGTGCGGCACGGCGTGGAAGCTGTCGACCCGGGTGACGACCCGGGGCCGGATCCCCAGCCGCGCGAGCTGGCGGCTGACCAGCACGGACGACGGGAACTCGGCGTCGTCGTGGTAGGGGACCACCCAACCGGCGTCGGCGAGCCGGCCGAGGTCGGCGGCGCCGTCGCCGTAGCGGTTGTTGCCGGCCGCGGTGACGCAGACCCAGCGGTCGGTGAAGAGCGGCGCGGAGCGCATCTCGGGCATCTCGAAGCGCGTGCTCGGCGGCGAGACGACGCAGTCGACGGCGCGGATCGTGTGCCCGATGTTGGCCGCCAACGCCTCCCTGACCAGCACGATCCCGAGCCGGGCGGCCGGCGCGGCGGCGTTCATCCGGCCCGCGAGGCGCTGTCCCATCACCGTGATCGTGTAGTCCGACATCACGACGACGTACTCGCGGCGCGACGCCGCCGGGTCCGGGTTCTCGCGCGCGGCGAGCAGCCGCTCGATGTCCTCGCACACGGCCTCGACCTGGTCGCGGAGCTGGAACGCGAGCGCGGAGAGCTCGTAGCCGCTCCCGCGGCGCACCAGCAGGTCGTCGTCGAAGTAGCGGCGCAGCCGGGAGAGCGCGGCGCTCGCGGCCGGCTGCGACACCCCGATCCGGGCCGCGGCCCGGCTGACGTTGCGTTCGCACAGCAGCTCGCGGAGCACGACCAGCAGGTTCAGGTCGAGCCTGGCGAGACGCGGCGACGCGAACTTCACCATCCCATCAAATGCCACCGGCCCCGGCACCGCCAGCAATACCGGTATCAGGATCGTCAATACCCGGGTAGCACCAGACCGAGTTTCTGCCGGAACGCGCAGCGGGGCTACGGTCGTCGTTATCCGCGGCGAATGCGCGGAGTGGGGCAGGGAACGGGAGGCCGCGCCGATGCTGTCGCCGCAGGACAACGAGACCATCACGCGGGTCGGGCCGGGCACGCCGATGGGGGAGCTGCTGCGGCGCTACTGGACGCCTGCGTTGCTGTCGAGCGAGGTGCCGACGCGGGTGGCGACCCGGTGCGGGTGCGGCTGCTCGGGGAGGACCTGGTGGCGTTCCGTGATCTGGACGGGCGTGTGGGTCTGGTCCAGGAGAACTGCCCGCATCGGGGTGCGTCGTTGTACTTCGGGCGCAACGAGGCCGGTCCGGAGGGCACGTGTGGGTTGCGCTGTCCGTACCACGGTTGGGCGTTCGCCGCCGACGGCACGTGTATCGACAT
>MKJX01000090.1 GCA_001942415.1 Pseudonocardia sp. CNS-139
AAGTCACATCCTTGCTGCTCAGGAGCACCTCTCAGCTGTTCGACACACCTCCGCGGCCGAACCGGCATGAAAGCGCCAGGCTAGCGTCACGGCGAGCACGGCCGCCGTCACGGCCATCCGAACGCGCATGTCGCACCTCCCGGCCGGACCCGTGCCGGGAGGTGAGAACCGGGCCGGCGCCGTGCGCCGCAGGCCGCGATCGCGCTCACCGGATCGGGCGACCCGCTGCGCTCAGAGCAGCGCGCGCAGCGCGGCGCGCGTGCGGCGCCGCCGGCCGCGGCGAGCGCTTCGGCGGCCGCCTCGTCCGAGGCTCCGGTGATCTCGGTGAGCATCCGCTGCGCGCGCCGGCGCAGTTTCCCGTTGGTCGCCAGCACGTCGATCATCCACGGCCCGTGCGTGCGGCCCCAGCGCACCATCGCCGCCGTCGACAGGACGTTGAGCGCGACCTTCTGCGCCGTGCCCGCCCTCAGCCGCGTGGAACCGGCGATCACCTCGGGCCCGGTCAGCAGCTCGACGGCGACGTCGGCGGCGGCCGCTGCGGGGCTGCCCGGGTTGTTGACGACCGCCACGGTCGTCGCGCCGGCGTCCCTCGCCGCCTCCAGCGCGGCGAGCACGTACGGCGTGCGCCCGGACGCCGTGATCCCGACGACCAGGTCGGCGGCCGTCACCCCGCGGGCGGCGAGGTCGGCGGCCCCGGCCACGGTGCTGTCCTCGGCCCCCTCGACGGCCATGGCCGCCGCCTCCTCGCCGCCGGCGAGCACGGCCTGCACGAGGTCGGGCGGCACCCCGAACGTCGGCACGCACTCGGCCGCGTCCAGCGCCGCGAGCCGGCCGGGCGTGCCCGCCCCGACGTAGATCAGCCGCCCGCCGCCGCGCAGCGCGCGTTCCGCCGCCGCGACGGCCGCGGCCAGCGCGTCCCGGGCCGCCGCGAGCACCGCCGGCACGGCCGCCTCGGCGGCGAGCAGCTCGTCGACGATCGCGCCCGGCGCCCGGGAGTTGAGGTCCCGCAGCCCCGGCCGCACCCCCTCGGTGCCCAGCCGGTCGAGCCCCGCCACGTCGTTCACACGCACCTCCTGCCCCGTTGCAGCAAAGCCACCCTCACGCAGTCAGCCGGCATGGGGGTGGCTTTGCTGCAATCCGCTGTCCCCGGCCAGCAAGGCCGCCGCCGCCTCCGCCTGCACCCGCCCGTCGCCCCACGTCGTCACGGCGGGCGGGGCCGGGCGCCAGCGCGCCGGCAGCCCCACGTGCACCACCACCGCGTCCGGGCGCGCGGCCCGCGCTGTGTCCAGCTCGGTGGACGGGCCGGCCGCCACGATCACGAGCGGCCGGTCGGGTGGGACGTCCGGGCCGGTCGTGACGTCCGGGTCGGCCGCCCGCAGCGCCGCCACCAGCCGCGGCTCGCGTACCCGGCCGGCGGCCATGTTGGCCGGGCCGGTGAGGTCGAGGACGTGCGCCCCCCGTCCGGTGCGCACGTCCCCGGCCGGCTCGGCGACCCGCCGGGCGACCGCGCGGCCCAGGTCCGGCGGGACGGGCCCGGCGCCGGGGGCGGCGCGCACCCACGCGGCCAGCGCGGCCACCCGGCGCCCGGCCTCGGCCAGCCGGTCGCGGGTGAGCGTGCCGTCGGCCAGCGCGGCGAGCAGCGCGGCGCGGACCTCGCGGTACCCGTCCTCGTCGCGGTAGCCGTTGTACGGGCTGCCGACGCACACGAGGTCGACGCCCGCGGCCACGGCGGCGACGGCGCCCGGCCCCGTCCCGACCGTGCCCGCGATCGCCCGCATGTCGACGGCGTCGCTCACGATCACCCCGTCGAAGCCCAGGTCCTCGCGCAGCAGCCGCAGCACGGCCGGGCTCATCGTCGCCGGTCGGTCGTCCAGCGCGGGCAGCAGCAGGTGCGCCGTCATGATCGCCTGCACGCCGGCCCCGACCGCCGCCGCGAACGGCGGCAGGTCGCGTTCCCGCAGCGTGGCGAGGGTGTCGTCGATGCGGGGGAGTGCCTTGTGCGAGTCGACGGTGGTGGAGCCGTGGCCGGGGAAGTGCTTGGCCGCGGCGGCCGTCCCGGCGTCCTGCATCCCGCGGACGAACGCGGCCGTGTGCCGGGCGACCAGGTCCGGGGTCGCGCCGAACGACCGGATGCCGATCACCGGGTTGTCCGGCTCGGCGTTGACGTCCGCGACGGGGGCGAGCGCGAGGTCGACCCCGGCCGCCCGGCACTGCGCGCCCATCGCGGCGGCGACGGCCTCCGTGACGGCGACGTCGTCGAGGCGGCCGAGCGCCGCGGCGCCCGGCCAGGACGAGCCGGTGGCGTGCTCCAGCCGGGTGACCGCGCCGCCCTCCTCGTCGGACGCGACCAGGAACGCCGCGGCCCGGTCGTGGAGCGCGCGGGTCAGCGCCGGGAACTCCGGGCCGACGTTCGGCGCGAAGACGCACACCCCGGCCAGCCCGGCGTCGGCGGCGCGGGCGAGCCAGTCCGGCACGGTGTCGCCGGTGAAGCCGGGCAGCAGCACCCCGTCGACCAGCCGTTCGTCGCCCGTCATCCCTTCACCGCCCCGGCGACGAGCCCGTCGGTCAGCCGCCGCTGCGCGAGCACGAAGAAGACCATCACCGGGATCGTGATCAGCGTCGACGCCGCCATCACCGCACCCCAGTCGGTGCCGTACTGGCCGAAGAACCGGCGCAGCCCGACCGCGACGGTGAAGTCGTCCTGGTCGGACAGGAACGTCAGCGCGAAGATGAACTCGTTCCACGCGGTGATGAAGGAGAACACGCTCGTCGCGACGAGCCCCGGGCCACCAGCGGCAGCAGCACCGACCAGAACATCCGGTTCCACGACGCCCCGTCGAGGTAGGCCGCCTCCTCCAGCTCGACGGGCACCGCGGCGACGAACCCGCGCAGCGTCCAGATCGCGAACGGCAGCGAGAACGCCAGGTAGACCACGACCAGCCCGAACAGGCTGTCCAGGAGCCCCAGCCCGCGGGCCTGGATGAACAGCGGGATGACCAGCGCCTCCACCGGCACCATCTGGATGACCAGCACCATCACCAGCACCGACGTCCGGAACCGGAAGCGGAACCGGGAGACGGCCACGGCCGCCAGCAGCGCGAGCAGCGCGCCGGCCAGCACCGTCCCCAACGCGACGACCAGCGAGTTCAGCAGGTAGCGCCCGAACCCGCCCGCGCCCAGCACCACCGCGAAGTTGTCGAGCGTCCACTCCTGCGGCCAGAGCGTCCGCGAGCCCGCGTCCGCCCGCCCGTTGAACGCGGTGGAGACCATCAGCCAGACGGGCAGCAGGGTGAACACCAGCACCGCCGCGACGGCGACCCACGTCCCCGGCGACGCCCCTGCCTTCCTGGCATTCGGCGGGCCGCTCACAGCTCTTCCTCCCGGAAGAGGACGCGCAGGTAGGCCACGGTGATCACCAGCAGCAGCGCTGTGAGCAGCACGGCGATCGCGGCGCCCAGGCCGTAGCGGTTCTGCGCGAACGACTCCACGTACGACCACGTGCCGAGGTTGAGCACGCTGCGGGTGACGCCGTCGCCGCCCGGCATGAGGTAGACCTGCGTGAACACCTTGAAGTCCCAGATCGTCGACAGCACCGTGACCACGGCGAACACCGGCCGCAGCATCGGGAAGGTCACCGACCAGAACCGCCGCCACGCGTTCGCCCCGTCGACGACCGCGGCCTCCGTCACCTCGCGCGGCACGGTCATCAGCCCGGCCAGCACGGTGAGCGCGACGAACGGGAAGCCGTGGTGCACCACGTTGAGCGTGGCGACGGCGTAGAAGAAGAACCGGTCGGTGAACGGGTTGCTGGTCTCCGCGTCGACGATCCCCGAGCGCGTCGAGCGCCTGCACGGCG
>MKJX01000091.1 GCA_001942415.1 Pseudonocardia sp. CNS-139
TCGGTCCCGGCGTGGGTGCGCTCGCGGTCCTGCGCGGCCCGGTGGTCGTCGAGGAGCGCGGCGAGCTGGTCGGGCAGCACGATGCCCCGGCGCCCGGCGTCGGACTTCACGTCGGCCTCCACGAGCCCCCCACCGTGGCGCTGGGGGCACTTGCGGGCGTGGCTGGTGCAGTCGGGTGGGCACGGCGGCGGGCAGGCCCTCGTGTGGCGCGTGCAGCCCTCCTTGCACGGCTCGGTCTTGTGGTACCTCGTCCCGCAGGCGTGCGGGTCGGTGCAGCCGTGCTCCCACGTCCGGCGCTGGAGCTGTTTCGCGACGCGGAGCTTCTTCTCCTTGGGCTGGTACCTGGTCCACTTGAATCCGAGCGACTCGCCCTGCCGGGTGCCGAGTGCGAGCGCGAGCACGAATCGGACGCCGTTGCGGCGCCGCAGCGCGGTCGTCATCAGGCGCCGGATGTCGTCGATCTCGAATGGCTCGATCTCCTCTTCCTCGACCCGCGGCGCGCGGGCCAGCTCGACGGGATTCGCCACGATCCGCTTCCGGCGTCGGGCCTCCCCGAACGCCGTGCGGGCGGTGCGGTGAACCTGATGCGCCGTCGCCGGTTTCCGGCCCGATTTGATGATCCGTGCGTAGAGGCGCTCGAAGTGCTCCGGCTCGACCTTGTCGATGCGGTGTTTCCCGAGCCCGGGGATCAGGTGGGTGTGAACCGCGGTCCGGTATGCCTGGTACGCCTTGTACTTGACGGTCGGTCTCGCGATGTTCTCCAGCCAGTGGATGAGCCATTCCTCCACGGTCATGGCGCGGCCCGGTTTCCGGACGGTTCCGTCGTCGCGCTGCCGTTCGAGCGCGCGGACGGCGTCGATGACTTCGGCCTCGGTCTTGCGCTCAACGTGGCGGCGGTCCGGCGAGCCGTCGTCCTTGAGGCCAACAGAGACGCGGCCGTGCCACTTCCCGTCCTTGCCGAGGTAGATGGTCGACGCCCCGTTGGGGGCTCGGGTTCCCTCTGGTCGAGGTCTGCGAGGCATGGGGGGTCCTTTGCTTCGTGGTCGGGCTAGCTGCCGGAGGTGGATGTCGTCTGCTGCGCAGAGATCAACCGGCGTGTGAATTCGTGCAGCGAGTCCAGCGGGACGCGCCGAAGCCGACCGACCTTGACGCTGCTGATCTCTTCATCCTTTATCAGGGCGTACATGCGCGTTCGGCTGATCGACAACCGCTCCGCCGCGGCCTCGACTGTGAGGAGGACCCTCACCGGCTGTTCATGTTCCATCGTGGATTTCACCTCCTTCTCGGCAGTTGTGCGGTGATCTGACAGGGAAACTGTCGGCGGCGTCGGGCATCCTTCGGGGCATGCTCATCACGGATCGGCACGTCGCCCGCATCCCGGCGGGGAACCTGCGGGTCCCGCTGTCCGAGTTCGTGGCGGTCTGGACCGCGGCCGAGCAGGCGAACGAGGACGGCGATTGGTATGCGGGCGGGGTCGTGGTGACCTGTCGGTGGTTGGCGTGTTCGACGGTCGAGCTGAACGGCCGTCGGTTTCTCGCGTCGGCTCCGGTGTCGGGCCGGCGTCGGTTCCTGGCGCATGAGGAGCTGATCGAAGCCGAGTACCTCGCGGCGGAGATGCTCGACCAGCGCCAGCCGCAGCTGTTGGAGTCGCGGCCGGGCTGGTGCGAGGGCATTCGGGCGACGCTGCGCTGGGCGTGGCGCCGGTCCGGCCCGCCGCCCTGCCGCTTCCCGTCGACGCGGGCGGGCCGGCCGAGCGCTGAACCCGGCCGGCCGCTGCTGCTGATTCGTCATGCGTCCGCGTACTGGTCGCCGTAGCGGGCGACATCCTCGCCGGCCGCCGCGTCCCGGCCGTCGTCCGCGCCCGCGGTGTCCTTGGCGTGCCACTGGGCGAGCTGCTGGTCACGCTCCTCGGCCTCGGCGCGCTCGTCGGCTACCTGCCGGGCCCGCATCTCGTTGATCGCGCGCTGGGCCCGCTGCACCGCGGCCTCGACTTCGCCCGCAGCGGGCACCCGCACGACGTCCTCGTCCCGCTCCCGCGGCTCGCGCGCCGCGACGGCGCGGACGTCGTCGACCCCGGTCTCCAACACCGTCTCCTCCTCGCTGACCGTCGCGCGGCGCGGGGCCGGGAGGGTCGCCCGGTCGGCGTCGTGCTCGGCGTCGGTGAACTCGGACTCGTCAACCACCTCCCGGTGGACGTCCTCGACGGCGTCGGCGTCGCGGGCGGCGGCCAGCCACTCCTCCGCCGTGACGAGCTGTTCGGGTTCGGCGTCGTCGGCGTGCCGGGCGGCCAGCTCGGCCTGCGCGTCGGCGGCGTTGGAGCGGGTGACGGCGGTGGCCATCCACCAGTCGGCGCGGGCGTCGTCGACCTGCTGCAGGGCCTCGGCCTGCCGGTCGAGCGTCTCCGCCGTGGCGGCCGCGTCCCGGGCTTCCTGCTGCAGCCGGGCCCGCTCGCTCGGGTCGGTCGCGGCGTCGGCCTCGGCGGCCCGGAGGGCGGCGGTCTGCCGGTTGCTGTCGGCGGCCTGGCGGGTGCCGGCGAGCTCGTTGTCGACGTAGCGGGGCGCCCAGGTCTCTTCCCGCTTGGCGGCGGCGATCCGGACGCGTAGCTGTCCGTCGGACAGCTCCATGACCTCGCGGTCCACCTCCGGCCGTCCGAGTGCCCTCCAGGCGGCGCGGTAGGCGGCGTATGCCTCGACTTGGCCCGGCTTCGGTGCGGCCCCGAGCACGTCCGCGGCCTCGGCTGCGGGGTGGGCCCAGCTTGCCCTGCCGCGGGGCTGGTCATCGTCGCGGGCGCAAAGTTCCCGGTAGGCGGCGACCGTGCCGGCGTTGCGCTCCCACTCCGACCGCGCGCCACTGGCCTCGGGCACCTCGCCGAACGCCTCGACCGCCCACCTGGGCCGCTCGGTGGCGGCCTGACGCCCCAGCTGGGCGGCGCGCTCGTCCGCGGCAGCGGCGAGGCTGTCCAGGTAGGTCTGCCACTGCGGGTCCTCCACCTGCGGCGTCCAGTCCGCCCACGACTCGCCGACCGGGTCGAGGCGGTGTTCGTCGCGGATGCGGGAGTAGATGACGTTGGTGACGTCGCGGGCCCCGTCCAGCGGCCGGTCCGCGACCGCGGCCACGAGCGCCGCGAGTGGGTCGCGGCCGGCGAGCTCGGCGCGGCGCAGCGCCCGCGTCAGCGACGCCGCCCCGTCCTCGGCGGCGATCCGCTGCCGGTCGGCCGGTGCGATCACCCCGTCGGCGGCGAGCCGGTCCAGCCACGTGGCGGTGCGCGCGGTGGCGGCGAGCTGGGCGGCGTCGGCGAGCAGCTCGGCCGGCGTGCGTACCACGGCCGCTTTCTCGGCCGACGCCGTCGCGGTCGCCAGTGCCGACCACGTCGCCGCCCCGTCGGGGTCCTGGTCGAGCACCCCGGCGAGCACGGCGACCGGGTCCCGGTGCTGGCTGCCCTCCTCCGGGCCGCCCTGCGCCGGGTCCTCCACCGCGCTCACGGTGCGACGTGCGCGGTGTTCCCGTCCCGGCCGCGGGTCATCGCCACGTAGAGCGCCTTCGCGCTGGTGTTGCCGGTGATCACGGAGTGCGTGGTGTCCACGGTCGAGCCCTGCGCGGCGTGCACGGTGGAGACGTAGCCGAGTGCGACGTCCTCGGCCACGTACCGGGCCGGCAGCACGATGCGCTCCCCGAGCACCTCCCCGGCC
>MKJX01000092.1 GCA_001942415.1 Pseudonocardia sp. CNS-139
ACGCCTCTGCGAGCTCGTTCAGCTCCGCCACCAGCGCGGCCAGCCGCGCCGGCGCGGGCGTCGCCTCCTCGTCCTCGGGCCGGCTGACGTGGTTGGCGGGGGTGTGCCAGCGGGCGCTCACGGTGCCGTCGCCGTCGCAGTCCTTGCAGGCCCACTCCGGGTCTTCCGGGTCGTCACCGGTCCCGCCGCAGGCCGCGCAGTCGGCCGGGTTGGCCAGACACCTGACGCTCGTGTGGCCCTCGAAGTCGATGCCGCGCCAGAGCAGGGCCGCGCCGTCGACGGTGGGCCGCAGCTCCAGCCGCTGGTGGCACTCGGTACAGGTGTCGGTCGCGAAGATGATGCTTGGCCGGATGTGCATTCGTGCTCCCGATCGTCGCTGCTGGAAAGGCCAGTAGGGCCTGTTGGCCCGTCCCCGTAGGGGTGGCGGGGGCGCGTTCTCCCCTGCCGCCGTTACGGCGGTCCAGCGCGGCCGTGGAGGCTCGGGGTCAAGGGCGGCCCGCAGGGCCGTCGCGCAGCGATCGCGGAGCCTGCGGAGCGATCCTTGATGCCGAGTGCGGCCGTGCTAAGCCAAGGGCCGACAGGCCCCCGCCGCAGGCGGTCGATCAGGTCTCTCGGCCCGCGCGGCCCTGAGCGCGAACCCAGCCCGACGCCGAGCGCACTCCTTCCCTAGAAGCAGCTGGCGTCATCGCGAGCCGGGCGCGGCGGCGGGCGCGCTCTCCGCTACCGTCCACCGGGCCGGAAGACGCTAGAAGGGGTGACCGTGTCGGACCAGACCGAGGACCGTCCGGAACCAGCGCCCCCACCGCTGCAGGTCCCAGCAACACCGCCGCCCAGCGCTGGCGGGGAACCTGACGACGGCCGCGACCTTGTCTGGTATGAGCGCGCGTCTGCGGGCCTCGTCGGCGCTGCCATGGTGACATTCGGGACGTTAGCCGCTTTCTATAGCGAGAATCAGGCAGGGACGGCCGCGCTGATCCTCATCGGGTCCGTTCTCATGCTGATCGCTATCCAGGGAACGGCGATCCGCCGTGCGACGACTCAATCGATAGATCTCGCTCGACGAGCGAGTAGCGCGCGAACAGTCGACAGCGTCAAGGAGGCCCTCGCGGATGGGAATACGGATCTCGCGCGCGGAGTGATCGAGGGCGCGAAGGCCGCAGATCCAGGATTGGACGTGGCTCCTGCGGTCCGCCTGTTGCGCGAGCAGCACTATGCGCGAGAAGCAATGGACGCAGTCCGAAGGATCGCTGAGCAGACGCTCGACCTCCGGACACGCAGAAAGGCGACAGCCGTCGAAATGGCCCTGGGGACAAACCAGGCATTGCAGATCGATGCCGGGCAGTCCCCGCTCGCTCTTGCAGTTTACCGAGGCAGCACGACACCGCCCGACATCTTCGGAAGCAACTTCGCACAGATAATGAGGGGCCTGCGAGACTACGAACAGCGGCCGATCGTGTTGGTGACGAACCGTAGCCCGGAGTTCGGCAGAATGTATGAACTCTCGCGAGTGAATACGCTGCCCCAGGACCCTCCAGTCCTTGTCGTCGAGTGGAGAGACGCCCGCGACGACGATCAGTTGCGTGACGTGCTCGAACGTGCAACCAAATGGTCTGGTCCGCAGAGGCGTTAAGGACGCTGGCGAGTTCGCACCGTGTCCACGGCTGGCCGACGGCTCGTGGTCGCGACCCCTTTTCGTCGGTGTGACGTGCGACGCTGGGTGGGTGAGCAGCGACCGCGCCGTGATTCCCGCCTGGGTGGTGCCTGACGTGCTGTCGGTGGCGGACGCCCACCGCATGACGTACCGGATCTTCGGCGACGAGCGGGGCCGCGACCGCCCGGCGCGGGTGCGCGCGGGCGGCGCCGCGGCGGCGATCGACTGGGTGACCGGTGGCCAGCCGGCTCCGATCACCGAACGCGTCGAGGTAGACCGGGATATCGCTTGGGCGGAGTGGCGGCTGGCCGGCTGCATCGAGCGGGACCGGCCGATGCTGTGGGGCGAGGTCGAGCCGCGGGAGCCGGTGATCCGGGACCGGACCTGGGCGGTCGGTGCGGGAGACGCGCTGGGCTGGCTGCTGGGCGCGTTCAGCCGGCCGCCGGTGCCGCTGCCCCGCCGGCTCCCGGACGGGTCGGTGCCCTCGGCCGAGCACCTGTACCGGGAGCGGCTGGCCCTGATGCCGCACACCATGTGGACGCCGGAGCAGCGGCAGGAGGCGTGGCAGCACGCCGCCCGGGACGCGCAGCGGTACCGGTCGCTGGCCCGGCTCGCCGACCCCATCTGACCCGACCCACAGCGGCCCGGGCCCTGTGCGGCCCGGGCTCGCGCGGCGGTCACGTGTACGCCTCCGCCCGCTCGTCGACGTCGGCCGGGACATCCCCGCCGGCGTCGACGCTGCGGGCCGGCTCGTCGGCCCAACGCTGCAACGACGGCCCGCCCTCATCGTCGAGGCCGTCGAGGCCGTCGACGTCGTGCACGGCGGCCTCGTCGACGGGGCCGCGGGCGTAGAGCTCGCGCAGCGCGGCACGGGCCCGCTCGACGGCGACCGCAACCTCGTCGTCGGTCGGCACCACCCGGGTGCGCTTCGGATCGCGCCGCTCGGTCGGGTCCGCCGTGGCGGTCTCCCGTACGTCCGGCACCGCCGTCTCGGCCTCGATCTCGACTGCGGTCCCACCGCCGCGCACGGGGACGTCCTCACTGGTGGTCGGGACGTCCGGGACGTCTTCGGCGTTCGCGGGGACATCCTGGGCGTCCACGGGCGCCTCGTCGTGGACGTCGAGGTCGGTGACCTCGCGCGTGGCCTCGTCCGCGGCGATCGCCGCGCGGTGCTCGGCCAACCACTCGGCGGCGGTGACGGTCGGCTCGCTCGCGACGTCGACGCCGCGCTCGGACAGCTCGGCGCGGGCCCGGATGGCGTGGTCGCGGGTGACGGCGGTGTGGGCGTACCAGTCGGCGCGCACGTCGTCGGCCTCCCGCAGCCGCTCGGCCGCGGCTTCCAGCTCGCCGGCCTCCCGCTCCGCCTCCGCGGCGGCCGCGGCGAGCTGCTCCCGCTCGCCGGCAGGCAGCGCCCCGTCATCGGCAGCACGGGCCCGCCACACGGCGACGTCGGCGCGCAGCTTCCCGAGCCGCTCCGACGTCGCGGCCAGCGCATCGCCGACCCAGCGGGGCGCCCAGGTCTGCTCGCGCTCCCAGGCGGCGACGCGGCAGCGCAGCTGCCCGTCGCTCATGGCGGCCTCGTCCGGGCCGCGGTCGGGCAGGTCGAGCTGCTCGTGCGCGGTCCGCCACATCGTGTGCTTCTCGACCAGCCCGGCCGCCGGGGCCGCGCCGAGCGGGTCGAGAGCGTCGTCGTGGCCGACGAGTTCGCGGTGCGCGGCGGCCCACCCGGCCCGGTGCTCCCACTGCGCGCGGGCGATCGGGTCCTCCGGGACCGGGCCCAGCGCCTCGACCGCCCACCCGGGCTGCTCGTGCGCGGTGCGTTGGCCCAGCTCGACCCGGCGCGCGTCCGCGTCGTCGGCCAGCTGCTCCAGGTGCACCCGCCACCGCTCGTCGACGATCCCGCCGGGGACGAGCTGGTGGGCGGACTCCAGGCTTGCGGTGAGGCGGGTGGTCTGGCGGATGCGGTAGTGCAGCACCGCCGCCGGGGCGGACGCGT
>MKJX01000093.1 GCA_001942415.1 Pseudonocardia sp. CNS-139
GGCGCCGTGCACGTCGCGGCCCGCGGCCGGCTGCTCACGCTCGACGCCGCGACCGGCGCCCGGATGTGGGACCGCGCGCTCGCGGCCGGGCCCGTGCCCGGCGCGTCGCCGGGCTCGCCGGTGACGTGCTCTACACCGGGGAGCCCGCGGAGCCGGCCGCACCCGCGCACCGCGCTCGACCCGCGCACCGGCGCCGAGCGCTGGCAGGGCGTGCACGGCTCGGTGCTCGCCGAGCTGACCGCCGACCGGGACGCCTGTACGCCGCGGGCGGGGACGCCGTCACGGCCTGGGACGACGGCGGCGGGCTGCGCTGGACCTGGACCGCCGCCGGGGAACGCGGCACCGCCGGGCGGGGCGGTGCGCGCGGCCTCGGCCCGGCCGCCGGCGCGGGCGGCGCGGTGCACGTCCTGGCCGACACGTCGGTCACGCCCGACGCCCGGCAGAGCAGCGTGATCGCGCTCGACGGGGCCGCGGGCACCCCGCGCTGGCGGGTGGAACCTGCCGCCGTCCCCGACGCTCGCCGGCCGCGCCGGGCCGGCGGTGCCCGCGGGCGGTCCGGTGGTCGCGGCCGTCGGCCCGACGCTCTACGCGATCACGGCGGGGTGATCCGGCCGGCGTCGTCGGAAGCGCCAGCGCCGTCGAGGAACGCGGCCCGCTCGACGCGGCGACGCTGCGCGGGCTCGCCCGTGGCCTGGCCGCCGTGCACGACGCGGGCGTGGTGCACCGCGACCTGCACGAGCCCGCACCGGACGGCCCCTACCGGGTCATCGCGGCCGGTCCGGGCGTCGCCTACCTGTACAGCGCGTACCGCGGGCGGCTCGCCGCCCACGCGACGGTCCGAGCCCGGGTCAGGCGTCCACGTACGCGGCCAGCCCGGCCGCCCCGCCCTCGCGCCCGAACCCGCTCTCCCGGTACCCGCCGAACGGGGCCGTCGGGTCGAAGCGGTTGAACGTGTTCGACCACACCACGCCGCCCGCATCCGCTGCGCCGTCCAGAGCGCCTTGCTGCCCTTCTCCGTCCAGATCCCGGCCGAGAGCCCGTACGGCGTGTTGTTCGCCTTCGCCACGGCCTCGTCCGGGGTGCGGAAGGTGAGCACGGACAGCACCGGCCCGAAGATCTCCTCGCGGGCCACCCGCATCGTCTGCTCGACGCCGGAGAACACGGTCGGCGGGAAGAAGAGCCCGCGCCCGGGCAGCGGGCACGAGCTGGTCCAGCGCTGGGCGCCCTCGGCGTCGCCGGCGGCGGCGAGGGCGACGATCCGGTCCAGCTGCGCCCGCGAGTTGATCGCGCCGACGTCGGTGTTCTTGTCCAGCGGGTCGCCGACGCGCAGCGTCTCGATGCGGGCCCGCAGGAGGTCCATGAACTCGGCCTCGACCGACTCCTGCACCAGCAGCCGCGACCCGGCGCAGCACACGTGGCCCTGGTTGAAGAAGATCCCGTCGACCACGCCGTCGACGGCCTGGTCGAGCGCGGCGTCGTCGTAGACGATGTTGGCCGCCTTGCCGCCCAGCTCCAGCGTGAGCCGCCGCCCGGTGCCGGCCAGCCGCCGCTGGATCTCCTTGCCGACGTCGGTGGAGCCGGTGAACGCGACCTTGTCCAGCCCGCCGTTCCCGACCAGCGCGGCCCCGACGCGCCCGCGCCCGGGAGCACGTTGAGCACCCCGGGCGGCAGCCCGGCGTCGGCCGCGATCTCCGCGAGCACGAGCGCCGTGAGCGGGGTGGTCTCGGCCGGCTTGAGCACGATCGTGTTGCCGCAGGCCAGCGCCGGGGCGATCTTCCAGGCGGCCATGAGCAGCGGGAAGTTCCACGGGATCACCGCGCCGACCACACCCAGCGGCCGCGGGCGCGGCCCGAGCCCGGCGTACTCCAGCTTGTCGGCCCAGCCGCGTGGTGGAACAGGTGCGCGGACGCCGTGGGCACGTCGACGTCGCGGGACTCGCGGATCGGCTTGCCGTTGTCCAGCGTCTCCAGCACGGCCAGCTCGCGGGAGCGCTCGGCCACCACCCGCGCGATGCGGTAGAGGTACTTGGCCCGCTCCGCGCCCGGCATCGGGCCCCAGACCTGCTCGTACGCGCGCCGGGCCGCGGTGACGGCCCGCTCGACGTCGGCCGGGCCAGCGGTGCCGACCTCGGCGAGCACCTCCTCGGTGGCCGGGTTCAGCGTCTTGAGCGGCTCGCCGGTGCCGTCGACGAACTCGCCGTCGACGTACGGGCGGTAGCCGTCCTTGAGGTTCGCCAACGCGGCGGACTCCGGTGCGGGGGCGTAGGTCCAGTCCACCATCAGGCGCCTCCGATGTGGTCGCGGTCGGCGTAGTGGCCTTCGAGCTGGGTGCGCCGCTGCCGCAGCAGGTCGCCGAGCAGCGCGGACGCGCCGAACCGGAAGAGGTCCGGGGTCAGCCAGTCCGCCCCGGCGACCTCGTGGACGGCCACGAGGTGCCGGATCGCGTCCTTGGCCGTGCGGATGCCGCCGGCCGCCTTGACGCCGCGGTGCTCGCCGGTGGCGCGGTGCCAGTCGCGCACGGCCTGCAGCATGATCTGCACGACCGGCAGCGTCGCGGCGGGGGAGACCTTGCCCGTGGAGGTCTTGATCACGTCGCGCCGGCGAGCAGCGCGAGCCAGGACGCCCGCCGCACGTCGTCGTAGCCGGCCAGCTCGCCGGTCTCCAGGATCACCTTGAGGTGGGCGCGGCCGCAGGCCTGCTTGACCGCGGTGATCTCCTCGTACACGGCGCCGTAGCGGCCGGTCAGGAACGCGCCGCGGTCGATGACCATGTCGATCTCGCGCGCGCCCGCCTCGACGGCGAGCGCGGTGTCGGCGAGCTTGACCGCCCGTGACGAGCGGCCGGACGGGAACGCCGTCGCGACGGACGCCACCGCGATGCCCGTTCCGCGCAGCGCCTCGACGGCCACGCCGGCCAGGTCCGGGTAGACGCAGACGGCCGCGACCTGCCGGACGTCCGGGTAGTCCGGGTCGGGACGGCGGGCCTGCGCGCAGAGCGAGCGCACCTTGCCCGGTGTGTCCGCGCCCTCCAGCGTCGTCAGGTCGATCATCGAGATCGCCAAGTCGATCGCCTGGAGCTTGGACTCCTTCTTGATGCTGCGGGTGGCCAGCGTGGCCGACCGCCGTTCGACGCCGACCTGGTCGACGCCGGGCAGGCCGTGCAGGAACCGGCGCAGTGCGGCGTCGTCGCGGACGGCGTCGGCGAGCCCCGCGCCGCGCGGGACGGTCGTCGTCACGGGGCGCAGTCTAAGAGAGCGTTGTAGAACCTGGTCCGTCAGTCCCCGGCGTCTTCTGCTAGCCGGCG
>MKJX01000094.1 GCA_001942415.1 Pseudonocardia sp. CNS-139
GCGACTCCGACGAGGGCCGCGACCACGGACGCCGCGGACCCGTGTCGGGCCGCGGCGGGGTGAACAGGCTGATCGCCGGGTCGTGCGCGGCCGGTTCCCGTCCGGGGCCGGGACCGGGTTCCGGTCCGGCGGCGGCCGGGGCCTGCCAGGCCCCGGCCGCACCGGCCGGGCGCGGCCCCGCGGGCCGGCGCAGCGGGGGCTGCCACCGGCCGGGCACCGAGCGCCGGGACGTCGTCGGCCCGGCGGTCAGCGCGTCCGCGGGCACCTGCCGCAGCCGCTTCAGGGTCCGGTCCACGGTGCGGCGCGGACCGTCGACGACGAGGGCGAGCACGAGCCGGTCGCCGTGCGGGTCGGGCACGACACGGGCGACGTGGTGGCGGCCGCCGCCCGCCCCGACCACGACCTCGCAGTCGGGACCCGCGCCGAGGGCGAGCACGACACGCGCCAGCTCGGCGTGGCCGGCTCCGAGGATCTCCAGGTCCGCGTGGGGGACGCCGTCGGTCACGCCGTCGGCGCGCCGGAGCGGCAGGCGTCGAGGACCATGCCGCTGTCCACGTCCACGAGGGTCGCCGCCGTCACGCGGGGGTCGCGCAGCAGCGGCCCGAGGACGGTCGCGAGCCCGTCGGCACTCACGTTCACCGCGTGGCGGTGTCGCCCCATCCTCGTCCGTCCCCGTCCCGGTGGAGCGCGGTCAGCGCTGGCCGCTCGTCGGGAAGAACGCCTGGGGGTCCGCCGGGCGGCCCTGGCCCGGAGCCGACATGTAGAACTGCTGCTCGATGACCCGCAGGTCGCGGCGGGCCATGGCGAGGTTGGCCTGCGCCCGGCTGAGGACCAGGTAGAAGAAGAGCCGCTCCTCGGTGTTGCCGCGGATGATCCGGATCAGGTGGTACTGGGTGTCGAGGGTGATCAGGATGTCCTCGATGGTCTCCCGCAGGCCCAGCTTCTGCATGACCTCGAGCTTGGTGCGGACCACGTCGCTGTTGCCCGGGGCGGCGACGTCGAGGTCGAACTCCGGGCTGCCGCCGCGCGACCCGAGGGTCATGCCGCTGTCGTAGTCGACGATCGCCACCGCGAACGCGCCCTTGATGTTCGCCGCCATGTCCAGCGACTGCTCGACATTTGCCATTCCTGCATGCCTCCAGCACTGTTCTCCGGACCCTCGGGGACGGGCCCGGTGCACGTTAGTTCGGGGCTGCCGAGGATAGCCCGGCACGGTTCACCCCAACAATTAAGGGTCGACTTTCCGGACACTACTCCGGAATGCGCCGACTTGATATGCCAACTGCTCGCCGGGTTGTCATGCCAACTTCCGCAGCCCTTCCAGGAGACGTCGCATCGTCGAGAGGTCGGTCGCCCATTCCGGGCCCGCCCGGCGCGGCTGCGGCGGCGGGGGCGGAAGGGCCGCGGGTGCCCGGCGCGGCAGCTCCGGGGGCGGGCCGGCCGGCCCGCGCGGCGTCCCGGGATGCGGACGCGGCGCCGGCACGGCCGGCTCCGCCGAGGGCGCGGGGTTCGGCGCCGGTCTCGGCGTCGGGATGCGCTCCGCCGCTGGTGGCGGGGTCTGGTCGGGGACGCGGGCGGGGGTCGCCCGCTCCGGTCGAGCCGGGTCGCGGCGAGCTCGCGACGGGCGGCGGCGAGGTTGCCGCGCCGCCGGTCGAGACAGAGGTAGATCAGGAGCCGCGGGCCGGCACCGGACTCCACCTGCCGGACGAGGTGGTAGGCCCGGCGCGAGGTGATCATGAGGTCCTCGAGGTCGTCCTCGGCGGCCGCCGCGAGGTAACGGGCGGCGTCCGCACCCCAGCCGAGAACAGCGCCACTCGCCCCCGAACCGTTACCGGAGCCCAATTCCGCGACGACCGCACCGGTCGCCGGATCGGCGACGCAGGAATAGCGCGAACCGGGCAACGCCAGCAGTTCCCGGAGCGCATCGGGGAGCACGCTCAAGCCGCAATCCTCTCGCTGCGGCGAATACTGCCACAGCGGCGCCGAGCGGAAAATTCCACCCTTTCGGCGCCGCCCCCGCTCTGACGAACGCGCGGATCCGGATGCGCTTTTCGGAGCAGTGCGCCCGCCGGCCGGGCGGGTCAGGCGAGCTTGCGCAGGCCGTCCAGGATGCGGCGCATCGTGCTCATGTCGGACGAGAACGCCTGGCGCAGCACGGCGGGCCGGGCACTCACCGGGCCCGCCTCCATGGTGTCCCAGGCGGACAGCGGGCCCGGGGTGCGCCGCGGCAGCGCGCGCGGGAGCGGGCCGGTGGCGTGCACGTCGGCGGGGCCGGTGTCGAAGAGCGGGGCGGCCGTGGCCGGGACCGGGTCGGGCTCCGCGGCGCCGGTGGCCCACCACGGGGCGGGCACGGTGACCGGCGCTGCCTGCGGGGACGCCCAGCCCCGGGCGGCTCGGCCGGCGGCCGGCACCGGGCGGGCCCATCCACCCGTGTCCTCGACGTACGGCCGGCCCGACGGCCCCGCCTCCGCGGGCTCCCACGCCGAGGGGACCGCGACGTCCGGCTCGGCCGCCCGGGCGTACGCCCAGCCCCGGCCCGCGTCGACACCCGGCTCGGCGACGGGCGCCCAGCCCCGGCCGGCCTCGACGTCCTGCTCCGGGTCCTCGGACGGGGTCGCCTGCGCCGGGACCGGCGGGTGCGCCCGCCCGGAGGCGGGCTCGTCCTGTTCGAGCTCGAGTTCGAGGCTGTGCTCGGGCTCGCCCCCCTCCGCCACGACCTCGGCGAGCACCGCCGCCGCGGCCGCCGCCCGGTTCGGGCGGGGGCGCCGCGCCGGCCAGCCCGGCGCGGCGGGCCGGTCCTCGGCCGCCGCCGGGCCGGGCTCGGGCGAAGGCTCGGGCTCCGGCTCGGGCACCGGCGGCAGCGCGAGCACCGCCAGCGCGCCCGTGCGGACCTGCTGGTGCTCGCCGGTGAGCGTCACGAGCGCGGGCTGCTGCTCCCCCGGGCCGGCGTCCGACGGGCGCCGCGGGAACGGGACGGGGAGAAGGGGTTCGGCCCGCTCCTCGTGGGGCTCCGCCGGCGCGGGCTCCGGCTCGGCGGCCACCCGTTGCAGCGGCACGGCCGGCTCGGCGAACAGCGCACGCAGCGCGCGGCCACCCGGCGCGCCGGCGGCGCGCTCCGTCACGCCGGTCTG
>MKJX01000095.1 GCA_001942415.1 Pseudonocardia sp. CNS-139
CCACGGTCGCGACCGGGCCCGTCGTGACGCCCGGACGGTCGCCCGGCCCGACGCGAGCAGGGTGAGCCGCACGATCGACTGGACGAACGCCACGATCCGGCCTGTGCCGGCCGTTCGTGAGGTCGTCCGGCGCTCGCGTCGGTCAGCGTCGGCCACGGCCAGTCCCCCACCGGCGCGGGGCCGGGCTCGGGGTGCCCGGCGCGGCCGGCGGCGGCCCGGTGACCTGCTGCGGGACCTGCGGGAGCTGCCCGTTGCCGGCGCGCGCCTCCAGCCGCCGGGACGCCGCGTGCGCGGCCGCGCCGTAGCGCTCGTCGGGCTCGATGAGCAGGTTGTGCGGGATGACGACGGCCGCGTCGATGCCGCCGAAGATGTTGGCCCGCAGCTGCACGCGGATGTTGTGCCGCGGCGCCAGCTTGTTGACCACCGCGAACCCGATGCGGCCCTCGCTGAGCAGCTGGTGCAGGTCGACGTCGGTGTAGCCGGCGAGCAGCCGGTTGACCCGCTCGATGTCGTCGGTCGGCATGCCGATGCCGCGGTCGTGCACCTCGACGGCCAGACCGGCGGCCACCCGGGAGGCCGTGAGCGCGATCTTCGGCGCTGTGGCGGGGTGAACGTGGTCGCGTTGTCGAGCAGCTCGGCGAGGAGGTTGATCAGCTCGGCCACGACGTGGCCCTGGATCTTCACGCCGCGCAGCGGGAACGTCATGATCCGCTGGTAGTGCTCGGTGGACGCGACGGCGAGCCGCAGCACCTGGTTGACCTCGGCCGGCTGCGTCGAGCGCGCCTGCGGGACGTCACCGCCGAGCACGGAGAGGTTCTCCACCTCGCGGCGGATGCGGGTGACGAGGTGGTCGAGGCTGAACACGGTGGCCAGCAGCTCGGGGTCCTCGATCCGCCGCTCCAGCGCGTCGAGGTCGACGAACGCGCGGGAGACCTTGGCGTGCAGGCGGCTGGCGATCCGGCTGAAGACCTCGGGGTTCTGCTCGATCTCACGCGCGACCGCGGCGGCCGGCAGCGGCTCCCGGGAGGCGGGCTCGCGCGGCTCCAGGCCGATGCGCGACCGGGTGCCGGCGCGCTGCCCGGCCGCCGCCTCCGCGGCGAGCGCCCGGCGCAGGACGACGAGCGCGGTGACCACCGCCACGAGGACCACGACCACGCTGGCCGCCACGACGATGCTCGCCGCCACGTCCGGGATGAGGTCGCCGTTCATGATGGCGAGCACCGCGGCGATACCGCCCGCAATGAGCACGACCGACAACAGCACGCCGATGAGGAGCATATTCGACCGCGTCTTTCTCAGGCGGTCGGCAGGCGCCGACCGCACAGTTCCCTCTGGCGAAGCGCGACCATTCATGTAACCATTCCGATGAGGGTCGCCGGTGGGAATGTGCGGGGCGGGCGACGACATCTGGTCCTTCCTGTCCGGGGCCAGGTCAGGCGAGGAAAGTCGACGGGCAGCGAGCCGGGCCAACACGCCGGCCACCGTTCGACTCGACAGCGGCGGCAATGCTACAGCAATGGCAAGGCATGTCCAGCCGCGATCCCGCAACTCGCGCCACAGAACTCTTCGGCCCTCCTTCACGGCGCTGACCTCGCGTTTTCCCGGCATACGGCAGAGCCGTCCGGCGCACGTAACACGACGGTCACCAACTCACCCGGATGGGGCACGGGCTGCGCACGGTCCGCGATGCGCCGAACACACCCGGTCGAGCGACGGACGGGCGTTCTCGTCACGGTCCGGCGTCGCGGCGGCGCGGAGCGCGGTGGTCGCACCGTTCGGCGCAGGGATGATCTCGTTCCGGTAGCGGTCGCGCGCGGGGCCCGTCAGAGCGCCGCCACTCCCCCGGCGACGACGAGGAGCAGCCCCGCCAGCGCCAGCACCGCGGCCGCGGCGGCCGTCGCGGCGACCGTCGTGCCGTCGAGGCCGAGCGCGCCGCTCCGGCCGGTCAGGCTCCGGTGCGCGCGCCGGTAGCGGCGGGTCGTGCCGAACCACGCGAGCGCCGTGAGCGCCAGCCCGGCGAGCCCGACCCCGACCGCGGCCGGCCCGACCGCGGGCAGCGCGATCCGGGTGAGGACGGCGGTGCCGGCGCCGAGCGCGAGGCAGGTGCGGCGCCAGGCCAGCAGCGTGCGCTCGGGCTGCAGGCCCGGGTCGAACGGCGGGTCGGGCGGGGTCACGGGACGAGCAGGCCCGCGACGAGCACCAGGGTGCCGACCGCGACGCCCACCGCCAGCACCGGCGCGAGCACCGGACCGGGCAGCGCGCGGTTCTCCCGCAGCGCCGTCTCGGCGCGCAGCCAGCCGAGCCACGCCTGGCCGGCCGCACCCAGACCCAGGAGCACGAACAGGGCCGCCGCCACGATCCGCGGCACCGCGTGCACCGGCAGCGGCAGGGCCTCCAGCGCCACCCCGGCCGCGACCAGCGCGAGCGACGTGCGGATCCACGCGAGGAACGTCCGCTCGTTGGCGAGGCTGAACCGCGGGTCCGGCTCCGAGCCGCGGCCGTAGACCGAGCGCGGGAACCTCCGATCGTCCGGCACGGCACACGTCTACCCGTTCCCGGCCGGTCCCGCCGGCCCGGCCCGATCGATGGACGCACGCTAAATTCTAGGAATGCCGCGCCCGGGGGGATCTGGCACCATGAGCGGGATTCACACAGACGGTTGTCAGCCGGTCGTGACGCGTACTCCTGTGGATCACATCGTGCGCTACGGTGAGTAGTACCCAGCGTGCCGGAGGTTGACAATGGCTGAGCCCGCCAAGTGGCTCCAGGACAAGATCGCCGAGTACTACGCGACGTCCGAGGAGGCCAGCCAGCCCCCGGACATCGACCTCAGCAAGCCTTCGGTGGCGCGGGTCTACGACTACCTGCTGGGCGGCCACAACAACTTCGAGATCGACCGGGTCGCGGCGGACACCCTGAACAAGAAGT
>MKJX01000096.1 GCA_001942415.1 Pseudonocardia sp. CNS-139
GGGGTGCTGACGAGAGTGCCGATCCTCTCACCCCGCACGGCTCGCGCGATGTTGCCCTCCGTCAGGAGGTTGAACACGATGATGGGCATCCGGTTGTCCATACAGAGGCTGAACGCGGTGGCGTCGGCGACCTTCAGCCCCTGTTCCAGCACCTCACGGTGGCTGATCACCTCGTACAGCTTGGCGTCGGGGTCGAGTTTGGGGTCCGCGGTGAACACCCCGTCGACGCTCTTCGCCAACAACAGCACCTCGCACCGATCTCGAGCGCCCGCTGCGCCCGGCGGTGTCGGTGGAGAAATACGGCATACCCACACCGGCACCGAAAATCACGACGCGGCCCTTCTCGAGGTGCCGGATCGCGCGGCGCGGGATGTACGCCTCGGCGACCTGGCCCATCGCGATCGCCGTCTGCACACGCGTCTCGATGCGGTGCTCGCGTCGATGAAGTCCTGCAGCGCGAGGCAGTTCATGACGGTGCCGAGCATGCCGATGTAGTCGGCGCGGGCCCGGTCCATGCCGCGCTGCTGCAGCTCCTCGCCGCGGAAGAAGTTGCCGCCGCCGATCACGACCGCCACCTGCGCGCCGCCGGCGACGACCTCGGCGATCTGGCGGGCGACGGCCTCGACGACCCCCGGATCGATGCCGACACCACCCCCGCCGAACATCTCGCCGCCGAGCTTGAGGAGCACGCGGCGGAAGCCGGGCTGGGTGCCGTCCGTCTCGATCCGGGGGGAGGTCATCGTCTCGTCCTGGTCCGTCTGCCCGCGGTCAGGCCTGGCCGACCTCGAAGCGGGCGAACTCCCGGACCGTCACCCCCGCCTCGTCGAGCAGTGCCTTGACCGACTTCTTCGGCTCGTGGACCGACGGCTGCTCCAGCAGCACGACGTCCTTGTAGAAGCCGTTGATGCGGCCCTCGACGATGCGCGGCAGGACCTGCTCGGGCTTGCCCTCCTCGCGGGCCGTGGCCTCGGCGATGCGGCGCTCGTTGTCGACCACGTCGCCGGGGACCTCGTCGCGGGTGCGGTACTGCGGGCGGGCGGCGGCGATGTGCATCGCGACGCTCTTCGCGGCGTCCTCGCCGTCGCCCTCGTAGGCGACGAGCGCGCCGATGGCCGGCGGCAGGTCGGAGGCGCGGCGGTGCAGGTAGAGCGCGACCGGCCCGTCGACGTGCACGTAGCGGCGCAGCTCCAGCTTCTCGCCGATGCGCGCCGACAGCGCCTGCACGGCGTCGTCGACCGTGGCGCCGTCGAGCGACAGCTTGCGCAGCGCCTCGACGTCGGCCGGCTTCTCGGCGACGGCGACCTGGAGGATCTTGTCGGCGAGGGCCTGGAAGTCGTCGCTCTTGGCGACGAAGTCGGTCTCGCTGTTGAGCTCGATCATCGTGCCGCCCTCGGCGGCGACCAGGCCGTTGGCGGTGTCGCGCCCGGCCCGCTTGCCGACGTCCTTGGCGCCCTTGATGCGCAGCAGCTCGACGGCCTTGTCGAAGTCGCCCTCCGACTCCTCGAGCGCCTTCTTGCAGTCCATCATCCCGGAACCCGTGAGGTCCCGGAGCTTCTTCACGTCGGCGGCGGTGTAGTTCGCCATGGTGGTTCTCTTCGTCCGTTCTCTTCGGGAGGGGTCGGGCGAGTCCCGCCCGGGGCCGGGAGTGCGCCGGCCCCGCGACCGCGGATCAGCCGGCGGTCTGCTGCGTGCCGTTGCTCGTGGTGGCCGGGGCGGTCTCGACGGCCGGGGCGGGAGCCTCGCTCGGGGCGCCCGCGGACGTGAGGCTCGCGCCGTCCGAGCCGGCACCGTTGGTGAGCAGGTTCTGCTCCCACTCGGCCAGCGGCTCGTCGGTGGCGACGCCGGCGTCCGGCTTCTCCTCGCCCTCACCGCGGCCACGCGCCGAGCGGGCCATCAGGCCGTCGGCCGCCGCCCGCGCGATCACCTTGGTGAGCAGCGCCGCCGAGCGGATCGCGTCGTCGTTGCCCGGGATCGGGTAGTCGACCTCGTCGGGGTCGCAGTTCGTGTCGAGGATCGACACCACCGGGATGCCCAGCTTGCGGGCCTCACCGACGGCGATGTGCTCCTTCTTGGTGTCGACCACCCACACCGCGCTCGGGACCTTGGCCATGTCGCGGATGCCGCCCAGGGTCTTCTCGAGCTTGTCCTTCTCGCGGGTGAGCATGAGGATCTCCTTCTTGGTGCGACCCTCGAAGCCACCCGTCTGCTCCATCGACTCCAGCTCCTTGAGGCGCTGCAGCCGCTTGTGCACGGTCTGGAAGTTCGTGAGCATGCCGCCCAGCCAGCGCTGGTTGACGTACGGCATGTTGACGCGGCCCGCCTCCTCGGCGATGGCCTCCTGCGCCTGCTTCTTCGTGCCGACGAACATGATCGTGCCGCCGTGGGCGACGGTCTCGCGGACGAACTCGTAGGCCCGGTCGATGTAGGACAGGGTCTGCTGCAGGTCGATGATGTAGATGCCGTTGCGCTCGGTGAGGATGTAGCGCTTCATCTTCGGGTTCCAGCGGCGGGTCTGGTGCCCGAAGTGGACGCCTGAGTCGAGCAGCTGCTTCATGGTGACGACGGCCATGGCCGGTGTGCACCTCTCGGTCGGGGCGCGGCCCTCGGGCCGCGCGCGCGGTTCTGCGGAGCGCCGGTCGGCCGCACCACCCTGGCGTCGCGCCGGTGGCCGGACCCTGCACTGCCGACGTGGCGCCGACCTGCTCGGGACCGCCCGTCCACCGTTCCCGTCCGACTGCCGGAGAACCGGCTCGACCGATCGGGTGCGCGAGCGCGCGAAGTCACTCCGGCTGCGCCGAAGTGCAGGTCGAGTGTACGCCGGACCCGCACCCACCCCGACCGGCCGCCCGGGAGGCCGGACGGGCGGGACGCCCGGTCCGACAGCCCAGGACAGGGCGCCCGGCGACTCCGGC
>MKJX01000097.1 GCA_001942415.1 Pseudonocardia sp. CNS-139
CCCAGCGCACGGCCACCGACGCGATCGGTCTCGGGCGGCTCGTCATGGCCGTGCCGGGGCCGGTCACGTCGGCCATGTCGGTCGGCTGCCACCGGCTGGTCCGCGACGGCGCGCTGCTGGTCACACGCAGCGAGGAGGTGCTGGAGGCGGTCGGGCCGCTGGGCGCCGGCCTCGCCGATGCCGGCCCGACGGGTCCCGCCCGGCCCACCGACGGGCTCGACGCGGTGTCCGCCCTGGTCCACGACGCGCTGCCGTCCACGGCCGCGCGCGACGCGGGATGGCTCGCGCTGGAGGCGGGCGTGCCGATCGGTGCCGTCCGCTCCGCGTTGGTCGAGCTGGAGCGGCGCGAGCTCGCCGAGGTCCGCGACGGGCGGTGGCGCCGGGTCGTCCGGCCCGACACGCGGAGCGGAGCTTGACCTCGCACCGGGCGCGGCCCACCGTCGGGAGGTGGCCACCACGCCCGACCTCGCCCCGCCGGTCGCCGCTGCGCTGGAGGAGTTCGTCCGGCACCTGGAGCTGGAGCGCGGCCGCTCGCCGCACACCGTCCGGGGCTACCGCGGCGACCTGGCCGGGCTGCTCGCCGGGCTCGCCGACCTGCGCGAGCTGGACCTTCCAGCGCTGCGCCGCTGGCTGGCCGACGGCCACGCGGCCGGGGCCGGGCGGTCCACGCTCGCCCGCCGGGCGGCGGCTGCCCGCACGTTCACCGCCTGGGCCCGCCGCACCGGCCGCCTCGACGCCGATCCCGGGGCGCGGCTCGCGTCACCCCGGCCGCGTCCCGCCCTCCCGGACGTGCCCACCGCCGCTGAGACCGCGACGTGCTACAGGCCGCCACCAGCGGGGCGGCCGAGGGGGAGCCTCTGGCACTGCGCGACCTCGCGGCGCTCGAACTGCTGTACGCCACCGGGGTCCGGGTGGCCGAGCTGTGCGGGCTCGACCTCGACGACGTCGACCACGGGCGGCGCGCCTGCGCGTCGTCGGCAAGGGCAACCGCGAGCGCACGGTCGTCTACGGCGAGCCGGCGGCGGCAGCGCTGCGGCGCTGGCTCGACACCGGCCGGCCCGCGCTCGTTCGCTCCGGGTCGCCGCCGGCGCTGCTGCTCGCGCCCGCGGTGGGCGGGTCGACCCCCGTGTCGTGCGCGAGGTGGTCCACCGCGCGCTCGCCGCCGTGCCCGGCGTGCCGGACGTCGGCCCGCACGGCCTGCGGCACGCCGCGGCCACGCACATGGTCGAGGGCGGCGCGGACCTCCGTTACGTTCAGGAGTTACTTGGTCACGCTAAGCTAGCGACCACACAGCTCTACACGCACGTGACGGTCGACCGGTTGAAGGTGGTTCATGAGCAGGCGCACCCCCGGGCCTGACGTCCCCGTCCCGTCTGCGCAGCTCAGAAGTCACTGCGGGGCGCAGCTCCGCCACCTGACCACCGGCCCTGCGACGGGCGCGGCGCCGCACGTCCGCGCTGCGCGCCCCCGCCCAGCTCGCCGCCGCCGCTCGTGCCCCGGAGCCCGGATGGAGACGCTGCGCCGGCGGATCCAGCCGCCGTCGACGCGCTCTGGCACATCTACCTGGCCGGCCCGACCCGCCCGTTGCGCGACCGTCTCGTCGAGCACTACACACCGCTGCTGCGGGCCGTCGCGCAGCGCGTCGCGCCGGGCTCCCGTCCTACGTCGAGCTGGCCGACCTGGTGCAGTGCGGCGTGTTCGGGCTCGTCGACGCCGTCGAGCGGTTCGACCCGCAGCGGTGCGTGCGGTTCGAGAGCTACGCCGGGCAGCGCATCCGCGGCGCGATCCTCGACGAGCTGCGCGCCCAGGACTGGGTGCCCCGCAGCGTGCGCGACCGCGTCCGCGAGCTGGACCGCGCACAGGAACGGCTGGAGGCCCGGCTGCGCCGTGGTGCCACCGAGGGAGCTGGCGGCCGAGCTCGGGCGTGCCGGCGCACGAGGTGCGCACGATCACCCGGCAGGTGCAGGTGATCAGCGTGGAGGCCCTCGACGAGCAGAGCGGCGGCCTGACCGAGCTGCTCGCGGCCGACCCGGACGCCGACCCGATGGTCGTGGTGCAGTCGCGCGAGACGCTGCGGCTGCTGGCCGTCGCCGTGGCCCAGCTCGGCGAGCGCGACCAGCTGGTCGTGCAGCTCTACTACCAGGAGAACCGCACTCTCGCCGAGATCGGCCGGCTGCTCGGGGTGACCGAGTCGCGGGTCTGCCAGCTCCACACCCGGCTGGTCGGCCGGCTGCGCGGGCGGATGGCGGAGCTCGCGTCCGGCTGACGGCCCCGTTCACCGGTCACCCGGCCAGGGGTGGGGCACCGGCAGGAGCCGCACGTGCGGCGGCCGCAGCAGCACGAGCGGGTCGACGTACACGTTGCGGTCCCGCCGCACGCCCCAGTGCAGGCAGGTCGAAGGCGCGCAGCCCGGATGGCCCGGCTTCGGAGCCAGCCCGATCACGTCGCCGCGGCCACGACCGCACCCGCCGCCACCACCGGCTGCACGGGCTCGTACGTGGTGCGCAGCCCGTCGTCGTGCCGGACCGACACGGCGGTCGGCCGGCGACCGGCCCGGCGAACACCACCGTGCCGCCGCGGGCGGCGAGCACCGGCTGCCCGGGGGCGCCGGCGAGGTCGACGCCGCGGTGCCCGGGCGCGTAGGCGTGCGCGGGCTCGCGGAAGCGGTCGAGCACCGCGGGCGGCGGGTACAGCGGCCACGCGTACCGGCCGCGGGCACCGGGATGCCCGCCCCGGGTGGCGGCGCGGGCGGCTGCGCAGGCCCCGGAGCGACCGCCGCCGCGACGCGGTGCCGAGGAACGCTGCGCGAGGCGCCCGC
>MKJX01000098.1 GCA_001942415.1 Pseudonocardia sp. CNS-139
GCGTGCTCCCACCGGACCCGCGCGACTCCGACGAGGAGCTGATCTCGCTCGTCTTCTTCCACGAGGCCGACCCGTGGACCACCGTGCAGACGCTCCCGTCCGACGTCGCCGGACTGGTGCACTACCCGCCGGTCAACGCCGGCGAGTTCCTCCGTCAACGACTGGCGTCGATCACCGTCACCTGACCCCTCACCGCTCGTACGCGTGCCGGAACTGGACGCTGATGCGCGGCGGCGCCACCCGCGTCTTCGGCACCGCGTGCTGCCATGTGCGCTGGCAGGACCCGCCCATCACCAGCAGGTCGCCCGGGCCCGGCAGGAACCCGACCGACACCCCGCCACCCTTCGGCCGCAGCCGGAACGGGCGCGGCGCACCCAGCGACACCAGCGCGACCGTCGCCTCCGGCAGCTCGCGCGCCACCCGGTCGCCGTGCCAGGCCACGCTGTCCGCCCCGTCGCGGTACAGGTTGGCCCCGACCTGCGTGAACGCGACGCCGTACCGCTCGCTCAGCGCGACGGCCATCCCCAGAAGCTCCTCCGGCGGCCCCTCCCCCTCGTCGGTGCGCCAGCGGTGCGTGAGCCGCGGCTCCCGCACCACCCGCTCGTACATCAGCACGTCGCGCGGACCGGACCACGGCGTCTCGGCCAGCAGCCGCGCGAACAGCACGTCGGCCCCGCGGCACCAGCCGGGCGCGACGTCCACCCATGCCCCCTCCGCCAGCTCCCGGCGGCGCAGCCCGCGGAAGCCGGCGTCGAACTCGACGGCAGAGCCGTCGAGCAGCGACGGCTGCCAGGCGAGGTCGATGGGCACGAGACCGACGGTACCCGGATTCGAACATCAGTTCGATGTCGATCTCGGATTTCGTCGGGATGTCGAGACCGGCGGGACGGCTCCGTCCCAGGCGCGGATGCGGCCGGCGTGGCCGCACCACCGAACGCACCGGAGGACGGCATGCGCAACCTCGTGGTCCAGCAGTGGGTCACAGTCGACAACATCGCCGCGGAGGAGGACGGCGGGCTCGGTTTCGTGTCCGGGGAGCCGTTCTCCGAGAAGACCGACCCCGCGTTCAAGGCGAGCGTGATGGGGCTCGTCGACTCGGTCGACACGATGGTTCTCGGCGCGAACACCTACACCCAGACCAAGGACTACTGGCCGTACGCCGAGGAGCAGGGCGAGTACGGCGAGAAGCTCAACAACCTCACCAAGTTCGTCGCCTCCTCGAAGCTCGATGACGCCCCCTGGGGCGACTTCCCCGCCGCCACCGTGACGCGCGACCCGGTCGCACCGTCCGGGAGCTCAAGGGGCAGCGCGGCAAGGACATCTGGCTGTGGGGGAGCCTGACGCTCATGCGCTCCCTGCTGGCCGCCGGCGTCGTCGACGAGGTCCGGATGCTGGTCTGCCCGGTGGCACGCGGCAAGGGAACGCGCGTTTCGAGGATCCGCAGGACCTGAAGCTGGTCGAGGCCACCTCGTTCGCGAACGGCCTGGCACTGCTGCGCTACGAGATCGAGAAGTAGGCGCAGGCCCGATGAGTTCCACGGCAGCCGCGGGTCTCCCTCTCGACCACACTTCGAGACGAGGGGTTGCGGGAGATGACCGAGCTGACGCTGGAACGGTACGGGCAGGCACTGGTCGACCAGACCGCGCGGTTCGCCGAGACCGCCGGTCGCGCGGCGGTGGACGCACCGGTGCCGACATGCCCGGAGTGGACCCTGAGCCAGCTCGTCGAGCACGTCGGCCAGACCCAGTACTGGGTTGCCGCGATGGTGGAGAAGCGGGCGTCCGACCCGTCGCAGCTCCCCACGTCGTCCCCGGTGCTGCCCGCCGACCGGGACGCGTGGCGTCCTGGCTGACCGAGGCCGCATCGCAGGTGGCTGCGGCCTGCGTCGCCGCCGGCACGCACGCGCGGTGTGGAACCCGGCCGGTGACGGCCGGTCGGGGACGCAGTTCTGGCTGCCCCGCGTCCTCGCGGAGACGATCATCCACCGCGCCGACGCGGCCGCCACCGCGGACGTGACCTACCGGCTCGACGCCGACCTCGCCGCCGCCGCGATCACCGACCATCTGGCGATGATGACCTCGCCGGGATGGGCGGCCCAGCGGCCGGACTCCGCCGACGCGCTTCGCGGCAGCGGGCAGACGTTGTCCCTGCAGGCGAGCGACGCGGCCGGCGGGTGGCTCATCGAACGCGGCGCCGAGGGAGCGACGTGGCGGCAGGGCTCCGGCCCGGCGGACGTCACGGTCCGCGGGCCGGCGGCCTCGTTGCTGCTCATCCTGACCAGGCGGCGGTCGATCTCCGCCGCGCTGGCCCACGACCTGCAGGTCTCGGGCGACCTCGACCTGCTGACGCACTGGGTCGACCACACCGCCCACCAGGCCGGGTGAGCCGGCCGCCGTGCACTCCTTGGCGCGGACCCGGGGGTGTTCGGATCTGGCGGTGGAGTTGAATGAGAACGGTGGTGGCCGGGGGCGAACTGCCTGGTCAGGAAGTGTGGTCCCCGCGCGTGCGGGGGTGGTCCCGGCCACAGGTCGGCGGCCAGCAGCCCCTTGTGGTGGTCCCCGCGCGTGCGGGGGTGGTCCCGCGGGCGAGAGCGGCGACGCCTCCTCGACCCGGTGGTCCCCGCGCGTGCGGGGGTGGTCCCGACCGCCTCTGCCGCCACCTGCTGTCGCAGGAGTGGT